>JACNJS010000031.1 GCA_014382445.1 Bacteroidota bacterium
AAAAAAAAAAAAAAAAAAAAAAAAAAAAAAAAAAAAAAAAAAAAAAAAAAATATTAATTTTTTTGAGTTTGGTCTCTAGAACCTTACTTTTATTATCACTACTTCTAACCTTAAACTCAAGTCTTGATTTATTATCGTAAGCATCTGCAACGCCGAAAGCCATACTATGAATTAACGTATCTTTAAAATTAATAATACCGTTGTTGTGAACGGTTACGTATCCCTTAAATAAATTGTTTGTATCGATTTCAGTTCTTATAACTCTTTTTTTAGATTTGATAAAATAAGAATAATCAATCAGGCTATTTACGTATCGTGTTGTGTTGAATGATAACTTGTTCATTTTAAGATCGAAAACGATGGCTGTGTCGTGAAAAAGTTTTGTGTTGTAAACTCCATTTTTATTAGAAAGATCATTCATAAGGTCGTAAGTACAAATGCCAAAAGAGATCCTTCCAAACACTGTTATCTCAGGTTTTCCTTTAATTCGATGTTCGATACCCCAGCCATCAATATCAAATAAAACTGTATCACATACTCCATTGATTGTTGAATTGCTGTCAACCGGATAAATTACCAGTTCGGTTATTTTCGGACGATAAAAGTCTTTAACTTTAATATCTTTAAATAATAAAGGATTAAGCGGGTACTCCGATTTTTCATCCCTGATTTCAAAATGCAGATGCGGTCCATCCGAACTTCCTGTATTTCCTGAGTATGCAATTATATCCCCTTGTTTAACTTTTATTTGGTCTGTTTTTGGAAAAATCTGAATGTCAAAACTTTCCTTTTTGTATTGTTCGTTTATAACGAATTTTTGTATGGAGTCATTAAACTTTTGGAGGTGTCCATAAACTGATACGTAACCTGTAGGATGTGTAATATAAATTGCTTTGCCATACCCATCTATTGAGATTTTTATTCTGCTCACCCAGCCGTCAGCAATTGCTCTTATAACCTTACCTTCATCTCCTTGAGTTTTAATATCTATACCTGAATGAAAATGATCTGATCGTAATTCACCAAATGTGCCGGAAAGATAAAGGGGTATGTCAACAGGCGGTCTGAAATTTACATTCTCTATTTTAGAGGGTTGTGCGAAACCAACAATCGATATAGTTGAAAAGGTAATTCCGATTAGCCGGCTTTTGAAATTTTTATTCATGAATATATATGTAACAAGTATTATTATATTGAAGCTGCAAAAATAATCCGTTTTGTTTAAAGTATATTTACTGTTTGAAATACTAAACGAGTTTTGTCGTTTACACCTTAAACAGGAATTTTATTTGCCTCAAATATTTTGTTTTTACTCGATTCCGTTAGTTAGCAAACAAACTAAATTATCTAATTTTGCGTTTGACAGAGAGAAAATTAAATGTTTGTAAATTATGAAATTGAAATTCATTATATCTATGTTCTTTGTTGTTGCATCAATCTCACTTGCATCTTCCTGCAAAAAGGAAGATCCGGGAGACGGAACTAAACCTGAAATTGTAGTGCTTGGTTTAAATCCCTTGTATTGGGCTCAAGATATACCTTATATCGACCCGGGTGCAATTGCTTACGATATTACAACTGCCGGCGATACAATTAATTTAACAAATGGAATTGTTATAACAAATAATGTTGATGTTGCAGCTATTGGAGATTATAGCGTGAAATATAATGTTGCTGATGAAAGTGGTTTGCATGCTGAAGAAATGATTAGGGCTGTTAAAGTAGTGTTAGGAAAAAAATGAGACGTATTATTTTTATTATAAACCCTAAATCTGTAAAAAAAAACAGGGATCGTATTTCCAGAGCTATAGAAAAAGGAATAGATCATAATATATATGAAACATCTGTAGTTTATACTAAATCGCCTGGTCATGCTGTTTCACTTAGTAAAGAAGCTGTTGCCAGGAAAGTAGATATAATTGTGGCTGTTGGAGGCGACGGTACTGTAAATGAAGTAGCATCGTCTATGATTTGCAGTTCATCCGTACTGGGAATTGTGCCACTAGGTTCAGGAAATGGACTAGCCCGCCATTTGGGAATTTCACGGAATATTGAGAAAGCAATCTATTTAATTAACAATTATACTACCACAATTATTGACACCGGATCTGTTAACGGAAAAGTTTTTGTTAGTATAGCTGGCGTTGGTTTTGATGCATTAGTTGCTGAACGTTTTGCCGTAGCTGGTCGTAGAGGGTTTTTGGGGTATTTTCAAATTATTGCCAACGAATATTTTCACTATAAGCCCCAAAATTATAAAATAACCTTTGAGGATGGCAAGGTAATTACACAAGAGGCATTGTTTGTATCGTTTGCCAATTCAAATCAGTTTGGATATAATACCAGCATAGCTCCAAATGCTAAATTAACAGATGGCCTGCTTGATGTTTGCATAATGAAAAAACCACAAATCTACCGACTTCCATTAATTGCCAATCTATTACTTTTAAGAATGATCGATAATTCTGCCTTGGTAAAAATAGTGAAGTCTGCTAGTTTAAAAGTTAGCTGTACTCAAAATTCGGTTGTTAACGTTGATGGCGAACCTATAAACTTAGGTAAGGATCTGGAAATTAAAATAAACCCATTATCTTTAAAAATCATAATAAATCCAGATGACAGCAAAGTTTAAAAATACAAAAATAGTTTATTCAACAAACCCAGATTTTAACGATTGGGAGGAACAGGATTCAGAAGTTATTACTCTTCCTCCAAATGAGCAAAAACTGATCATCAGTCTCGACAAAAAACAGAGAAAAGGGAAAAAAGTGACTTTGGTCAAAGGTTTTGTTGGTAGCGATGACAAACTGAAAGAACTGGGCAAATTGCTAAAAACAAAATGTGGTGTCGGGGGTTCGGTTAAAGATAACGAAGTAATTATTCAGGGTGATTTAAGGGAAAAGGTCGTAACTGTCCTATCAAGTATGGGTTATAATTGTAAAATTAAAGGGTAAAGTTTCCTGTTTTAATCATTCACACATTCACTCATTGTAACTTTAACCATGAATTTATTAAAGCAAAATTGGGATAACCTTTACACTTCAAAACAAACAGGATGGGATATTGGGTATGTTTCCACACCGTTAAAACAATACTTTGATCAACTAACAGATATTTAACCTGTTGAATAATGAAGGGAAATTTACAGGACTTTTGTTTAATCATGAGTTTAATTTTAACGGGCCTCCATTTGGAGGAACCACTGATGAGTACATGCAACTGTTTAAACCCTATTTTGAGTTTGAGATTTTTGAAACAGCAATTAATTCAATATTGCCAAGAAAAGGCAGGGAAGTATTTTTATTGCTTCGAAAGAAAGTAATTACTATCTAATAAAATATTTTTATTTTAGCATTTTATCACTAATAAACAATTTTAAATTATGAGCAATAACATTATTCAATCCGTCGGTACTATTGTAAAAAAAGAGAAACTTGCATCAGTTGAAAACGAAACTAACAGTAGGGCTTTAATACTTGAGTCATTACTACCTTATCCAGGCTATCATGGCACAACAATACCTGATAAACTCGAACCCGAATCGCTGTTTGTAGTTACTAAGAATGTTTATAATGATGAGAGAATTATAAGAACTATTCAGGAAGTAAAAAAATCAACTAAAATTCATTTTGATGCTGTGCCGGGTACAATATATCTCCAAAATAACCTGGTTAGTATCATTCGTTTTAAAGATGTATCATACAACACGATAGCAGAACTTATTGAAAATTTTATCAGGGAAGGAATTGAATTTGAAAAAGCTAAAAAAATTGCTCCGTATGAAGGCATTATCAGAATAAGAAAATTTTTCAGATTAAGTAAATTAATCGAAGGTATTTACGAAGATATGGATGTTAAAGAGTTTTTCTATTTGCAGGTTCCGGTGCTTATTGATTGGGAAGAGTTTGAAGTAATAACCAGAAATATCAAATATAATATTGAAAATAATGTTTTTGATGCAGCTCAAACTAGCGTGTACGATGCACAAGGACTTGTTGATTTTGTGAGGATATATGATAAAAACACGAATATCGATAAGCTTTCTTCGATAAGAAAAAGTTACTTAAACGCTATTGAAAAACTTTAATAATTATTTGTAAAGCATTATTGATGACATTTATTGAATTAGTAGACAAGGGCACGAAATTTTTTGAAAGTATGGGAGTATCCGAGGATATAGCAACCCACCTTTTTCAAATTTTGGCATATGTGGTACTCATATTATTTTCATTTGTTGCATATAGAATAACAGAATTTTTATTAAAAAGAGTTATAATTCCCTTAGTTAGAAGGTCGAAAACTCATTTTGATGATCTTCTCATTAAAAATAGGTTTTTCATCAGGATGGCCTTTTTAATGCCTGCTCTTATTATTTACTATTCAGTTGAAAGTGATTTATTTATTCATGAAAACATATCTAATTTTGTTAAGGATCTATCCGTAATATTTTTTTATGTAATAGGTGCACTAATTTTTGAAAGCTTATTAAGCACAGTTAACGACTATTATAAACGATTTCATGTAGCCAAAGATCATCCGATAAATGGTATTATTCAGGTGCTAAAAATTGTTATTTATTTAATTGTATTACTTGGGATTTTCGGTTATATTTTCAATAAAAACATAACTACAGTTTTACTTGGACTTGGAACTCTGTCGGCTGTACTAATGTTGATTTTCAAGGATCCTATACTTGGTTTTGTGGGGGGCTTACAGTTGATTTTCAATAAGATGATTGCAATCGGCGATTGGATAACAATGCCTAAATATGGTGCTGATGGTAACGTATTGGAAATAAACCTGACAACTGTTAAGGTACAAAATTTTGACAAAACCATTATTACTATTCCAACGTATAGTTTGATATCAGATTCTTTTCAAAATTGGAGGGGGATGTCGGAGTCGGGAGGACGAAGGATTAAACGAGCCATAAACATTGATATGGATAGCATAAAGTTTTGTGATAAGGAAATGCTTAAGAAATTTGAAAAGATTAAAATAATAAAGGAATATATTAATAGAAAAGAGAAAGAAATAGCAGAATACAACGCTGCAGAAGAAATTGACCCCTCCATTTTGGTTAACGGACGAAGACAAACTAACCTCGGAGTTTTTAGAGCATATTTAAAGGCTTATTTAATGAAAAGAACGGATATAAATAATGATATGACGTTTTTAGTTCGTCATCTCGATCCAACGGAAAAAGGTATTCCGGTACAAATTTATGTTTTCACCACTACAACTGATTGGGGTCAATACGAGGATATCCAGGCTGATATTTTTGATCATATATTGGCGGTTATACCTGAATTTGAATTGAGAGTTTTTCAATTTCCATCTAACGCAGAAATCTTTAAACTGATCTCCGGAAAACCAATAAATTAGATTTCCGGCTTTTCAACTTTAACTCAGCATAATGAAAAAGGAGAAAAAAACCGTTTTGGGAAATGATGGCAAGCTTAAAAATGATATTTACGTGCGCCCCCAATTGAAGATAATAACTTTATTAAGGATTACTACGCTTAGTAATACAATAGAATTGGCAGAATTGAAGTAGATTATTAATAACGATATACTTTTGGCGGCAAACTTCAAACTTCATAGTTCGAACTTACGGCTTTATTAATCCCCTTATAACTATATCCTAATTCTTCAATCTTTTGGCCAATCAAAAAAGCCGACAATTCATGTCCATAAACTTTTAACAAATTGTTTTCCGGGTCTGCAATTGTTGAGGTTATATTTGGTATCTTACCAATCTCATTTTCAACTTTTGCCTTACACTTTACACAGGTCATTCCTTCAACGTTTAATGTAAGTTCAGCAATACCCATTGAAGAAAACATGCTATCTGATTTGTTTATTCTGCTTTTCATTTTTTTTATAATTACATTCATAAAACTATATAATACCAAAGCTACAAACAAAACAGTTGAAGAAATTATCAGCCAATAGGGAAGTATCTCATGTTGGTGGTCGCCTGCCATCAGGGATAAAGGTGTAAACCAACTTGCAGGAAGTAAGTTGTCAATTATAATTCCGAAAAATAAGGCCCCAACAATTAATGAGCTTAGATATATCATTAATGTTTTTTTGCCAAGATTTTTTCCGATTACTGTTATTGTTGCTGCATTAGTTGCAGGCCCTGCCATTAAAAAAACGAGCAATGCACCGGGAGACAATCCCTTAAGCAATAGTACAGCAGCAATTGGAACCGACGCTGTTGCACATATATAAAGAGGAATGGAAACTACCAGTATCAACAACATACTACTAATCCCACTTAAGTGAAACTCGGTAAAAAAATTATCAGGTACGATTACAGTAATTAGAGCTGCAATAAGTAAACCGATTACCAACCATTTTGCAATGTCGGCTACCATTTCAACAAAAGCATAATGCAGAATTGTTTTAATGCTAAACTTTGTTTTTTGCTGTCTTTTTTTCTCGACAGGGATTTCTGTAACACTTTTCTCCATCTTATTTGTTAATAGTCCACCCATAATTCCGGTAAGAAAAGCAATAATTGGTCTGAGCAGAGCAAAGGGTAACCCAAGCATCGACCATGTGACTAACACTGAATCGACACCTGTTTGTGGAGTTGATATTAAAAAAGAAACTGAGGAACCTTTTGATGCGCCATTTTTATATAAGGATATTCCGGCAGGTAGGACGCCACAAGAACAAAGCGGTAATGGCACACCAAGTAAACTGGCATTAATAACTGATGATGCACTACTTTTTCCTAAATATCTCGACATTAAATCAGGAGGTACAACTACCTTAAGAATACCCGCAAACAGAAATCCCAGTAGCAAATAAGGAGCCATTTCTGTTGTGAGCGAAAACAGCACTTCAAAGTAATTACGTATAAATTGCATATTTAAAATTCCTCCATTTCAGAACCTTCATCATCATTAGAACGCGATTTATTATCAGGCTTGTAGTTATTAAAACGATAACTAATGCTTATTGTTACAATAGGAGACTCACGGTGATATTCACTGTAATTGTAAAAATCCAAACCGCTTGTTGTAAACTCATGTTTGGCAGAAGAAAATATATCACTAACTTGTAATACTGCCGAAAGCTTATTGTCCATAAAATCCTGGCGAACAGCAGCGTTAACAACATAATAACCTTCCGACCTGCCTTGGGCCGTTACACTTGGGCCATTGTACATACTGTTGATTTGAATTTTTGTATTCTTTTTAATATTAAAAGTATTATTAAATCGTGCACTCCAATTATTGCTGGTATTAGAAAAAGTTTCATCATATAGTATGCCTTCAACTTTATATTTGTAGAAATTGCCCATTAAATCTACTTCCCACCATTTATATAATTGAAAACTAAGCATAAATTCAATGCCTAAACTATAGTCTTTTCCAACATTTTCTGGGGCACTCATCATCACGTTTTCTTCAAAAACACTTCTTACATTTTCCACTTTATTGTTGGTGACTCTATAATATCCTTCTACAGAAATCATATTTGTTTTTCCAATCTTTTTCAGATACCCCAGTTCAAACGAGTCGATATATTCGGGGAGTAGGGCAGGGTTCCCTTTTCTAACATTAAAGGCATCAACCCAGGTGATGAAAGGTTCCAGATACCATCCCCTCGATCGTTCTATTCGGCGGGTATAGCTGGTCATTAGTTGATGATCCTTTGGTAATTGATACGATAAATGTATGGAAGGAAAGATATCCCATCGGTCAATACCATATGTATGGGGGTCGTTACTTGATTCAATATTCCGGAAAGTATATTCTGCACGTAAGCCACCCTGGTAGCCCAGCTTTCCAAATTCGCCGGCATAAATGGTATATAATGCATGTATATTTCTTTGATAGATATTTGAATTGCTATATTCTGGTTGAATTTTGTAAACACCATCGCTTGTATCAAGTATATGAAGCTCGGTATAATCTTTACTATTAGAAAAACGAGTTTGAAAACCGGCTTCAAATTTATCTTTCTCGCCGACGGGTATTGTATAATCTACTTTTGCTCTAATTCTACTCGATGGTCCCTCTTCTATATTCCTCCTTCCATCCACAATTTTATCAGCTTCATCTTTTAATTCGTTGATGGAGTTATCTTCAAAATCCCGATTACTATATGAAAATTCAAGTTTTACATCGTGTCCTTGTTTTTTAAATTTATGTTGATAGTTACCGCTGATGTAATAAAAATTACCGCCTCTGGTTGATTCATCATAATTTTCGTAAAGGTTATGAATATCCCCGGGAGTTATCCACTCATCATATTCCAAATTAGAAGTTCTATCCATTCTACGCTCTCCAAATCTAAAACCTAAGCCTATTATATCATTTGGGCTAAAACTATAATCCAAACCCGTACGAAAACCCCACATATTTCTCTCGCGATTGTTAGTTCCATCCGTAATTGTTTTATAAGAGGTTTCATTAGTATATGTATGACGTTCGTTATAGCTCTCTCCGGGATTGTTTCTAACATTATAGTCGGCTCCAAAATAAATATTCACATTTCGCTTTTTATAGTTGACAAGTATATCACTACCATATTTATCATTTAATCCGGCATTTAGATTAACAACACCACTAAATCCCTGAAGTTTATTCTTTTTTATGATAATATTGATGATACCAGCAGTTCCATCAGGATCAAATTTGGCCGATGGGTTGGTTATAATTTCAATATTATCGATAGTGCTTGCCGGAATCTGTTGCAATGCATCGTTAGCATCCAAAACGGATGGTCGTCCGTCAATTAAAACTGTAAAACCTGTACTTCCTCTCAACGAAACATTCCCTTCAATATCAACTTTAACTGATGGTACATTTTCAAGTACATCAACAGCTGTCCCCGATATTGAGGTAATCTGCTTACTAACATTAATTACCTTTTTATCTATTTGATAGTCAATGCGTGGAGCGCTTCCATCTATTACTACCTCATCTAAACTTTCCATAGATGCCTGTAGTTTAATTCTATCAAGATTTATGATCGATTGTTCTTTGGATATGGTAATGTCAGAAATTATCTGATCCTTATATCCCATAAAGGAAATTTTAATAAAATAGCGGCCGGGAGGAATTTTATCAATGAAAAAACGTCCGTTTTTTTGAGTGAAAGTTCCGTTAACCAACTCTTGATTCCGTTTGCTAAAAAGGGCAACTGTAGCGTATTCCACTACATTACCGCTAATTGAATCTTCTACAACCCCATTGATTTGCCCAATAGCAGGCATTTCTCCTTGTCTGCCCTGGCCTCTTTTTCCGGGTTGCTGCATGTTTTGACTCAGTAGTGGTACACTTATTGCCAATAGTAAAATAAGTGATAAAATTTTAAATGTATGCATCAATAATAGTTTCTGAATAAAATGTAATATTGTTTTTAGACAAATTGTATCCAGGTTTTATTCCAACCGGATTAATAAATTAATATGAATTAAGCTGTTATTGAATTAGATTATTTTAATTGCTTGTATTTAATTTTGGATAATTTCCTTTTTTGTTAATAAACAGCTTTGGATTTGAGAAACGTAGTGGCATTGTTTTAAAACCTCCTTCTTCTCCGCCTCCCTGACTGGGAACAAACTGATATGCCCCAATATCGGGTATTGGTAAACGGGAATTATCAAGTATATCACGAGGAACAGTAGCGCCAATAGCTTCGTTTGCTCTTCCAACCGCAGGCGAAAGTGAATCGATTCGGTAATCGTTGGCTTCATAATTTACAAACAAAGGATCTTCATTTTTCAGAATATTAGTATAAATTTCGGTGTTGCTAACATCGCGTTTTGTTTTTATAATGCTACTATTGAAAAAGTAAAGCGAATCGGCTCCACCATCCATATCGGTTTCAAACTCATCACTATTAAAACCATAAAGTATGCTATTCGCGAAGTTGAAATTAATGGCAATTGGAACCGGTTGATCCAATGTATCAATCAGATAGTTGTTAATAAAAATAGCGGGTGTATTACGCACTGAGTACGGCCAATATCCAGCTATTGTTGACTGAATAAAACTATAATTTCCACCACCTGTGAAGGCTAAATTATAACCGCCGCAATTTGCTACAACAGTATTATTGGCTGTGATATTAAAAACGCGGGAGAATATCCCAATACCTGTCATGTTTTCAATAATAACGTTATGGAGTTTCACCTTGTTTTCGGTTATACGCAAAAACGATTCTGCCTGTAATCCGATAAATGCATTGCTGATAACAGCGTTTTCAATAATGTGATCATGTCCTGGTCTGCCTTCCATTAACCAAATTCTATCCCACTGGCCTGGAATGTCAGAGTATTCCTGCTCAAGCCGGTCGCCTCTGAAAGTCACAGGATTTTCAACTGATCCGAGTACGTTAAGTACACCATCAATATATGCCCAAAGACCGGATCCCTCATGAAAATAAATCCTTGCACCTTCATCAATTATAAGTTTTCCATATGAATTAATAACCGCATACCCGTAAACTACATATGGTTTTTGGTTTGTCCAGTGAATTGTTTCAAGACTGTCGGCTACTATTTTAAATGGTGGTAATCCTTCAATATATGTATCGGCCAATATGTAAACTGCATCCTGCCCCCAAGCAACAAGTTTTATACTTTGCTCGTTTCCATTTGTCAAAAAATAAATATCGTCTTCAACTACATATGGATTGTTAATATTTTGAGGATCAATAGTTACTCTTACGAAGATATATAGGCTATCGCTTCCGGAAAGTTCGATGTCACTGAAACTATTTCCACTTTCACCGTCAACATTAATTCTGTATGCGGATTGTTCTCCTAGCCCAAGCCTGAGGTTTGAAATTTTAATTTTGCTGGTCGAATGGTTATAAACTCTTAGCTGTTTTGTTGCAGAGCCAATGGATGTGAAAACAGTATCAAAGATAACCGAGTCGGCCGAGAAACTAAGTTTTAAAGAAGGGTTATCGCTTATTGCCTCTTCCTTTCGGCATGACATCAAAATCATAAAAAGAATTAAGGAAGACAATAAAACAATATGATTATATTTAAATACAGATTTCATACTTAACACCTAGGTATTTTAGCGGTGCAAAGATATATTATTGAAAGCAATTTTTACACCTGTTATGATACATACGCAAAAGACTTATTTTTATTGTATTTTTACAGGCTTACGAACAAGTAATTTTTGAAATTATGCGATGGTTATTTAAAATCCATGTACCGTTAATTTTATTTGCATTTTTTGCTACAACGGCAGGGTTTGCTCAATATCAAAATTTGGGAACGGTAAAGCAGGCTGAGCATAAAGTAAGTCCGTGGTTTGTAGGCGGTATGCTTGGAGGTAGTTTCTCAAATAATGGAGGAAGCTTTGAAGTTTCACCACTTGTGGGATATAAGGTTACATCCGACTTTCATGTGGGCTCGCGATTAACTTATATATATAGCAGCTATAATTTTGGAGGAACTACAGGCAGGCACAGTTTTCATGATTATGGCGGAAGCTTATTTGCACGTCATTTGTTTTTAAACTTCCTTTTTGCCCATGTTGAGTATGAAGTACTTAGTGTTGAATACATGATTGACCAATATACAAATGATAGGCGTACAATAAACAGTTTGTTTATAGGAGGAGGCCTTTATCAAACGATGGGAGGCAGAGGGTTTGCAACAATTGCTATATTATACAACTTACTCGAAACTCAATATTCTCCCTATTCAAATCCCGTTATTCGAATTGGATTTGGGGTAGGGCTTTAGAGAAAGGAACAACCTTCCAGCATACGTAGCTCTAGGAAGCGTGTATTGCTCCGGTTAATTAGGACTTTTGAAGAGTTGTGTTGGTATAGTTAAGACTCTTCTATCCCTATAAATATCGGGATGCATACTCCGGAAGGTCTTGAAAAAAATCAAACTATGACTAAAAAAGAAAGGTATAATGCTGTAATTAAGCATTTTAAGAAGAATATGCCGGTTGCTGAAACAGAGCTGGTTTATCGTTCACCTTATGAGTTGTTGGTTGCTGTTATTCTTTCGGCACAATGTACCGATAAGAGGGTTAATATTATTACAAAAGAGTTTTTCAAATCATTTCCTACTGAACAGGAATTGGCAAATGCCGATATTGAGTATATTTTCGAGCACATTAAAAGTTGTTCGTACCCGAATAATAAGGCAAAACATTTGTTGGGCATGGCTAATAAATTGATTACTGAATTCAACAGTGTTGTTCCCTCAGATATAGAGGAGTTACAAAAACTACCGGGGGTGGGGCGTAAAACAGCAAATGTAATCGCTGCCGTTGTATTTGATAAGCCAACTATGGCTGTCGACACTCATGTTTTCAGAGTTAGTGCACGAATTGGGCTTACTACTAATTCAAATACACCACTTGAAACAGAGAAACAACTTGTGAAGAATATTCCCGAGGATTTGATCCCGCTGGCTCATCATTGGTTAATACTACATGGAAGGTATGTATGCAAGGCTCGTAAACCACTGTGTGAAGAGTGCGGGTTAACTGCGTATTGTCGTTATTATCAGAAATTGTAAACTGAATAGGGAAATAGGGTTATATGGGAAATATTGGAAATGAGGTTACCAGCAAATTAATTCGTCTCACTAAATGGCAGCCTGTTTAATATTGACCGGCCAAGAGTAATTTCATCTATGTACTCCAATTCATCGCCAACGGCAACTCCACGAGCAATTGTAGTTACTTTGATATCAAATGTTTTTATCAATTTATAGATATAGTAATTAGTTGTGTCGCCTTCAACAGTGGCAGGAAGCGCCAGTATTATTTCTCTGATGTCCTCTTCGTTTACCCTGCGAACCAAATGGGCAACATTTATATCGTTTGGTCCGATACCCTCAATCGGGTTAATTATTCCACCAAGTACGTGATACAATCCGTTAAATTGTGAAGTTTTTTCTACGGCGAGCACATCCCTTATGTCTTCAACCACGCAAATTGTGTTTTCATCCCTTTTTGGATTTGAACAAATTTCACAAACCTGTAAGTCAGAAATATTATTGCATTTACTACAAAACTTAATTTCATCACGTAACCGCATAATAGCATTGCCAAGATTCTCAGCATAGGTGGCATCCTCTTTTAATATGTGAAGAGTAAGCCTTAAGGCAGTCTTCTTTCCGATTCCAGGTAACCGCGACAATTCGGCAACAGCTGATTCCAATAATTTAGAAGAATAATTGTTCAATTTATAGTATTTTTATATCGGCAAAGTTAACATGTTAATAAAATAAATAATAAAATGAAGATATTAAAAATTTTACTGATAATTTTAATTGCAGGTGTTGGTCAATTGAATGCACAATTAGTAAATCAGGTAAATGATGCAGGCGAAAAAACAGGCAAGTGGGTTAAATATTTCGACAATAATAAAATTAAGTACGAAGGCCAGTTTAATAATGATAAGCCTTATGGTAAGTTTACCTATTATTATGACAAAGGGGGCGTAAAAGCTGTTAGTGATTTTTTGGATGATGGTGTAATTGCTTATAATACAACCTTCTACGAAAATGGTAATTTGATGGCTGAAGGAAAATATGTTAACCAGCAAAAAGATGGTATCTGGAAGTATTATTTAAACGAAATATCAAATCCACTCATATCGATGGAAACATATGTAGTTGGAACCCTTTACGGAGAAAGTATTACATATTATACCGATACAGGCAACCCAGCTGAGATTGTTTTGTTTACTAATGGAAAAAAAGATGGCAAATTAATTAAGTACTTTCCTGATGGGAAATTAATGACCGAAAGTTATTATAAAAACGGAGTACCTGAAGGAAACTTTATTCATTATCATCCCGACGGTCAGGTTCAGATAATTGGCCAATACCAATATGGCAAGCAGGTTGGCGAATGGAAATATTTCGATGAACTTGGTAACCCCGTGGATAAAGACGAGTTTAAAAAACAGGAAGAAGTTAAAGAAATTAAGTGAGTGTTGGTCTGAGATTTCGGGTTAATTGTTTATGGGTTATGGGTTAAAAAAACTTTTTATTTCTTTTAATTCGGAAATAACGTTTGGAGTTGTTTTTAATAATCGTTCTTCTGACTGATGACCATTTGAAACAAGTATACAATCAACACCAAGTCCTGTGGCAACTTCAAAATCGTGAATTGTGTCACCAATCATGAGAACTTCCTTTTCATTTACACCTGAATCTTTCATCAAATCTACTCCCATTTCAAGTTTGCTATGAGCATAATGGTCGTTAATACCTGAAATATCATCAAAAAAATCAACTATTCCTTTATCGGTTAGTGAACTGATTAAATTGTCGTGTTCCATTGCAGAAAGTACCAGCTGTTTAAAGCCTAGTCTCTTAAAAAATTCCAGTATTTCAAACGCATATGGATGCAAATCAGATTGGTTTAATTGCGAATAATAATGATCTATAAATTCCATTGCAGGTATTTCAAAGTCTTCCTCCCCGAAGTTAAAACCTACAGACTCATAATAATTTTTTACAGGAAAAGTGAAAAGGTTACGGTATTGTTCAATATTAATTGGATTCATTTGACGCTTTTTGAGCACTATGTTCATGCACATAACGCACAGTTCAGCATCATTTAGCAGAGTGCCATTCCAATCCCATATTATAACTTTTTTATTTTTCAGATTCAGCAGCCTTTTTGCCGGTACCTTTTTTTGCTGCTGCTGCAGTCTTTTTTACAGTTTTTGGCTTTGCAGGAGCTTTATCTTCACCTACATCAGTTTTTTTTGCAGTAGCTTTTTTATTTGTAGTAGTAGTTTCTTTTTTAGTAGCTTTTTTCTTTACAGTAGAAGTTTCTTTTTTAGGAGCTGTTTCTTTTAAAGGTTTAGCTTCCTTTTCAGGGTTTGATTCTTTCGCAGTTGTAGTTTTTTTAGCAACAGTTTTCTTAGGCGCTGGTTTTTTTGTTTCTGCTTTTGGGTTAACATCTTTAGCAGGAATTTCTATTACTTCACTTACAACAATTATTTCTTCAGCAACAGGTTCTTCCTTTTTTGTGGTTTTCTTTACTACTGGAGAAACGAATAAAGGTGTTCTTTTTTTGCGTCTTTTCTTACCATATGAACCTAGTATAATTTTACCTCTTTTCGTTTTTTTATCGCCTTTTCCCATGTTTAGTAGTTTAATGTTAAAATATGCCGTAAAATTATGAAAAATCATTTACAGAGCAAGGAATAGTCAGCTTAATTATTAAGTTTTTCGCATTACTTTCTTTTCAGTGAAATAACGCTAAATTTGGAATTAAACTTTTACGGTATATTATTCACAAAATGTCGTTCTATTACATCATGTTTGGATATTGATCCGCGGGCCCAATCAAGCAAGATATCAGTTATTTCATCGCCATCTAATCTCCAATTTAAATTACTATTTCTTAATCTTTGCGTAAGAGTGAAAAGGACAATCGCTGCAGAAACGGAGATATTATAACTTTCGGTAAATCCAAACATAGGAATGCGAACGTATTCATCAGCTGAATTAATTGCAAGATCACTTAGCCCTTTTAGTTCCGTACCAAAAACAATAGCAATTTTTTTATCGAAATGCAGACTATCCAAATCCATTGCATTTTTGTGAGGAGTTGTAGCAACAATTGTATAACCGTTGCTTTTTAATGAATTATAAGCACCTAAAGTATTATTTTTCTTGGTGTTGTATTTTATTAAATTTAACCATTTTGATGAACCCAAAGCCACTTCTGGGTTCACATTATATTGGTTTTTATTTTCAATAATATGCACATCCTGTATTCCGGTTAAATCACATGTACGTAGTACGGCACTTGCATTATGGGGCTGGTAAATATCTTCAAGTACAACAGTAATATGTCGGGTTCGGTATTTTAATACTTCGTTAAATCGTTTTTTGCGGTCATCCGATACAAAACCCATTAAATGATGTAGAAGCTTAATTTTTGTTGTGTGATCGTAATCCATGTAACTATCGCTAGTTTAGTGATATTGCAAAAATATGAATTTTAAAGCCTGATTAAAATGGTGACCCACGTGTTATGTTTCAGTTCTTTTTCCGTCAGGATAAAAAGGATGTGATGGTTTTAAATTTTATAATTCTGGCTGATGCTGCGGTCGTAATAAATCATTTATTGTTTTCACCGGATTAAAGGTTATTATAGGCGTTTCAACAAAAACTGTAATCCAGTCGGCCATGGCACCATTCCACAAGCCCGGAAGCTCCTGAGCTTTAAGTGATTTACCTCCCTGAGATTTTAGCGAAATAAATCCTGTTTCAGGGTCAACAAATTCTTTTAAGTCAAAATTATTTCCATTATAATCTTTTATGCCACAAACTAAATCCACAGGATTAAAATGAGTGGCCTTTGCGATTATTTCTTTTTGACTTTCATTGTTTAGTTCCATTTGCGACGATTCAACAATTTGCAACGACAAATTATCATCCCTGTCGATTATCCAAAAAGGGCCTCCTCCGGGTTCACCTTCATTTTTAACCATTCCGCAAACACGAATTGGGCGGTTGAGTTTGTTATAAAGAAAATCAACCTTATCCATATGATCATAACCCATGTAGGCATCCGGTATAAAAATATTAAGCTCATCACGGGCGAAGTCGCGTATTCCATTCAATTCATCAGTTTCAATATTTCCTGCATCCAGCAAGTCGAGATATTCAAAAGTTTTGCTCTGTAGTTTAAATAGCAGACCACCAATTACTTTTTTATAAAGATAAGTCGTGTCGCGTAATCTGTCAGGAACAATATTATCAATATTTTTAATAAAAACTATTTCGCCTTTGAGATCGTTTAAATTCTCAATAAGAGCTCCATGTCCGCCAGGACGGAAAAGTAAGCTGCCATTACCATTCCTGAAAGGCTCATTTTCGGGCGTAACTGCTATTATATCGGTAGTTGGTTTTTGTTGTGAGAACTTTATGTTGAATTTAACATCAAACTTATTTTCAAATTTACCTTTTTTATTATTTACGGCACTTTCAAATTTGCTTTGATGCTCAGGTGAAACTGTAAGATGAACTCTTGATACACCAGTTTTGTCGGTGGAATAATGTGCTCCTTCAACAAGGTGTTCCTCGACCGATAATCTGGGTTCATCGGGATAATCATGAAACAGAAGCAGACCTTTCGGTAAACTGGCATAATCCATGCTAAGACCAGTTAGAAAATAGTCGAGAACCGATTTAAAATCGTAATCGCTAATTAGCTTATCCAGTTCATGTCCGTCAGCTGCCATTACTTTCTTAAGCTGATGGTAAAAAGCGAACTTATTTATATTTTCAAAAAAGTTAAACACCGAATTAAACCCCTTATCGCTTTTATATTTCTCAATATCTTCTGGTGTTTTATTGTAGGTTTGCCGGAACTCAAAAAGATGTTTAAACATACGGCTGGCAGCACCTGAAGCCGGAACGAACTTAAGTATTTCATAGTCTTTATAATTATCGTCGAAATATTTCGATAGTGAAATAGCTTCTTGCTCACTGTAGCTGTTTAGACCATTCCCCAGAGTTGCCGGCGCCGATAGTACTATAAACGGGAACCCTTTTTTAAAATTTTCTATTTGTAGTTCTATTTGTTCGGATGTTAATCCTTTGTCCTTAATTTGTTGTAAATCTTTCTCAGTAAACATCAATCTATATTTTTGGGTTAAAATTAGAAATTTAATTTATAATCTACGAAACTGTGACAGATTTAAATCAATTTTAATTATTTTTGCACGTCCAAAATCAGCCCAGATGGCGGAAATGGTAGACGCGCATGGTTGAGGGCCATGTTCTCGCAAGGGAGTGCAAGTTCGATTCTTGTTCTGGGCACTGTGTAATGTACATTGTAAATCCCATATAGTACATTCGAAAGCCCAAGTGGCGGAATTGGTAGACGCGCTACATTCAGGGTGTAGTGACCGCACGGTCGTGAAAGTTCGAGTCTTTTCTTGGGCACAAATATTAAGTCCTGTTGTATCCACTACGGGACTTTTTTAATTCCTCTCTTTTTCTTTTCTAATAGAATTTATTGATCTTTTATTGTGATTTTGCCTACCTTAGCAAAATACTAAAAATTTCTGCTATGAAAAAAGAATCGCTTATTACACTAGCTGTTAGTTTACTTTTTATCAATTTTCTCAGCATTCAATTTTCATGTAATAAAAGCGAAGAACCAAATATTAGTCCTGTAGGTCTTTCGGTCTCGTTTCCATTGTTAACCTATTACCACAGTCAGTATTATTTACTAAAACATGATACACGATCAATAGAATTGGTATTTAGTAATGTACTGAACGATGAAACCGTTGCCGGGAATTTATTATTTTTTGATAAATCGGGATCTCTTTCCACCAATTATGATTTGATTATTGACGGCAAACTAATTTTTATCCGTTTTCACGATGATTTTTTCTTAAACGATGGATGGAAATATGACCTTCAAATATCCAAAGGATTGAGGTCGGTTGAGGGTTTTTCAGTTAGTGAAAACGAAATAATTGAGTTACGAACTACTGCTAAGCATATTTCTGACGGATTAGTTGTAAGCAAAACCGACACAACACAAAGAACCTTAATTGCATGCATTAGTGATATTCACTGCGGTGATCAGCGTGCAAATGATGGAAATTATTCATGGTTTGGAACAAATTCTGCTGCATTGGCTGATTATCTGGAATTTGTAAAAAATAATCAAAAGGTAAAGGAACTGGTAATTCTTGGCGATCTGTTTGATGAATGGATGGTACCTTATTTTATTCAACCTTTTGATTCATCTGTAAATATTACAAGTTCAGGAGATTATTTTAAGGCAATCGCAAATTCAACGGTTAACAAACCTGTGTTTGATAAATTTCGGGAAATTATTGCACAAGGTGAAATTGATGTAATATATGTGCCCGGTAATCACGATATGTTACTTACTCAAGAAGTTTTGGAAGAAATTATCCCCAATATAATATGGAAGAGCGATGTAACTGGATTAGGAAAATATTATCCTGTTGATGAAATTGTAATGGAACATGGTCATCGCTATGATTTTTTTAATTGCCCTCAGTCTTTGGTAAATAATGGGCATATTCTCCCGCCTGGATATTTTATTACCAGATTATACGCATCAGGTCTTTCAAATCGTCCGCGGAATACCAAGGAGACCGAAAATACAACTGGAGATTTTGAGTTTAATCTGGCTTGGAAAATAGCAACCGGATACACCATTTCACATTTTTCGATGATTGAAGATACGCTGTATCTGGACTCAAATAATGTGCTTATGACAGGTATTGATAATTACCCAACACCGTTTTCATTTAACGGAGCACGCAACATGTACGATGTTAACATCGAAAATTTATGGACAAACACTCAGCAAATCAATAAAGTTCCGGTACCTTCAAGTGTATTTCTGGCTATTTTAAATGGCAATTATCTTTATGGAGCTGCACTTTTCGAATATCTTACCGATTATCTTTCGTCAGATCAACCAAAGGTTGTTGCATTCGGTCATTCGCATGAACCAGATATCAAAGTTTTTCCGATGGAGGATTTTTATACGGGAATATATGCTAATTCGGGCTCGTGGCTTGATGCAGGTGAAAGCAAGTATAATGTCAGGACATTTTTAATTATTAACCCTGCAATCTGGTCGGGGTCCGAATTGGATGTTGTTTCGTTATACCAGTATAATCTTGATAGTGATGGTCAGGGTAATACATATAAACCGGTGTTAATGAAAGAGGAAAGTATTAAGCATTAATTAGATTTGAATTATATGAAAGATATCAAGACGATTTCATGGAGCGATTTTGAGAAAGTAGTTATTTGCTCCGGAACAATAATAGATGTAAAAGATTTTCCGGAAGCCAGAAAACCGGCATACATAATAACTGTTGATTTTGGTGAAGACTTCGGAGTTAAGAAATCCAGTGCCCAAATCACCGATCTTTATTCAAAAGAAGATTTATTGAATAAACAAGTTATAGGTGTAATAAATTTTCCTGCCATGCAAATTGGCCCTGTTTTATCTGAATTTTTAATAACCGGATTAATACAAGAAGACGGAAGTGTAGTGTTGGCAATACCCGATAAACCTGTTAAAAACGGACTTAGGTTAGCATGACGCACCAGCTATCCTAACCATACCAACTATCGCAAGATACTGTAGCGTAAGCCATTGCGGAGGGACTTGTGCCTAAATTTGCTTTGTTGAATTATATCACAAGTCCCTGCCCGCGATCCTGCGCTTCAGACTTGCGATAGTTTTGAGGCGATAGATTTGGGACTTGTGCTTAACTTGTTGTTGAATTAAAGCACAAGTCCTAACCCACTGGCCTGCGCTTTAGACTCATGCTGGTTTTGCGTATTATTCCTTTTTCAGCTTATCAGCAAAAACCTTTTTAAACTTCTCAATTTTCGGAGTGATAACAAACGAGCAATATGAGTTTGCAGGATTATTCTCATAATAATCATTATGGTACTCCTCGGCAGGGTAAAATTTAACAAAAGGAACAATTTCGGTTACAATAGGATTTTCCCAAATGTTTGCCAATTCCAGAGCCGTCAGATATTCTCTTGCCAGAGTTTCCTGGTTTTCATCGTGAAAAAAAATAACCGACCTGTATTGAGTACCCACATCGGCTCCCTGCCTGTTAAGGGTAGTTGGGTCATGTGTTTTCCAGAAAACTTCCAGCAATGTGCTAAACGAAACTATATCGGGGTTGTATGTAATTTGAGAAACTTCGGCATGACCAGTTGTACCTGTAACAACATCTTTATAAGATGGATTCTTAGTCTTGCCTCCCGAAAAGCCGGGTTCAACTTTAATTACTCCATCCAATCTGTTAAATATAGCCTCGCTACACCAAAAACATCCGGAACCGAATGTTGCTACAATTGTATTCATGTCATGTTCTTTTTTGTTTTTATTCTGAGAAAATAGTTGAGATGAAACGTTAATAAGTAGCAATGATAATGCGAATATTATTAACCATCTAATAGAATTCATCACGCAAATTTAACATAGTTGAAAAATATGACTAAAGCAGGATTAATTTCTTACCATGAATTAATTCCTCTAACTCGGGAGAAGGCCCAAGGAATTTATCTCTAAAACCATTCATTTCATCAGTTGTTTTATCCGATAGCAGCTCAGCCATTTGTTTCATTGTATATTCACCAATAATAATAGGGGGAGTGTTCATTACTAACTTCGAACCTTTAAACTGCGCTACAATCTGATATTCTTTCATCTTGTTTATCTCCCCGCCACTAAAAAAGCATCTTGATAACCAGCTATCCATATCAAAGTTCAATATATCTATTGCAATTGGCTCTCTGCTTTTTTCCGATATCATTTTATTATAATAACCCTGAAGGTTATGTATCGATTCCTCCGACATCGATTTTTGCATCTTTACATGACAATCATTACATATAGCAAACTCATAAATAGTTGATGAAAAATCATGACCTTCATAATTCTTCAGGGCTTTTTCAACAACATATGAAACATCGTTAGCTAACAAATATTTTCCACAAATATTACAATTTTCAAACGGCTCATCTGTAACATCAGAAAAGAAACGTTGTGGGATATCGATGTTAAATTCTTTTTGATTCATTGCTTGTAACAGAAAGATAAAATAGCAGATTGACTGAAAAATAACCCCTCCAAAAAGGCAAATTTAAAATAATATTCATTAACCTCAAACTAATCAAACAGATTAAAAAACTTGTAACTAGTCAGTGTGTCATAATAGTTGGTATTGTACTCAATGTGAGTGATATAGTTTATGTAACCGCAAAGTTCGCAATGTAAACCGCAAAGTTCGGAAAGAATACATAATTAACAACTTGGTGTTCACTGCGGTAGAATTTATCCGCAATAAAAATGTAAACACGTTAAAACACTGATTAGTTACAAAAACTTTATTACGGTTTGGTTAAAAACATTAATTTTGATTTTTTAAATAACAATTTCAATTATGAGCTCACAAGTAAAGGGAAAACTTATTCAAAAACTACCCATTGAAACCGGTGAAGGTAAAAATGGCAAATGGGAGAAACAACAGTTTATTATTGAAACTGATGAGCAATTTCCAAAGAAGATTTGCATTGTGTTATGGGGCGATAAAGTACCGATGCTTGAAAAAGTAACTGAAGGTGATATTCTTAACGTATCAATTAATATTGAATCGAGGGAATTTAATTCAAAATGGTATACGGATTTAAGGGCCTGGAGAATTGAAAAAGATGAAGACGAAGGAAGCCAGGCATCGATACCTCTCGAGCCACCGACCGACCTTGGTCTTCCGGATGATGACCTTCCTTTTTAGCATAATACGGGGTTAATACAAACTAAGTATTCCATATTTCAACATCTTAAAATGTCAAAAAAGTTAATGTTTGCCCACATAGCAGTTCTAGGGGCAAATGTTATATATGGTATTAACTATGTTGTTGCAAAAGGGATAATGCCCGACTTTTTGGAACCACGGGCAATAATTTTTTTACGCGTAACCGGAGCTGCAATTATATTTTGGATGGTGGGAGTTTTTTTTCCAAAGGAAAAAGTAGCCCCCAAGGATTTATTGAAATTAATGTATATATCATTTTTTGGAATTGCATTAAACCAGGTAATGTTTTTTGAAGGGCTAAACTTAACAACTCCAATTAACGCTTCCATAATTATGGTTAGTGTTCCGATAATTGTTCTGATATTTTCACATATTATAATTGGTGATAAATTAACTGTTAACCGAGTAATTGGAATTACACTGGGTTTTACGGGAGCTGCATATCTGATATTGCAAAGCGGCAATTTCGTTTTAACGGCTAATACTTTTACCGGAAACTTATTTATACTGGTTAACGCAACTTCTTATGGTCTCTTTCTTGTGCTTGTAAAACCCTTGATGGCGAAATACAGCCCCATTACTATAATGAAATGGGTATTTTTATTTGGGGTTTTTTATGTTACGCCGGTGTCATTAAATCTGGTACTCAAAGCTGATTACACAGCAATTCCAGCAACCATTTGGTTTTCAATTGGTTTTGTGGTTTTGTTTACAACTGTTCTGGCATATTTGTTAAATAATTTTTCGCTTAGTACCATAAGTCCCACAGTTAACAGTACCTATATTTATTCGCAACCGATACTTACTTCAATAATTGCACTGTCGGCAGGAAAGGATAGTTTGTCGTATAACGAAGTTATTGCAGCAGCGCTTATATTTACAGGTTTTTATTTTGTAAATTTTAAGAAGAAGTGGTTATTTTGAAGTTGAGGGTGAAGCTGAGGTTAAGTTAAGATGTGATGAGTAACAAGATTGGAAGTTCTCAAACTCAACCGTGATTTTAACCTCAATGTTGATTCTTTTACATATTTTTGAAAATCAAACTAATGTTATGCTTCCTAAAATCGAAAAGTTAAGACATTCCGGTTCAGATAATTTTTTCCTGCTTGCCGGACCATGCGTAATAGAAGATGAAACAATGGCATTTCCCATTGTAGAACATATTATTGAAATTACTGAAAAACTTAAAATCCCAACAATATTTAAAGCGTCATTCAAAAAGGCAAACCGATCACGGATCGATTCATTTACAGGAATAGGTGACGAAAAAGCATTAAAAATATTAGGTGATATTTCTAAGAGATATAATATTCCGGTTGTTACCGATATTCATACTATCGAAGATGCTAAGCGGGCGGCTCAATATGTTGATGTTCTGCAAATACCGGCTTTTTTATGCCGACAAACCGATCTTCTTATCGCCGCCGGTGAAACCGGAAGATATGTAAACATTAAAAAGGGACAGTTTTTATCAGGTAATTCAATGAAGTATGCTGTTGATAAGGTAGTTAGTGTTGGAAACAAAAACGTTATGCTTACCGAACGCGGTTCCATGTTTGGCTATGGTGATTTGGTGGTTGATTATAGAAATATTGTTGAAATGCAAAAGTTGAATGTACCTGTAATACTTGATATTACTCATTCGTTGCAGCAACCAAACGCATCAAAAGGTATCACCGGAGGTCAGCCTGATTTAATAGTAACAATAGCAAAAGCAGGGATAGCGATTGGTGTTGATGGAATATTTTTGGAAACCCACCCAAATCCGAAAAATGCAAAATCGGACGGCGCAAATATGCTTAGACTGGACTTGCTTGAAAACTTACTTCTTAAGTTAACCTTGTTGAGAAAAGCTGTGAATAATCTATAATTAGAAATTAAAACATCTTTTTACTCTCGTATAATCGTTATCAGGTTTCCCGTGTTTTCATCAAATTGCAACTTTGCATTACTTAAAGGAACTGATGAAACAGTCCCCAACTGGTTTATTACAAATCGACCGGTATAAAAATCTTTGTTATCTGAACTTATACTAACATCAGCAGAGGCAGGAATACGATAGTAAATGCTATTTTGCTTAGATGTAGGTACATCCGGTAGCATATCAGCTGTTTTATCAGGCATAATTCTTATTACAACCAACTTGCCATCATTAAACTTCAAAAGTTCACCACCCTTTTTATTTTTTTCAGGAACAAAATAGAAGGTCTGTTTTTCAATGGTTTTTAACTCCCTGCCAAGAAACAACTCAAGATATTGCTCTTCCAGCTTCTTCAATCGATTGTCCATGTAAATTATACTCGAACCATAATTAACTTCCTGATAACCTGATAACAGATGATATCTGCTTTCTCTTATTTTTTCAATTTGCAGTGCTGCATCCCTTGCTTTGTCATCCATGTTTTTGTCAACCCACGATGTACTAAACAAAAACCGGTTAATTGTTAGAGTGTCGATATTTATTGTGCGTATAATTGTATCAATCTTTTTTTGCTTGTTATATTGCGACATGTACGGAAAACCTTTTTCACCCTTAGGGAAAATAAGCACCTGGTCCGTAGTTATATCTGAAGTTTGGGTTGCGATAGGTAGTTCAGTATTATATGCTAATAATCCACCAATGTTGGATAGGCTAAACCATGTCTTTTTTTCGTCTTTAGCTCTTTCTGCCGGATATTGCACAAAGTAAAGTTGTCCGGGGTCGGATTCCTGAAAAGATGATATATTAACATCTACTAGATTATATTCTGTTTTATCTGCCGAAATATAGTCCGTTACACCGAGATAATCATCTGCATATTGCGACAGGGGACCCTTGAGTTTTTGAATATTTTCGTAAACAACATCAATTTTCAATACGGTTTGTGGCAGTGAATAAACAAAACCTTCAAGTGATGAGTTTATATTCTTATCATTAATTTTAGTAATTGTAATCTGGCTATAGCTTTGACAAGTAATTGTTGTTAATAAAACAATTATAGCAATCAGGCGAATATTTAGATTTTTCATTGTTTGAAAATTTATGTTTATTTTATGATTCAACATAATTGTGTTATATCATTTTTAACTCTTTCAAAGAACAAATATAATACTTCTTAGGCCTACTTTATAAACAACAACTCCCTGTACTTTGGCAAAGGCCATAATTCATCATCAACCAGCATTTCAAGTTTATCAACGTGGTTACGGATCTCTTCAAAATAAAAACGGACATCATTTTTATAAGCAAGTGCCTGATCATATACATTATCAATTTTGTTGGCTGTTTTTCTTGCTTCAACCATTTGTTCAACATAATCCTTTATCGCTGAAATATGGTTGGAGATATCCTTAATTGTATTTAGCTGATTTTTTGAAAGCTTAACATATGATTTTGAATCAAGTACATCCTTTAATCCCTTTGCATTTTCAATAAGACGGTTTTGGTAATGAATTGCAGTAGGGAGTATATGATTTGTTGCCAGATCACCCATTATCCGTGATTCGATCTGAATTTTTCGGGTGTACTTTTCCAATTTTATTGAGTATCTTGCTTCAATCTCCGTTTTCGACATAACATGATGTCGTTCAAACAGTTTTATACTTTTTTCGCTTACAAAGGCTACTAATGCTTCAGGAGTGAAGCGGTGGTTCGACAGCCCCCTTCTCTTTGCCTCTTCTTCCCATTCTTTTGAATATGAATTACCCTCAAAGCGGATATTTTTTGATTCTTTAATATAACGTTTAACAACTTCAAATATGGCATCTTTCTTTTTTGCACCATTTTGAATAAGTCCGTCAACTTCTGATTTGAATTTTGATAGCTGGTCGGCCATAATTGTGTTAAGCACAAACATTGGTTTGGCAGTATTTGCCGAAGAACCAACTGCTCTGAACTCAAACTTGTTACCCGTAAATGCAAATGGGGAGGTTCTGTTTCTATCGGTATTGTCAAAGAGAATTTCCGGAATTTTAGGTATGTCAATAATAATATCGTTTACGGATTTGTGTTTCACTTTACCGTTTGAAGACATTTTTTCAATCTCATTAAGTGTGGCAGTAATTTGGTCACCTACAAATACGGAGATGATAGCCGGTGGTGCTTCGTGTGCACCAAGACGCAAGTCGTTTCCTGCTGATGCTATGCTTGCCCTTACGAGCTCTTCATTATCGTGAACAGCTTTAAGTATGTTTGCAAGTATTGTGATGAATCTGAAATTGTCGTTTTGAGTTTTACCCGGTGATAATAAATTAACACCCGTGTTAGTTTCTAGCGACCAGTTATTATGTTTACCCGATCCGTTTACTCCTGCATATGGTTTTTCGTGAAGAAGAGCGTTAAAATTATGTCGGCGAGCTACAAAATCTAATAAATGTATGAGCAATTGGTTATGATCAACAGCAATATTTACCTCTTCATAAACAGGTGCACATTCAAATTGGTTGGGGGCTACTTCGTTATGTCGGGTTTTTAGGGGAATTCCAAGTTTATGCGACTCAATTTCCAAGTCTTGCATAAAAGCCAGTACTCTGTTATGGATAGTCCCGAAATAGTGATCTGAAAGTTGTTGGTCTTTCGCCGATGAGTGACCAAAAACAGTTTTTCCGATAAGAACGAGGTCGGGACGCGCAGCAAATAATGCTGAATCCACTAAAAAATACTCCTGTTCCCATCCGAGATTAGCAAATACTTTATCTACATTATTATCAAAATACTTACATACACTAACTGCTGCTGAATCCAGTGCTCGCATCGACTTAAGCAATGGTGTTTTATAATCCAGGGAATCGCCCGTATAAGAGACAAAAATTGTTGGAATACAGAGAGTGCTTTCTATTATAAATGCAGGCGAAGTTGGATCCCATGCAGTATAACCCCGTGCCTCAAAAGTGCTTCTTATACCACCACTTGGAAAGCTTGATGCATCGGGTTCCTGTTGTATTAATGATGTGCCATGAAACTCTTCAAGTGCCTGGCCATTTTCGGCAGGGTTAATAAATGCATCGTGTTTTTCAGCATTTGCTCCTGTTAAAGGATGAAACCAGTGTGTATAATGAGTAGCACCTTTATTTAATGCCCAGGCTTTCATAGCAGAGGCAACCTGATTGGTAATTTTTCTGTCGATACTAATACCTTTATCCATGGCTTTAACAACTCCGTTATAAGCTTCTTCGGTTAGATATTCTTTCATAACCGATTTATTAAAAGTCATGGATCCAAAATAATCAGATACTTTATTTGATGGATAAACTATTTTTTCAATTGGTCGGTCAAGGGTTTTTTTTAATGCTGTAAATCTAAAGTTTGCCATATTTTCCTCCTAAGTAGTTTTTTTTCTTGTTAAATATAATCCGATAAATGCCAACGCCCCATTAATTATAAGCAGTTCAAATCCTATTTCATATCCTTTTAAATATATTGTTGAATAATGACTTATAAAATAGGAAAGAACAGGTGCAATAATTGCGATAACAGGTACAAGTTTATCATGCGCTTTAAACTTTGTTAGTAATCCAAATGCATACAATCCTAAAAGCGGTCCGTAAGTATAACCTGCAAAAGTAAATAGCTGCGCAATAACAGCCTGGTTATTAATTATTTTAAATAATAAGATGACAAAAATAATTATTATTGACATTGCGACGTGAACTATGTATCGCTTTTTTTTCAAAAGTTTTTCATCGTCTGCATGTTTTTTGTCTAACTCTAATATGTCGATACTAAATGATGTAGTTAATGAAGTTAAAGCGCTATCGGCACTGGAATAGGCAGCTGAGATAAGTCCTATAATAAAAACTATTCCTGCAGCTGTTCCAAGATAATTAAAAGCAATGTCGGGAAAAACATGATCACTCGAAAGGGGAGAGGCAATATTAAAATGGCCTGAGTATAAAAACAACAAAGCACCTAAAAACAAGAAAATCAGGTTAACCGGAATGAGTATCAGACTTAATGTGGTCATATTTTTTTGAGCATCTTTTAAGTTACTGCAACTCAGATTTTTTTGCATCATATCCTGGTCGAGGCCTGTCATTACTATTGTGATAAACACGCCGCTAAGAAATAGTTTTATAAAATTTTGCTTAGAATTAATATCGATTATTATCGTTTCGGAAAGTGTACTGTTCCAAACACCTGATATTGCATCGATCATCCTAATATCCATGTGGTTTACAATAATTACTATTGTTGCAATAACAGCGCCAAGCATAAATGTTGTTTGTAAAGTATCTGTCCAGATTATGGTTTTAATCCCTCCTTTTAAAGTATACAATTGTATCAATCCCATGAAAATGGTAACAGTAACCCAGAATGGGATTTTAAAATAATCGAAAACAAATACCTGTAGTACCGATACAACCAGGAACATCCTAAAGGAAGCGCCAATAATTCGTGATATCAAAAAATAAACGGCCCCTGTTTTATAGGAAAAATTCCCAAAACGTATACCAAGGTAAGTGTAAATAGATGTAAGGTTTAGCTTATAATACATCGGTAATAGTACGGTTGATATTACTGCATATCCTACAACATATCCGAGCACAATTATAAAATAGGAAAACCCTGTATCACCAACCCATCCAGGTATTGAAATGAACGTAACTCCCGACAATGAAGCGCCTATCATTCCATAAGCAACCACAAACCATGGCGATTTATGATTACCAATAAAAAAGCTTTGATTGTCAGCTTTACGTGAAGTAAACCATGAAATAGAAAAGATAATAAATGTATAAATCAGGAAACTTCCAAAAATTAATTCCGGGCTCATAATTGTTTTATTGCTTGTTTATTAGGTTTTTTAGGTGATATAAACTTGTTACCTGGTAATTAGCTAACCCAGTTGTTATTTCATCATTATTGTCGCTCATAACAAAAATTGTTTTCATGCCTGTGTTGTTTCCAAATTCGATATCGGTAATTGAATCACCAACCATTATACTTTTTTTGGTATCTATTTCCGGAAAATCTCTAATGGCCTTATCAGCCATTTTTGGTGATGGTTTTCTGCAATTATGGGGACTTTCAGCAACATCAGTACAATAATAAACCGAATCAATCCTGCCGCCTGTTTTGCCGATTTGGTTTATCATATGATTGTTTACTTCTATTAGTTCTGCTTCTGTCATGATCCCTTTTCCAACACCTTGTTGGTTTGTAATTACAATAATCCTGTTGAAAACTGAAGCAAAAAAAGCAAGGCTTTCTAAAACTCCCGGAAGGAATTCAAACTGCTCTGGCGTTTTAACGTAACCTCCAACAATTCGCTTGTTTATTACACCGTCACGGTCTAAAAATAATGACCATGTATTGTCGATATTTTTAAGGAAATCGTGATTCATTATTGTTGTGATGTTTTTTTTGTTTTATAGTTGGTCGAATGCTTAGTTGCATAAATTCTCTCATTCAATCATTTTTTATGATGGGTATTAGCCAAAGTACTTATTTGTTCAATGTTAACAATTCTATTAATTTAATATTTATATAATAATTCCCTGTTCCAAGTTTTTCCTTTTTTAAAAGTCCGTCATTGGATAACTGATTTAAATATTTTGAAGCCGTAATTCTTGATACACCTAAATCATTTTCAATAAATTCAATTTTTGTGTAAGGATGTTTAAATAAGTTATTTAATAAGTCCTGACTGTAAAATTTGTAATTATCTCGCAATAAATTTTTATACTCAAAAATCAAGTCTTTAATTTGACTAATTAATACAATAGTTTCTTTTGCTATTTGTTCGATACCATTTAATAAATAGATAATCCAATTTTCCCAATTATCTGTTTTTCTAACTTCTTGTAATAGTTTGTAATAATCACTTTTATTTTCAATGATATATCGACTTAAATATAAAATTGGCAAATCCAATAATCCATTCATCACTAAATATAATCCAATAATTATTCGTCCTGTTCTTCCGTTTCCATCATAAAAAGGATGGATACTTTCAAATTGATAATGTATAATTGCCATTTTAACAAGAGGGTCAAAGTCAGATATTGTTTCATCATTGACAAACTGTTCAAGATTTGTCATTAATTCTTGAATTGTACGGTAATCTTGTGGTGGTGTATAAACAACATTCCCCGTTGTTACATTTTTTAGAGTAGTCCCTGGAACTTTTCTAAATCCGGCATTATTTTTTTCAAGTACAGAATGTATTTCAATTATATCATTGTTTGTAAGGATTTTATTCTTAGAAATTAGTTTAAATCCCGTTTTTAGTGCTGCAATATAATTTTGAACCTCCTTGGCATTTAACGATTTAAATCCTTCGAGGTTTAATTCTGCTTTATAAATGTCATCATGAGTTGTAATGATATTTTCAATTGCAGAGCTGTCTTTTGCTTCTTGAAGTCCTAATGTATTAATCAGTATGTTTTCGTTTGGAATACTTGAAACAACTCCTTTTAATTCTGCCAATGCTCTATGAGCAGAAGCCAACTTTTTCAATATTTTTCGACTTTCAATGTCTTTGTTGAGTGGTAATTTTTTTAGTTTTTCAGTGTCCATTATGTAAAGTTATTTCTGTTTTCTTTACAAAGATATGTCATTATGTTAAGAAATCTTGTTTTTCTTTGCATATTAACTAAAGTCTGATAAAATTTTTCAGCTTCTTTATTAGACTATGTTCTGTTCTGCTATATTTTGGTTACCTGGGGAATAAAGTACTTTCAACCTCTTCACAAATTACATGGCCAATCAGGATATGTGTTTCCTGTATGCGGGCTGTATTTTTTGAAGGTACTTTTATGCAAATGTCAGCAATTTCTGCAATTTTCCCACCTGACAATCCGGTTAACCCAACTGTAAACATTCCCAATTTCTTTGCTTCAGTTAGAGCATTTACTACGTTGATTGAATTACCTGAAGTACTGATTCCGATTAGTACATCGCCGCTTTTTCCGGCAGCTTTTATCATACGGCTAAAAACATCATCGTAACTGTAATCGTTGGCAACAGCCGTAACAAATGAGGAGTTTACATGGAGTGCTTCGGCATAAAGAGGTTCGCGGTCATAGTTAAATCTTCCGGATAATTCAGCAGCAATATGTTGTGCATCAGCGGCACTTCCCCCATTTCCGCAAAGGAGTACTTTCCCGTAGTTTTTAAACGAAGCAATACACAGGTCAGCAGCTTGTTTAATCAAGATAATGTTATTTTTATCTTCTGCAAAAAGTTGCTTGGTTGAGATGGAGTCTGTTATAGAACTAATTATCTTTTTAGTCATGTTGGCAAAATTATGAAATTTAATTTCTTATTATTCAAATACACTGATTACCTAAATTACTTGACCGATGGCAGTCAGGAATCCTAAATCAAAATTTTTAAAACTAAATATGCTCAATATCAGCAATCATATATGAACGGTATTCTTTTAGCAAGTTGGCTTTTGAAATCATGCCAACATATTTTGTGCCCTCAAGCACAATCATATTGTAATTACCTGTTTTATTGAACTTGTTAATCACATCCCTCGCATCTGAATCCACGTTTACCTTTTCATCCGACAGCGGACTGTAAAGAAATTTAGATATTGGATCAGAATATTTTGAGGTGTCGAACATTACGTTACGTACTTCAACAAGCAATACCAGACCAATAAAATGATCATCGTCATCGATAACAATAAAAATATTTCGTTTTGTTTTTTTTATAAGTTTCACTAGATCACCGAGTGTACTCTTTAGATTTAATCTTAGCACATCGTTTTCAAGTAATGACCTAATGCTTAGCTGTTTAATAACGGTCATATCCTTATATTCATACATATCGCCTTGTTCGGCAAGTTTTTGTGTAAAAATAGAATGTTTGTTAAATCTTTTTGCTATCATATACGCAATAGATGTTGATAACATAAGCGGTACTATTAATTCATAACCGTTGCTCATTTCTGCAACAAGGAAAATAGCTGTAAGCGGTGCCATTAATACTGCTCCTAGAACGCTGGCCATTCCAACCAGTGTGAAGTTACTTTCGTGAAGGTTAATTTTAGTGCTTAATTCATTAATCGCACTGGAAAGGACAAATCCTGTTAGTCCTCCCATTACGGCTGCAGGTGCAAAAATTCCGCCCACTCCACCGGCTTCTGTTGTTAGAGTAGTGGCAATTACCTTAAAAATTATTAGCAACACCACAAAAATTGTGAGGGTTAAAAATGCATTCGAACCATCAACAAAAGTATAATTAAGCAGTTCGTTTGATTTTCCACTAACAATTAGTCTTATTGCATCATACCCCTCCGAATATAAAGGTGGCATAAGGTAAAGAAGTAAACCCAGCACTCCTCCTCCAATAATAGCTTTTGCCCAAATTGACTTTATACGTTCGAATTGTTGAATAATTTTAAAATGCATGTAATGAAAATAAACGGCAACAAACCCTCCAATTATGCCAAGAATAATATAATATGGAAGGTCTTGAATTATAAATTCTTCGGTAACTTTAAAGTGGACAAGGTATTGCTCGGCGGTTAGCAATTTAGTAGTAACTGCGCCAGTAACGGAAGCCATTAAAATTGGAATTAATGCTGAAGCAGAAAGGTTTAATAACAACACCTCAAAACTGAAAATTACTGCGGCAATTGGGGTTGTAAAAATAGAAGCCATAGCTCCTGCTGCGCCACAACCTATTAATAAGGTTTTGTGTTTGTAACTTAATTTAAGAAGCTGGCCAATTGATGACCCGATTGATGCACCGGTTGAAATAATTGGTGACTCCAATCCAACCGACCCGCCAAAACCAGCAGTTAGGGATCCGCCTACAAGTGATGAAAAAATCTTATGATTTCTCATGCTTCCGTCCAGTTTTGAGATAACATAAAGTATTCGTGGAACACCATGCCCAACATTATCTTTTACAATATATTTAAGGAAAATTACAGTAAGTAATATCCCAATTACCGGAAAGCCAATTAATAAAAGGATTGTATCGGTATCAGAATAAAAACTGAACAGTTTATCGCCTATTGTTATTACAGTTACTTTTAGAATAGCTGCAGCTACGCCAGCCAGAAAGCCGATAATTATACTAAGTATGATCACGAAAGCCTGGTCGGTTAGGTTTCGTGCACGCCAGCTTAGGAAGTTATTATAAATCAGATGTCTGTTCATATGAACATTCTTGAATTGCGCAAATCTAAAAAGAAAATAAGAATGGAGGGTGAATGATGTTGGTTATTTATTAAAAGTTGTGTGAGAGGTTGTTGTTGAGGTTGTCAAATGTCTCTCATTAACTTTATAACCTAACAACCCGATAACTCAGTAACTCTTAACGGAGAATCTCAGCAGCATAATTATTCCAGCTCATATCTTTTGAAGTTGCTGCAACGTTATCTCTATTTATTGGCTTTTCGATCGCCTTGTTCATTGCTTTTGTCATTGATTGTATGTTATTATCTTCAGCCATATAACCATTGTAACCATCCTTTACCGTTTCCGGAAAATGTCCGACATTGGTGGCAAGCATTGGCATGTTAAAATTATAACCTATTGATTCTACGCCTGAAGGTGTGGCTGTATGATAAAAAAGCATAATATTGTCGCTTACCTGGAAGTAACTAGGCACGTCTTCGTTGGGAATAAATTCATTATTCACATAAACTAAATCATTGATATTAAGTTGGTCAATTAGTGCCAGAGGATTATAATTCCTTTCATCGTCCTGCTTTTTCAAAAAGATTTTCTTAGCAACCCCGAAAGTTGCGTTTTTTATTCGTGTTGATAATTTGTTTGAATCGAGCGTGTTCCAAAAAGATTCGCCAACAATCAGAAGTGAAACATCATCACGTTGTTTAGCAAGTTCGGCAAATGCTTTAATAATATTATGCAAACCTTTGTATTTGCGAATAAACCCAAAAAAAAGAAATACATGTTTTCTAAGATCCATTTCCTCTTTTGCTTTGGCTACATCCATGCCCTGATTAGGTTTAAACATGTCGTAAACAGGGTGATACAGTTTTAACACTTTTATGCCGATACCCGTAATTTCATTTCCTCTTTCGATAATTTCCAGCTGCTTGTAAGGAAAAAGTTCTTTGAGCTCATCAGCTGTATTAAATGCATGCACGATGTAGGAATCTGCATGTTTGATCCCAATTTTTGTAAGCTTGTTATCTAATGCACTGCCTTCTTTTTGTATTACGAAATGAAGATCGAAGAAAACTTCAATTTCTTTATATTTCTTTAATTTTCGCGAAATATATCCCAGGGGTAATCCCTGTACGGCAATTGCCCATTGAAAAATTACTTTTGTTGGATTAAGTCCGGCAATCAGCTTAACTGTTGCTTGCCAGCTAGCCGGATTGTTATAGTTTGTTATATAATGTACTTTGATGTTAGTGCCTTCAAGCTGGTCAGCCTTACTTTTACGGTCGATAAAGTCCCTTGGAATAATGGCAGGATATTGTTGAGTCCAGGAAACAATGTGTACTTCGGTATTATCAATCTTATTAAAAGCTTTAGCGAGCGAGGTATTGTAATTAGCAATTCCACCCTTAAACATCGGACCGGGGCCGAAACAAACTATAATTTTTTTGTTCATAAAAGCTTATTTTTTTTTTGATAGTCATTATACAGCATAATCAGGTAGGAGAATTGGAGTGATGGAGGATTGGAGTAGTGTAATTTTGCATAATTTCGTAAGGAAATGATTTCAGCAATTTATTAACAATGACACATAAATCAACAGAATCTTGCCAAACTCTTAATTGTTGGAAACCTCTGTTTTTGTTTTTCCTGTTAGTCATTTATTAATTTTGTAAGTCAATCCCCCTCACTCCCTCACTCCCTCCAATCCAATACTCCAACATTATCTCAATCTTATAACTTGTTTTTTGCGGCATCATAAACCCTGCGCATTCCTTCTTCAAGTGAAATTTTAGCTTTCCATCCAAATTTTTTTTCAACCAGCGACATATTACAATATCTTGAGTGTACTCCAACCGGCTTGTCCAATAATGGTTTGATGGTTGGCTTGTATCCAGCAAATGAAGTAAATACATCAATCAAATCTAAAAATGAAGTTAGCTTACCTGATCCGATATTATAAGCAGAGCCATCGCTGACGTTATCCATCAATATTTGAATAAAATCTATAATATCATCAATGTGAACAAAATCGCGGCCTTGTTTACCAGAGCCCCATACTTCGAAAGGATTTTCTTTTTTTGCAGCTCTTAGTGCTATTGCGGGTACCGGGTAATCAGTTTCCTGATCTTCTCCATAACCGGAAAACGGTCTTATACATACTATTGATATGCCATAGTGTTTTGCAGCAATCAGTGCTAAAAATTCACCTGTAAGTTTTGTCCAGCCATATGTCATGTCGGGTGTGCCAAGGTTCTTTTTAAAATCGATATCACCTTCGCTGAGAGCAATCGCGCCATCTGTTGTTTGTAAGCTTGTAGGATAAGCTGCACTTGAGCTTGGATAAAGTACCCTCTCAGGTTTATGGCGTGTTACCCAGTAGAAAAATTCAGAGTCGATGCTTAAGTCGAGTGCAACCATTAACGGGTCACCGTCAATCTTTAATCTTCCGCCAACAATGGCTGCAAAGTGGAAAACATCACTAAATATATCAAAGTCAATAGCATAAGTTTCCTGAATATATCTTGGTTTTTGACGCATATAAAACAGCAGGTCTCTAAAATCTCCTTTCCAGAAATATAACCTCTGGTCTGCTCCAATTATCTCTAAGTCTCCTTTCATTACCGAAATATATTCGCCCTGCATCCATTGTGAAGGATGTCTGCCAATACTAAGGTCATCTACCATAAAAATGCTGTCGGTTGTAGTGTTTAATAATCGTTTCACTACATTACGTCCAACAAAACCACAACCGCCCGAAACCAAATGTATTTTCATCTATTCTAATTTATTTTTAATTATTCATTTATATTCAAACTATCTCTAATTTGATAATTTGATTTTTCCCGCGAAATTCGGGAGATCATCTCTGCCAGAAAGCCGACCAAAAATAACTGAGTACCAATTATCATCGCAAGAAGCCCGAAATAAAACAGCGGGCGTTCGGTCATGCGGTATTCTGCCATAAAAAATTTACCATATGCCAGATAAGAAGCTATCACAAATCCAGCAAAAAATATCAATGTGCCGAGTGAACCAAAAAAGTGCATTGGTCGTTCAGAGAATCGAGATACGAAATTTATTGATAATAAGTCGAGGTAACCTTTAATAAATCTGTCAAAACCAAATTTGGTAACTCCATATTTGCGCTTTTGATGTACAACTACTTTTTCTCCTATTTTTGCGAAACCTGCTGCTCGTGCGATAATGGGAATATATCTATGCATTTCGCCATAAACTTCTATGTTTTTAACCACTTCTAGTTTATAGGCTTTAAGACCGCAATTCATATCATGCAATTTTGACTTGAAAAGCCTGCGCGACAACCAGTTAAAAATTTTTGAAGGAATATTCTTAGCTAATGTTGAATCGTGTCGTTTTTTCTTCCATCCCGAAACAATATCAAGATTTTCATCTACTATCATTTTAAATAAGCCAGGGATTTCATCCGGACTATCCTGCAGATCTGAGTCCATCGTAATAACAACATTTCCCTGCGCAACTTTAAATCCTTCGTTTAAAGCGGCTGACTTGCCATAATTTCTGCGGAAGCGAATACCTTTAACAGAAGAACTTTCAGCTGATAATTTTTTGATAATTTGCCATGAATTATCAGAAGAGCCATCATCAATATAAATTAATTCAAAAGAAAAATGATTGGAATTCATAACTTTAAATATCCAATCATTTAACTCAGTAAGCGACTCTTCTTCATTATATAAAGGAATTACTACTGATATGTCCATTTCTTGCTGTTTTTGCTAAGCAATTTGCTTATTTTCCCGCTTGGCAAAGATAGCAATTATTAACGAAAGTATAGTTGAAACTACAACGTTTGCAAGAAATGCCCATACACATATCATTATCGGAGAAGCAAACATTTCGGTCAATGACAGGGCTTTCTCCAGCTGTTCATTTGACATATCAGGATTTTGTTCAAGCATACCTTCTTCAGCTTTGATCAATATCTCCTCAACTAAGCCGGGATCAATATACTGAACATAGAAATAAGTAAATATGCCTGCTAATATAGATGCAAACAATCCTGTGTAAAAACCGGCACTAAATGCTTTGCCATACTCAATAAAGCCACCTAATTGCTTATCGCGGAATGAGACGATTGACCAAAATAAACCTGCAGCCAGTATCACGTACGAAATATACATAATTGGTGACTCGTGGTCAATGTCGAGAAGGAACATTATTAAACTAAAAATGATTAATACGACACCCAAATAAACTCCCATAGCGAGTGAGGGCATAAAAGCGGATTTCTTTTTTTCTTCCATGATTCTAAGTTTAAATTTAAAAAATACAAATATTAAGATTATGAACGATTAACAATATTTACTAAATGTGTCAAATATAATAAATTCAAAAAATTAGATTGATATGTTTCTGTCAATCCTTCGTGCGAAGATGGATGCAAAAATCGCGAAAGCAATTACAAACAGCATGTAATAAGTAAAATACAGAAAAGCTGATACTGCCGGATCATAAGAGAATTCGATAAAAGATAATCTGTTATTTATCAGTTCCTCGTTATACAAACTGTAATGGTCGGTCATTGTTTTTTTTGTTTGGTCGAGTATAGTGTTTATATCAGTATTAACAATATATTTTAAATAAGTAAACCTTACTCCAGCAATTATCAGTGATGAAATAAAGCCAATAAATAACGTATTTTTTAAAGCACTTCCATAGCTAATAATTCCTCTGCCGATTTTAGATCTATGGAATGAAACTGACCAGTAAACTCCTATAAAAAAAACAAGGAAGACCAGCAAATTTATTATTTTATAACTCTCAAAGTTAATAAAGTTCACCATCGAATCGAGCATGCCAATAAACAAGCCTATAGCAATTCCCATAAGGATCATTAAAAAAAACGATTTTATATGCATTATTGTCATTCAATTAAATTTCCTGTAAAACTAAATATATTTTTTTAATAAGTTGATTTATGTTGTTACAATACTTACTTTTGCCACGGGTAAGTCTCATACGACCAGCTCCCACTGAATTCCCCCAGGATCGGAAGGTAGCAAGGGTAGGTGGTTGTAGCGGTGCGATATGAGTAGCTTACCCTTTTTTATTTGATGTTATTATTGTCATGTTTTTCGTGGTAATTTTAACTTGACAACCTTACAACAATAACAACCCGGTAGCCGGATAACTTTAAAATTAAAACTCCCTTCTTATGAATCCCGACTTTTATTATTTTTGCCGATCAATAAAATTAAGCGATGTTATTAAAAATTTATCCCGATTCTCCGGCTCCCCGTCACATAAACGCTGTAGTTGCCGTTTTTGACAAGGGTGGTTTGGTTATATGTCCTACCGATACAATTTATGGGTTAGCCTGTGGTATAAAGCATATAAAAGCTGTTGCTAGAATTGCTCAGATAAAAGGAATAAAAAAGGAAAAGGCCAACTTTTCGATGATAATTAACAATCTGAGTATGCTATCAGAATTTGCAAAACCAATTGATAATCATATCTTCAGGATAATGAGGAGAAACCTGCCAGGTCCTTTTACTTTTATCCTTGAAGCAAACAGCAATGTCCCAAAAATATTCCAGAGTAAGAAAAAGACTATTGGGATTCGTATGCCTGATAATGCAATTGTTAATTCCATAATTGAAGAGCTTGGCAGTCCACTAATAACAACTTCCATACATGATGAAGATGAAATAATTGAATATACTACTGATCCGGAATTAATTTATGAAAAATACAAGAACCTTGTTGATATTGTAATAGATGGGGGATATGGCGATAATGAAGCATCAACTATCGTCGATTGCACATCCGGAAAACCAATTATTTTACGGCAAGGAAAAGGTGCACTTGAAGAATAAAAAATTAAAGTTAAAAGTTGGTTCGTTTTCAAAAAAGACTAATTTTGCACTCCCAAAATAATGATTCGTTAGCTCAGCTGGTAGAGCATCTGCCTTTTAAGCAGAGGGTCCCGGGTTCGAATCCCGGACGGATCACAATTTGAAGCCTGTTCGCTTGATAGCGGATAGGCTTTTTGTTTGCCTTGCAGGCAAACCATTCCGACAGTTTGAAAGAGAGCTTGCTT
>JACNJS010000053.1 GCA_014382445.1 Bacteroidota bacterium
AGGAATAAAGATAGAAAGAAATTATTTCTATCTTTACCCTACTCGATTTTTATCAAATTTAGTACTTTTGGTACCTTACATTTTTTTTATGAGAACTTATTTTATAATTATTGCTTTGCTTTATGCACTAACTGCAAGCGCCCAATGGAATCCTAACGCAGGTTTAATTAAACCCTTAACTGCTGGTGCAGTAATTGAGGTTAGTTCTGGTACAAATATATGTGCGATTACTGATGGTGACACATATACTTATTGGGAGTCGGCTGCCCCGCTACCGTCAAATTATGTAACACGAAATGACTTGAATTTATTTCTCGACAATAACAAATTTAGTTTGACAGAAAATCTGATTGATCAAGGTAATGCCTTTGATGGAATAACTTCTTCAAAAACCATTGTTGAGAGTGGTATTGTTGAAGTTAAATTTAAAAAGCCTGAACAAATAATTTTATTGTCAATTAAAATAAAAACGGATGATACAGTTTGGATTACAATAAATCAGAAAAATCAAAAATTACATTATCAATATCTTCCATCAGAAAATTACAGTCTGAAAGAGATTAAGTTGTTGAACGACTTAAATGTTTCATCTATAAAACTATATAGCCAACTGCCCTTCGAGTTATTTGAAATAGCAGGATTAATATCAATGCCTACTGAGGAAATTGTTTTTGATCTTGGAAAAACAGAATCAATTGGCTGGATAAGTAGCCGTCATTATAGTGGCGAGGGAGTAAAGTCGATTTTAGTGTTTGTGTCCAACAACAAAACTAGTTGGCATCAAGTAGCCAGGCTTAATCCTATGGCAACAAATTTCATCCCTCAACTTATATCACCCGAAGTAAAAGCCAGATATATAAAAGTGAAATTTATACTAACACCTATTATATATCAAAAGGCCAAAATCTTAGAGTTTGAAGCGTACGATAAGTATGGACCATTTGGCTTACCATTACCAGCAATGCCTGCAAAAAAAACATACTCGCAATCATTTGGTATCAATACTGTTTGGGGATGGGGTTACAGTGTTTATACTGACCTGTTAACTGGAGATACCGGCCCGATGTTGTACAGCAAAGTTGCCTTGTTGGCACGAAACTACCACCGAATTGATTGGGATATTTCCAAACCGACCGATAATCCCAACTATGCCAATATGAATCGTAACAATGGAACAGCATCCACTTCCTGGCTGAACTGGAACAGGGAATACAAAATATGGAAAGCTGAAGGTTTCGATATTGATGCTTGTATCATGTTTAACAATAATATTTTTCCTGATACACTTTGGCGAAACACCAAAAACGAAGCAATGGATTATGGTGGATATTTTGCCAATCATTTTTCAAAAAACAGTTCGGTGATCTCTATGGTAGAAATCGGTAACGAACCCTGGGAATATTCCAAACCCGTATATCGTAGTATATTAGAAGGTATGAGCATAGGTCTTAAGCAAAATTCTGAAAAACTTACAATTTTACCTTGTGCAACACAAGCTTATAGTGTTGGATTAGAACTTGACAATTATATTTCCAAATATTTGGACTCTGCAAATTCAAGGTATCTCGATGGTCTTAATACACATATTTACTCTTATGTATATGGTTACAATGGAGATAAAGTAGCAGTTAATCCTGAAGATCCCCGTTCGGAAGCGTGGTCGGTTAATAATCTTCATAATTTTTCAAAGAGAAATTTAGCGGGTATACCGGTTTACGTAACTGAATTTGGCTATGATAGCGAAGGTGGTGGCGATGATTGCATTCATGATGTGTGCATTTCAGAGTTTGATCAGGCTATTTATGGAACACGCATGGCGCTTTTATTATATCGCCTCGGAGTTGAACAATTTTACTGGTATTATTTTGCCAATGTTGATTATACATCGATGTTGCATAACCGTTCAGGGCTAACATCGTCGTACAGTAAAGGTTTCCGCAAGAAATTATCATTTTATTCTTTTGAATTGTTGCAGAAATTAATTGGCGATTATTACTTTCATCATGTTATAATGGAAAATGAAAATGCCTTTGTTTATGCATTTAGCGATAAGGAAGGGAAAATAAAACGTGTAATAGCCTGGAGACCAACATCAGAAAACCATGATAAGAGACTATGGGTGACTTTCCCGTTTAATGAAACCATAGATCGTGTTATTCCTTTAGCATCGACAGAAGGCCAAGCAGAACAGCCCTCTTTTGTGAGAACCATAAATAATCTAAAAATCAGTTTGTCGGGTGTTCCTGTTGTTATTAAAATTAAAGATTAAAACTCCAACCCATTTTGGTGCAGTACAACATAACAAACCTTGTTAAAAACAATGAACACTTTGTTTTTTTCAGTTCCAATAACTTAATTATTACTTTTGTGCATTAAATCATAAACCATTCTTAATATGAAAAGATATTTTTTAGTTAGCGTAATCGCATTATTTCTGGCAGGTTGTCAATCAGTTGCACAGCAAGAGCCCGTTATAATTGAAAAACCAAATCTAAAATTAGATGGTAACCTCATGACCCCGGAAGTCTTATGGGCATTTGGTCGCGTTAGTGATCCCCAGGTTTCTCCTGATGGCGAAACAGTTCTTTACGGAGTGTCATATTATTCCATTGAACAAAATAAAGGTAACAGGGAACTCTACTCAGTAGGTGTAAATGCTGAAAGTGTTAAGCAACTGACAAAATCTGCAAAAAGTGAGTTTAATGCAATCTGGCGACCTGATGGCAGTAAGATAGGATTTTTAACCTCCGAAAGCGGATCTGTTCAACTTTGGGAAATGAATCTTGATGGTAGCGACCGAAAACAAATTTCTCAGATAGAAGGAGGTATTACAGGATTTAAATACGCTCCTGATCAAACCAAAATTCTTTACACAAAAGAAGTACCATTAGAAGAAAAATTTAAAGACTTATATGAAGGGTTGCCTCTTGCAACTGGTCGGTTAATGAATGACCTAATGTACAGGCACTGGGATCATTGGGTTGACAGTTATAGCCATGTTTTTGTTGCTGATTATGATGGTAAACAAATAACTAACAATAAAGACATTATGGAAGGTGAGCCCTACAATTCACCTTTGAGCCCTTTTGGAGGAATTGAACAAATCGACTGGAGTGCTGATAGTAAAATAATTGCCTATACAAGCAAAAAATTAATCGGCAAAGCAGCAACATTATCTACAAATTCAGATATATATTTTTACAATTTGGAAACCGGCGAAACAACTAATATAACAAAAGGAATGATGGGTTTTGATGTTGCACCGGTTTTTTCTCCTGATGGAAATTATATGGCATGGGAAAGTATGGAAAGAGAAGGTTATGAATCGGACCAAAACCGCCTTTTTATTATGAATCTAAATTCAGGTGAACTTACTTATGCAACCAGAAATTTTGATCAGAATGCAGGAAGCATAACATGGTCGGCTAATAGTAAAAGTATTTATTTTACAAGTGATTGGCATGGAGCATATCAAATTTACAGGTACAACTTAAACACAGACGAAATAATTCAAATTACTGAAGGAATGCACGATTATCGAGGTGTAACTGTAGCAGGAAATCATCTTGTGGCAACAAAGCAAACTATGGCAATGCCAACTGAATTATTTTTGGTTGATCCCATAAGTGGCGATGCCCAACAAATGACATTTACTAATAAAGAACTTTTAGATAAGCTCATAATGGGAAAAACCGAAGAGCGTTGGATTAAAACTCACGATGGTGAGGATATGCAAGTGTTCGTAATTTATCCACCTGATTTCGATCCAAATAAAAAATATCCTGGCATTTTATATTGCAAGGGTGGCCCCCAAGGACCATTAAGTCAAAGTTTTCATTACCGATGGAATTATCAGATAATGGCAGCTAACGGTTATATTATTGTTGCACCTGCCAGAAGGGGAGTTTCAGGTTTCGGCCAGGCATGGCAGGAACAAATAAGTGGCGACTATCATGGCAAAAGCATGCAGGATTATTTAACAGCAATCGATGAGTTGTCAAAAGAACCCTTTATTGATGAAAACCGTTTAGGAGCAATAGGCGCAAGCGCGGGTGGATATGCAGTATACTATCTCGCCGGAAATCATAATGGCAGGTTCAAGGCGTTTATAGCACATGATGGTATTTTTAACGAAGAAGCACAATATCTTGAAACTGAAGAAATGTGGTTCGAGAATTGGGATAAAGGTGGCCCTTTTTGGGAAAAGGAAAACAAGGTGGCTCAGGAATCTTATGCACATTCACCACACAAATTTGTTCAAAACTGGGATACTCCAATACTGGTAATTCACGGAGAATTGGATTACAGGGTTGTTGTAACTCAGGGTATGACTGCCTTTAACGCAGCAATATTAAGAGATGTGCCAGCCGAATATCTTTACTTCCCTGATGAAAACCATTGGGTTCTTAAACCTCAAAACGGTATTCTTTGGCAACGTACATTTTTTAACTGGCTCGATAGATGGTTAAAGAAATAATCTGTTGTTTTTCTGTCATCATATGAAGAGTATTCATCTAAAAAGTCTATTTTTGACGTTATAATCCCATAAATGAGTTATCCTAAAAATTAATTTAAATTATGAAAATTACTATCGTAGGTACAGGGTATGTTGGTTTAGTTACTGGTGCATGCTTTTCTGAAGTTGGTATTGATGTAACTTGCGTTGATATCGATGTAAAGAAAATTAAAAACTTAAACAATGGTATTATACCTATTTACGAACCGGGCCTGGAAGAAATGGTTGAGCGTAATGTGAAAAAAGGACGCCTTAAATTTTGCACTAAACTTTCGGAATGTCTGGATAATGTTAGCGTGGTTTTTGGTGCCGTAGGAACTCCCCCTGATGAAGATGGAAGTGCTGATTTAAAGTATGTACTGCAAGTAGCTACAGAAGTAGGTAAACATATGACCGGCTACGTATTGATGGTAACAAAGAGCACTGTACCTGTTGGCACAGCTGAAAAAGTTAGGGAAGCCATGAAAATTGCTCTTTCCGAACGTAATGCCAATATAGAATTTGACGTTGCCTCAAACCCTGAATTTTTGAAGGAAGGTGCTGCTGTTGACGACTTTCTGAAACCCGACAGAATTGTGGTTGGAGTTGATTCTAATAAAGCCCAAAAATTAATGGAAAGGCTTTATAAACCTTTTACAATGAATGGTCATCCTGTTATTTTTATGGATATAGTTTCTGCGGAAATGACCAAATATGCTGCCAACTCAATGCTTGCCACCAAAATTAGCTTTATGAATGATATTGCTAACCTTTGCGAAATAGTAGGTGCCAATGTAAATGCTGTACGAAAAGGTATTGGCTCCGACAGAAGAATAGGGCGGTACTTCATATATCCCGGAACAGGATATGGAGGTTCGTGTTTTCCAAAAGATGTGAAAGCGTTGATTAAAACTTCCGACGATTTGGGATATGATATGGCTGTACTTAAAGCTGTAGAAGGAGTTAACGAAAGACAAAAATCGGTATTATTTGCAAAAGCTATAAAGTATTATAATGGCGATCTTAAAGGAAAAACTTTTGCTTTATGGGGATTGTCGTTTAAACCGCAAACCGATGATATGCGCGAAGCCCCATCATTGGTTGTTATTAAGAAGTTATTAGAGGCCGGAGCAAAGGTTAAAGCTTACGATCCTGTTGCAATGGATGAAACGAAACGCATATTAGGCGATAAGATAGAATTTGTAGACGAAATGTATGAAGCACTGATCGATAGTGAGGGTTTATTTATACTAACCGAGTGGCCGGAATTTAAGTTTCCTACATTTAAAGTAGTAAAAAAACTACTTAAAAATGCTGTTATATTTGATGGCAGAAATATCTATGATGTTAACGACATGAAAGACTTCGGATTCGACTATTTCGGGATCGGAGTAAATATGTCTTAGTAGTTAATAATTTATGAACGCTGCATCTTTATCGCATCATCTCTTAATTCAATAGTTATGAAACGAATTTTGGTAACAGGCGGTGCAGGATTTGTTGGGTCGCATCTGTGTGAAAGATTACTAAATGAGGGAAATGAAGTAATATCTCTCGACAATTATTTTACCGGACAGAAGAAAAATATTGAGCATCTGATGGATAATCACTATTTTGAAATAATCCGGCATGATGTTACAATGCCATTTTTTATTGAAGTAGATGAAATTTATAACCTTGCATGCCCGGCATCACCGGTTCACTATCAGCATAACCCGATTAAAACGGTCAAAACATCAGTAATGGGGGCCGTAAATATGCTCGGCCTTGCTAAACGAATTAATGCAAAAATATTACAAGCCTCAACAAGTGAAGTTTATGGCGATCCGCAAGTTCATCCTCAAACCGAAGATTACTGGGGTTATGTTAACCCAATTGGTGTTCGCTCGTGTTATGATGAAGGAAAGCGTGTAGCCGAAACGTTATTTGTAAATTACAATATGCAAAACAATGTAAGGATAAAGATTATCAGAATCTTTAATACTTACGGCCCACGAATGCATCCAAATGATGGCCGGGTTGTATCAAACTTTATAGTACAGGCCCTAAAAGGAAAAGATTTAACAGTATATGGTAATGGTGATCAAACCAGAAGTTTCCAGTATGTTGATGATCTGATAAACGGAATGACCAAAATGATGGATACCGGAGATGATTTTACGGGACCGGTAAACATAGGTAATCCCGGAGAATTTACCATATTGGAACTTGCTAATAAAGTAATTGATATTATCGGAAGTAAATCTAAAATAATTTTTAATGATCTTCCATTTGATGATCCTATGCAGCGGCAACCTAATATTTCGTTAGCAAAAAGTAGTTTAAATTGGGAACCAAAGATTAAACTAGAAGATGGGCTCAAACATACTATTGATTTTTTCGATAAACTCCTGAAAGAGGAATGATAAAATGATTAAATGTAAACAAGAAAGATTTTAAGCTCAGTTAATCATTTGATCATTTTCTCTTTTAACAAAAAGCTCAGATAGCATGAACAATATTCTAATCACCGGTAGCAACGGGCAACTTGGGTCGGAAATAAAAGACATTGCCTATCAATTTCCTGATTACAATTTTATTTTCACTGATGTAGATGAGCTTGATTTAACCAATAGCAAGGAAGTAGATCTTTTTTTTAGTAATTGTGATATATCAGTTTGCATAAATTGTGCTGCATATACTGCCGTTGATAAAGCTGAAGTGGATCGTAGTTTGGCAATGTTGATTAATTATAATGCAGTTGAAAATTTAGTACAAATTTGTAATAAAAATGATGCTTTATTAATTCATATATCCACAGATTATGTTTTCAACGGACAGAATTTTAAACCTTATGTGGAAAATGACCCACCTGCTCCCGATTCGTATTATGGATTAACAAAGATAAAAGGTGAAGAAGCAGTTTTAGAAAATTCAAATAAAGCAATAATCATCCGAACATCTTGGCTCTATTCGTCTTATGGAAATAATTTTGTAAAAACAATGATTCGTCTGGGTAGGGAGAGAGATGAACTTGGAGTTGTTGTCGATCAAATTGGTACGCCAACTTATGCTGCTGATCTGGCCAAAGCCATTTTGCTCATTGTACAAAAAGTTGGAAATGATGAGATTAAAGAAATATATCATTACAGCAATGAGGGCGCAATAAGTTGGTACGATTTTGCAAAAGCAATAATGTATATTTCAAATATTAATTGTAAAGTTAATGCTATCGAGTCGAAAGATTTTCATTCTAAGGCTAACAGACCATACTATAGTGTACTTAACAAAGCAAAAATAAAAACTGATTTTCAGATTGAAGTGCCTTACTGGATCGATAGTCTTAAAGTTATGATCAAAAAACGAGATTGATATGAAACCGCAAATAGATGAAGGAGTGCTTAACAGAGCTAATGTATGGCTTACAGGCAATTATGATGAAGAAACCAAAAATACCATCAGGGAGATGATGGAAAACGATCAACACGAGTTAACTGAGTCTTTTTATCGTGACCTTGAATTTGGTACGGGGGGATTACGCGGAATAATGGGTGTTGGTTCAAACCGGATGAACAAATATACTGTTGGTGCAGCAACACAAGGAATGACCAACTATCTGAAAAAGAACTTCGCAGATCTTGATGTTATTAAAGTTGCCATTGCTTACGATTCACGTAACAATAGTAAGTATTTTGCTGAAATTACTGCTGATGTTTTTTCGGCCAATGGCTTCAAAGTATTTTTATTCGACGATTTGCGTCCTACTCCTGAATTATCATTTGCCATCAGGCATTTTGGTTGTCAGGGAGGAATCGTTATCACAGCATCGCACAATCCCAAAGAATATAACGGTTATAAAGCATATTGGGATGATGGTGGACAATTGATAAGCCCACACGATACAAATGTTATAAAAGAAGTTCTTAAAATTAAAGACATCTCCGATGTAAAATTTGATGGAAACAACGGGTTAATTGAAATTATAGGCGAAGAAGTTGACAATAACTATCTTGAAAAAATACTTGCATTGTCGTTGTCGCAAGAAGCAATCCGCAGGCAAAAAGATTTTAAAATAGTTTTCACAAATATACATGGTACCGGTGCTCCTCTTGTCCCGGAGGTATTGAAAAAATTTGGTTTTGAAAAAGTATATGTGGTTGATGAGCAGTTGGCCCCGGATGGGAATTTTCCATCTGTCAAGTCACCAAATCCGGAAGAATCTGCTGCCCTCGAACTTGCAATGCGAAAGGCAAAAGCAATAAATGCCGATCTTGTAATGGCTACAGATCCCGATGCCGACCGAGTTGGTATTGCCATCCGCAAAGGTGATGATATGATACTCCTTAATGGAAACCAGGCGGCCTCACTTTTAATCTATTATCTTCTTACAAAATGGAAAGAAACAGGTAAACTAACAGGTAATGAGTTTATTGTTAAAACAATAGTTACCTCTGAATTGCTTGCTAAAATTGCAGAAAAATTCGAAGTTGAACATTTTGATGTTCTCACAGGATTTAAATATATAGCTGACATAATAAAGAGATTTGAAGGTGAAAAAACTTTTATAGGTGGCGGTGAAGAAAGCTATGGCTATCTGGTTGGCGATTTTGTAAGAGACAAGGATGCTGTTATTTCCTGTGCTATGATAGCTGAAACTGCTGCATGGGCTGCTGACAAAGGATTAGGACTTTACGATTTATTACTGGATATATATACAGAGTTTGGACTTTATAAAGAAAAACTGATTTCTGTTGTGAGAAAGGGACAATCAGGAGCAGAAGAAATCCAGAAAATGATGAAGGGGTTTAGAGCTAATCCGCCGTCAAACTTAAATAAATCTAAAGTAATTTTTATAAAGGATTACCTTACAGGTGTTTCAAAAAATATGGAAACCGATATTGAAGAATCAATTAACCTGCCTTCATCTAATGTACTACAATTTTTTACTGCCGATGGAGGAAAGGTAAGTGTACGACCATCAGGAACTGAACCTAAAATAAAGTTTTATTTTGGTGTAACAGCACCTCTGGCTAATAAATCAGATTTTACAAAGGTTGATGCTGAATTAGATAAAAAAATAAGAAGCTATATTACAGATCTTGGTTTAGATTAATATTTCACGATGAACGATTCCAATATTGACGATATTACTTTGTCAAAACCGGTTATTGAAATGGCAACCGTTGCAAATGAGTTCTGCTATTTTTTCGACACAATTGATTCAAAAGACAAGCAAACCATTCTTGAATTCACGCAACGAATATTACCTTTACTTTATTTAAAAGGATCGCTATTGCCCAACGTAACCCCGGAATATCCTGAATCAAATGAGCGTTTTGTGACTGAAGAGCAATGGGAAAGAATTTTCACGGTGCTAAGAGATAAGTTTGGTAAAGATGATGAATACTGGGTAATTGATCCACAGTATATAAACGAAACGGAGCCGCTGAAAGCAAGCCTGTCCGAAAACATTACTGATATCTATCAGGATATGAAGGACTTTATTTTACTTATGCAAAAAAATACATTAGCAGCACGTGAAAACGCGGTTAGCGAATGTAGTTTGTTGATGGCTAACCACTGGGGGTATCGCATAGGTAATATTTTTGCCCGAATACATCACCTGATATATTTTGGCGAAGAAATTTCTTCACCTTATTAAAATACCCTATAATAGGTATCTCAAAACTGGAAATCAATTCATTACTTTGCACTACAAACTTTACCAGATTAAAAACCAGATATGACATCACCAATATACGCGGTGAAAATTAATTAATAACTTTTAACGTAATACAACTAACCTTTTTCAAATGAACCTATCGGAACTAAAAAGCGGCGATAAAGCTGTTATAATGAAAGTGAAGGGGCGTGGAGCATTCCGAAAGAGAATAATTGAAATGGGTTTCGTTGTAGGCAAACAAGTAATTGTTGTTAAAAACGCCCCTTTAAAAGATCCTATTGAGTACAATGTAATGGGTTATCAGGTTTCGTTACGTCGTAGCGAAGCTGCTCTTATAGAGGTTATTACTGGAGATTCTATAGCTGCAAAAAATAATGAATATCTAGGTGTACATCAACTTGAACAAGCACTAAATATTGCTCCTTTAAGCTCAAGGAAAAAAGTTATAAACGTAGCTTTGGTGGGTAATCCAAACTGCGGTAAAACGACGATTTTTAATTTTGCGTCACATTCAAAGGAAAAGGTAGGTAACTACGGTGGTATTACCGTTGATGCTAAAGAAGCTCGTTTTGTTCATGCCGGGTACACATTTAATATTGTTGATTTACCAGGAACATACTCAATTACCACTTACAGCCCTGAGGAACTCTTTGTGCGCGATCATATAGTAAATGAATTACCCGATGTAGTTCTAAATGTGATTGATACATCAAATTTAGAGAGAAATCTATATCTCACTACACAACTTATTGATATGGATATCAAGGTTGTTGTAGCTTTGAATATGTGGGATGAGTTTCTCGAAAAGGATGATACATTTGATTATCACAGCCTTTCAAAGATGATTGGAATTCCTATGGTTCCAACAGTCGGTTCAAGAGGAAAAGGGATTGAGGAATTGTTCGACAGAGTAATATCTGTTTATAATGATGATGAACCCGTTGCCCGGCATATTCACATCAACTATGGAATTAGGATTGAAAAATCAATAAAGGAACTACAGGCTCTTATAAATATTGAGGATAACATACCTTTAACCAATAAAGTATCACCCCGATATTTAGCAATTAAACTTCTTGAGCAGGATAGAGAGGAGTTAAAGCGGATTAACATTTGTAAAAATGCCGAGCAAATAAAGAATCAGGCCAAAATTGAGTGTGATATTATCGCAAGTTTGCGCAATGAAAATGTAGAAACCATAATAATCGACTCAAAATACGGGTTTATTGAAGGGGCATTAAAAGAAACCCTCAAACTCTCCACAAAACTTAATAAAATTACACGAAGCAGGATTATTGATAATATTGTGACAAGTAAAATATTGAGTTATCCCATATTCTTGTTTGCAATTTGGCTAACATTTCAGATTACTTTTTATATTGGTGACTATCCTATGCAATGGATTGAAATGTTTGTTGCATTTATTGGCACTATGATTTCAGAAGTAATCCCCAACGGAATTATTAAAGATATGCTCGTAGATGGAATACTGGGAGGAGTAGGAGGGGTTATTGTATTTCTTCCAAATATTTTAATACTGTTTTTCTTTTTAACATTAATGGAGGCTTCCGGTTACATGGCCAGAGTTGCGTTTATTGTTGATAAGCTTATGCACAAGGTTGGCCTGCATGGTAAATCGTTTGTTCCTATGCTGATGGGTTTCGGGTGCAATGTTCCTGCAATTATGGCAACGCGCACAATCGAGAATAAAAACGATAGGTTGGTGACAATGCTGATTATTCCATTTATGTCGTGTAGCGCCAGATACCCGGTATACATATTGTTGATAAATGCATTTTTCACTGATTTTAGGGGTAGTTTATTGTTTGGGATTTACCTTTTCGGGATTATTCTGGCAGGAATTGTTGCCTGGATAATGAAAAAAACACTTTTTACAATTGAAACAATCCCTTTTGTAATGGAGTTACCTCCATATCGTATGCCTGTGCTCAAGTCGGTTTTTAAGCAAACATGGTTTAAAGGCGAACAATATATAAGGAAAATGGGAACTATCATTCTTGTGGCCTCAATAATAGTTTGGTCTCTTGGTTATTTTCCGTTAAACAGCGATATAAATAATAAGTATGATACTCAGCTAGCATTGATACAATCGCAGATAGCACAACCAGATATCCAAAAAAACACAAATGTACTTACAGATTCAATAGTTCAGTTGGAAGCCACAAAATTAAGTGAGAAACAGGAAAATTCTTATATTGGTATGATTGGAAAGTTTATTGAACCTGCTATTCAACCTCTGGGCTTCGACTGGAAAATGGGTATTGGCCTAATCGCAGGATCGGCAGCAAAAGAGATTGTTATAAGTACCATGGGGGTCCTATACCAATCAGGTGAAGATATTGAAGAAAGTAAATTACTTATTGAGAAAATTCAAAACCAGGTATATAAAAGTGGCCCGCGAAAAGGTCAGCATGTTTTTACTCCATTAGTGGCTATATCATTTATGTTATTTATACTCATATATTTTCCTTGTATTGCTGTAGTTGCCGCTATTAAAAATGAGTCAGGCAACTGGAAGTGGGCCTTGTTTTTAACTATTTACACAACTGCATTAGCATATTTTGTTTCGTTTATAACTTACCAGGTCGGTTCCTTTCTGGGTTTCTAATGTTAAATTAAATTTAGCCAAAATTCTTTATATTCTTTATTAAGAAAAAAGTTTTGTTAAATTTGTCATGTTTGATGGAGATATAGAACAATCAAGATTATGTAAAATGAAAAATACAAGTAAAATTACAAAAGACTATTAACCAATGGGATATATAAATAGAGAACAATTTTTAGAAAATTTTCAATATTTTGACAAGGAAATAGTTGTGGAGATAATTGACCTTTTTATAACCGAGTTTCCCGACCGGTTAAAAACCATTTCTGATAATATTGAATCTGTCGATTTTAACAATCTCAAGTTTAATGCGCATAGTCTTAAAGGAGTAATTGCGAATTTTATTGCACCGGAAGTTGAGGAAGAAGCTAGAAAGCTTGAAATGATGGGTAATAAAAATAATATTGATGGTGCCAGGAAGCTGTTTGAAGAGTTTAAGGTAAGTTGTGGACTTATGATTGACGAACTTATTGAACTCAAAGAGCAATTCAAATAATTGGTATCTGCTTTGTCACAATGTTAATTCTTCCTAAGTAGTAAGTCATCGAGCCTATTCATACTTTGTACTGCTAATGGGTAATTAGGTAATAATTCCAACGATTTTTTATACTGTTCACGAGCGCCGTTATAATCGCCCATTGCTTCCATTGTCCGACCTAAATTATAAACAGCCTCCACGAAACGTGGGTTTATCGAAACAGCTTTTTCAAACATAAATTTTGCTTTTTCAAAATCTTCCATTTCAACTAAATATATATAACCCATATTATAGTATGCTCGTTTATTTCCGGCATAAAGCTCTGTAATCCGACTGAATCTTTCAATTGCCTTTTCAAATTCGCCATGCTCCTGATGATACATCCCAATAAAATATAAAGCACGCTCATCATCAGGAACCGCTCTTAAAGCATTATTAAAATAGGTAAATGACAATGCATTGTTTGCAGTAGTGTAAATTGCACCAAGCTGCATGAAAGCCATGTAATTATTCGAATCGAGATTGGTTGATATTTTAAGGTTTAGTATAGCTGCTGCAGTATCGTTATTTTCTAAAAGTCCCATAGCCTTAACATAATATGATTCAGGATTTTGCCTGTTAATTTTAATAGCTTCATCGGCATATTTTATTGCGGTTATTGGGTTATCAAGTATTATATATGTTTCTGATAATTTTAAGTAGGGATTTTCATCATCAGGGTTCAGCTTTATTGCCTTTTTTAAAGAAACAATACTGTTATCAGTTTGTCCAAGTACAAAATAAATATCCGACAGTAATATGAAAAGTTTAGGGTTGTTAGGTGATAACTCAAGCGCGAACTGCAAATCACGTAAAGCGGGATCAATATTACCTTTTTGAAAAAATAATTCGGCTCTTTGACCTAACAAACTAGCGTTTAACGAATCATTTAACAATAACTCTGAAATGATGGATATGGAATCAACACCATGTTCATTTGGAAGTTGCTTTTTTTGATTTGAATTATCGCATCCAAAAAAAACAGCAACAGCAAGTAATACTGTAACAAAAAAATGTTTGGTCATAATAACTACCAGAATAGTGTGAAGGAAAAATTACTTATTTTATTCAGCTGCCAAAGCTTCCTTAACTTGGGTTTCCAATTTTTCAACAAGATCAGGGTTGTCCATAAGCAAAGCTTTAACAGCATCTCTGCCCTGGCCAAGTTTAGTTTCACCATAGCTAAACCAGGAACCACTTTTATTAATGATGCCATAGTCGACGCCAAGATCAATAATTTCACCAATTTTAGAAATACCTTCACCATAAATCATGTCAAACTCTGCTTTCCGGAAAGGTGGAGCTACTTTGTTTTTAACAACTTTTACACGTACACGCCCTCCTTTAATTACATCACCATCTTTAATCTGGCTAATTCTCCGTATGTCTAATCTTACCGATGCGTAAAATTTTAGAGCGTTACCGCCGGTTGTAGTTTCGGGGTTGCCAAACATTACTCCTATTTTTTCACGCAATTGGTTAATAAAAATGCAAACTGTGCCTGTCTTGCTAATGTTGGCGGTAAGTTTGCGCATTGCTTGCGACATTAGCCTCGCATGTAAACCCATTTTCGAATCGCCCATTTCACCGTCAATTTCACTCTTAGGTGTTAATGCTGCCACCGAGTCAATAACAATTACATCAATGGCGGCTGACCTGATTAAACTGTCGGTTATTTCCAGTGCCTGTTCACCGTGATCGGGTTGTGAAATCAGCAGATTTTGTATGTCAATTCCCAACTTCTCGGCATAAAACCTGTCGAATGCATGTTCTGCATCAATAAACGCAGCAATGCCACCTTTTTTTTGCGCCTCTGCAATTATATGTAGCGCAAGTGTAGTTTTTCCTGACGATTCAGGTCCGAAAATTTCTACTACTCGTCCCTTGGGCACACCGCCAACTCCAAGTGCATGGTCGAGGTTTATCGACCCCGTTGATATTGATGCTACTTGTACAACGGCTTCATCGCCAAGTTTCATTATTGAACCTTTTCCATAAGCTTTCACAATGTTGCCAAGGGTTGCTTCAAGAGATTTTAATTTTTGCTGTCTTAACTTATCGTTATTTTCTTTTGCTTTATCGCTGGTCATATGCTGGTTATTTAATAGTTTCTATAATTAATATTCATAAAAAAGTATTACAAAATTAAGAAAAAAAGGCCAGTAAGAACTTTAGCTTACACTTAATATTTAGTATTAGATTAACGAGTAGATTTATTCAAACATTGATAATGTGTCTGGTTCTTTTTTGAACAAATCCAGCTGATTATGTTGAACATGGTATTTCTGGGGAACCGATTTGTCAAAATTTTCAATATATAATCGTATACTTTTCTTTAAGAGTTTGTTAGGAGTAGTATTGCGGGCATCACAGTAATTGTTTAAGGATTTCATTTGGCGTTCCGAAAGCATGAAAGTCAGCTTCTTGAATTTCTTTTTTTTATACCTTTTTTTCATAAGGAAAATGTCTTACGCAATACTGCTGCAAATTACTAAAAATAATTAAGTTATAAGATCAATTACTTCATATGCATACTTTTGAGCTTTTGCTATGCTTGTACTTTCTGCATAAACTCGCATTATAGGTTCGGTATTCGATGTTCTTAAATGTACCCATCCATCTGGAAAATCAATTTTAACACCGTCAATTGTAAGTATCGGAAAGTTGCTATAATGTGATATCACCTTTGCGAATATATTGTCAACATTCCTACCCGAGTTAAGTTCAATTTTATTTTTTGAAATGTAATAACCAGGATATTCTGCTCTGAGTTCGCTGAGTTTTATTTTTTTCTTTGCCAGATATGTAAGTATTAAAGCTATTCCCACAAGGGCATCCCGACCATAATGCAATTCAGGATAAATAACACCGCCGTTACCTTCGCCACCAATCACAGCGTTAACTTCTTTCATCTTTTCAACTACATTTACTTCACCTACAGCCGAAGCTGTATAAATACCTCCGGCTTTTTCGGTAATATCTCGCAGTGCACGTGTTGAAGACAGGTTTGAAACAGTGTTGCCTCTTTGAGACTGTAGTATATAGTCGGCAACAGCAACCAAAGTATATTCTTCACCAAATAGTTCTCCGTTTTCCATAACCAGAGCAAGGCGGTCAACATCGGGATCCACAACTATACCAATATCAGCATTTTGCTTAACAACAAGATCACATATCTCCTTGAGATTTTCTGAAATAGGCTCAGGATCATGTGCAAAGTCTCCAGTTGGTTCACAATTTAATTCAATAATGTTTTTCACCCCAAGTGATTTAAGTAGCGGAGGGATTGATATTCCACCTGTTGAATTTACCGCGTCAACTACGACTTTGAAACCTGCTTTTGCAATAATGTTTTTATCGACAAGGCTTAGTGCGATAATTTGGTTAATATGTTCGGCAATAGTGCCTTCTTTATTTTCTACTTTTCCAAGCTGATCAACTTTACAGAAAACAACATTTTCTTTTTCAGCAATTTTAAGTACCCGCTCGCCTTCATCGGCTGAAATAAATTCACCTTTACTATTGAGTAATTTAAGAGCATTCCATTCCCTTGGATTATGGCTCGCTGTTATAATAATGCCGCCATCGGCTACTAAATTAATCACGGTCATTTCAACGGTTGGTGTTGTTGAAAGACCTGTGTTTATAACGTCAATGCCCATGCCTGATAAAGTTGTCACAACCAAACTTTCAACTATATTTCCTGAAATTCTTGCATCCCGTCCAACTACAAACTTTAACTTGCCTTCTGGTTTACTTTCTTTAATTAACGTTGCAAATGCAGCAGTAAATTTTACAATGTCAATAGGAGTGAGGTTATCACCGGGTCGACCACCTATCGTACCCCTTATCCCTGAAATGGATTTTATTAATGTCATGATTTATTTTCGCAAAATTATAAAAATAGCACTATGGGTAGAGTAAATACTTAGCTCTTATTTTTTTAAACTTATTGATTTTTGGTTGCCAGCTTTTTCTAATTTCAGTTTCATTTAATCCGGCTATTATTTGTTCTCTCAACTCACCTGTTCCAGCAAGTTTTTCGAAATAATTATTAAAAAAACCATCATTCATTACTTCATAAGAGCCAATTAACCAGCTTAAATTTATTTGCTGCTTATTTTTCCTGAAATTTTCAGCGTATTCCTGCAAATTAGATCCAGAGCATTGAATGTCTTTGTATTTAGGGTTTGACTCCCCCTCTGTACTTAGGGGTGTGAATACAAAACTGCCAATCAAATAATCGGGATGCCCGAAAATCTGGAAAGGAAAATCAGTTCCGCGCCCAACACTCATAATAGTTCCCTCAAAAAAGCATAATGATGGGTATAGATAAACCGATTGCCAGTTTGGCAGGTTTGGAGACGGTTTAGTTTTTAATTTAACAATCGTGTTATGATCATAACTTTCTATAGAAATTACTTTTAAGTTAATATCATTTGCTTTGTTTATCCAATGTTCACCGGCAACCATCAATGCATATTCCCCAATTGTCATTCCGTAAATCACCGGCACAGGGTGTAACCCAACAAATGATCGGTATTTTTTTTCAAGTACAGGGCCGTCAATTGTATATCCATTTGGGTTTGGTCTGTCTAAAACTATTAAAGGGATATTATTTTCTGCGCAAGCTTCCAACACATAGGTTAGTGTTGAGATATATGTGTAGAACCTGGTACCCACATCTTGTAAATCGAACAATACAATATCTATATTTTTAAGATCAGAAGGAGATGGTTTTTTATGGGATCCATAAAGTGAAATTATGGGGATGTTAGTTTTAGGGTCAATACTGTCATTTATTTCTTCCCCGGCAGCGGCCTTTCCCCGAAAACCGTGTTCAGGGCAGAATATCTTTGAAACATTTATTCCCTCTGAGATAAGTGTATCAACTAAATGAGTGTCACCAACTAAAGATGATTGATTTGCAACAATAGCAATATTATTATGTTGTAATAATTGCAGATAACTCTCCATTTTTGATGCACCACTCTTAATTTCATCATACTCCACAAGTTTCAGATCATTGTGTTGTCCGAAAATTATTGAAGTCCAGAGAAGTATAGAAAGAATTGTTATAGTCGTTTTTATTCTCATTTAAAAAGAAATTTTTTAATATTAAGTTATTATCATTTTTATCTATCAATTTAGAGCAAAACTAAAACTTTAGGCATTTTAGGCACTCCCAACTTTAAGTACTTAATACTTACAGTGTATATTTGCAAAAAAGAAACTATTAAGAAATAACGCATTTGAATTTTGAATATTTCATAGCAAAACGTATTAGTTCAGGTACATTGCATAACCTGTCGAAACCTGTTGTAAGAATTTCATTTGTTAGTATCGCCTTAGGTCTTGCTCTCATGATTATTTCAGTAGCTGTTGTAATTGGTTTTAAAAATTCAGTTAGTGAAAAAGTTATGGGGTTTGCCTCACATTTGCAGCTTGTACTATTTGATAATAACCAGGCACTCCAGGGAAAACCTGTTTCAGTAACTAATGAACTAATTAACCAACTGCTAAGTAACAAAAAAATTAAGCATGTTCAGTTTACTGCCCAAAAAGCCGGAGTAATTAAAACTGACGACCAAATACAAGGTATAATACTAAAAGGTGTTGACAGTAAATACGATAATAGCCTTCTTGTCAGTAATTTAGTAAGTGGTAACTATCCTGAGATTTATGATTCTGTAAAAACAGATGAAGTTATAATTTCTGATAGAATTGCAAATAGGCTTAATCTTAAAGTAGGCAGCCACCTGCGTATGTGGTTTATTGATGAAGGCGAGACCAGCGTCAGGGGAAGAAAATTCACAATTAGCGGAATTTATAATACAGGCATGGAAGAGATTGATAATATGTATGTTATTGGTGATTTAAGACATCTTCAAAAATTAAATAACTGGAATGCCAACGAGGTTGGAAGTATTGAGATTATATTGAAGGACATAAATGAAATTAATAATACTTCCACTGAACTATACAATACTATACCATACGATATAGCTGTAGTAACTGTGTACGATGAATATCCTCAGATTTTCAATTGGCTTAATCTCCTTGATATGAATGTTGTGGTTATCCTCACATTGATGATACTGGTTGCAACTATAACTATGGTATCAACACTGTTAATTTTAATTATTGAGCGTACCAGCATGGTTGGTTTATTAAAAGCTCTGGGAGCAAAAAACAGTTCTGTTCGTAGTATATTTCTTTATAAAGCTTCAGGAATAATTGTAACCGGTATGGTTTGGGGTAATATTATCGGGTTACTGTTTTATCTTGTACAGCTAAGATTTCGTTTAATAAGTTTGTCACCCGACTCATATTATGTTGACTATGTTCCAGTTGAATTATATTTATCCCATTTCCTGCTTTTAAACATTGGAACATTTATTATTTCTTTACTGGTACTAATAATTCCTTCATATTATATTACTCGCATTGTACCTGCCAAAGCGTTGAGGTATGAATAATTTGATGTGTAAAATAATATAACCTGTACTGTGCTTAATTGAGTCACTAAAGATTTGTATTGCCTTATAAAAATGAGTTGGTATAGAAATATTATTTTCGCCAATTGATTTATCGAAAATCTTGCACATTTACCCGGCCGTGATATATTAATAAAAAAAGGCTACAACAATTAATGCTGTAACCCTTTGATATTTACGTGATCCAGACAGGACTCGAACCTGTGACCCGCAGCTTAGAAGGCTGCTGCTCTATCCAACTGAGCTACTGGACCGTTTTTTAATTCGGGCTGCAAAAGTATAAATTATTCCTATATTTCCAACGCATTATTTTAATGGTTTCAGTTTGGAATTGTTCTAATGCACGAAATATTATGTGACATTGGTTTGATTTTAAAAATATAAATTTTGAGAATTGTTTAGATCAATTAGTTCATTTGTGAAATTAGAAATTATATGCAAGCTTCCCACAATATTTCCACCGGGTGTAAAGCATCTCGTGCAGTGCCATCTTTAATTTGTTGGCGGCAGGAAGTTCCCGGTGCTGCAATAATTGTATTGGTATTACATTCCCTAACTGCCGGAAATAGAACCAACTCACCAACTTTCATCGACATTTCATAATGCTCATTCTCAAAACCAAATGAACCAGCCATACCGCAACACCCTGAGGGAATTTCTTCGGCAGTATAGTTACATGGGAAATTTAATACAAATAAAGTGGATGATGTTCCTGATAATGATTTTTGGTGACAATGTCCGTGAAATTTGATATGCTTTTTTTTGTCTGTAAATTGCTCCTTTGTTATTTTACCGGCCTTTATTTCTCTCTCCAGAAATTCCTCAATCATAAATGAATTTCCTGCAAGTACCTCAGCATCATTAATAAGCTCTAAACAGGCTAAATCAATGTATTCGTCTCTAAATGTTAGTATTGTGGAAGGTTCGATGCCAACCAGAGGACTTTGTTTTGAAATAATACTTTTTAGAAGTATTATATTTCGGTTAGCTATTGTTTTAGCCTTTTTAACCAAGCCTTTAGATAAATATGTGCGTGCACTCTCAACATGCTTCGGAATCACAACTTCGTATCCCAGTTTTGTGAGAAGCAATATGGCTTTAATGCCAATGTCGGCATCATTAAATCGAGTAAATTCATCGTTAAATAAATGAACCCGCCCATTGGGAAATGATTTTTTGCTCAAATCTTTTTTCGCATTAATGAACCAACTATCAAGCGTTATTTTACTTAATAAAGGGAACTTTCGTTTCGATGTGAAACCAATAAATTTTGTTGTAATTTTTGAAATTATTGAATTTTGAGTCAGGAAATTATATAGCGGGGGAAAATAACTTCCGATTTTATTAAGTTTTGCAATATTTGCAATTAACAATGTTCTTATGGGGATGTGATGTTCTGAATAGTAATGCTGTAAAAATTCGGCCTTTAGTTTTGTAATATCAACACTTGAAGGGCATTCTGATTTACAAGCTTTACATGAAAGACACATATCCATCACATCATATATCTCTTTATGGTTAAAAGGGTTTGTTTTATTTGAATTTGTAAGGAACTCCCTCAGAATATTTGCTCTTGCCCTCGTTGTCTGGCTTTCGTTTCGGCTAACCATATAACTGGGGCACATGGTTCCGCCAAAAACTTCTGTTTTGCGACAGGCTCCTGTTCCATTGCATTTTTCAGTTGCCCGCAGTATACCGAGGTCTTTGGAAAAATCGAAAACTGTTTCAATTTCTCTTGTTTGTTGCCCCGGTTCATAACGCAAAAAAGTGTTCATCTTTGGCGTATCAACTATCTTTCCGGGATTGAAAATATTGTGAGGATCCCATGTATGCTTAATTTGTTTAAATAATTGATAGTTGTGATCGCCGACCATTATTGGAATGAACTCACCTCTTAATCTACCATCACCATGTTCACCGCTTAAAGAGCCCCTGTATTTTTTTACAAGTTCGGCAGTTTCTTTAGCCAATGTGTGAAAAAGTTCAACATCAACAGGGTCTTTCAGGTTTAGGATAGGTCGTAAGTGTAATTCGCCGGTAGCTATATGCGCATAATAAACACAGTTTTTGTTATACTTTTTTAGGATTTTATCAAATTCATCAATGTAGTCGGGTAGGAGTTCGGGATTTATCGCTGTATCTTCAATTACTGCTACTGGTTTTGCATCACCGGGCATATTATTAAGGATACCAAGTCCGGCTTTTCGCAGTTCCCATACTTTATTTATATCATGTCCTTCTACCATCGGAAAATGAAAGCCAAGGTCTGCTTGTTTCATTTCTACTTCCATTGCTTTTGCTTTAGCCTTGATTATCTCAGGATTATCTTCAGCAAATTCAACAATTAATATTGCACCTGGCTCACCTGTAATAAAGAATCGATTTTTGTCCTGAGCAATATTCTTTTTTGTGAGTTCGAGTATTGTGCTATCCATCAACTCAACAGCAACCGGTTTATGTTTAAGGGCTATTAAATTTGCCTTTAAGGCATTTTTGATACTATCAAAGTGAACACATACAAGTGCTTTGTTAGCAGGTGGGAGGGGCAATAAGTTCAATTTGATGGCAGTTGTAAAAGATAGTGTTCCTTCCGAGCCTGCAAGTAAACCAGAGAAGTTAAATTGTTCACCCTTAGGGTTAAAGGGCTGCATTTCAAGGATTAAATCTATAGCATACCCAGTGTTTCGGCGCCTGAGTTTTAAATCGGGAAATTCATTTTTTATCTCCAACTGGTTATCGATATCCGATAAAATTTCATCAATGCCCCTATATATTTTGTTCTCAAGAGTATCTCCATCAGTTTTACTTTGAAATTCTTCAATTGAAAGCGGCTTAAAAACTGCTTCACTTCCATCGCTCAGTATTGTGTCAATTTCAATTGTGTGATCGCGTGTACTTCCATAAATTAATGAATGCGAACCACATGCGTTATTTCCAACCATTCCTCCAATCATACAGCGGTTTGATGTAGAAGTTTCCGGGCCGAAAAAAAGACCGTATTCTTTGAGTATCAAATTTAATTCATCCAGGATAACGCCCGGTTCAACTAACACCCAATTTTCTTCTTTGTTAATCTCTATTATTCGGGTCATATGTTTCGACACATCTGCTATTATTCCATTTCCTACTACCTGCCCTGCAAGAGAGGTACCGGCGGTTCTGGGTATTATTGAAGCGTTATTTACTCTTGCGAAATTTATAAGGGTTTTAATATCAGATTTGGTTTTCGGATAAGCAACAGCAAGAGGTATTTCACGATAAGCAGATGCATCGGTGGCATACATCAACCTTGTTGACTTATCGGTAAATATTTCACCATCAAATGATTTTTTTAATGTTGATATTTTATCTTGTAATTGGCTCATTTTTTTCTGAATAGCAAATATCAAATTTTTGATGATACCAAATATATTTATCAAACAATTAACTTATCCCTAAAAGTATCATGTATAAATCGACGTCATTTACGTTAACCTTAAATTTTGAGATGGTATTAATAATAACCTCTTTTTTGTAAGGGAGGTTTATCAGGCTTGCGCAAACCTCATCTTTAAATGAAATGTTGCCATCAATAACAATCCTTTCAATTATACCTTTATTAATTTCAATATTTATCTTTATACCTCCATTCTCATATGTGTAATTGTATTTTGGAGAATACCCGTAATTCCAGTCCCAAAGTTTATATTTTGTTTCAACAAGTTCAGCAATACTGGTTTCATCATTTCCGGATAGTTGAGTAATGGAATCGATATTGAAGTAATTTCTGAAATATGATATTAGCTTATCTGTAAATATTTCTATTGAAATTGGCTCACGCAGTTGATCTAATAAATTTGTAACATTTGCTCTAATTGATTTTACAGCCTTATCGGAAATACTAAAGTTGCCGGGACAGATTGCCGCTTCAAGGTTATCAAGGTTGGCGTTGAATAATAATGTACCGTGATTTAATATTCTGTTTTTAAAAACATGAGCTGAATTTCCTGAGAATTTCTTTCCATCAATAGTGAGATTATTTTTGCCTTCAAAAACAGTTTTCAAACCCAATGAATCTAAAAATCCTATCACAGGCTTTGTGAAACTTTTAAAATTTACAAGCTGCTCCCTATTTTCTGATGATGTAATTATGCTATAGTTTATATTTCCCTCATCGTGGTAAACTGTTCCTCCTCCTGATATTCTTCTAATTACAGGTATATTATGTTTATTTACGTAATTCAAATTTATCTCCGCCATGGTGTTTTGGTGCTTTCCTACAATTACGGAAGGACTGCTTTGCCAGACCATAATAATATCATCAGAAAAGGTTTTCAGAAAGTGTTCCTCTGCAGCTATATTGAAATAAGGATCGATATTTTTTCTGATTATTAATTTCATTGAGGTGTTTTATTTGCAATTGATATTGTTTTGCATGAAATCAATAATTATAACTACTTGTTTTGCTTCCTCAACATCATGAACCCTTAGTATATTGGCACCGGATAACAATGCAATTGTATTTAAAGATGTTGTTCCATTTATTGCATTTTGAGGTAAAGTGTTCAATAATTTATTAATCATTGATTTCCTCGATATGCCGGCAAGGATTGGCAGATTGTTTATACGTATATCATTCATTTTTTTCAACAGAGTATAATTACACTCCAGCGATTTTCCAAAACCGAATCCCGGATCGATTATTATTTCACTAACTCCTAATTGAGTTAATTTTTCAACACTGGTTTGAAAAAAGTTCTTAACTACTGATGTTATATTATCTGTAACAGGTGATTTCTGCATGGTTAGTGGTGTACCATTAATATGCATAAGAATGTACGGAACTTTTAATCTGGCTATGGTTTCAAACATAAGTTTATCCATTGTGCCACCCGAGATGTCATTGATAATATGAGCACCCGCAGCAATGGTCTCTTCTGCCACTTTCGATCGATATGTATCAATTGAAAAAACAGCATCAGGGAAAGTTTTTGTTAAAAGAGCTACCGTATTAATAATTCTTTTTAACTCATCATCACAGGATATATTATGAGCACCCGGTCTTGTGGAAACTGCGCCAACATCAATAATATCAGCTCCGCTCAGAATCATATCTTCAGTTTTCTTCAACAAACTGTTATTGTCCTTGAACCTACCACCATCATAAAATGAATCGGGAGTTAGATTTAAAATACCCATTATTTTCGCTGTTGAAAAATCGATGAGTTTATTATTATCTAATTTAATTGGCCTGATTTCATTAAAAGCAGTATTTTTATCAACCATTTTTATACAAATATTTTGGAACTTAATGCAAAGGTAAAATTAAACCTGGTGTAGTACTATGAATAAAAATACGGCAAGTCAATTTGAAGAAGTTATCACTTATTGCAGGAATATTTTTGAAGATAAGCAAAAGGATTATGGGACAGCATGGCGCATACTTCGTTTAGCCAGTTTAACTGATCAGATTTATATAAAGGCTAACAGGATAAGAAGTATTCAGGTTAAGGAAGTGCAGCTGGTAGATGAGGGAGTAATTCCTGAGTTTGTGGGAATTGTAAATTACTCAGTAATGGCATTAATCCAACTCGATTTGGGTGTTGCCGAGTCGGCTGATATGAATGCTGCAAATGCAATTGATTTACATACAAAAAAGCTTAAAGAGGCACGAGATCTCATGTTTAGCAAAAATCATGATTATGACGAAGCTTGGCGTAACATGCGTGTTTCATCGTTTACCGACATAATATTAATGAAACTGTTACGCATTAAACAAATTGAAGATAACCAGGGACAAACAGTGGTATCCGAGGGACTTGATGCAAACTATCAGGATATTATTAATTATTCGCTTTTTGCATTAATAAAATTGATAATTGAGAAACAAGAAGATGCATAGTAAAAAAGTAATCGAACCACTGTTAGTTAAATTTGTAAGGCTACTTACGGCCATGGTATTTATTTTCTCCTCTTTTACAAAAGGAATCGACCCCATGGGTACTAATTATCGTGTTGTCGATTATCTTGAAGTATACGGATGGTATTTTTTAGTTGACTTTTCATTTGCATTATCTGTATTACTAATCAGTGTTGAGTTTTTGTTGGGCATTGCTTTGCTTTTTAAATTACGTATTCGACTTGCCGCTATAGGGGTATTGTTGATGATGATTTTTTTTACGGTTGTTACCTATTTCGATGCAAGATACAACCTGGTACCCGATTGTGGTTGTTTTGGTGATGCTGTTAAATTATCCAACTGGCAAACATTTATTAAAAATATTTTCCTGCTGATATTTGCTCTGATAGTATTCGTAAAGCGTAACAAAATCGCACGACAAATGAGGAAATGGATACAAGTAACTATGCTTCTTATAATTCTTGCTGGTTTCGACTGGTTTATTTTCTATAACTATAATCATCTTCCCGTTATAGATTTTAGGGAGTGGAAAATTGGAAACGACATGAAAAGCACAGGTCGTGAAACAGTTAAAACATATCTCGAGTATCGAAATAAAAAAACAGGAGAAATTAAAGATTTTATTTCACCAAATTATCCATGGAACGATTCAATTTGGATGTCGAAATGGGAATTTGTAAACCAGCGCATTGATGATTCTCAACTAATATTAAAGCATGGATTAATTGTTGAAGATGAGGATGGGGATATATATACCGATGACATAATTGAAAATCCAGGGTATCAGCTTATTTTAATATCAGATGAGCTGGACAAGGCAAAAGGGCAGGGAATGATTGATGCTGCGACTCTATTTACACGCTTGAGTGATAGTGATATAAATGTTATACTGCTTACAAGTTCCACAAAAGATATTATCGAAAGGTATCGTGAATTATATGCTATTGATTATGATGTGTTTTTTGCTGATGATGTAGAGTTAAAGGCAATGATACGTTCAAATCCTGGATTGATATTGATTCAAAACGGCATTGTAATTACAAAATGGCATCACAACGATTTTCCACAAACTGATTATGTGAAAGAACTAATATCACAATGATTAATTTTGTTTTCAGACGATTATTGTATGGCTTTTTAGTACTTTGTGGAGTCGTTACTATAATTTTCTTCCTGTTTAACATATTACCCGGTGATCCTGCCCGAATGTTGGTGGGGCAGCGATCAGATATTTCATCGGTTGAGGCAATAACTAAAGATTTGGGCCTGGATAAACCTGTTGCTGTTCAATATCTTAACTTTCTAAATGATTTATCACCAATATCATTTCATAATTTTAAAAATACCGATAGTTATTGGTATTTTAATAAGTCGGATTATGGAGGAGTAGTTCAGTTAATACAAATTTCAGATGGTTTTCTGATATTAAAATCACCGTATTTAAGAAGGTCGTACCAGAGTAGGCGCCATGTAAGTGAAATTATTGCCGAAGCATTTCCCAAAACTTTGCTATTAGCTTCGTCATCAATAATAATTGCAATGTTACTAGGTATATTATTAGGGATTCCAGCAGCACTAACTAAAGATAGTTTTCTGGATCGCTTTTTACTTGTATTTTCATCTTTTGGAATGTCGATACCATCATTTTTTGCAGCAATAATAATGGCATGGTTATTTGCATTTGTACTGGCTGATTACACAGGATTACAGATGTTTGGAAGTCTTTATACTGTTGATAGTTATACTGGTGTGAAAAATATTGATCTTAAAAATCTTATTTTGCCCGCGATCACCTTGGGTATACGACCACTTGCAATTGTAGTTAGTTTAACTCGCAGTTCAATGCTCGATATACTGTCGCAGGATTATATCCGTACGGCCAAAGCTAAAGGGTTGAGTGGGTTTAGTGTCGTGATAATTCATGGCCTTAGGAATGCCCTAAACCCAGTAATTACTACAATAACAGGTTGGTTTGCATCATTAATGGCCGGAGCTGTTTTTGTTGAATATGTTTTCGACTGGAAGGGTATAGGGGTTGTAATTGTGGATGCACTAGAAAAGTATGACCTACCGGTAATAATGGGTTCAGTATTAACTATTTCGCTGGTTCTTATATTGGTTAATATCTTTGTTGATATAGTCTATGCTGCTCTTGATCCGAGGATTAGGTTGAGTTAAATTACCATTACCTTTTCCAAAGTTTCAAACTTTGGAAAAGGTGAAGTTCAAATAAAAAAATATGGAACCATTACTACCAAATAACTATTACCACATATATAATCACGCTAATGGGAATGATTTGATATTCAAAGAAGCTAAGAATTACAACTATTTTTGGGTGCGATACAAAAATTTCATATCACCAATAGCTGACACATTAGTATATTGTTTGATGCCTAATCATTTTCACTTACTAATTCGAATTAAGAATGAGAATGAAATCATTAATTCAATGAAAGGGAAAGCAGCTATTAACAGATATTGCAGTTCAGAATCTTTGCTGGAAAAAGAAAAAGTTATTTCCTTATATGCAAGTAAACAGTTTGCCAATTTATTTAGTTCTTACTCACAGGCATTTAATAAGATGTATGGCAGAATGGGCAGTTTGTTTATGAAGAATTTTAAAAGAAAGCAAGTAGGCGATGAGAATTATCTTAAAGATTTAATTTTATATATTCATTTAAATCCTATAAAACATAACTTTGTTAAAAAACCGGATGATTGGATTTACTCATCGTATTATTCAATTTTATACGATGAATCAACTTTTATTAAACGCAATGATGTAATTGATCTATTTGGGGATGTTGATAATTTTAAGTTTTGTCATTTTAACGATTTATAACTCTTCCAAAGTTCCAAACTTTGGAAGAGTTAAGTTCCAAACTTTGGAAGAGTTATAAGTTCAAAACTTAAAACCTACAATTGTGGTCCAGCAGATACTAAACTTTTACCTTCTTCGTTATCAGTATATTTCTTAAAGTTTTCAATAAATAACGTGGCCAGATCGTTAGCTTTTTTATCCCAATCAGCAGGATTGGCATAAGTATCGCGGGGATCCAATATCTTAGGATCAACGCCCGGTAACGCTGTTGGCACTTCAAGGTTGAAAACAGGAATAATTTTTGTTTCCGAGTTTTCGATTGAACCATCTAATATTGCATCAATAATACCTCTTGTGTCTTTAATTGAAATGCGTTTGCCAGTACCATTCCATCCTGTATTAACAAGGTAAGCAACTGCATTATTTGCTTCCATTCTTTTAACAAGTTCCTGACCGTATTTAGTTGGGTGGAGAGTTAAGAAGGCAGCACCAAAACAAGCAGAAAAAGTAGGAACAGGGGTTGTAACACCAACTTCAGTTCCGGCTAATTTCGCTGTAAAACCTGAAAGAAAGTGATACTTTGTTTGTTCGGCGGTTAGCTTAGCAACAGGAGGCATAACTCCAAATGCATCTGCAGTGAGGAAAATCACCTTTGTAGCCGGGCCAGCTTTTGAAACAGGTTTAATGATATTTTCTATATGATAAATAGGGTATGATACTCTTGTGTTTTGTGTAACTGATCCGTCTTCGAAATCAATTTTACCATCTGCATCTAAAGATACATTTTCAAGCAGAGCGTCTCTTTTAATAGCGTTATAAATATCAGGCTCACTTTCTTTGTCAAGGTTAATGGTTTTGGCATAACATCCGCCTTCGAAGTTAAAAATGCCATCATCATCCCAACCATGCTCATCATCACCAATAAGTGCGCGTTTTGGATCAGTTGAAAGAGTAGTTTTTCCGGTTCCGGATAATCCAAAGAATATTGCAGTTTCACCGTCTATCCCTACATTGGCAGAACAATGCATTGCTGCCATTCCTTTAAGAGGGAGATAGTAATTCATAATTGAGAAAATTCCTTTTTTCATTTCTCCACCATACCAGCTACCGCCAACAACGGCTCTTCCTTCGGTGAGATTGAAAACAACAAAATTTTCAGAATTAAAAGGAATACCATCTGTACGTTTCATGGATTTCCAATCGGGGTTGTTTGTTTTTGCTGCGTTAAGCATAACAAAATCAGGTTCAAAGTTATCAAGTTCTTCTTCTGTAGGCCTGATAAACATATTTTTAACAAAATGTGCCTGCCATGCAACTTCCATAATAAAACGAACATTTATTCTGGAATCAGGATTTGCACCAGAAAAACAATCAACTATGTATAATTTCTTTCCTGATAGCTGTTTAGCGCCGAGGTTGTAACAATGTTTCCATGCGGCTTCATCAACAGGTTTATTGTCAGAGGGCCTTCCTTGTTGGGTCCACCAAACAGTGTCTTTTGTTTTATCATCAAGTACAATATATTTGTCCTTGGGAGAGCGTCCGGTAAATTTACCTGTCATAACATTTACAGCGCCAAGTTCACTTAACTGACCTTTTTCAAATCCTTCAAGCTCTGGATTCATTTCGTCCTCATATAGTTTTTCGTATGAAGGATTGTAAATAATTTCTTTTACATCAGTAATACCGTAAACGGCCAGATCGGTTTTGATCTTGTTGATATCTCTTATCATAATGAATATATTTGGATTAAATAACTTAAAAATTGAGTGTGCAAATTACTAAAATATATATTATCAAATAAAAAAAAGCCACCCGAATTATCACGAATGGCTTTATATAGAATCAATAAAAATTACTTGTTTTTACGTTTCCAACTTCGTTTGTTAACTATAGTGGATTGAGCGGCTGCCAGGCGTGCAATTGGTACACGGTAAGGTGAACAACTTACATAATGTAAACCGGCACGATGGCAAAATTCAATTGAACTGGGATCGCCGCCATGTTCGCCGCAAATTCCAAGCTTAATTTTCTTGTTTGTACTACGACCTTTTTTCACAGCCATAGTAACAAGTTGTCCAACGCCTTCCTGATCAAGAACCTGGAAAGGGTCATCTTTTAGAATTCCTTTTTCAATGTAAATTGGAAGAAATTTACCTGCATCGTCACGAGAATATCCAAAAGTCATTTGGGTAAGATCGTTTGTACCGAATGAGAAAAACTCTGCAGATTTTGCTATCTCATCAGCTGTAAGTGCAGCTCTGGGAATTTCAATCATTGTTCCAACCATATGGTCAATTTTGTCGCCTCTTTCTTCAAATACCTTTTGTATTGTAGATCTTACAATATCTTCCTGCATTTTCATTTCAGCTAAAGTACCGGTAAGCGGAATCATTATTTCGGGGTACGTTTTGATCTTACGCTTCTTAAGATTTAAGGCAGCCTCAATAATTGCGCGACTTTGCATTTCAGTTATTTCAGGATAGGTGTTACTAAGTCGGCAACCACGGTGTCCGAGCATGGGGTTGAATTCAGCAAGGTCTTCTACTTTTTCTTTAACCTCTTGTAAAGTGATGCCCATAATTTTTGCCATTTCTTTTTGTCCTTTTTCATCGTGCGGAACAAATTCATGAAGTGGTGGGTCAAGTAACCTAACTGTAACAGGTAAGTCACGCATAGCCTCAAAAATACCTTCAAAATCCGTGCGTTGAATAGGGAGAAGTTTGGCTAATGCTACACGCCTTCCTGCTTCATCAGCTGCCAGTATCATTTCCCGCATGGCAGTGATCTTATCATCGCCAAAAAACATATGTTCGGTACGTGTAAGGCCTATACCTTTAGCACCGAAATCACGAGCTACTTGAGCATCGAAAGGTGTATCAGCATTAGTGCGCACATAAAGTTTGGCCTTCTTATCCGAAAGTTTCATCAGCTTGCCAAAATCGCCACTTAATTCGGCCTCCATTGTCGCTATTCTTCCATCATATACTTCGCCGGTTGATCCGTTCAATGAAATAAAATCACCTTCCTTATATAGTTTATCATTCATTCTCAGAGTCCTGTCCTGATAACTTACCTTGATACTTCCTGCACCCGAAACGCAACATTTACCCATTCCGCGTGCTACAACTGCAGCATGTGAAGTCATACCACCTCTAGCAGTTAAAATACCTTCGGCTGAGTTCATGCCTGCTAAATCTTCAGGTGAGGTTTCTATGCGAACTAGTATAACTTTTTTACCTTCAGAAGCCCAATGTTCGGCATCATCAGCGTGGAAAACAATTTGTCCGGTAGCAGCACCAGGTGAAGCGGGTAGCCCTTTCGACATTACTTTTGCATTACCAATTGCTTCAGTATCAAAAACAGGGTGAAGTAATTCATCAAGTCTTTCAGGGTTTACACGCATAATCGCTTCTTCCTTATTTAACATCCCTTCTTTTAGCATATCCATAGCAATTTTAACCATTGCTGCACCTGTGCGTTTTCCATTACGTGTTTGTAGTAACCACAGTTTACCATTTTCAACGGTAAATTCAATATCCTGCATGTCACGATAATGTCTTTCAAGTTTATTCTGAGTTTTGAATAATTGTTTGTACATTTCAGGCATGGCCTCTTCGAGCGAAGGAAATTCTGTAGCACGTTCCCTTTCTGATACAAGGGCTAATTCTGCCCAGCGTATTGAACCCTCTTTTGTAACTTGTTGCGGCGTGCGAATTCCAGCTACAACATCTTCACCCTGAGCATTGATAAGGTATTCACCGTTAAATAAGTTTTCACCTGTTCCTGCATCACGAGTAAATGCAACGCCAGTAGCTGAGTTTAATCCCATATTACCAAATACCATTGCTTGAATATTTACGGCAGTGCCCAAATCATCAGGAATTTTTTCCATTTTACGGTAAAGTATCGCCCTATCATTCATCCAGCTGTCGAATACAGCTGTTATTGATCCCCAAAGTTGTTCCCATGGGTCAACAGGAAAATCATGACCAGTTTGCTTTTTAACAGCTTTTTTAAATCTGGAAACTAATTCTTTAAGGTCATCAGCTGATAAATCTGTATCTAATTCAACACCCTTTTCTTCTTTCATATTTTCGATAATCTCCTCAAAAGGGTCAGGGTCTTCTTTAGACTCAGGTTTCATTCCCAGAACAACATCACCAAACATTTGTACAAAACGGCGGTATGAATCCCATGCAAAACGTTCGTTACCTGATTTTTTTGCAATACCAACAACAGCTTCATCATTAAGCCCAAGGTTAAGAACAGTGTCCATCATACCAGGCATCGAAGCTCTTGATCCTGATCGTACTGAAACCAATAGGGGATTGTCTTTATCCCCGAACTTAGTTCCTATAATATTTTCAAGTTCAGTTACAGCATTTATAACTTCTTCTTTAATGACAGAAACAACAGCATCCCAGCCTTTTTCGTTGTATAATGTACAAACTTCAGTTGTTATTGTAAATCCTGGAGGTACCGGAACTCCTATCAAATTCATTTCGGCAAGGTTTGCCCCTTTGCCTCCAAGTAGATTCTTCATTTTTGCATTACCTTCGGCTTTTCCGTCGCCAAAAAGATAAACATGCTTACTTTTAACCATTTTATAGATTTTTGTTAAAATTATATTCAAAATTTTCAGGCAAAGGTAATGTAAAAACATGCATTTGAGTTTATAAAATACATTAAAATGAATATAAATTACATTGAAAAAATGCGAAAAAAGTGTGGCCTGTTTTTAATGGATAATTTAGGATTTAAGACTTATTTACTATTGTATAGTTCGGCACATTATGCTGATATTAATAAATCAATTTTTTCAGTTTAACTTATGATTAAATTTTTTTGGTAAAGTTCTTATTCCTTTTTGATATTTCATAAGTTTGCGGTTATTTATTTAGAGATATATAGATGGCTAAAGTTATACACAAAATAGGAATCCGGCATGAAGATAAATATGTAATGGAAAGGCGCGTTGCCCTAGTTCCTGAACATGTTGAAAGTCTCAATGATATGGGGATAGAATTTGAGGTTATTAGGTCCGAAAAGCGTATCTTTAAAGATCAAGAGTTTGAAGCCGCGGGAGCAGAACTTGTTGATGAAATTAAGGATTCAACAATTGTACTTGGTGTAAAGGAAATGCCCATCGACTTTTTTGAAGATGGAAAGACTTATATTTTCTTTAGCCATACCATTAAGGGTCAGGCGTATAATATGCCGTTGCTAAAGCAGATGATAACCAAAAAAGTTAACTTAATTGAATATGAACGCATTGTAAATGAAAAAAATCAGCGATTAATTTTCTTTGGCAGATTTGCAGGTCTGGCAGGAATGATAAACTCACTTTGGTCGGCAGGGCAACGATGGAAAGAATTAGGAGTTATTACACCGTTTCTTGAATTAAAGCAAACACATCATTATAACTCACTTGAGGATGCAAAAAAAGCCATTTCAAAAGTAGCTGATAACATAATAATGAATGGATTGCCAACAGAAATTGAACCAATTGTGGTTGGATTTACAGGTTATGGAAATGTTTCAAATGGTGCTCAGGAAATTCTTAATATGTTTCCTATAAAAGAGATAACTCCCGATGAATTGGTTACAACATTTTCTGTCGGCAACAAGCCGGATAATAGTGTTATTTACAAGGTTGTATTTAAAGAAAAGGAACTAAGTGAACCTATAGATAAGAGTAAAGAGTTTGTTCTTCAAGAGTATTACGATCATCCTGAACTTTTTAGAAGTAAGTTTGAACAATATATTCCACGTATTACAATTCTCATGAATTGTATGTACTGGAATGATAGTTATCCGAAGATTGTTACCAAAGATTACCTTGAAGATTTGTATAAAAAGGGAGAACCAAAGCTTACCGTTATTGGAGATATTACATGCGATCCTGACGGATCAATCGAATGCACCCACAAAGGTACCGAAATTGAAGATCCTGTATTTGTTTATAATCCTTATACCCGAAAACCAACCTGTGGCTTTAAAGGTGAGGGGATACTGATAATGGCGGTTGATATATTACCAAGTGAATTGCCCAGAGAATCGTCACAAACATTTTCGGATGCGTTAGTTGGATTTATCCCCGATATTGCCTCGGCCGATTTTAATGTCCCTTTTGAAGATCTTAAACTGCCATATTCTATTAAGCGGGCATTAATTCTTCATAATGGAGAGTTAACGCCAGAATATCAATACCTTAACAAATATATTTAGATTTTTATAATTTAAAAAAATTAGCAATTAGCTATAAAAAACCGTGAAAATGAAAAAAATATTGATACTTGGGGCTGGATTATCAACAAATATCCTCATTGATTATCTACTTAATAATGCATCGAAGTACGGCTGGCATGTAACCGTTGCTGATATTAATGAAGAAACGGCAAGAGCAAAAGTTAACGATCATAAGCATGGATCGGCAAGAATATTTGATATTAGCGATGATACCGAAAGTTGGCGAACAATAGCTGATACCGATGTTGTAATTTCTATGTTGCCCGCTTCGATGCACCTTCTTGTTGCTAAAAAATGTATAGATCTCAGGAAACCAATGTTAACAGCTTCCTATGAAACTGATGAAATTAGAGCATTGGATAAGAAAGCCAGGAAAGCTGGAATCCCTATCTATATGGAGCTTGGCCTTGATCCTGGTATCGATCATATGTCGGCTATGAATGTGATTAACAGAGTGAAAGAATTTGGAGGTGAACTAACTTCATTTTATTCATTTACTGGTGGTTTGGTGGCTCCCGAAAGTGATAATAATCCATGGAATTATAAGTTTACATGGAATCCACGAAATGTAGTCATGGCCGGAAATGGAGTATCAAAGTTTATTCACAACGGGCTTTATAAATATATCCCATATCACAGGCTTTTCGATCGAGTTATTTCGCGTAAAATACTGGAATATGGCGATTTTGAGGTTTATGCTAATCGCGATTCGCTAAAGTACAGAACCATTTATAATTTAAAGGATATTCCTTCAATGTATCGCGGAACTATAAGACGGCCCGGATTTTCTAAAGCATGGAATGTTTTTGTTAGGCTGGGAATTACTGAGGATAGCTATACTATTGAAGATTCAGAAAACATGTCATACAGGCAGTTCCTTAATGCATTCCTGCGTTATGAACCCAATGTTCCTGTGGAAATAAAGCTACAGGAATATTGTCAAAACGCAGCCGACCCGGTTGTTATTGAGAAACTAAAATGGCTTGGTATTTTTGATGATAGGAAAGTTGGCCTAAAAAAAGCCACTCCTGCTCAAATTCTCCAACAACTTCTGGTTGAAAAATGGAGTATGGATGTTGACGATAAAGACATGATTATTATGCAGCATGAGTTTAAATACTTATTCGAAGGTGTTGAAAAGATGATAGTGTCAGCAATGGCAGTTATCGGTAAAAACCAAACCAAAACCGCAATGGCCATGACAGTTGGTTTACCTGTAGCTATTGCCACAAAGCTACTTCTAACGGGAGAGTTTGTTCATACAGGAGTTAATCTACCCATAGAAAAGGATATGTATGAACCAATTTTAGCAGAGCTTCAAACATTTGGTATAAGTTTTGAAGAGAACGAATATCTAATTGGGTAATAATTGATTTTCAACAACTCTTCTTTTTAAACTAATGTACAACTAATGAGCTATTTACTGTTAATATTTCTTATAGGAATTGCCATATATTATGCAATGAAATGGCGACCATCATCTGATAAAAATCAATTTGGCAGAAGCTCTGACAGTAATCCTGCTGGCAATAAACGGGCAACGGGAACTGATACAGGTCCTTATTCAAATCTCAATACTAGTCGTCAAACACAGTCATCGGGCAATAATTATGCTAAATGGATAGGAGGGGGGCTAGGTTGGGCTTTTGGCGGTCCCATTGGTGGAATTTTAGGGTTTGTGTTTGGATCTATGGTTGGCGGATCGGGCATTACAAACGGACAGGTTGGACGCACTAGAACAGGCGACTTTAATGTTTCGTTGTTAATACTAACAGCTGCAGTTATGAAAGCCGATGGTAAGGTTACACATTCTGAACTTAATTATGTTAAACAATTTATAGCTAATAATTTTGGAAATGAACTTGCACCGCAATACACACAAATTTTAGGTGACCTTATTAAACAAGATTTTAACCTTCAGGATGTAAGCTATCAAATTAAGCAGAATATGGATTATTCATCCCGTCTTATGCTTATTCAGTTTTTGTTTGGAATAGCGCTTGCAGACGGGAAATCCAATAACAATGAAATCAGTGTAATACAAGCTATTTCCTCTTTTCTTGGAATTTTTAAAAATGACTATGCCTCTATTAAGGCAATGTTTATTAAAGATATTAATAGTGCTTATCAAATACTCGAAGTATCGCCCGATGCATCTAACGATGACTTAAAGATTGCATACCGGAAACTAGCTAAGAAGTATCATCCTGATAAAGTAAGTCATCTGGGTGAAGAAATAAAAAAGGCAGCTGAAATTAAAATTACAGCCTTAAATGCTGCCTACGAGTCCATAAAGGATGAGAGAGGGTTGACTTAGGTTTTTCAACTTTCTAATTGACCTGATGATTAATTAGAGCACTTAGCAATAAGAAATTTTAATCATGAAACCTCCATGAAACTCCTAGATAGAATCTGGCATCACGAGCAGGATAATTGGGAGCAAGATAGTAGCGGTAATCACCTAAATAGCTGTTAAAATGGGCAATTTTGAAAAACATCCTCGCCCTTTTTACCATTAACGTAAAATAGAAATCTAAATATGGGTAATTTCCAATTTTGATATTATTTTGTGTGTAGAAAAGTCTTAATTCAGGCATATATGCATCAGCGTAATATTCTGAAAAATATGTAACCTGGAATCCTGTCTGAAGTATAGCTGCATGTTTAAAAATAGCACTTCGAAAATAAATATCCATTACTCCTAATAATGACGGAAATCTGATAATGTTTGGCTGACTGGTTGATTGGTAAACGATTCTTGTATTAATTCCAAATTTGCTCAATGGTATTGTGCCTTCTACAAATAACTGAAGTAATGTTTCTGCATTTTCAATTTGTTTTGGTCTGATGGAATCATTCAAATAAGTATGATTTTCAATAGTATAAAATTTTGCCCCGGCACTAAACTGCTTGTAGTTATACGATCCTGAAAGAATGAAGTATTTTTCTTTTTTCAGATTATTCGACCACCTGTAGTAATTACTTTGATAATTATTATAATACCACTCAGGTGTTTTGTTAATAAAGTTTAAACCGAATTTAAGAAATCCAACATTCTTTAGTTCTGTCCCCAAATATTGTTTTAGTAATACGTTTAATTCATAATCATCCTGATTGTAATTTCCAAATACATAATTTACATCAGCACCTAGGTGAAAACTTCTACCAAAATTAAAAGCTACACCGCCAAATGTTGTAAGTTGTGAATATTTTGATCTAACAGAGTCATATGGAAGCAATTGTTCAATATAGCTATGAGTGGCGCCCAGATACATATAAAAAATCTTATCCAACGGATTTTCATGATAACCAATATTTGACCATCTTAGGGTATTTTGAAAATTACTTTGGAATAAAGAATCAAATGTCGAAATTGAATCTATTGGTAACAAAGGATTTATATAAAAAGCACTTAATGCGCTTCCATCATGGTAAACCATTTTATTTCGTTTATATCTGAATGAGTAACTAATATTCCCCGGATCAATCCTCCTTTTTATACTATCATTTTTTAGTTTTGGAGGTAAGAGGTTAAAATACTGCTCGATGAAGAAACCTGATTGTTTGATCAGGTTATCTGCATTCATAAGGTTAACCGGAATAAGTCTTCTGTCAGTTTCGAGATTATCCTTAAAAATACTATCATATTTTATACCGCCATTTTCTTCAACAACTATTTTATTTATTAAATAATTAGCAATTATGCCATATCGCTTATTTTTAGTATAGTATTGCGATGTGAAAAATGCACGTTGCTCGTTTATACCGGTTCGTAGATATGGACTATTACGTGACGGCGAGAAATTGAGGGCATAATCAATTCCGAAAGTAAATCCCCTAAAAAATTTGCGGGTAAAAACCACATTAAAATTTTGCTCACGATTTGACCCCATCACATAACTAAGGTCAGTATACGGCATAAAAAGTTTATAATACTTAACTTTGCTATTGTGATAAAGGTAATTTGTAAAAGAGGAACTGCCTAAATAATAGCCTGTTGACAGGGTAGGGGAGTAAACCATATTTTTGGCAGCCATTCCAATATTACTAAGTGTTGAATATAATCCATTGTTGATTTGAAGCGGATCAAACTTCTGAAAACAGTACGTATTAGTATCGATATTGTAGGGGTGATTTAATTTTAAGTTCTCAACGCTTCCTTCAAAATATTTTACAGAGAGTGAATCGGAAGATGATAAAATTGAATCGCGCTGTTTAATGCTTGTTTCGTATTTATTCGAATCAGATTGTATAAATGTGGAATCAGTAAAATTAAAAGTAGTATCAATAAGTGTTATTACTGTATCAGAAATAATAATATAATTTGTTGTTACCGATGAATCAGTCTGTAATAAAGTAGTATCCTTAGTAGAAATGAATTTTTCGTTTTGAGCAAAGCTGTTTCCATGAATTAATAGCAAAAGAAGGATTTTGATCATGAAATTAGATATCGTATTTCTATAAATTAACATATATACAAAGATATTATACTATTTCTAAACCAAATATAAATATATATAAAAAGGCAAAAAAAAGCCCCGCGATCCTGATATATATCGGGAGGCGGGGCTTAGAATATCTTT
>JACNJS010000061.1 GCA_014382445.1 Bacteroidota bacterium
AAATACTGGGTTTCATAATATTGAGTTTTATTGATCAGTTGCATTTTGCATAACGTTTTGAATATGGTGCGTGCCGCACTTTATTCAATATTTTTCTTTGGTTTCGATATTTTTGATTTATTATTTATTTTTCTGGGTATTACTAATTGCGGCATGCACTATATTTGTTGTTACCATACGTACTTTTTTTTTAATCAACATATTACCTGAAAAATCTAAATAATTCTTTTTTGTTAAATTTCCATTGAATATTAACAGTATTATTTCTTACACTCAAGACTTTACAGTTTATTATTTCTCCATTCTGTAAATTTTTCTCAATATGTTTCATTTCACTAAAACCAAATGTGAAAAAATCATCAGATATTTTTAGATTCCCAGGATATTTGTCTTCTACGAGATATTTGACCTTTGCTCTACCAAAACTTTTGTTTTCTTTAATAACTTTTACATTCACAGTTTTTCCAATTAGAGTCAATTGTTCTACAACCTCAGTATTTAAACAATTCTCTATTGTATTTCTTGTATCGGGAATATTATTTGTTTTTTGTGATTGCAGATTTCCTTTTGTTATGTTTCTTGAAGATATTTCTTCAATCTCTGATGGCGTGTTCCATTTTAATTGAAATGTTCTTTTAGGCTTATTAATTGATATTATTTCACAGTGAATAATTTCACCATCTTTGAGATTTCTAATAGCCTTTCTAATTTTAGGTCTGTTTTCTGGATATATTGATTTATTAATAAGTAATGATGCAGAAAACCTGTCTTTTACTATGTAAGTGACATTATTGTCAGGTGCTTTTATTGTTTTTACAGGTAAAATTGTACCAATAAGTTGTTCTATTTCATTAGTAAACCATTCTTTTAATTCGGGTTTCAGCCCAAATATTACTTGTTCTTTTTCATTATATCCCCAAAACAACAATTTAATTATTTCACCTATTTCAATTTTTTCAAAATGTTCAATAGTCTCAAAATGTGATTTGTGCAGTAACCCGATTAATGAACCGTTTTTCCAATTGAATGCGTATCCAATATCTATGAATGCACCAAAATTTGTTTTATTTAGTATTATTCCGTGATACATTCTATCCTCTGTCAATTCTGGTTTTTTAAATTGAGGTATTTCTCCATTTAGCATAATGGATATCGGATTCTTTTGAATTTGATATATTTTACTGAAAAACAATTTCCCCTTTAAATATGGAAAAACTGCATTCCAAGCTATATTGTTGTTGTATGTCCATGGCATGTGATTAAAAGAAATATATCCACGAAGTCCACAAACTTTTACAATAAATCCTTTTTCTCTAATTTCAATTATTTTAAACGGAAGATTCTTGTTTTCAGAATCCTGTTTTTCTATATTGTCAAGAAGTTTTTTTAGATATGATTTTTGTTCTGGTTTAGTAAATATTCTTTTTAACTTCTGTTTTAAATTTTGTCTTAGTATGTTCCAATCTATAAATTTCATTTTTGTTTCAAGTCGGTGTTGGCTTTGTTCAGTATGTATGGTAACGGTCGAGTATAAGAATTGTAGCCGATTGCGGAGCAATTCACTTTCAAATTACAACGAAGTTGAAGCGGGCTACAACCCTTTAATTTACTACTATCTTGGCTATAATTTTTATACATTGTTATGCACTGTGCTTTAATTTGTATTAAGTTACTTTCGCCTATTAACTATAACTTTATAATTTTAAGTTCATCTCTTTGTTTCCCATTTTCAAATAGTACTATATTATAAACGCCTGATGGTAATGATTTTCCATTATTATCTAATCCATCCCATATTAACTGCGAAGTTCCAGGGCGAACATAAACATCAGATAATAAACGAATTTGTTGACCGTAATTATTGTAAACTTCTAATTTTACATTTGTATTACTAGTAAATCTTATGGTAATTTTTGTTGAACTACTGAATGGGTTTGGCCCAGCCTGAAGTATTTCTTCTTTTTGAAAAAGCTGGTGTTCACCAATTCCAACAGTTGGATTCCACTCGTAAGCACCCATGTCAATGCTATCCCCGTATAACCGAGGGTTTCCTGCAAGATCAAACTCGGGCAATGCTATCCAACCGGGAATATCAAGTGTCCCAGCATCAATACAAGGTGAATTCTGACTAAGATTGTATGGAAATTCTGCTCCTTCATAAAATAGGGGATCAGTATTAATATTAGTTGGATAATAGTAGAGATTATTATACGGTGTGTATGAAACGATACCATCTTCCCCCTCATCTATCAGCGTGTTTTTGATGAATAAATTACATTCACCTGTCCAATCTTGAGTATACATATATGCGGATTTGTATTGATTGTTGTATACAATCGAATTATAGACATGCATTTCAGAACCATACAATACACCTATGGCAGCATTCTCAGAATTATCGGAGGTGTTGTCAGCAAAAGTGCAATTTACTATATAAGCTTTGCTTTGATCAATTATTCCAATGCCACTACTTCCTGGTCCATTGTTAATGTCTTTTGTGTGGTTAGTAACAAATAAAGTATTTGTTAAGACACATGTTATTGCGTATTGAGGGCTTATCTGTCCAATCACACTTAATCCACCCCCTCCACCAAATTCTACTGTATAATCAGGGTTATTATTTATAAATTTACAACCGTCAATATATACAGTATCATAACCATCAACGTAACCATCCCCGTGTCCTGTAAGTAAAGCTCTTCCTAAATTATCCCTGAACTCAACGTTTTTAAGAACAAAATTATTGGAATTATAAATTGATCCTCCGGGACTACTTTCTCCTGTGTTTGATGTAAATAATATATTTTCGAAGGAGGCATTATTGTTTTCTATCAAGGAAATTGCTCCATAACCAAAAGGGATATTTTTATTGCCATTACCATTTCTTAATGTAAAATTGCTGTGAGTGTAATTGTCGGCATAATATATCCCATTCATTAAGTATACTTCATCCCCTGCATCGAGGATCGTTCCATCTCGTGATGTACCTTTTATTGAAACAACATGTTTTAAACTTAAAGGAAACCTCTCTCCTGTTGAAAACGAATACACACCATCAGCAAGTATTATTGTATCAGGGCTGATGCTGTCGCTTGCCATTTTTAATAATGCAAACCAAATGTTTTTAAGCGGCTCATCGGCAGATAACCCACTGTTATTGTTATCACCATTTGGTGATACATATAAATTCTCGTAAAACTGTTCGTTTTTACCATTTTGTATTTCCCATGTAACTGAGTTGCCGGGGCTGAGGGAATCCATATTATTTGAGTAAATATAATAGTTGTCAGGATCTATTACCGTAAATGTATCAACTACCACATGATTATAGTATGTAGGATAACTCAGGTTGTATATATCAGTACCCCACGCAGCAGTATTATTGTAAATGTTACATAGGTTAATTGTATCAAATTCACAAATACTGTTGCCCAGTGTTATACCTCCACCAAGATCATAAGCATGATTGTTTTTTATGGTAACACCTGATAAGAAAATATTTGAGTTATGGGAATAAATCCCTCCACCATATGCATTGGCCTGATTATCTGAAACAATACAATTCTTTATTGTTGTATTTGTTTCGAAGATAAAAACACCACCACCATCTATTCCTCCAATATAGGTGCCGCTACCATTTGTAAAAGCAAAGCCTTCAATTATTATATTACCCGGGCATTCGTCTATTTTAATACAACTTCCGGTTTTATTTCCATTAATAATGGTTTCATACATATAAGTTGTATTTCCTGTTGTTAATGTCAAGCTTCCAAGTATTACAATTTTTTCGCTAATTACCAGGTTTTCATAATAAGTTCCGGGCCAAACAAGTACGGTATCTCCATTATTTGAAAAATCAATCGCGTTCTGGATTACTATAAAATCACCTGTGCCATCTTGTTTTACAGTAAAAGTTGTTGCCTTGAGGTTTTGATTAGTGATAAAGATTAGGAATAATGTTCCCATTAAACCGAGGCCATATCTGATAAAAAGTGACGGATATTTGATATTTGAATTCATCTTTCTATATAATTAGTTTTTATTTCGTTATACGTCAAAGGAAGAAATCTTTTGGGAAAATCATCTCCTTTTCAGACTTCTTCCTCCGGTAGTTTAGCTAGTGATGCCTAGTTGATGACTAACTTTTTAGTTATAATTTTACCTCCTGCTTTTAACCTGATTGTATAAATTCCAGAAGGAAGTTTTTCTCCATTGTCTTTTATTAAATCCCAAAACAATTTTTGTTTACCGGCTAATTGATTGCCTTGTATAATTATAGCAACTTCACCACCTATTATATTGTAAACTTTTATAACAACATTGCTTTTATTTTCAAGTTCATATTCAATATATAGATTGTGTTCTGCCGGGTTTGGATAAATCCAAAAGTCACTTACATTATCCAGATATTCAATATTAGGGGTCTGAGGTTTTCCAAAAGAAACCTTATAAACATTTCGTTTCTTATTAAGTTTAATACTTCCCTTTTCAAAACGCTTACTAACCGGGTTATAAATATTATAGCTAACAATTTTTTTTCGAGAGGTAGATTTTGTATTTGTCCACGTTTCAAATGTGATACTATCACCTGATTGTCCTTCCAAATAAGCCTTTATTCCAACCAGTGTATCTTCGGGCTGAACTGTGCAGCCACCAATACAACTATCATTTACAAATGCACCAATCTCCGTTGGGTTTTCAGTAGTGTCAAGCAGTATAGAGATAGGAGTGTAGTCGGCTGTTTCTGCATAAGCGAAATATTCTGATTCAGCATCTGAAACCTTATCGGTTGGCAGGCCACTATTCTGCCAAGTAAACATATAGTTTTGCGGAACCCAATCTGTTTCAATAATAACCATATCACCATATTTTACATTATGCTTATTATTGTCACAAATCCATCCTGCACTTGAGGGCACAGGGGTTCCCGGATCCCTGTAAGGACCATCGAAATAACAAAACCAATCTTCAGCCCGTATAACCAAGCTATAATGAAGAACCTCTCCCAGGGCATCAAATATATCCTGTTCCTTATATATAAAATACCCTACCCAGTTATCTTTGCCACCATAAAGCGGAATAGTTGTATTACGGTCAATTACATCTCCTTCCATTTGTAACCATTTAAAGTCCGGCGGATCATTGTATAGTAGCTTAAGTTTATATCCTCTAGGACTATAAATATTTGTCAGGTACTGAACTTGTGGCCAAGAAACTCCTGTGTAAATACTTTTCGCTTCATCAAATGCACCTGGGGGTACGTTCTTTAATACACTATATTGCTGATAATTATCAGGAAAAATATGATCATAAAGTACATCATTCACAGAGGGATCGCCATTGTCACGATTAAGACGTGGTATTGATATCCAATCAAATGCATCGTTGTTTAGCACAAGTGGTTCATTTGGGGAAAACTCTACAACACTAACATTTGAGTGTCCACCATTAGGTAGATAAAAACGGTTTTGGTATGGATCAATAAAAGGGGTTGTTAAATTGTAGTTATGAAAATGGTAATCTCCATTTTTGTCAAGTTCAACATAATGGCTTTTATTTTGAAGGGTAACAGAGAATGGTTCAATCTGTGTATTAACCGGATCGATTTCTATTAAGCTCATAGGTACATTGCCTAAACGCGTTTCATCAACTTTTGATTGTAAATACAATAAGCCATTGTGAGGATTTGTAAAAATTGAAGCTAATTGTCCATTGTGTGTATATAAATTGGGACTGATTGTACCATTTGCATCAACACTATAAACTTCTGCTACACGCCATGAGTTTTCGTTGTTTTGAGTAGCTGGATCAATATATGCCTTATCCGTGAAGCCATATACCATATTTTGATTTGAATTGTATGTTATATCATTAAAGTTTATATCAACATCATTTTCGAATGTGCCTGTTGCACAATCGTAAATAATAAGTTTATCGGCATTAATATACAAACTACCTTTGTAACCTTCCGGGGCATTATCTGGTGTGGAACAGATTATTTCTCTGGGTCCACTAAAATTATCAGGAGGTTGTGGTTGTGTAGATCGTAAAGTTGTCATTCCATTTTCATTAAATTCAACTAATACGCCAGGATATACAATGGGAGTTAAACTATTGTAATCATGTGAACTGTTTAGTACAGGAAAATATGGATCTAAACTTGAAAATTCATTGCCGTCTGCTGTACCTGGTATCGTAGTATTATTAGTTGTAATTGTGGCATATACATTTCTATTATAAGGGTTATAACAAAAATCAGCATTGTAAATATTATAATAGGGGGTTGGATTAATGCCTGATATATCATAGTTTCCAATAATATTATTATAATCATTTGCATCGATTACAATAATTTTTGGTGTGTCGTTCCGCATGTTAACAGCGATATAGAGGTTACCATTTGGTGCAATAAACATTTCCTTTGGATGATGTGTTCCGGCTCCTAAGTCTATAGATCCTGTGATAGCATTGTCGTCAATAATTGTAATAATAGCTTTATTATCTGTAACAGAGTTCTCAGAAACTAACATATGATTTTGGAATGGATTATAAATTACATCTCCAATTGGCTTTTCAACTTCTATAAAAGTCTCTACTTCTCCAGAAACCATATCAAATAAATACATTCCATTACCATGCACATTAAGCTTATTGAAAAAATAAAGTTTATTAGATATTGGATTGTGACTTATATTTAGACATTGAAAACCCGTTCGGATGCTTTTTATATGAGAGTCCTGATTTAGAATCTCAATTCCGTTTTTTGCCAGATTAAGTATAAAAAAATTGTTATTGTATATAGCTCCAGAATAATAGTAATTACTTTCGCCACTAAGCAGAGGAGTTTCACTATGATGATATGCCCCATCTGAATAATAAACTTTAATAATTTCATCTTTTTTACTCAACAGAGTATAGTTTTCTTTTGTATGAATTTTTAATGGTCTGTTTAAACTAAGTGGGTTTTCATTAGGAGTACCATTTGTATTAAGATATTGCGTTGCAGCAGTACCAAAATTATTATTTGTAAAATCATATGAATAAAATGCAATATCTGTATTTTCTGCTGCTGCTATATTGAAATAATCATCGTTGGAGTAAGATAGTATTAAATCATTTTGTCCGGGAATAAATGAAGCATCAAGGATTCTTTTATGTGGCGCCACGACATGATGATTAGTAGCTCCCCAACCGGAAGCAGTTGGATCATTGCCATCTATTTCATAAAAGTTTACAGAAGTTGTAAGAGGTGGTTCAAAATCTGATGCTGGTGTTCGGTATGGAAAAACAAGGACCTTATTTATTCCGTTTTGATGGATGTATAACATTTTACCAACCTTGTAGAAATCTAAATTAATATCTAGATTATTAAGGTGTGAAACTGTATTGCCAGATATCTTATATATTTCAACTCTGCCATTTCTAGCTAAATAGAAGATACTATAGAAATCTCCAACAGTGCCAAATGTTTCTTCATTAATCTCAATATCTATAATCGCATTGCTATAACCAAATGGGTCATTATCATTATTCAAATAATAAAGCTCATCATAAATCTGCTGATTCATGGTACCATCAGTATTCAGGTTATAAATGGTAAAATAAACATCTCTATAATGAAACATGCCGGTGAAATAGCCTGATTTAGTATTGTTTCTTCCTCCTATTACACAATATAGTCTGTTTTGGCTATTGCTATATTTTAAATTAGCAAGTCCATGTAGTGGTGCTAAATAATCAATGTCTGAAGGACGATCTATTACAAAATCAACTATAATATTTGAAGGAGTTGGGTCAACTTTGATCCCATAGATTCGCAGGTCTGCGCCTAATACATATAGTATCTGTCCTGTATCATTATATGTCATTACCTGTACATCATCAATATGCATTCTGGTATTAAAAAATAGTGGTGAAAATTTACCGTAATTTTCATTATCATTTTGTGTTTCAGTCGATAAATTTACAGTTTTAATATAATTATTATTACCTGTTCCTTCATATATAAGTACTTTATTTACTGAATATACAAACACCATGTCTTGAGCATAAATAATGTCACCTACAATTGAGCCCGGATCTACAATACTTGGATCTGTATTAAGGTCTGGTAAAGCAATGTTATTAACATGTGATAATTGAGTAAATGAAGTTTTTGTGGTTACCGTGATAATAAGGATTATAAATATTATAATGACCTTTCTACTTTTTAATAATTTGATTTTTTTCATAATGAGTATTTTTAAGGGTTAATTGATTAAAATTACAATTCTTTTTATTTATTCAATATTCTGATTAGTTAGATATTTTTTACATATGTTGCATTTAGGGCAAATTTAATCATAATTGATTTACCATTGTGTTCATTACGGGGCATAGTGCATAACGTTAAGTATATGCAAAGTAGGCGATTGCGGACTTCAAACTTCTTAAATTGC
>JACNJS010000022.1 GCA_014382445.1 Bacteroidota bacterium
CTTCGGGAGCGGGGTTGACAGTGATTATGTTGCTTAACGTGTTTACGCAGCCGTTGGTGTCGGCGATGATTAAAACAACAGAGTACGAACCAATCGTATCAAACAAATGAACAGGAGATTGGGTAGTAGCAAAATGTCCATCATCAAAATACCAGTGCCACTGTGAAATGGGATAGCCGGATTCACCATAAAAATAAGTTGATTCACCTAAACATGTTGGTTCTGGAAACCATGTAAAAAATATATCCGGGTTAGAAGGTACTAATACCGGATGAGTAACTGAATTTGTGCATAAAAATCCATTGGAATCGGCAGTTACAATTAAATTAACATTATACGTCACCCCTCCGGGAACTGTATTTGATGGGAACGTATGAATAGGGTTTTGTAAATTAGATATATCGCCGTCATCAAAATCCCAATGCCACATAACGAGATTAAAACCCGGCGGACAAGTAGAAAGATCGGTAAACTGGATGGAGTCGCAAATAACTATATTATAAGTAAAGTCAGCAATTGGTGATTGTACTATTATTAATGACTGATGGGATGTTTCGCTACATCCATTTATATCAGTTACAGTAAGCGACACCATCATATTGCCCCATGTAGCATAAATATGAGATGGGTTTTGCCCAGTTCCGGTTTGTCCATCACCAAAATCCCAGTACCATAATACAATATTGGAACTACTCAGACCAGTAAAATTTATAGGTGTGTTAACACATGCATTGTATGTGTCTGTTGTAAAGGATACATCGGGAAGCTCAAATACCCATACTGGTCGCATAGTTGAGTCGGAGCAACCACTTACGTCGGTATAGTAGAATATTACATCAAAAAAACCAGAGGATCCATAAGCGTGTGAAGGATTTATATCAGTGGAAAAGTTACCATCACCAAAATCCCAGAGCCATGATGCAAGAGAGGCAGTACCTATCTGGCTGAAAAAGGTGGTTTCTCCAAGACAGATAGAATCCCCTGTACTCATTGTAAAGTCTTTGTCCACTTTAGGCCTAACTGTAAGGTTTGTAATAATCAGACTATCGCATCCATATGCAGATTGCAGAGTATCGTAGAAAGTGCCAGAGGCATAGTGCCATGCTCCCTGAGCAAATACAGAATCATAGAAACAAACCGTTGTGTCAAAAGGCATACTGTACTCCGGTCTGATAGTGAGTGTCATATGGTCGATGGAGTCGCAATTGATTATATTTGAGGCAACCATCGTTAAGGTTATCGGCCCAATCTCATTTAATCCGGGAATATATATGGGTTGCTGAACATTGGGATCAACAAAATAACCTGTACCGCTTGTTAACCAGTAAAGTGTTGCATAATGGGTTGCAAAGGCTGAGTCGGTAGAGTTTGCAAAATCATAAGGAAATCCAATACATGAGTTCTCATCGGAACCTGCTTGTGCATAGGCCCCCGGGATGATAATTAATTCCATTTGGGAAGTATCATTCTCACATGGCGGAATACCATAGCCTATCATTGTCATAAGTATGGTATCATTTTGAATGGCTCCTTCAGTGGAATCTGGAAAATAGGTTGGAGCAACTAAAGTGGGATCATTGAAAACGCCGATTCCGGTAGTATACCAATATACGGCAGATACACCTTCTGCTGTGGGAGGAGTTGCAGAAGTGGAATAATTAAAATAAACATCCTGGCACGTGCTCTGGTTACCACCTGCATCTACCGTGCAAACCGGGTTAACAGTTATTGATTGTTGTACATTTTTTGAACAAACCTGTAGTGACACATTGTAAGTATCAGGCGAAGAGTAGAGGTAGTTTACATTTTGTCCGATCGCGGTGCCGATTCCATCTCCAAAGTCCCATAAATAGTCAGCATAAGTTACATTATCACCAGTACTATAAAAATTCGTCGAATAACCCAAGCAAATAGGATTTGGGTTAATATTAAAATTGATAAACGGATCTGTGATAATCTTTTCATGAATAACCGTATCGGTACACCCCATATCATTAGTAAAAATTAATAATATGGTATAAGTGCCGGCCTGTATATAATCATAGCTAACATTCTGACCTGAAGCTGTGCCTCCATCTCCAAAATCCCATTCCCATGAAACAATATTGTCCAAACTGTTACCATTAAAATAGATAGTTTCATCAACGCAACTAGTATCAGCCGGGCTGATAAGAAAATCAGCTACCGGTGGTTGACGAACATTCACTGGGTTGGTAATAGTATCGGAACAGCCGTTATCATCTTCAAAAATCAAGCTTACCTCATAGTTGCCAGGTTGTGTATAAACATGTGAAACATTCTGGACAGAATCTGTACCAGCATCACCAAAATACCAATGCCAGGAAATAATATTGTCGAAACTGAAGCCCTCGAAATAAACTGTATCATTCAAACAAGAGGTATCCTGAGGAGTCATCGTAAAACTTGCCAAGGGTAATTGTCGAACAAAAACACTATCAATAACCGTATCAGAACACGTGTTGTTATTTTCAACAATTAAATCTACAATATAACTGCCTGAAGTGTTATAGGTATGACTGATATTTTGTCCCGATCCGGTAGTGTTGTCACCAAAATCCCATTCCCAATTAATGATATTTGTTGTGCTTCCACCATTGAAGTTAACGGGTAAATTTGCACACGAAGTATCAGCCGGACTGACATTAAAAAATGCCTGTGGTAATTCATTAACAACAATAATTACAAAAACTGAATCAATACATCCATAATTATTGGTAAGTGATAAACTTACATTATATGTTCCGTTTTGTAAATAAGCGTGCGTTGGAGACTGACCGTTAGTTGTATTCCCATCACCAAAATTCCATAACCAACTTATAATATTTGTAGAGTTAGAATTAAATCCTGAAAAGTAGATAGTTTCATTAACACAAATGGAGGTGTCGGGAATGTACGCAATAGTTGGATCGGGTAGTGTATCAAATGTCAATATCATTGATGAAATATCCTGACTACAGTTCAGTTTGCTGTAAGCAACAAGAAATAACTCAACAGGACCTACTTCATCTATACCAGGTGTATAAACAGGAAATAATGTATCCGGTATATTAAATATTCCAGTGCCACCATACCACAATAACGAATCATAATTACTTACATTTGGCACTATACTACACGTTGAAAAGTCGAACGGGAAAGTTTCACAAATCTGTTCATCAGAACCTGCATAAGCTGAAGCATGCGGGTAAACTATTATTTCCAGAGTATCACGATTAATACAACCTCCTGGCCGTGTGGTGATCAACATATAAGTAAGTGTGTCAGATTGAGACAAGCTTCCAGTATATATGAATTCAGGGTTTGAATAAGTAGAAGAACTAAGATAATTGGAAGGCACCCAAATATAAGTTTGACCCTCAATTGAATCTGTACCAATTTGCAAAGGCTGTTGTATACAAACCATTGTGTCAGGACCGGTATTAATCAAATGAATATCAGAGATAGTGAGAATAGTTTCGGCGCAAATACAGGTGTCTTCACTTAATCGAATTGCAGCCAGCATATTGCATATTTTATCAGATGATGCACTAAATATCGCTGTTGAAACAATACTATCTCCTATTGGCAGATTCTCTACTCCAAGACGTTGATAGAATAAAGAATCGGCTCCAAAATCATCTGCTAATCCATTACCATTGGCATCATGCACAAAAACTACATCCAGACTATCACTGGTAAAAGTGTATTCGCCAGAATTCCTTATAGAATAATTTATATTTACAAGTTCAGCTGTCGACCCATCAGGGCTACTCATTGTGAAATAAGAACCGAATTCCACATTATCCTTTCTAATAGCAAGGTTTGTATTAATAGATGTAGTTATGGACTGTATCAAACAGCTTCCTCCGGGTTCATTGTCACACGGTACAGTTGCCACCAACATAGCACTGGTAGTCAGAGGAATTGTGTCGCATTCCAGACTTCCCGGATCTATATCAATCAAATCATATGTAAATACAATTGAATCATTGATATTTAAGTTCGGTAGAATTGAAAAATGCAGATATCTAATGCCACCTATTACCATATTGTTAGAAATCCCCGAAGGGCCATTATGAATAGGAACCAAAGATCCCGGAACATAATCATATGCATCATCTATCGAAACGCTCAACATCTCAATATTTGAAACAGAATTAGGGCCGAGATTGATAACTTTCACCTTGATTGTAGAAGTACCGTTACACGTAGGAAGATAAGGATCATTTTCAGTATTTAGTACATAAAGATTGACATTAGTGGGCAAACCATCTATAATTATAGGTGAAGTAAAGGAGCTTCTTGTTTTTTCATCTCCACATGCATTTGAAGCCGATGCATCAAATTTTAAAGAAGATCCTGAAATCAGATTACAATCTGTCATAATCTTAAATTTCAAGTTGTAACCATTCATCGGCAGGCTGTCTACACCTTTCAGCAAAGGAGTACCATTGGGGTCTGACGAAATATCAAAAACCCATTTGTTACTGCCTGCAGGTAAATTTACAGGATCATTTATGAGTTGATAGTTTCCGGTAGTGTATGGATATTTAAATTCAGAAGTTGAAGGGATAAAAGATACACCCGGAGGAACTGTAATAGTAAGAGACAGATCGTAACCATATGATAGCAGGGTATTTGTAACTTCTGCTTCATAGGTAAGGGTGTCACATAATACTACCGGGTTGACAGGTGAGGTAACTAATAAGTTCAGACTAACGTCCTTTGGGTCAAGAAAAATATATGTATTATTCTCATAACAAGAGTAAGCAGTCGGTGGATATCCAAGTTCAGGATTTACAGGATATCCCGCGCAATTAAACGAATGACGGACAAGTACAGAATCATATGAACAAGATGAGTAAATTGCTTTAACAAGATATATCTTACATACGTCAGCATCATGCGTACCAAGCTGCCCCCAACTTTTACTGGGACTATATTCAGCTACAGGAATTGAAATAGGGCTTGAGGGAGTTGTTATATCAATTAACTCAAGGATGTCAATGCCTTCGGATTCATTTTCGAAAGCCAGCCAGTTATTATCTGCATCGATATTGGTTGTATTACACAAACGGATCTCCCACGAAACTGTATCAAATCGTCCTTCAGCTGTTGTTATTAACGGTGTTAATACAACATTTGCCGGTAAATAGGCTTTATTTGCAATTGCAGAATCTGATTGGTTAATGCCTATCCCATCCACATAATATTGATATCTTCCTGTTGTTAGTATTTTATACGAAATCGTAGGGGAAGTCTGGCAAGAAGGAGTTGCAATAAATTGAATACGATCCTGATCGGCATTACAATCATAATAATTTGAATAGCTCCAACTTGCATCTCTGATAAAAACAAGCCGAGTTTCATTTGCTCCGTAATTAATAAGAGGGTCGGCCAATGGCTCAAAAACAAGAACTCCATCAATGTCACGATATTGATGTATGGCACTGCCGGGATGATAAATGTACCCTTCGGGTATACTAAAAGTCATAGAATCCAGCACAACATAAGGACGTATTTCATTTGGAAATGCGATTTCACCGCCGCAAGCATCAAGCCAGCGGTATACTTGTCCATAAAAGTACAGATCATCACAGCCCTCAATAATTGTGGGATTAATAAAAGTATTATCTACATAAACATAATTACTTCCCAGAATATTGAAAGTGATACCACGGTCGTTGCAGTAGTTTTCGTTACCTAGTTCAACATTATGAAAACGAGCTCGAAAGGCAGGAACGGTTTCCCAGTTTGTGCGGGCAATATTTCTTACCTGTCCATAAATAATATAACGCAAGGAATCTCCAGCTGTGAGGTTAATTCCCTCAAGACAACCACCTGACAGAGTCAGATTACTGAAATTCAGAGTAATTGAAGAAGTATTGCTATTTGTTATATTAGGGTTAAGATTGGAGCATGTATACCAAACTTCGGTTTCAAAATCGAAGAAATACAATGTATCAGAGATATAGTCGAAAAATAGATGATCGCTCCAATTACCCGGAAGGTTATCATGAGATAATAAAAAATACAGACTATCGGCTGATTCGTTTAGTATTCCTACAGTTTCAATGAGAATAGAATCCCGAGCAAGTGCATAATCAAGATGAATACCAGACGTTGAGGGATCAACCTTTTGACTTAGCTGGTTGTCAGTCCAACCCATGGTTGTTCGCTCAACTGAAAAATATGAGATATACGGATCGCTACAGCTTCCTGCCGGGCATTGGATACCGAACACAGGAGATTCAGAACACCAATATGTAAAAAAGCGAGACGGAAAATCGGTTTTATCACACCAGAATTTCAGATTTGTTTGAATAGTGCCGGTTGGGGCATGCTGTACATCGCAATCAACTTCCAATGGAACACGGAACCACCCACCACTTTTAACCCTGTTCTTGTCAAGAAAATATATCACCGTATCGCCAATTATTGTGGGTGATCCCATGCTTACATTTTTGAATGTTGCAGTTCCTGTCGATATAGATATCCCTGCAGGTAATACCACACGATAGATCACAGAATCATTTGGGCAACCCTCATCTTCAACCTTGGTGTTTGTAACTACTTCCTGTTCCATCCATACAGTACTACCTTCGTAAATATCAGGAGGAATAGTATGTTGCAATGTATTGGTGTTGTAAGTCATGAACAGCGTAACATAGCTGTTGGGAACCCATGTCGCCCCTGGTTGAGCAGAGCATTGATCTGTAAAATCATAACCATATCGAAACCCTTGCCACGAATTGTTTGTCCATCCCCGTCCACACGAATTACCGGCAGGTATCTCAGCCAAGGCCTCCGGCCAGTTATAATAAGTATGAGCTTTAACTGTTACGGTGTTTCCTATCGGAAGATCGTCAAATATCCCATCACCATCCACATCTTCAATTCCAACACCCGGTCCATCAGGGTCAAAGGTAAATGCATAATTAAAATAATAAGCATATTGGCCATTGATTGCTCCTGCAGCATAATTGTATTGAGCAGTTAAATAGTTACCATTAACTGAAAACGAATCGATCTCATTAAGCCAATCGTTGTTGGGATAATAGGTATTGCCTCCTGAGGCGAATCCTGCAAGGCTTACAAGGTCAAACGCGATACCTGCCCCCGACCCATTATTGGTAACAGTAAATTCAATAAAGCCAGAATTATCAATAAAGCCCCATCCCAACTGATTTCCGGTAAAGTTTATGTCAATTAACGGCACACCGGACGCTGGTGATACAGAAGGGAATGCAAGATAAGAATCACAATATTCATTATTACAACCCCATGTTGCGGTTATTGTACTTTGACCGTTTGTACAACCGACTAATTTTACTGTTTCTGATAGAATTATTATTTCGCCATAATCAAAACGATTATTTCCCCCAGGCATATCAGAACCTGTAATGATAATTGTATCAACAAAAATAGGTCCAGTACCCATATCAATTATCAAAGTACCAATGTTTACTGATAACACCTCTATGTCAGAAGTATGCTCATCAAGAATTATCAGGGTATCCAATGAAGCATTTAGTCCCTGTTGTTCGATGGTAAAGTCGCGGGTTACCGACTGGTTAACTTGAACTGTTGCAGAACTATTTGTAATATTAGTTATCACTACAGACGGGAAGTAATAATTTTGGAGTGGCCCATCAGTACCAGTATAGTTTGAATTATTATAGTTTACAATGTAATTGAAATCTTCCGTATTATCATAACCACACCCAATTTCTGCATTATATTCAACGTCGTGGGCCGTATTATTTGCGATACCGGGAATTGAAAAAGTTGGTTGATTTAAGTTGGAGATGTCCAATTCTGCTGCTCCACTAATTGAGGCAGGAATATATTGGCAATCAGCGGGAAGATCCAATAATAAAGTTGCACCCGACATTGTACCTCCGGTAGTATTAGCAATTAACAATGAAAATGTACTATCACCTTCGCATATAATCAAAGCATTGGGCTTGCCGGTTGGTGACACCATCACCTGTGAGAATAATTGTTGGAATCCTATGATAAAAAATAAAAGAATGATGTATTTAACCGGATTCAAAAATGTAATGAAAAAGGATTTTGTTTCTTTGTTACGTGAAATCAACAAGTTAAACATCTTTAAAATAGTTTGAACTGATAAAGATAAAAAAAGAGTGCAATTTTCAAATTTTATTAATTCGAAAATTAGTTATTGTAAAAATAACGCGTACTATGCTTGTTCAATTAATCTTAAATATAAAAACTCTTTATTTGAGAATATATAAGTATATATCTAAAGTCATTTTTTTAAAAGATAATATTCCTTAGTGTGCATTAAACAACCAAAAACAATTACACCCTAAAACGGCGAACACTCAATCGGGCTAAAACCACTTTTGCGCGTTGGTGCCA
>JACNJS010000034.1 GCA_014382445.1 Bacteroidota bacterium
ACTGGCATAAAGCATCTATTATTGAAAACGACAGCCTTGAAATAACAATGGTAGTGCCTGAGCAAGTTTATAATCCGGTTTCCGGTTCGAATGTCACCAATGGAGATGCAGTTCCATTATATTCATACGTGTGTGATACCGGTTTATGGATATTCGACCGGTGGGCAAAAATAACCGATACTCTTTTTAGCGGACTATATGTAACTGCAAAAACATCAAGACTACAAAACTTTAATTTTAGCTGGTTTGAAAATAATGACTGTAATCATGGTTCAAATTTCGAAATATCAGGTAGTTGCCAACAGTGCAATTCTATTATGATTGACGGAGTTGTACGTAAACAGGCTGATAACTCGTTTATATCAGTCATTACACTTGCTGCTCAATGGGACGGGCCAATTACTATTCCGTTTTCAACAGGAGGCACTCCTGTATATATTGAATGGGGTGTGAGTAGTGAATGTAATTATTGCTATGTTGATCCTGCTGTAAGTCCGCTATTAATTGATGATATGTGTTCGCAACAATCAATACCCCTCCCTTTGAACGACGATAGCCCGGTATCAAAAACTATAATTGTAAATTTTGTTGGAAGTTGTGTTTCAGATACAAATTATATTATTTTACCATCATTCGGACTGTGGATTCGCCCTGTTGATGCTACCTGCTGGAGATGGACATCGATGAAAAACGGCATTGCCAAAATTTGTAATGTTGTTTATAACCAAACCTATGTGGTTGGCACTTATTACAACGGCATTTGGCAAGAATGGGTAATAACAATTACAGAAGAAAACTATTACACATTTGAAATTGAATTCTCACAATCAGTTTGTTCAGGGGTATTTGGGATTTTGTGAGTTTCGTTGTTACATTTTTGATTGATTAACGGTTAACTAGGTTATCTCAAAAGTTAAAATTAATCATAAAAAAACATCTGTATAATAGGTTTTTACTATTTTTACCTGTTAGTGAAAAGGTGTTATCTATTGCAAATCTTTCAGTAACAGGATTAATTTATTGTTAAATACGACAAAAATGCTTACTGATAAACAGGATTACGAAAAATATCAAACTCTTTCTGGCGGAAGCCTATACATTGAACTTAAATCAACTTTAAAGTTATTTATTAAAGAAAAAAAATGGTTAAGTCTTAAAGAGGTGGCTCGCAATACGATTACTTTATTTCCTGAAGAAGATTTTGGTTGGTTTGCAGTGGGGATGGCTTTATCGAGGTTGGGGGAATATAAGGCTGCTGTGATCAATTTGCGAAAAGCACTGTACCTAAATCCCTCCATGGTAAGTGCTGATTATCAACTGGGAATTACTTTTTATCGTCAGCGCAATTATTTAAAAGCTATACAACATTATAAAGCGGCTTTAACAAATGGGATGAACACGAAATATTTGCATTACAATTTGGGAAATGTATGGTATAAACTTAACCATAACGAAGCTGCTATTCAATGTTACAATAATAGCTTAAACGAATGTTCATGTTTCACTCCTGCAGCTTACGGACTTTTCCGAATTTACTTTGACAAAAATAATTATCAAAAAGCTGTGTCATCTCTGAGTTCTTTTATCAGCGACGGAAAACTACCTATCTATTTGCTTTCTAGGGCAAAGCTGCTTTACCGTAACGAATCCGAAATAAATCCATATAATCTGCGAAAAGCACTAAAATTACTTTCATGTGCCATCGACCTTGACGATAGCTTTGCACTGGCTTATTACGAACGGGCCTTTGTAAAAAGCAAGTTAGGTGATTTGGAAGGCTTTTTTCGTGATAGAACAACTGCATTTCAACTAAACGCTGAATTGCGAAAAGGGCATACTTTTGAACTGTTTTCTGCTTAGCTTATATCTGGTGTCCGGTAACCTTTTAATTAAACTGGCATAGTTATTACTATCATTGTGTTATGTGGCATAATAAAAAGACAAAATGGAAACATTAAATAAAATATTAGAATTTGAACTTATTACTATAGGAGAATATAAGATAAGAGTTTATACAATAGCGATTGTTTTATTAATTTTTCTAATTACTAAAGTAATATTATGGTTATTAAAAAAACCACTATTTCGTAAATATAAGGCTAATAGACTTGATGCTGGAAATGCTTATGCGTTATTTCAAATAATTAAATATTTAGTATGGGTAATTGCAATTAGTTTTATTTTAGAATCTATTGGAATTAATGTTACTCTGCTAATTGCTGGTTCTGCTGCTCTACTTGTAGGTATAGGATTGGGATTGCAACAAACATTTAACGATGTTATTTCTGGACTAATTTTACTTTTTGAAAGGTCAATAAAAATAAATGATATATTAGAAATAGATGGAGATATTGTCAAAATTCAAAATATTGGAATAAGAACTTCTAATGGATTAAATAGGGATGAAATTTCAATTATTATTCCTAATTCATTAATTACAACAAATAAAGTAATAAATTGGAGTCACCAAACAAAGAAAACTCGTTTCAGAATTAATGTTGGAGTAGCTTATGGAAGTGATGTTGACTTAGTTTTAAAAGTTTTGGAAGAAAGTGTTTTGGAACATCCGGATATATATGATAAAAAATTAATAGAAGCACGATTTTTAGATTTTAGTAATTCATCATTAGATTTTCAAGTTTTATTTTTCAGTGAAAATGTTTTTAGAATTGAAAAGGTAAAAAGTGATATTAGAAAAATTATTAATAGAAAATTCATTGAAAATAATATTACAATACCATTTCCTCAAATGGATTTACATTTAAAATCAAATAATACTGAAATATTGACGAAAAAAGAATAACAATGCCACGCAACACGCAATATAAAAAATTGGGCAGAAAGTGTACTTATTATATTACCATTCGGGCTTCCGCTTTTCCAGGAATGCAGTCATCCCTTCTTTTCCCTGATTACCATCACCAAATAAAGTTCCAAATTCTTGGGCTTCCAGTTTTTCACCATCTGTAAAACTCATTTCCATTCCCTGTCTTACTACATTTTTAATTTTTTTTATCGCTTCGGGTCCCTTTGAAATAATGTTTCTGGCAATCTTCATGGTTTCCTCCATCAACGATTCAGGCTCAAAAATCTTTTGCACAAGCCCAATTCGAAGAGCTTCATCGGCACCAATCATTTCAGCGGTCATTAGCAAATACAGGGCATCTCCCATGCCGGTAAGTCGGGGAAGTCGTTGTGTTGCTGCATAACCCGGAATCAGTCCTAAACTTACTTCAGGCTGCCCGAATTTCGCTTTTGTACTTGCAATACGAAAATCGCATCCCATGGCAAGCTCAAGTCCGCCACCAAGGGCAAAACCGTTAATTGCAGCAATCACAGGTATATCCATCTTTCCAAAGCTGCTGAAAGTATTTTGTCCTAAACGCGAAAATGCAGATCCTTCCTCACCATTTTTGTTAACCATCTCTGCAATATCCGCTCCGGCAACAAACGCTTTACCATCGCCTGTAATTATCATTACTTTAACATCTTTGTTTTGCGATATTTCACCAACCAACTGATCCATTTCATTAAAAAATCTCGTATTAAGGGCATTCATCGCTTTTGGTCGGCTGATGGTAACCATTGCAATGCCTTCAACAATCTCTGTATTAAGTATTTCGTATTTCATTTCATTAATTAATTAGTAAAAATCAAATTTAGTAAAAAAGTGATAAATTTATCAAATATTAATTTTTTGATAAAATGGAATTCTATCTACTGATTGCCAGCATAATACTTCTTACAATTTTATTACTTCTTACAATTTTCCGCAAAAGCTACCAACATGGCAATGAAAAAATAAAACATGAAATCATTTCTTCTTTTAAAGAAGAGTTTACAGAAACCCGTCGCGAAAACAGGGAAATAAATAAGGAAAATAGGGAAGAAATAAACACTCTTTTTAAGGATTTGCAGGATTCATTGATGAAAAGAATATCGGAAAACATCAGCCTGCAAAAAGAGCAGCTGGATTCATTTTCACGCTCACTTATTGAAATGTCAGACAAGATGGTAAAAAGTTACAACGATTTTAAGGATAACATTAAAACCGATGCCAAGGAGAACCGCGAAGAGTTAAACAAAGGACTGAAATCGTTTGAAGATAAATTTACTGGCAACATCAAGGATTTTAACGAACAGTTGCGGCAAAGATTCGATGACCTCAGCAAGCAACAATCGGAGTTCAATAAACAATCAAAAGACAGCATTAAGGATATTAAGGAAACCATCGAAAAACAGCTTATTGCTATACGGGAGGACAACTCTATTCAGCTTAACGAAATGAGAAAAACTGTTGATGAAAAACTACAGACGACTCTTGAAAAGAGGCTTGGTGAATCGTTTAAACAGGTTAGCGAACGACTGGAGTTAGTCCACAAAGGCCTTGGCGAGATGCAGGAATTAGCAACAGGAGTTGGCGACCTTAAAAAGGTTCTTTCAAATGTAAAAACTCGCGGAATACTTGGTGAATATCAATTGGGTAATATTCTGGAACAGCTGCTTTCGCCTGAGCAATATGCTGAAAATGTTGCAACAAAAAAAGGCAGCCAGGCAAATGTTGAATATGCCATTAAATTACCGGGCAAGATTGACGAAAATGTAGTTTGGTTGCCTGTGGATTCCAAATTCCCAATTGAAAATTATCACTTACTGCTTAATGCCTATGAAGAGGCTGATAAGTTTAAAATTGAGGTAGCACAAAAGATATTAATGAAATCCATTGAGGGTTTTGCGAAAACCATTAGCGAAAAATATATCGACCCACCCCATACTACCGATTTCGGAATTATGTTTTTACCTATTGAAAGTCTTTATGCAGAGGTGCTTCGACACCCCGGAACATTTGAGAAACTACAACGTGATTACCACATCACGGTAACCGGCCCAACAACTTTGTCGGCATTATTAAATAGTCTTCAGATGGGGTTCCGCACGCTAGCAGTTCAAAAACGCAGTAGTGAAGTTTGGAAAGTACTGTCGGGAGTTAAAACCGAATTTGGCAAATTCTCAGAGCATCTGTCTAAAGTTCACAAACAAATTAACACTGCTTCAGGTACGCTTGATACATTAATAAACACCCGCGCAAATGCCATGGAAAGAAAGCTGCGAAGTGTTGAAACCCTGGATGCTATCGAATCAAATGAATCACTTGAGCTTCCGCTTGGTGGTGATATAGGCGATGAAGAATAAAATACGAAAATTAAACTTGAAACTGAACTTCTCAATATATAGCATTTAACTAATTAACTTTTTATTCCATGTGTGGAAGATTTCAATTATCGGTACAAGGAAAGCAAATTTCAGAACGTTTTAATGTGGAAGTGTTTGATGAACTATACAGTCCAAACTATAACTGTGCGCCTTCTCAAAAGCTGCCGGTAATTACAAATGACCAGCCCAATACCCTTAGCTATTTTCAATGGGGATTAATACCTTTTTGGGCAAAAGATGCTAAAGAGGGGTTCAGAAATATTAATACCCGCTCAGAAACAATTAGCTCAAAACCATCATTTAAAAATGCGTTTAAAAAACGGCGTTGTCTGATCCCGTCTAACGGTTTTTATGAATGGAAGAAAGATAGTAATAAAACGCCTTTCAGGATCTTTCTTGTAGATGAAAAGATATTTGCAATGGCAGGAATTTGGGAAACATGGAAAGATTCAGAAGCACGGATTATTAATTCATTTTCAATAATAACTACAAGCGCAAATTCATTGGTCGCCGATATTCATAACCGAATGCCTGTAATACTAAATCCTGAAGATGAACAAGCATGGCTTTTTGAAAATGATGAGATGCTATTACAAAAAATGTTATTACCCTATGCATCAGGCAGTATGAATGCTTATCCTGTGTCAAAAAAAGTAAATTCACCAAAAAATAATAATCCGGAAATTACATTACGCGATGAGGGTGGGCAACAGGCACTTTTTGATTAAACTGAACAATAAAAAGAAACTGTTAACCTGTGCTATCTACAAAAAGATTAATTTTATCATCTGAGCGCTTACTGAGTTAAATAATGTATAATCAACTTAAAAAAATGAAAACTTTACTAAAAATTTTTGCTGTTCTTACCGTAATTTTTGTGGGATTGCTATTTATACTTCCTTTGATTTATAAAGCAGAAATTATCAACCTTACTAAAAAGGAGCTAAATAAGAGTGTTAATGCAACAATTGATTTTGATGATATTAGCCTGGGTTTATTTAAGAGCTTCCCTGATTTTAATGTTTCGATCCAAGGGCTTTACATTGTTGGCCTTGATGAATTTAACTCCGACACACTTGTAAAAATCAATACAATCTCGTTGGCAGTTGATATCTTCAGCGTTTTCAACCGTGAAAACTATGAAATAAAGAAAATAAAACTTGTTGACCCAATAATAAAAATCAAAGTGCTGGAAAATGGAAATGCCAATTACAATATTAGTTTACCTGATGAGAACAACACCAATTCTCCATCATCAAACGACGTAGAGTCGGAGTTTAAACTGTTAATTACCAAATTTCAAATCACAAACGGGCAACTTATTTATAGTGACGATGAACTTAATACAATCGTTCAATTAACCGGCATAAACCACACTTTATCAGGAAAACTAAGCAGTAATAATGCTACTCTTTTCACAAACACAAAAGTTAACAACCTCAAACTAACCTATGATGGTATCCCGTATTTATCAGATGTGGCTTTGGTTTACAAGGCAAATATTGATGCCGACATAAAAAATGAAATATACACTCTCGGAAAGAATGAGCTAATTCTTAACAACCTACTGATTAGTTTAAGTGGGTCGGTGTCATATATTAATGATGACTTAAACATCGTACTAACTTTCAATTCTCTGGGTAATAAGTTTAAAGACATATTATCACTAATCCCATCAATATATGCAAATGATTTCGAAGAAGTTAAAACTGAGGGCACATTTTCGGTTGATGGTACCGTAAGGGGCACCTATAATGAAAATCAGCTCCCATCATTTAATATTTCAACGATGATTGAAAATGGCATGTTTCAATATCCTGATCTTCCAAAATCTGTAAAAAATATAACTATAAAATTAAATATCCGTAATAAAGGAGGCCAAGCCGATAATACAATTATTGACATTAGTGAATTTAGATTACAACTTGGCGATAATCCTTTTAATGGTAGTTTTAAAATTAGCACTCCTATTTCTGACCCAGATATACAAGCAAGAATAACAGGTGAGCTCGACCTGTCATCCATAAAAGATTATTACCCGGTTTCAGAAACTAATAATCTCAATGGTAATCTAATTATGGATTTAGCACTTGATGGAAAGCTGTCATCACTTGAATATGAAAAATACGATGAGTTTTTAGCAATGGGATCGGTTGTGGCAAAAAACGTTAATTATTCATCCGTCAGTTTAAACGAACCGATAAATATTAATAATGCTCAGTTGAATTTCTCACCAAAATATATTGACCTTGTTAATTTTAAAGCTACAACTGGAAAAAGTGATCTGCAAGCAACGGGTAAAATTGAGAATTATTTAGCCTACTATTTGAATAAAGGTTCGCTTTCCGGAAATCTAATTGCAAATTCAAATTATCTAAATATTGATGAGATATTAGTGCCGTCGGACACGACAGATGAAAACATGCCTTCTGGAAATAATCAGCTTCCTGATACTACTGAAAATAAATCAGTAATCGAAATTCCGGATAATATTAACTTTACAATATCTTCAAAGTTTAACAAACTTATTTACGACAATCTTGAAATGGATAATGTTACCGGAGAGTTTGTTGTATCGCATAAAACTTTACAATTCAATAAATTAAGCATGGAGGCTGTTGAAGGACTGATGACAGTAAATGGCAGTTATTCTACAATTAACATTAATAATCCCGAAGTTGATTTTAATGTTAAGATGGAAAAATTAAGTATCCCGGTTGCTTTTAACCAGTTTGCAATTTTCAGAAAATATCTTCCGTTGACAAAAAAAGCTACCGGCCTTTTCTCTGCTAATTTTAGGATCAATACATTATTAGACAAAGAAATGATGCCTGTTTATTCTACCATGAATGGCGACGGTACTATATCAACAAAAAATATTGCTGTTAACGAACTAAACTCATTAACACAAATTGCAGAACTCCTTAATTTGGATAAACTCAAGAATCTAAAAATTAATGATATACTTGCTCAATTCCAGTTTATTGAAGGGAAACTTATTGTAAAGCCAACCAAGTTTAATTATCAAAATATTAGTGGTGAAATTGAAGGCTGGACAGGAATGGATCAATCAATTGAATATTATATGAGAATAAAGATACCGCGCTCTGAATTTGGCAACGATGCAAACAGTATGCTTGATGGACTTCTTGCGGAAGCAAATAATTATGGTACAAATTTTAGCTTACCTGATGTAATACCTTTTAATATTGCCATTGGCGGTACACTTGATAATCCGATAGTTAAAACAAAACTAAGTAAAGATAGTGGACCTTCAATTGTTGATATTACTCAGGATGAGATTGGTAAAGAAATAAAAAACCGAAAAGAAGAACTGGGTAATGAAGCTGCTGCGAAAGCCGCTAAGATTATTGATGATGCTGACAAACAAGTTAGGTATCTAATTCAGGAAGCTGAAAAGCAGGCAAAACTTATTCGGGAAAATGCTGAGGATGTTGTAGCAAAATTAAACTCAGAAACTGAAAAACAAGCCGAAGCATTAATTACTGAAGGTAAGAAAAACGGATTTGTTGCCGAAATGGCTGCAAAAGAAGCGGCAAAGCAATTGAGAAGTGGGGCAGCAAATAACCGTTCTGATATTATTAAAGAAGCTGACAAAAAAGCCGATGAATTAATAATGGAAGCAAAAAAAGCATCTGAAAAACTGAAGAATGATGCACAAAAGCAAGCAGACGATCTGAAGAAATAGTTGTTTGTTATTGCTTAATATTAATTATCTGGTGCAATAATGACATCTATTTACCAACAATGACCGGGGAGTAATAGAAAAAGGAAATCAACAAAGTATATAAAAAGTATGCTTTGCAAAATATCATCAACTTTAATAATAGTATGACGCCGTTAAAAAATATTATAAAATTGTCAATTTAGGCCAGGGATATCAAGGTGACAATATTGACATAACTTCTACCCAAACAAAACTTTGGCCGGTTTGGATGGATAATTCAACCGGCATCTATCAAATATGGACCGCACCCATTGATTTTTCATATATAGATGGTGCTGCAGAGGAACGTAAAGGATCTCTTTCATTTGAGTTAGAACAAAACTTTCCCAATTCATTTAGTACATCAACAACAATAAGTTACCATGTTCCTGTGTACGGCTTTGTATCTTTGAAAATAATGGATGCTTTCGGTACTGAGTTGTCCATTCTCGTTAATGAAAATAAGTTGCCTGGTTATCATAAGGTAATTTTTACGTCTTATGAAACGAATTTTAGAAACGGGGTTTACTTTTACCGTTTAAAAGTTGGTGATTATTCTGAAACCAAAAGAATGATACTATTGCAATAGAATCATTCGTTTATTTTCAACTGTAACTCCAAGCCAAACATTTTTAGCCAAAACTTTGTCCTGAAGGTATTCTGCCATTATTTTCTCTCTTTTTGTTAGTATTTGATATGAATGCTGTGGTGTTCTTTCAACGATGTCAAAAATTGCATCAAGATATGTAAAAGGCATTTCTTCGTGAAATAAATCACTCATTGAATTTACAAAGAATTTTGTTCGTAATACTTTATTTTACATTTCCCTCCACAATCCTAATTTCCTCCTCCGTTAACCCATACAGATTATAAACCAACTCATTTATTAGGTTTTCAGCACTTTCTATGGTTTTTGCCATCCCTTCTAATTCTTTTTCAAGTTGTATTTCTCGCTCAAAGTTGTTTTCCACTTTGGTTTTTTCGAGCAATTTAGAGTAATCTATTTGCTTTTGTTTTTGCTCGATAATACGCGTTACTAATTCTGAAATTTCGGTTTGTGTTTCGTTACTTGGTTTTATGATAGGCAAGTTTAACAAAGGTTCTTTATCTACTTGGTACAAATCTCCTTGCATTTTTCCTTTGTACTTCAACCAAAATGCAATTGGATTAGAGTTCAGTAAGCCTGTCAAATATTTTTGATTAAGTCGTTCGGTTTTTATTGAAAAATAGGTTTGAGAAACATAGCAATCAAAATCAGTGAAAGTGAATGTTGGTCTTGCGCATTTTCGAACTGAAATTATTTTCTTCCCAAGAAAAAACTTTTCTTCTCTTGCTCGATGCAATCCATAAGGTTTGTTGTCTGATGTAATGATTTCTGCGAATCTATCTAAATGCCTTTTTAAATTAGGATAGGATTCAATAGTTTCAGGATTTTTGAAACTCGAATTAGTATAAATTACCCATAGTGTATTTTTTGGAATACCATAAAACCTTCCTAATTCACTGGTCGTGAAAAATGGTTTTACCAATTCCTTTTCTTTTGGTATTAGGTTTAAAGTATTATATTCTTGATGGCTTAAATTAAAAATGCCTTCGCCAACTTTATAATCTTCGCCTAAAATATCAATATGCTTTTTGTTAATAAAATCTTGATGAACATCAATTCCAGTGGCAATTTCCTTATTATCAAACACAAAGTCTTGTTTCAATTTGATTTTGTTTACAATAATAGTTAAACCGGTATTGATGAAATTTATTGGTTTATCAACGTATTTGTCTTTTTCAATTTCGGTTGTAAAATATTCAAATCTTTCATCTTTTACATTTTCAAGAAACAATTGAGCGTCTATGTGCTTTATCTTACTATCTATTACTTTGGCATAGTCAAAATCATATTTTTTGTTATTGTCCGAGCGTTTCATTATGTAAATCATGGTCTGAATACCTGCGGAATCAAAAACTTTAAAATCGCCAAAATCTATATACTCTATTATTTTTCCTTTGTTGATGACAATGTTCCTAAATTTTGAAGCTCCCGAATTGGTTATCCAATTATTTGGTGCAATATAGCCGATTAGTCCTTTTTCCTTTTTGATAATTTCCAATGCCAGTGCTCCAAAGAAATACCACAAATCCATTTTTCCTTGATAGCAATAATGCTTATGCAAACCGTCAAATGCTTGTCGATTCGTGTATTCTTTAACATACGGCGGATTCCCAATCACTACATCAAATCCTCCGTTGTATTCTTTTCTGTAGGCGTGGCTGTATGTGCAGCGGATTTTGTTCAACTGACGGGTTAACCCGTCAGTTGCTTTGGGCAACTCATGTTTTTGCCGGTTATTGCGGATATAGTTTATTGTATTTTCAAGTTGTGCTTTGTTATCGATAAGTTTTGAATTAAAACTTTTGGCCCAAAATTTCTCTTTTGTGCCGTCTGAATATTGGGCTTCCTCTTTATCAATCAACGGGTAAACCCGTCGGTTATACGTAAATGCTGTTCGCCCTTTCCACTTACCAATAAGCGTGGATAGCTTATCTTCTTCGCAAACAATAATTGAATGAACATGGTCGGCGCAAATATTGCATTCCAGAATATTCAGATTGTACTCTGCTGCAGATTTTACCAGTTCTTCGGCAAGTATAATTTCCTCATCTTCTGATAAATCGGTATGGGTATATGCAATAAAGCCGGGTTCGATATATTCGGTTGAGCCGGGTGAAAACTGACGGGTAGAACCGGGTGAGAACTGACGGGTTAACCCGTCAGTTTTATCAGAATATCTTGAATTATGAAGTACAAAGGTTACATGCCAGGCTTTTTTCTCTTTAACAGTATATACTTGTGGAAATTCTTTATTCCAGTCAAATGCCTTATCTCCTGCAACATCCGGATCATCAATAAGTGAATTTCCACATTTAATATTGTTGTTTAAGTTTGAGAGTTTACGGTCTTTTTGCGCCGTTCGTAACCAAAGCGAGAGTTTGGCAATCTCCACACTTTCTTCGTTTATGTCAACACCATAAAGGTTACGTTCAAGGATTGAATTTTCTGTATCAAACAAACGTAATGATGTACCTGTTAATTCAGCAATAATGTCATCAATATTTTTGTGTTCTTCAATTAAGAAATTTAATGCCTGATTTAAAAAAGCACCACTGCCACATGCAGGGTCAACAATCTTTAACGAAAGCAACCAGCCTTTGTAGTCATTAAGTTTTTGATACAGTTTTTTGCCTTTTGCCAAAAGTTTGCCGTCTTTCGTTTTGTAAGTACCGTCAAACTCAATTTCTACAATCTCTAATTCTTTACGTTTTTCGTTACAAAGTGTTCCAATTGTATTTTCGACAATATATTGCGTTATGTATTTTGGCGTGTAAAAAACTCCTTCTTTTTTTCGTTTGCTTTTTGATTTATCAGAGGTTGTGCCTTCAATATTAGCAGTAATTTCTTCAATTTCGGATAGCGAATGTTCAAAAATGTGACCAAGAATATTTACATCAACTTCGGTATTGAAATCATATTCCGAAAGTTTTAACAAATAGTCAATCAAAATTTCATCGTCGATTTTAAAACTGTTCAATAATTCATCCGGATAAAAAAGTCCACCATTGTATGCCGGAATATCCTCAGATGAAGATTTCCCTTTTCGCCCAATGTTCATATATCCAAAATACTGTTTGAAAATATCATAAATTGGTTTGTACGCATCAAGTTCTGTTAACTTATGGTATGTGTCAATTATTCTGGAAATTGAATTTGGAGGCAACAAACCGCTATCTTCTGCAAACAAGATGAAAAGGAAACGATCTAGTAGTTTCTGTGATTTATTAAACAATGTTAGTTTGTCGCTTTCAGGATGATTTTTTGTCAGGTTTTCAAAAAGTTTTTTCTTGAACCATGAATAATCTTTGTACAGTTTATCAGAAACTTCCTGCTCATGAAACTTGGTTTCTTCTTTGAGTTTTAAGGGAAAGTTTGAGAAAACACTTTCTTTATGGAGTATTAGATAGAGTAATTCAAAATTTTCTTTGTCAAGATGGAATAAATCAAATTCTTCATATTCATTGGCATAGTCAATATAAAACCGCAACTTTTGGAAGTTTGATGTAATTACATATTTACAATCAGGTTGATTGTTTTTATAGTTAAAAGCTTGCTCTGTTATGCTCCTTAAGTCCTTTGTTTTTGTTGATTTCAGTTCGATTACTGCAATTGCTTTTTCTCCCTGTTTACTATCGGGATTTAAAATTGCACCGTCTGCCTTCTTTCCGTCTCCTTGATTTTTAAATTCTCTGACTAAGTTATAATTGTCATCAGGCCTCAATGTATATCCACATACATCAACAAATAAGTCTCTTAAAAATCCGTCCTGGTATTCTTCTTCTTTAAGCTGTTTGATTTTTTCAATCTTAGCCGGACTGTAATTTTCTCTAAACTTTTGAAATGCCTTTTCAACTTGTTCCTTATTAAGGTTGTCAAGATGTCTTTTTATTACAGATTTTTGAAATATTGCCATTTACCAGGTTGTCTATCTCATTAGTGTTCAAAATTACAATTTATCTTGTGAGTGGGCAAGAAATAGCTCTTTTGGGTAATAAGCTTGCAGGTTTCTATAAAGAAGGAAATATAACCACTAAGTTACTTCCACCTACAACCTCTTTATAAGATTAACATAAAGCCTGCTATATTTATTTTCGCTTTCAAAAATACCTTCATAAGCCATTGAAAGTGACAGCTTTTTCATTATTCTCCAGGTTAGATTCACATCGCCTACATGTTGAATAAGGGTAGATTCGTAGTTCACAAACTGGTAATCAACATAGCGGTAGCTAAAACCACCGTACAATTTTCCGGGGATAAGATCGCGCGAGATGTTTAGGCTATAAACCTTTCCGGAAAGATAGCTGGTTTCCAATAAAGTAGCGGAAAGAGTAGCCGAAGCATTGATCCACGGAACACGACTATAAGATATGTAACCGTATGCATTTTTTGTAGGCCTGGGATCTTGTTTACTATCCCTATATCCCACTTTTGCCCCAATGGATAAATATTTTATTGGACGGTAATTAACCTGAAACCTAAATCCCTGCAAAGTTGCCTGATCAATAAGCTGTTCCACAAAATCCTTATAGGTTTCATAATAAACCATATTTGATTGCGATCTGTATGATAAAGAAAAGGACAATTGCCTCGTTACACGATATCTAAGCATTAAGTACAAGTTGGTCAGATTCAGGTTTGAACTTTCAACACCGCTAATATTTTGATACAACTCCAATTCAGCCGTCCCAAAAAAGTGAAGATTTTTAATTAACGAATTATAATGCTGAAAATAGGCAAACCTGCGATCAGTATTCCAATTGTTCTCCTGATCAACAAAGGCAATAGTAGTTTGCATATTTCCATTTTTACCATGGTAATTGTGACCAAGATAAGCTCCGAATTGAAACAAACTAAAATCGTAGCTATAATCCATATAATTGGGACGAGAACCAACAATTGCTCCTACTGAAATCGACTTAAAACTTTTCTCAATCTGCAGTCCATCAATGGCACCAATACTGGAAAGCTTAGGATTAATTTTTCGACCAAGCCAAATATTTACACTTTCAACAGGTTGATAAACTAATGCCAGATTATAAATCTTTAATCCATTAAAAATATTGTCCTGTATCTCACTCCAATTTTTGTTTGTATGAACAAATGATAAATAACTCTCGACCGAAAACTTCGAATCACCAATATTTTTAGCATTCATCGAAAAAGTATATCTCATTCTTTGGCTGCTACCTCCATCAGTATTCGAGAAATTAGAATATGATGCAATTGACAATCGCCCATCAATTTTCTGCTTGTTGGTCTTCATTTCCGGTTCATCACTTTTCACCTCAATTATTGATGGCGCTATAGCAATTTCATTTGGAACCTCATCGTTTTTCAGAACTGGTTTATCAATAATTATTTGTTTTGCAGATGTTTGGATAATATCATTTACTTTAAGTGATACTCCCGAAATCGGAACACAAACACAGGATATTGAACTTAGATTGCTTATAACCAATGCCGGAACTTGTCTGCCATTTTGAATAAGCATCAATGTATCACCAACAGAAATATTATCTGTGGATTGAAATTTTACATAAACATTTTGAGATGTAACGTATGATACTCTTCCTTCGATGTTTTCTACTATTTCCTGACTCTGAAGGCTCAACACCAGAAAAAGAAACATATATATTAAGGCTATATTTTTCATTATCTGATATTATTTTGGAATCGCTTTATTAAATTTTTACTATCGCCATCCGGATGACAATCCAAACATGCAATACTATTATAAACATATCCACTCACACCATTATGTTCATCATCCATATCTGTCTTATTATGCTCATGACAATCAATACAGCTAAAAAGAGCATAGTTACTTGGCGTAGTATGGCACTCAACACAAGTATTCCATTCTCCATCATGCTTACCACTATATATCGGAAAATACTGATTATCATGATCAAAGGTAGATGGCTCCCAGGCCATCTCAGTATGACATGTTAAGCAATCAGTAGAAAATTGAGCACTTGCATGTGGTGGGTCGTTTGTTTGATTATAATCATCCAAATGACAACCAATACACGTATTTGGAGTACCGGTATATTGAGTTTCATGACAACTTATGCAATCAGTTGTTACATGCGCTCCGTTTAGCACATAATAATCATTATGAACATCAAAACTTGCCGGTTGCCAATCAGGTTCGGTGGTATGGCATGTTTCGCAATCATTTGATAATTCCAATTGAACATGATTTGGATTTGTGGTTTGATTAAAATCAGGAATATGACACTCAAAACAATCAGTTGGCGTACCTGAATAACTAGTAATGTGGCAACTGGCACAGTCTGTATCAATGTGCGCACCCGTTAAAGGAAATATTGAAGTGTTGTGATTAAAGCTTCCTTCTCCGGATCCTGTTGGATGGCAATCTAAACATGCTACACTATTGTACAAATAACCTCCTATTCCCTGATGCTCATCGTCCATATCATTTTTACTATGTTCGTGACAATCGATACACGTAAAAATTGAATAATTGCCCGGGTCGGTATGGCAATCCGTGCAGCTGGCCCACTCACCATTATGCTCTCCCGAGTAAATTGGGAACACATTATCATGCTGAGTAAAATCGGCTGGTTTCCATCCAGGATTGGTTGTATGGCATTCGAGGCAATCGGTTGTTAAGTCGGCTTGTTGGTGATTTGGCGATGTAGTAGCAAGATAATCAGCCTGATGGCAGGACATACATTCAGGCGAAATATTTGAATAGTCGGTACCAGTATGACATTGGCTACAATCTACACCTGCATGACCTAAAGTTAAAGGAAACAGATTATGTGTAAAGTTAGCTCCTGTCCAGGTAAAAGCATTCATTTGATGGCAATCCGTACATTCTGTGGAATAGTTACCCTCTATATGATTTGGACTTGTTGTAGCCTGGTAATTGGCTAAATGACAATCAACACATTCAACACCCAAAGGCTCGAACTGCAACAAGGAAGCCGACTGATGACAATCATTGCAATCGGCAGTTATGTGAGCTCCCAACAGAGGAAACCTACTTAGTTGATGAATCTCAGTAATATTACTCACAATCCATGAATTTGAATTATGACACCTGGCACAATCAAAACCAACAGTTTGCTGATGCATATCAGTATGACATGACATACATTGGGGGTCGGCATCGGAGAAGATTAAAGTTGGGTGACATGAAACACATGTTACATCCTGATGTAATCCCTCCAAATGAAAATCCGTAAGGTTATGATCAAACTTGATGTTGTTTTTGTCAACGGTCCAACCTTGAGATGTATGACAATCGTCGCAACTCATATCAAAATTATCACCATGAGGAGAATCGGATGACTGACTAAAGATGCTAATCAATAAAACCAGTATTAATGACAGTTCTCGCATTTTAATTTGTTTAGTTTATATAGTACATAAGTATCCTGACCTATTTGTTGTTTTTTGTGACATGCAGCACAAGCAACATACTGATGTTTTCCATCAAGTACAAATCTTGTTTTATTATGATCAAATTTGTTTGCTTTCCAATTATTATAATCGTGACATGCAAAGCAATTGGTTACTCCATTGTTTTCGAACTGATTAAAATGTTTATCTGTATGACAATTTGTACAGTCATTATTTAATGTGCTAAAACGTTGCTCATACCTTCCATCACCAACAGGTTTAAAATGACAAGCACGGCAACTTTGATTTTTGTGTTCACCCAGCAATTCATATTCTGTTTTCACATGATCAAACACAACATTTGCCCATTGATTTTCATTGTGGCAACTTTTGCAAGATGCATCGGGGTAGTATTTTTGATCGATAAATTGCTCATGTATATTATCATGGCAATCGATGCAACTACCACCTGCTATTTTAAAATTCCACTTAGTGTCTTTTTTATGACAAACAAAACAGGGGGTTGCCAAATGAGCTCCTGATAATGGAAATTCGGTTTTATCGTGCCGTTCAATTGTAAACGAAGATCCAACAAACCCTTGAGTTGAATGACAATCGGAGCAATCACTTACCTTACCTGGTTTCGCAAACTGACTTTCATGATAATCCTTATGACAATCGGTACAACGGTTATGTTTAACGGGGTCGGTGAGCTTAGTTTTGTGACATTTTTTGCAATCAACAAACTGGTGTTTTGCTTCAAGTTTAAATCGAGTTTTATTATGATCAAAAGCATCCATCGAACTAATTACATGAAATGATTGCTCATCATGACATTGAGTACAGTTAGGACCAAATTTATTATCATGAATATCTTTATGGCAACTTGTGCACGATTCAAATGGAATATTCGCAAACTCCTGAAACTTGTTCCCGTTTAAAGTACTAATTTTATGACACTTGACACATTCTACATTCTGGTGTTTTCCTATTAATCTAAACTTTGTTATATCATGATTAAACTTTGTTGTTGGCTTAAAGGAATTAAAATCATGACAACTACTACAATCGGATGATAGGGTTTTTTGGTGATAGTCAACATGACAGGAAATACAATCTGTTCTCAAACCAAGGTAGGTATAATCTTTCTTTTTTACTTCGTCATTGGTAATAAACTCCTTTGTGTGACATTTTTCACACTCCTGTTTTTTATGGACTCCCAATAATTCATATCCGGTTTTGCTGTGATCGAATTCATTTTTATCGAAACGAATCATTTCAAATTTCCTACCGTGGTGATCGCTATGGCAAACTATGCATTCTTTACCTGCTATATCATCAGAAGAGTGATATCCCTTGTTACTATCGATACGATTTTTAAGAAGTTTATGACATGCCAGGCATTTATCATTCGAAACCTTTTCGCCCAAAGTGTGACACTCTGTGCAATTTGACATTCCCTCAAGATGAGCATGAGCTTCCGAAAGATCGCCAGGAGAAATTTGAGAATATAAGCTGACATTAATAAGCAGAAACACTGCTATTAATAATAAATTAATCAGTAATATTTGTTTAATTGTATACAGACTATTAAGCATTAAGCTATTAATGTTTTAATAGGGCTTCACCATATTTTTTTGTGATTTGCAACCCTATTTTTTGTAAAAATTGCGTTGGGAGTTCACCTCCGGCGAAAATATAAACCAGATCGTTTTCAAGGTTTATTTTCTTATTATCGTCAGACGAAGTAAGAATAACTTCATCCTGATTTATTTCTTGTAGGTTGGTATTGAAACGCATATCGATGCGTTTTTGTTGTATTGCCTCATCAATTCGCTCCCTGTTTTTGGGTTTTATTCTTTGAAAATTAGGTTTTCTATATGAAAGTATAACATTATTATTATCAGCAAGTAACATCGCAGATTCAACAGCTGAGTCGCCCCCGCCCACAACCAGAATGTTTTTTCCATTGATATCTTCAGGCTCTAACAATCTATATGCAACTTTTTCAGAATTTTCTCCAATTACATTAAGTTTGCGTGGAGTTCCTCTTCTACCAATTGACAGCAACACATTACGAGCAGTAAGCTGCTCTCCTTTCAAAGTACTTATGGTAAAATACCCATCGTCTTTTACGATAGATTCTACCTTGCAATTTTCTCTAATCTCAATTTCATTTTTTGATAAGGCTTTATTCCAAAGATCAAGCAGCTCGGCTTTACTGGTTTCAAAAAGCTTTACCTTCCCGTATAAAGGTAATTCCATGGCCGAGGTCATTACGATTTTTTGTCGTGGGAAAGTAAAAACAGTACCTCCAAGCGAATCCTGTTCAAGAGTTATCGCTTTGAGTTTGTGTTTTTTTGCAGTGAGCGATGCAGAAATTCCTGCTGGTCCTGCTCCTACTATCAGTAAGTCGAATTCAGCTTTATGTTGCTTTTTATTGGATTTGATAATATTTTCAACTGCCTGCTTTCCCTGTTCAACCGCATTTTTAATGAGCCCCATCCCCCCTAGCTCACCGGCAATAAAGATACCCTGAATATTTGTTTCAAAATTATGATTAACATGAGGTAATTCCACTCCGCGTTTTTCCGTGCCAATACAAAGGGTTATTGCTTCTGTTGGACAAGCATGAAAACATGCACCGTGCCCGATACAATGAGAGGCATTTATCGTTGTGGCTTTACCATTTTGAATACCAAGTATATCCTTTTCGGGACATGCTGCAATACATGCTCCTGTTTGAATACAATGGTTTATATCAATAACCGGATGCAGTGATACAGGCTCATAGATTCCCTCTTGTTTTGCCTTTTCAATTTTTCCTGCAACAATATCTGACTTCTTCTTCTGATTTTTTAAATAGTAAACTACTACAGCAACAGTAATAATAATTACAATCGAATAGGTTATTATTTGCTCTACTAATTGTTCCATATCAAAAAATCCATCTATAACCAAAAGTTAAAGAAACCACAACGTGGATAATCATTATTATAAGCATAATAATGGCAAATGGTAAATGTGCAACATGCCAGTATTTAAACAAATTTTGCATCGTTGTTAAACGATCGATACGTCTGTTTAGAGATATTTCGTTGTTTACCAATTTTAGTATTTGATTGCTTTCTTTTCTACTTAGTTTATTCTGTTTTAGTATTTTTTTTACTCTTTTTAAATTTCGTTTATCATCAAAGTATTTTTTTAAGGTCCGTGAAATGATATTGCCGGATATAATTTCAACCTTTTTTTTTGTTGATTCAGTAATTACCGCTTTACTTTCCTGGGACAGGTTATAATCGGTTTTAATTATCTCACTAATATCACTTTTCAAATCACGTACTTCATTTAAACTTAATTCGCGTCCTTCAATGGATCGTGGGATTTGGATATATATAAACCTTCCAACTACGCCACTTAAAAAAACAGCAACCATGCTCCAGAAACTAATGGAAACTATACCCCCAAATTTAAAAGCAGTGTGAAACAATACCAAAATGGGGCCAAGTGTGCAAAGAAAAATATGAAACTCCAACCAGTGTTTCAATAATCCCCAACGGGCAAATGCTCTTACTCGTTTGCGAATCATATAGGTTGAAACACCGATAAACATAAATAAAGATCCTACAATCCCCATACCATGACCCCATGGACCACTAGGCTTAAGCACCTTGTGATCAAAATGATAAAACCGTTCCTCCAAACTGGTGTTATAATATGAAGTACCAATATAAATAAGCATTACAGTAACTAATATCACAATAATAGTGAGCAGAGCAATGAATAGAGTATGCGATCTTTTTGTCATATTACGAGATAGGGAAATATAGTGTTATCAAAGGTAAACAAAAAAGAAATATAATATCAAAACAGTATAATGAACTGTGAAATATTCACATTATTGTATTAAACTTTTGGGGGCCACACAAAATTACGGGCATCGGGAAATGTTTTTTCTATTTCCATTCTTAACCAAAGCAGCAATTTAATGATTGTCCAAATATTATTTTTTTCTTCTTTTAACATTCCTAATAAAATGTTCCAGGCACCTATCGAACGATCGATACCAAGTAATGCTACCATAGCTGAGCCATCCGAATCCTTTGGAAAACCCTCACTTAGGTCAGCATCCTCCAACTCTGCAAAATTGCTTGAAAGTGCTCTTATTATTTTTACATAAATCTGCATTTCATACCACCTTATTAGACTTACCGATTCAGTTAATTGCTTAATATCCCACTCCTTAACTATGCCCGGGCACGAAACTACTAGTTCTTCTGTTTCAGAATTATAATCTTGAATAAGTATTTCCTTTTTATCCTCAAACCACTTATGTGTACTATTTTCATACCTATCAGCTACTTTTGTAATATAATGATTGGTAGCTTTTCGACGCTTTTCTTTATGTTCCATCCTTGCTTCTTCCGAATCTTCATCATATTCAGAATCCACAAACAAGAAATCATAATTTCCCTTTGTAAGGGGAAATTCTTCATCAATAATTTCGGCGGCATCCTCTATTGTCCTATTAACCTGGTTCCAGAAGTTCTTATTTTCTTCAATGGATTTCTTACGTTTTTCTTTAGCCTCTATCTCCCTCTCAATAACTTTTCGTGACGCAAAATTCCTACATCTATCAACATAAAGGCATCTTTCACACCAGGCATCACAATAATTATATATGCCGGGTATGAAATCCCCATCCATATTATATAAGTCATCAAATTCCATAATCCATATTTTTTTGTTTCGATTAAGTTCTATTTTACAACCTTGTACCTTACAATACGATTATTTGAAGTGGCTATCCTAATAAAAAATATACCCTTTTCGGGCAAGTAGTATTGAGTTTCTTTTCCATACTGGGCAATTATTCTACCGGCAATATCGAATATTTGAAGTTGTTTAATTGTTACTCCAGAAAACCCAAACCTAATATAATTTCCATCAATTTTAATATGAATATTTTCTTTACTTAATTCTTCAGTCGCTACAATAACCTCAACAACCACATCGTCCAAAACAGCGCCGCAAATATTGGACACCGTAACTTCGTAAGTACCCGACTGCATTACAACTATTGTTTGTGTTGTATCTCCTATTGACCACATATATTTACAACCCGGATTACCAGCATCAAGTTCTACAGAGTTTCCTTCATAAATTGTTATGTCATCTCCAAGATCAACTTCAGGCAGTTCACTTACAATTACAACTAGATATGAAGCGTTGCCAATTCCACATTCAAATTCAAGCATAACAATGAAATTACCACTAGTTGACCATGTAATTTCCAACGTGCCGGTAGTTGATGATTGTAACACACCATCAACATACCAAACTGGATTACAGCCCAATGGAATATCAGAGGTATAGATTGAGGTTGTGCCAACACATGATTGAGTAGGTCCTGAAATAGATATTGGATTTTCGGGCGGTGGTGGAATTGTATCTAACAATATACTTGCTCTCAACAATGGATTAATAATCACAAAACTTGTAACAATGATAAATATCGGCAAATACTTCATGCTAAAAATTAGTTAACCCAAAACTAAACAAACTATTGACAACACTTTAATCAAAACTATAATTCAAAAGAAGGATCCCAAAAGCAACTATCGAAATTAACAATCTTATTTTCTTCAACAACTATTCCTTCACTTCTGAGAAGATCGGCCATAATATCCCGACCTCCAAAATGTTGCTTTCCTGTGAGTAATCCATTTCGATTTACAACCCTATGAGCGGGAATATTCTTTGGTGTATTTTTGGATGAATTCATTGCCCAGCCAACCATACGTGCTGATCCTGTAGATCCTAAAAATTCTGCAATTGCACCATAGGATGTTACTCGTCCATGAGGTATTTTAATTACCACATCCCATACTTGTTGAAAGAAACTCTTCTCCATTTTAGATTGATGTAGTTTGTAGTTTCAATTTGAATTCTAGATATTTAATTTTAGTGCCATTATCAAGCCATTTATTCTCATAGAATGTCTGAATTTGCGTAAGTACATCATCGTTTTGTTCACCATAAACATCGTAAGTGCTGTAAATTAATTCGTGTCCATGTTCCTTAATTACATCCATTGTATATTCAAAAAAGATAATATTATCGGTTTTTAAATGGATAGTGCCATCAGGCTTTAGAACTTTATAATATCTATTGATAAATTGGGGTGAAGTTAATCGTCGTTTTTCTTTTATGGGAGTTGGATGTGGGTCAGGAAATGTAATCCATATATTAGAAACCTCTTTTTGCCCAAACATAAATTCAATTAAATTTATTCGTGATCGGATAAATGCCACATTTTTTAAGTTAACTTCTTCTGTATTCTTTAATCCTCTCCAAATTCTGGCACCTTTAATGTCCACACCAATGAAGTTTGTGCCAGGAAATCTTTGAGCCAATCCAACTGTGTATTCGCCCTTCCCACAGCCTAATTCAACTGTAAGGTCATTATTGTTTCCAAAAAAACCATTATTCCATTTACCTCTATATTTAAACCCTTCAACTAGCTGTTCATAACTAAGTTGGAACATATTGCCGAAAGTTTCGTTTTCGGCAAAATGGTGAAGCTTATTCTTTTTACTCACTTTGGGGATTTTTTCTATTTCACAAGTAACCAGGCTTTTGGGTTGGCATCATTGCGTATGGCTACTAGTTCCTGATTGGCTAATCCTCTATTATTAAACGACATGAAGGCAACTCTAAACATCCCATATCTGTTTGTATCAGCTATAAGCGCCTTATAACCTTGTTGTTTAAGGTCACTCACTAATCGCTTGGCATTATTTTCATTTGAAAATGAACCAGCTATAATAAAAAATCTATCTTTATTATTAGAACTAGCTTTTGGTTTATCAACTAGATTATTGGCAATTACTACTTCTTTTTCAGGTTGGTTAACTATTTCAATTGACTCCTCTTTTGATAACTCCACTGGAATTACTATTTCATCCTCAACAACAGGCTTAACAATTATGTTGCCGGTTTTTTTGTCGATATAAGGTTTTTTTATATCAGTACCCCGATCAATATCTGAGTTACTACCTATTTCTACTTCATTCGGTTGAACTAAATTTGGAGAATTAGTATTTTCAGTTTGTTTATCCTTTTCAAGAATTATCGGAAAAAACGAAGCGATACTCCTGCTAAGCTTAGCCACATGTTTTGTATTAATATTAGTTGCCAAATAGTCGTTTACACTTGAATAGAAAAATGGAATATATGGAATATACATTTTAGCATAATAGCTCATTGCATCTCTTCTCATATAAACGTAACCTAAACTCATGAAAAACATAACAGCCGCCAGAAAAATAAGTTGATTAGCAAATGGAGACCGCCTTCTGTTAGCTTCCATCTTTCTTATAACGGGCTTTTTTGGTTCCTCTATTTTCTTATCGGTTCTATCAAAATATTTGGTTCGTTGTTTACTTTTATCAATGGCTGATTTCACCACCTTTTTAACTTTCTCTTCATCCGTTACTCTTCTTATTGACGGTGAAACCAATGAACTTAATCCAAATGAATTTGAATTATAATTAATACTTCTGTCCTGATTAAATTGAATATTTTTATTAACATCGTAGGAGATGGATCCTATATGTTTGAAACTAATTTTTTTTCCTGCATTTAAAGCATTGTGACATAAAAAAACAAATTTATCAACTCTTTGTTTTGCAGTCTTATAACCTATTTGCTCTTGTTGAGCAACATAATTTACAAGGAGTCCATCATTGGCTCTGAGATGAATATTAAAATGGATTTTGCGATATGGAGGAGAAAATTTATCTGTAACTTTGTTAATTGAAACAGATATATCTTCAGCAATAAATCCCCCCAATCCAGGTATTACAACGCATTCATAATCAAACAACAACTCACCTACATATTTGGCTATTTTCATGTTTTTTATTTTAAAGCTAAAAGAGGGTTACATGTCACCTCATGGTTCATAATTCAGAACCTGCTAAAGTAGTTATTATGTACGAAACTGTCAAGAAATAGTTTCAAGTTTACGCAAGTCGTCAGGAGTGTCAATGGCAATACTTTCAATATCAGTAATATCAACACTTACACAAATTCCATTTTCCAGCCAACGGAGCTGCTCGAGTGATTCTGCCTGTTCTAATTTACCAAATGGAAATTCAACAATTCGCTTTAATACATCTACTCTATATCCATATAAACCAATATGCTTAAAATACGTCGACTGAGCCAACCAACCACTAACATCAATACCGCGAATCATTGGTATAGCCTGCCTACTGAAATAAAGAGCTTTCTTATCATTGGTTAAAACTACTTTAACCACATTTGGATCAAATAATTCTTCGCTTTGGGTTATCTTTTTAGCAAGAGTAGCAATTTGTACTTTATTATCTATAAAAAGATTTATAACACTATCTATTTGAACTGGATTAATAGTTGGTTCATCGCCCTGAATATTTACCGCAACATCATAATATTCACCACTTTTTTCAAGAAGAGATAGTACTTCTTTACATCGGGTAGTTCCGTTGGTGTGATCGATGCTTGTCATAAGCACTTTACCCCCAAAAGATGTAACATGATTATAGATACGGTCGTCATCGGTGGCAACAATAACGGCTGATAACAAACTCGACTTGGATGCTTGTTCATAAACCCTTTGTATCATACTTTTACCTCCAATATCAATTAAAGGTTTTCCCGGGAAACGGGTTGAAGCATAACGCGAAGGAATTATACCAACACTTCTCATTTTTAATGAAATAAAACTTTAGATATTTTAATTAAAACAGACCGTTAACATTAGCATTTACGTTATCAATTACAATGCTTAAATCTTCTGGAATATTAAAATCCATATCATCAACATTAATCACTAAAAGTTTACCTGCTGTATATCCACTTATCCAGTCTTCATACCTGTTATTAAGAAGTTTTAAGTAATCAAGACGAATGGACTCTTCATAATCGCGACCTCTTTTTTGTATTTGATCAACAAGGGTTGGCACCGACGCTTTTAAGTAAATCAGTAAATCAGGAGGCTGAATGAAAGAATTCATCAATTCAAATAATGAGCTATAATTATCAAAATCTCTTGTTGACATTAAATTCATTTCATGCAAGTTGGGAGCGAAAATATATGCATCCTCATAAATTGTTCTGTCCTGTATAATATTCTTCCCGCTACTTCTAATTTCAACTACTTGACGGAATCTAGAATTTAGAAAATACACTTGCAAATTAAACGACCACCTTTGCATATCCTCATAAAAACTATGTAGATATGGATTATGATCAACATCTTCATAATGAGGTTTCCAACCAAAATGCTTGGCCATCAGCCTTGTAAGTGTTGTTTTTCCTGAACCGATATTACCTGCTATTGCTACGTGCATGTGTGCTAATTTTTTTACTAAAATATATAAATTGTCAATAGCCTAAAGAACTATCTCACTTTAAGTATATCTTCAACGTATTCTCTGCTTCCTGATAATCGAGGAACTTTATTTTGACCACCAAGTTTATTACGTTTTTTCATCCATCTATAAAATGTACCCTTTTTAAGGCTTAATACTTGAGGTTGTTTTAATACAAGGCTATGATATCTTTTAGCCTCATAATCTGAATTCAATGATTTCAATGCATTATCAAATGCCTCATTAAAGAAATCGTGGTTTTCTGGTTCTTTCTCAAATTCAATAAGCCATTGATGCCTTACTTCATCATCTTTAAATAATGGAGCAGCAGTGTATTCACTTATGCTAGCACCTGTTTTGGCACAGGCAATTGAAAATGCCTTTTCCACATTATCAATTATAATCTCTTCACCCACTGCATTAATGAAGTTTTTAACCCTACCGGTAATTCGTACTCTAAAAGGGTTAAGGCTTGTAAACCTCACTGTATCTCCTATTTGATAACGCCACAAACCCGCATTTGTACTAATTATCATTGCATAATTTACACCAAGTTCAACATCTCTTAGCTGCAATGGGTTCAATGTTGAATTAGATATATCACTTATTGGTAAGAACTCATAATAGATACCATAATCAAGCATCAATAACAAATCTGTACTATCTCTTTGATCCTGAATTGCAAAAAAGCCTTCTGATGCGTTATATGTATCAGAGTAGGCCATTTTTTCAGGTGAAACTATAGCATTGTATTGCTCTCGATAAGGCTCAAAATTGATGCCGCCATGAAAGAATGCTTCCAGATTGGGCCATATTTCATGTAAATTTTGTTTGCCACTTTTTTTCAGAATCTTTCTCAGCAGCACAAGCATCCAGGAAGGCACACCCGATATACTTGTTACATTATGATTCATGGTTGACTCAGCCATCAGTTCAAGCTTATTCTCCCATTCGTCCATAAGAGCTATGGTTAATGAAGGAGTTCGCTTAAATTGAGCCCAAAAAGGGAGGTTTTGCATTAGTATGGCTGACAAATCTCCTTCGATATAGGTGGTATTACTTACTTCAAGGATATTTCTACTTCCACCCATTACTAAACCTTTTCCATCAAACAATCCAGAATCAGGGTATAAATTAAAATACATAGCCAACATATCCTTTCCTCCTTTATAATGGCATTCTTCAAGTGCGGATGGGCTTACAGGTATAAATTTACTCTTATCAGCTGTTGTACCGGATGATTTTGCAAACCAATTTATATCTTCGGGCCATAATATATTTTGTTCTCCTTTCCTAAGCCTGTCAATCATTGGTTTTATATCCTCATAAGAACTTAGAGGTACTCTTGATTGAAAATCAGATATTGAGCTAATTGTTTTATAATCATATTTTTTACCCCATTCAGTATCTCGAGCTGTTGAAATCAACTTTTTAAAAACCTCATTCTGAACATCAATAGGGTATTTGTTGAATAGTTCTATTTGATGAATTCGTTTTTTTATCCACCAGTTAAGTACAGAATTTACAAAAGCCATAATTTTAGCTAATTACAATTGGGAAGTCAAAAATAAAGAAAATTGAGATGTTCGTCACAAAAAAATACATTTTAAAAAATATAGATACAAATTTTTAACTATCTTAGAGCATTCAAAATAAACCCAGATTTAACTTTGCTTTTATAGTACAAATTTTTATGAAAAGAATATTTCTAGGATTAATTATGACTTTTATTTACTCATTGGTTTTTGCATCTGATATAAAGGACAAAGATATTGATCTACAATCAAGAAACAAAAACCTAAGCCCTGATGTCCTTCATAAAATAGAACAAATTAAGCTATTAATAGTCAAGGCTGACCTGTTAAAACATAATAATCCTGACTCAGCAATTCACTATTACAGTAGTGCTCTACCAATTGCTGTGGGAATAAAGGATTATAAAAACGAAGCCACACTTTATGGTAAAATAGGAGCCGCAAATTATATAAAAGGAGAATATGATTATGCATTAGAGAATTTCATTATAGCTCTTAATATTTGGAGAACATTAAAAAGCAAAAAAGGCATAGCTACGGGTTTAAATACTGTAGGTTTAATATATAATATGCTCCATATGCAAGATGAAGCATTAGAATACCACAAAAACTCAGTTCTTCTTTGTAAGGAATTGTCTGACAGTGCTTTACTGGCAGTAAATTATTTCAATATTGGTCTTTTGTATGAAAGTTCAGGAGAGCACGACTCAGCCCTATATTATGCTAAATACGCTTATAAGTTAAATTTAATTGCAAACGATACTGAAGAACTAATCAAGATAAATAACCTTGTTGGATATATATATGTCGGCAAAAAGGACTTTAATCTTGCACGAGAGGAATTTCTTAAGGTTATTGATAATAACAATCTCAAAAACAAATGGGAGATGAGTTATGCCCTAGCCGGATTAGCTCTGATAGAGCAAACTGAAGGTAACTTTAATAAAAGTATTGAATATGGAAGCAATAGCTATCAGCTTGCCAAAAAGATTAATGCAAAATGGGATATTCAAAATGTAACGAAATTATTGTCGGAAAGCTACGCCAGTATTGGTGATTATAAAAATGCATATGTATTCTACAAAGAGTATAAATTATATAGCGACAGTGTTTTTAATGAACAAAAAGAAAAGAGAATAAATTACCTTCAGTTAAAGCAAAAAGACTTTGAGTACATTGTTCTTTCTCAGAAAAATGAGGTTCAAAAGGAACGAATTATAAAAAAAAATAGTCAAATAATATTTACTGGAGTTGGGTTTCTATTTGTAGTATTACTAGCAATAATACTATACCGAATAAGCTATATTAAGACAAAACTAAATAACAAACTAAAAACTAAAAATTTTGAAATAGATCGTAAAAACAAAGAACTCACAAAACTTAACTCTGCCAAAGACACTTTCTTCCGAATTATTGGCCATGACCTTAAAGGACCAATGAGTACGGTGGTTTCTTTTACAGATATGCTATTAAATAACTATGATCAATTTACAAAAGAAGAAATCATTGAATATATTGGATTTAGTAAAACATCTGCTCAAAATGCAATTGAGATTCTTGAGAATTTACTCGATTGGGTTAAAACTCAGGCAAGAACCATAACAGTTAACCCAACAGAAACTAATATTTATAATTTGATTTCTAATATAGTTGATAATCTACAGGCTAATCTATTCTCCAAGAACATCAATCTTTCAATTAATATTGATAGTAAACTGGTTGCTTCATTAGATCAAAACATGACATTTGTAATTATTCGAAATATTCTTACAAACGCAATTAAGTTTACAAATAACAATGGTGAAATTAATATTGAAGCAAAAAAAATAAATTCCAAGGTTTTAATCACAATCTCTGACAATGGCATTGGAATGGATGAGGAAAAGCTTAATGGTTTATTTGATATTAAGGATGCAAAATCTTCACCTGGTACTAATATGGAAAAAGGAATCGGTATAGGTCTTATTCTATGCAAAGAACTCACAGAATCTCAAGGTGGAACTATATGGGCAGAGAGTATTCCACAGCAAGGAAGTAGTTTCTTTATTAAGATCTAACAAAAACTTCATGGCGCGCGTTTAGCAATGCGTAACGCGTGACCGACCTAACAGTCTGAATTAGCAAACTTTCTGATGTTTTAAAATTAAATTAATCAAACAATCATCAACATCTTATCTAAACCATAAATCACACTACTATTCAAATATCTTATAGATCGTTGTTAAAAATAAGTTGACCCACCATTTTCACAAGCATAAAAAACCGGATATCAGCATACTGATACCCAGTTTAATTCTCAATTAAATCTACTATCTTATTACAGAAGCTTTATTTGCAACAATACCTTTACTAGTTTGTACTGTATAGAAATAATAACCTGACTGCAAGTTTGAGGCATCCCATACAATATTATGAGTTCCTGCAGAATAAGTGTCATCGGCAATAACGGAAACCATTGTTCCTCTTATATCATAAATTTTTACAACAATTTTATCACTATTTTTAAGAGTAAATTGAATGTTTGTTTTATAACTAAATGGATTAGGATAGTTTTGTGCAATTGATACATTATCAGAAATTTCATCAACAGATGAAGAATTACGATTAGATTCTCCAGGTGTATAATCTGGCATCATAAACCAATTATTAGTACCATCAGTATAACGCCCATATGATGTATCAGTAATCTGAGAGCCATAAGTAAGAGTATCAACAACTATCTGGTCAGGCGACCATAATCCAATGCCTTCTCCACTTGCACTCAATTTAAAGTTAAGATTAAGCACGCTGGTTTCTTGTCCTTTGTTTGCATAAAACAGTATAAAACCACCTGCTTCAATAGTAACAGAATCAGGGTAAGTATCTGGGATTTGATATCGCACAGTTGGATCATCAAGAATATCTGACATATAGTATCCTCCTAACATCACAGCTTCTTCTCCTGCGTTATAAATTTCAATCCAATCAGGATTGTCCCCTTGTGGACCAGGAAAAGCACCATCATTGCTAGCCATAAATTCATTGATAAATAAGCTGCTTGTAGGCGGTATAAAAGGATCAAAGTTAAAGTCGAATTTATAAAGTTTACCACCTCTGTCAGCTACCATGTAAATAGTATGCTCATCTTCTCCAAAAGTAACTCCTTCAGCCTGATCTAAAGGTATATACCATGAACGTAAGAATTCGCCATCTTTTGTAACTTCATTTAAAGAGGATGCTTCATCACTCACAATAAATAATGTTTTCCAGATCGGATGTATTGTTATTCCTGAGACATCAGGTGAGAAATCTAACTCTATTCTGTTTAGTTCAACTCCATCAACAGTAAGCTCAATTAATGTAGGATTACTCTTTTCTGCAAGAACAAAAATATGACCTGTTTCAGGGTCGATAGTAATTCCTTCCAATCCATTAACATTACCTGGAGTATGATCAACTTCAATTTCGCCAATTTTATCACCTAATAAATTATACATTATCACTTTCCAATTTGCTTCTTCAACAACAAAAATAGTATCAAAGCCAGGGCTAAAAGCAATTCCTTCAAAATCCGTTCCATCTACTGTTAATGTGTTTAGAAGTTCGGCTGATGTGGAAATCTCATAAATATTTGATAAAGGTCCGTCATTATTTGTAAACAAAGTTCCTGTTTGTGCATTGTATACCAAACCTGATGGTTCAGCAAAGGGTGTATCACTAACTTCTATTGGTGACCAATCTGTAACTCTATATGAAAGTGGACCTGCAGCTCCTTCGATAGGATAAAAAGATGTTGAAGGTGCATCATCAGAAGCTTCAATATACCAATTGATATAGGTGCCTTTGTCCATAGCTGGAATTGCCCCTCCAAACACATCATCACCCGCAGCTCCATCATTACTTAAACCATCATCATACATTTGGATATCTATATAGCCCTGACCTGCACTATATTTTAGCATAACAACTAAACCTGTTTCTAATGACGTTACATTAGCATTTATTATAACCTCCTCATTAAATTCCGGAAACATGGGTTCGCGTGTAACATCTGAAATTACAGCACCTGCTGTCATAGTATTACTTTCTCTTGGTGTTGGAACCGTAAAATAAACCCAATTATTAGTACCATCAGGATAGCGGCCAAATGAAATATCAGCCGTTTGAGCGCCAAATGCAATACTGTCAATAATTGTATTCTCGTTAAGAGAAAGTGTAATCGTCTCTCCTCCTGCTCCTAGTTTAAAATCAGCATGAAGTGTATCAGGAACAGTAATAATGTCGACGTCTGTGCCATCACACCAAATTAAAAGATAGGCACCTGGCTGTATAACTGCTGGGTTGAAAGAATATAGTAGTGGGTCATCTGGTATATCTGACATATACATTCCTGTAATATCAACTTCTGTTTCACCATAGTTATAAAGTTCAATCCAATCGCCATGATTACCAAATTCATCAACAATACCATTGTCGTTTTTTGCAAGAAGTTCATTTATTTTAAGTGTGATATTACTTTTACCTGGCGATGCAGTAGTTCCCATTATGGGGTTATCAATAAATGATTGCCAATTATCACTTCCGTCAGGCATTCGTCCATATGAAACGTCTGTATTTTGTTCGTCATAAGTAAGCTCGTCAATCAATTCTTGTGAAGAATTCCAAAGTCCGATTTGTTCACCACTGGCACTCAACTTAAAATTAAGGTTTAATACACTTGTTGCTTCTGATTTGTTTGCAAAAAACAAAATGAAGCTTCCGGGTTCAACGGTAACTGAATCAGGGTAAGTGCTTGGAATTTGGAACATAGCTGCCGGATCGTCAAGTATATCTGACATATAATAACCACCTAGCATAACAGCCTCAGGACCTGCGTTGTATACCTCAATCCAATCAGGATTATCACCTTGCGGACCTGGTAAAGAACCATCATTGCTTGCCATAAACTCATTTATATAGAGTTGGGCACTAAGATTTGTAAATAAAAGGAATGAAAGCATCAATATTGTCATTCCGCGAATTAAAGAGTAGTTTTTTTTCATTGTATCCTTTTTAGTTAACTAATTGATTTTTTAGTTTTTTATGATGAAAGAAAAATAATAAGTCAAAAATACCGAATGCATACTCGATTGATTCAAAATTACCCTATATTTAAACTATACATTTAACTTGAATATTGAAATAATAATCTATTAAGAATATAAAGAACATCTACATCATATACTATAATCATATGATTATTAACGATCTAAAAAACAACAATTCTATACACTTATGCTTGCTGACTTTTTTATGAAATGTACATAATATAGCTACTTTTTAAAATTACTAAACAAACATAAAAGAAAAAAGCCCGAAGATGAGCATCATATTTCAGACCCCCTTCTTCGGACTTTGGAACTAAATCTATTAACTAAATTATCTTACTATTGATGCTTTCTTTGTAATAATGCCATTACTTGTCTGTAATGAGTAGAAATAATATCCTGTAGGTACATCCGAAGCATTCCAAACTATTTTATGAGTTCCGACTGAGTAGTTGTTCTCCGCTAAAACAGCAATTAATGAACCTCTTACATCAAATACCTTAACAGTAACATTATCTGAATTTTCCAAAGTAAACTCAATATTTGTTACAGTGCTAAATGGATTTGGATAGTTTTGTGAGATTGAGAAATTTTCCTCAATATCACCAATTGATGAAGGGTTTCTGTTTGACTCTCCAGGTGTATAATCTGGCATCATAAACCAGTTGTTAGTACCATCAGTAAATCGCCCATACGATGTATCTGCAATTTGTGGCCCATAAGTAATACTGTCGACAAATACCTGCTCAGGATTCCAAAAACCAATACTTTCACCATCACCACTAAGTTTAAAGTTTAAGTTAAGCACACTGGTTGCTTCTCCTTTATTTGCATAAAATAGTATAAAACCACCTGCTTCAACGGTAACTGAATCAGGGTACATATCAGGAATTTGATACATCGCTTCAGGATCAGCAATATCATCTGACATAAAATATCCTCCTAGCATAACAGCCTCTTCTCCTGCATTATAAATCTCAATCCAATCAGGGAAGTCTCCTTGTGGCCCCGGAACGGCATTATCATTACTTGCCATAAACTCATTTATAAATAGAACAACATCAGAAGGCCCAATATTTGGATTTACATTTGATTCTCCAGGTGTATAATCACTCATAAAATACCAGTTTTCTGTGCCATTATGATATCGTCCGTATGATGTATCAGCATACTGTACAGCATATGTAAGACTATCCATAAATACACTTTCTGGATTCCAAAGACCAATTTGCTCACCATCGCCACTTAGCTTAAAGTTCAAATTCATAACACTTGATGCTTCTCCCTTATTAGCATAAAATACAATGAAATCTCCAGGTTGTACTGTAACCGAGTCAGGGTAAGTACTAGGTATTTGATACATCGCTTCAGGATCAGCAAGATCATCCGACATATAATAACCACCAAGCATAACAGCCTCTTCTCCTCCGTTATATATTTCGATCCAGTCAGGATAATCACCTTGCGGTCCAGGAAGTGCGGCATCGTTACTAGCCATAAACTCGTTAATGTAGAGATCAGGAACACTTGGAGAAGGATTAGCATTTGCCGCCCCAGGTGTTATTTCATTCATAAAACCCCAGAAATCCCCTCCATCAGGATATCTTCCCATTGTAACATCAGTTTCCTGATTACCATATGTCAGAGAATCAAGAATAGCACTTTCAGTATTCCATAATCCTATCGATTCCCCACTTCCACTTAGTTTAAAGTTCAAATTCATAACACTTGATGCTTCTCCCTTATTTGCATAGAAGACAATAAATCCTCCCGCAGCAACTGTTACTGAATCCGGGTAGGTATTCGGAATTTGAAACATTGCGGCTGGATCATCAAGTATGTCTGACATATAATAGCCTCCTAACATTACATCTTCTGCTCCATTATTATAAATTTCAATCCAATCAGGATAATCACCCTGGGGGCCAGGAAAAGATGAATCATTGCTTGCCATAAACTCGTTAATGTAGAGCTGGGCATTTAAGCTGTTTGTTACCAACAATGACAACATAATTGTCATCACAATAACTGAAAAGTAGTTTTTCTTCATATTTTTTAGTTTAATAATTATTGATAAATCAAAGGTACATTACTTTATGCAAATATATTTAAACAATTAGCAATTTCTTCAATATAACACTATATTCTAACTATACATTTATAAATATGACAACAAAGCCACCGCTTAATTACCCTACATGCACCTCTACACTATCGCAATTAGATATCTGTTATTCTGCATATTACATTTACACAAAGATATACAAATGCTTCTGTATACTTTACACTTACACAACATTCGAAACTTAATTTACGAATATAAGTATCTTTGCAATTATTATTCTAAACCAATTATTATGTCCCTATTATTTAAAAACGTAAAAGAATTAATTTTCGACATTGATCAGTTTATTGATACAGTGGAGCAAGGTGTTCTTGTATTCAAGGAGGGAGTTGTTAACTATATAGTTGGTGAACGCGCTAGTTTTTCCGATAAAATATTAAGAATTGATAAGTTGGAAGCCGAAGCCGATAAACTACAAAAGAAAATCGACGATGAGTTTTATCGACATTCTATACTTCCTCAAAATGCAAGTGACATTGAAGAAATGCTCGATAAACTTGATGAGATAATAGATATTTCAAAAGTCAATTTGTATCAATTTGAAGATGAGCTACCATTTATTCCAAAAGAGTTAAAAAGTGAGTTTATCAGATTAACTGAAACATCAACAGAGGCAGCACTTGCTGTTTTCCCAGCTTCACGGAGTTTTTTTAGAGAACCACTCAAGGTAAAAGATATGCTATCTAAAGTTTACTTTTACGAAAAGGAAACTGATAAAATTGCCAGAAATATAAAACGTAAACTATTTCATGACATGAAAGATCTGGATCTAAGTCAGAAAATTCACTTGCGATATTTTACCTTACATATTGAAACTGTCTCTGATAAAGCAGAACATTTAGCTGATCTACTTTCCATTCTAGCATTGAAAATGAGCATATGATAATTTTGTTTTTTCTATCAAGTGGTTTATTTTTAGGTTGGTCACTGGGAGCCAACGATGCAGCCAATGTTTTTGGTACTGCTGTTGGCACCCGCATGCTTAAATTTAAAACTACTGCAATAGTAGCTAGTATATTTGTTATACTTGGAGCGGTAATACAAGGAGCTGGCGCAAATCATACTTTAGGTAAATTGGGAAATGTGAGCACAATAGCAGCAGCATTTACTGTTGCTCTATCAGCAGCTCTTACTGTTTACTGGATGACCCGTATGAGCTTGCCCGTTTCAACATCACAAGCAATAGTTGGTGCAATTATTGGTTGGAATTTCTACACCACTAACCCAACAGATATTAACGTATTAACTAAAATTGTTTCAACATGGGTAAGTGGCCCAATACTTGGCGGAATATTTGCTGTTCTTCTCTATATGCTTGTAAGGTTAATATTCAAGAAATCAAAAATTCATCTTCTTTACAAAGATTCGTACATAAGATATAGCTTATTGTTTGTTGGCGCATTTGGAGCATACAGTTTGGGAGCTAATAATATTGCCAACGTAATGGGTGTTTTTACAGGTGCAATAAATTTACCAACCATCGATCTTGGAATTTTCGTTTTCGACAGTACACAACAGTTATTTCTATTAGGAGGTTTTGCTATTGCAATAGGAATTATCACTTACTCAAAACATGTAATGGAAACCGTTGGCAATACTCTAATGCCTCTTACTCCTGACGCAGCAATCGTTGTTGTTTTGTCGCAAGCTCTGGTGCTTTTCATTTTTTCTTCACAAGGTTTATCAGATGCTTTCCAATCAATTGGACTACCAGCAATCCCACTTGTACCGGTCTCAAGTTCACAGGTTGTTATTGGATCCATTATTGGGATCGGATTATATAAAGGAGGAAAAGAAATAAAATATAATATTCTGGGAAGTATAAGTCTTGGATGGGTTGCCACACCATTAGTTGCCGGAGTATTAGCATTCTTTATGTTATTCTTTGTAAATAACGTATTTAAACAAGATGTTGGCGGTAATAGAACTCTTGTATTAAATGAGGAAACAAAAAACGAAATTGTGGCAGGAAATTACGATACAATATCAAGTAATAATTTCATTGCAATTGATAGTATTTCCACGTCTAATTTTCTTTTAAATAAAAATGACAAACAGGATAATAATACCATTCAGAATAATACTGTAAAAATAGCCATCCTTATAATTTTCGCCGTATCAATAATCTTAATTTCTATATTTCTATACATCTTAAAATCACAACGTAAGAAATACAAAAACAATTTAATAAATATTAAAGAACAGGAAAATAAGTATCTCCATAAAATTGACCTTCTGGAAAAAAGTCTTACGAACAGACTTAATGTTCAGGACAATCTTGGTAAAGAGTTGAAATTTCGCCAAAGTGAAATGGTTACTATGGCCATGAGTATTATACATAAAAATGAATTTCTAGATGACCTTAAAAAAGAAGTTCTTAAAATAAAGATGGTAATAAAAGATCAGGAAACAAGACTTAAACTGAATAAACTATCATTGATGATAACTCAGGATCTTTCGATTGATAGGGATAGAGAAAAATTTCAGATGCATATAAATGAGCAAAATAGTAACTTCATTCATCAACTTGAAGAATCTTTTCCTACAATGACTGATAATGAGAAACGATTAGCTTCAATGTTACGACTAAACCTGTCATCTAAAGAAATTGCATCAATCCTGAACATTTCTCCAAAAAGTGTGGAAATGAATAGATACAGACTTCGTAAAAAACTAAAAGTTGACCCTAAAGTTAATCTATCTGATTTTATTAGGGAATTCTAAGTTGTTTTTTTTACGACTACTCATTCTTAAAATATCTAGATAACAAAACTCATAAACAAATTTAAAAAAACTCAGTTTAGATATATTTAACTGTATTACACATTTTTACGAAACCGTGAGTGTTTAAATTAAAATAATGTAGGGTATATGTAGAGTCCATTTTAAACGTCACAATTTGATATTGGTGTTATTTAGCTAATGAAAAAATCAACAGTAATTTGTTTTATTAATTAAAAGCAATTAAAATGAAAAAAAGTAATTACAGTAAACTTTCACTCTTGGGTATAATGCTATTACTTCTCATAAGTGGAAATGCCTACTCACAAGTAGAAAATGTTGTAACAGGAAAAGTTTTCCCAGCTGGTATGCAAACTCCAATGAGAGATGTAACAGTACAAATACAGGGCGATGATTCTTCAATTATTTTAACCGATGGCAATGGCTTTTTTAGCATGGAAGTATCTGCATTTCCTGTTAGTCTTGTTTTCATGAAGGAAACATACCAAACCCAAGTCGTGGAAGTTAAGAAAGCATCTGATATTACTATTTACTTATCAGTGGCAGAAAAAACCGTAAATGAATATGGACAAGAAATTGGCATGCGTGTCAAACTTAATCCCGAATCACGTGATGGTATATTAATGTTCTCATCAACTGACAACAGGTTCAAGTACTGGTTTGATAACCGTGTTTATTTTGACGGAGCATTTTATTTGGGAGATAATACTTACCAAGGCGTTGAGCATAAAATTGGTAATGGAGTAAATATACGCCGTATGCGTTTTGCAATGAAAGCAATCATCTGGGGTAACTGGGGTGGTGAAATTGATTTTGACTTTGGTAATAATGCTGTTGATATTAAAGATGCTTATGTAAGATATATTGGGAAAAACTGGCAAATTAAGGCTGGTAATTTTAGAGAGCCAATGTCTTTGGAAACAATGACAACTTCTAGATATATTACTTTCATGGAAAGACCATATGCTACAGAGCAAGCGCCCTCACGGCATTTAGGTATAGACTATAAAATGTTTACTAATCATATATTCTTTGAAGGTGGTATATTTTCAAGTAATATTGCCAACGACCTGATAAGAGATCAAAACAAGAGTAATGGAACAGATGCAGGATGGTCGGTAACCGGTCGCTTTGCATATGCACCGATTAAGAAAGAAAAAATGGTTCTTCATCTAGGAGTGTCAGGATCGTATAGAGTTCCAAAAATTCAAGAATTAGGAGATCCAGAAAACAGCTTTAGATATGGAGAAAATGCTGAAACAGAAATTAATCGCAAGAAATATATTGATACTGACTGGGTTCCTAACTGCAAAACAAAAACTATTGTAGGACTAGAAGCAGCCTATGCTGTTAAAAACTTTCGTGTACAAGGTGAATACTTGAGAACAGATATTACAAGAGATGCCGACAAGGTACCTGCGGGTGAAGATAAATATTCATTGGAAGGGTTTTATGTTATGGGTGCGTGGTTAATTAATAATGCTGATTATTATTATAATATGGCAGATGCTGAATTCTCACAAATCGACTTTAGAAATAACAAAAAAGGTGCATTTGAGTTTGCCTTAAGATATTCATTTATGGATGCAAATACCTTTAAAGAGGGTGTTGATATTCCTTATATGCAAGGTGGATCAGGTGAAAGCTATACCGTTGGTGTAAGTTATTACTTTAATTATAATGTTAAATTGATGCTTAACTATGCATACATGAATCACGATCGCTGGGCAGATGGAAAAGGTAAATTCAAAACCTACGATATTGATGCCAATGGTAATGATATAACCCCAGCCGGAGAAGGTGGAATTGATTTTAGCACCATTCAGGCAAGAATACTAATTGCATTTTAATAGTCTACAAAACATAAAAAAGATATAGAAATGAAAAAATATATATTAATAAGCATTATTGCTACACTATTTTTCTCAGGATGTGTTAAGGACGAACAACCAGCTCCTTTACCTCCACCAGCTGAAGAATATGAAAACATTGTTATCAACGAGTTGATAACAAAAGATTTAAGCGACCCGTATTTCGTTGACGGTCAGGGAGAAGGTACTGACTGGATCGAATTATATAACAAAGGAACAAAACCGATTAATGTTTCTGGTATGTGGATAACTGACAACCCTGGCACTGTAGATGATTACAACCGTATTCCTGATAGTGATGCAGCTTTAACAACCATACCCCCAAAGGGTTTTCTTGTTATGATTTGTGGAGCTAAAGATACCGAAGGAAACAAAATAGTTACAAGTATAATGGATGGTAAAGTATTTATTGAGATGGGATTAAGCTCTTCTGGAGACTATTTTACTGCTATTTATACTCCTGAAAAAGTTGAAATTGACAAATCAGATGATTTTAATGGACTTGAAGATGGAAAATCATTTGGACGCACTTCAGATGCTGGAGATACTTGGTCAGTTTTAACCAACAAAACACCTGGTGAGCCTAACGATGGAACAGTTCCAGTAGCTGGATCACTTGTTATTAATGAATTTATGTGTAGCAACGACACAACCTTCATTCCTGATGGTGGGCCAGATAACTATCCCGACTGGATCGAAATATACAATACAGGAGACACTCCACTGGATATTGGTGGTTGGTTTGTAACAGATGATATGACTGACCCTGTTCAATATCAAATTCCTACAGATATACCTGAACAAACTAATATACCTGCACATGGTTATCTATTACTAAAATGCAATGGATTAGGAGAAGGATTACACACGAACTTTAAATTAGGTAGTGGTGGTGATGATATAGGTCTTTCCAAAGACGGTGTAACGTTTGACGATTCTGTTTCTTATGGCTCAGCTGCCGGAAGTACAACTGTTGTTCCTACTCCGGACACAGACATGACAACAGGAAGAGATACTGATGGCAGTTTTGTGTGGGTTATTTTTGATCCTAATACAGCATTACCTCCAACTCCTGGAACATCTAACGGAAACTAATTGTTATAATAAAGAAAACTTCCATGAAAAGAATCTCAATCATAGTAATCATTGGCATACTGTTTTATTCTTGTAATAAGACAAGTACACCTGGTCCTGTGATTGAGATTCCTACGGGAACACTTGAATTAATTGACAGCTACAAAGTTGATGTTCCTGAACCTTCAGGATTATCATTTGGACCAAACAACGCAACCTTACTTACAGTAAGCGATCATACAAACCAAATATATGAACTTGACTTCCATGGAAATATATTGAGAGAATATGATTATGTTGGAAAAGATCTAGAGGGAGTGACTTATAATTCAGATAAAAACCTCATTGCAATTGCCGAAGAAGCTGATAGAGATATTACTTTAATCGACTACGAAACTGGAAATAAAATAGAATCCTATAGGATTGAAATATCAATTGGATCAACCAATAGCGGACTTGAGGGTATTTCATATAATAATAATAGCAATCTATACTATATTGTTAATGAAACCAATCCTGATCTTATGATTGTATGGAGTCCGGAATTTGGCATAGTAAGTGAGAATAAATTAGATTTTGCTTCTGATTATTCAGGAATATTTGTCGATGCAAAAAATTCGTTGCTATGGTTTGTTAGCGATCAATCCAGGGGTTTATACAAGTGTGATTATAATGCAAATGTATTACTCAAATTCAGTCTTGATGAGTTAAAATATGAAGGCGTAGCCATTAATGGTGATGTTGTTTATCTAATTAATGACGCTACAGGTAGATTGAATATTTATAAAATTAAAAAAGAAATATAGTCATGGTAACATCAGTAATTCCACGATATGAGTTCCGGGTTTTTGGAAATAATCTTGATAGTATAAAAGAGATTATTGAGAAGCAATCTGACAAAGAGATGACTCGTCAGATGGATTCTGTATACTTGTTAACACCATGGAAAAGAAAGAATAATATTAAAATCAGAGAAGGTGTAATGGACATTAAAGTTCTTGAACAAGAGCATGAAACATTAGAACAATGGAGTCCGTTTTTAGTTGGAGAATTTCCGATGAAAGCTAAAATTATTAAAACATCTGTTTTTCCGGCACTTGGGGTTGAGAGTCCAGTGTTTGAAAGAAAAGAATACACCTTAAAACAATTTATTTATGAGGTTGTTTCTGTGGATCCTGATTTGGCCGTAGCCTATGTTTGGAAAACACGACATGCGTATACAGTTGCTGGTTGTATTGCCGAAATTGCTGAAATAAAAGTAAACGGAACATCTGTTAGCACTATTTGTATTGAGTCGGAAGATCCTAATAAAGTAATTGAAGCAAAGAAAATTCTTGGTATCGACAAGAAAACAGAAAATGTTAATTACCCACTTGCTCTTAAACGTTTCATGGGATTAACACCATTACCTGATAACTGGCATAAAATTGATTTCTAGTACACGAAAAAAAAATAAAGATGAATAAAGATAAAATGAAAATTGGTGAAATATCCAAACCACGATTTGAATTTAGAACCTTTGGAAGAGATTTCACTGATGTTGCATTTCTTATGTCAAGATTATCTGTACCCGTACCTGAAAAAGTATGGGAAAGAACATCTATTGAAACATATATTATTTCAAAAACAAATGACGTAAATAATACTAAGATCAGAGATGGTAAAATGGATATTAAAACCTTTGTTCAAGAAATTGATGGACTAGAACAATGGAATCCATTAATGAAGGGAGAATTCCCAATGAAGGCTGAAATTCTGAAAAAAGAAGTTTTTCCAGCATTTATGGTTGATATGCCATCTCTTGACAAAGAAACTTATACATTAGACGAATTCATGGAAATGATAAAAGCAAATCCAAACCTACAGGCAATTACTGTTGAAAAGGAACGATTTGGTTATATGATAAATGATACAATTTGTGAATATGCTAATGTTTGGATAAATGGAGCAATGGTTGTTTCTGTAAATTCCGAATCTACCGAAATAGATGATATCAAGAAAACAATTACTGATCTTGGGTTAGATGGTGTTGAAAATATCAACTATTTACAAGCGTCAAAAAGAATTGTTGGCATGATAGATAAAAAACTAGCAAATTAACAATTCAGAATTATATTATTTCAACATCATAGCATTATATCATTATCACATGGCACAAGAAATAGAAAAAAAATTCTTAGTAACCGGCGATTTTAAATCTCTGTCCACAAAAGAAACTAGAATAACCCAGGGATACCTTTCATCAATTCCTGAACGCACTGTAAGAGCGCGATTAAAAGGGAAAAAAGGCTTTCTAACAATAAAAGGTATTGGAAATAGTACAGGAGCCAGCCGCTATGAGTGGGAAAGAGAGATACCTGTTAACGAAGCAAAAGAATTACTAGATATTTGCGAAAAAGGTGTTATTGATAAGACACGATTCATTATTCCTGAAAAGTCTGGTTTAAAGTTCGAAGTTGATGAATTCTATGGAGATAATGAAGGCCTTACTGTGGCAGAAATAGAGCTTCCTTCTGAGGATCATCCATTTGAAAAACCATCTTGGTTAGGAGAAGAAGTTACTGGTGACCCCCGTTATTACAATTCAATGCTAATGAAAAACCCATTTAAAGACTGGTAAAGATTGATATAGTAGTTTCACTTAATCAACGAATTGCTTTTCTAAGTCCATATATTCTCATGAACAATATCTCAACCGAAAATAACAATGGTTTCGATCCATTGGACATGAACAATTACAAAATTGAGAAACTCCCTAAACGATCCAAGTCTAAGGTTGAATCTTTTTTGGCGATTCTTGGAGGGCCACTGGCAATCATAACATTCATACTTATTTACTTTGTTCTAAAACCTGATTTTCTTCAATCAATCAACGCAGATTTGTTAGGTGATTATGCTAGGAGCATATTTGATCTAAAGGGTTCTGCTGAATTTTCAAAAATGAATATTGCTATGATGGCAATATTTGCTGCAGGTGTAATCCTATGGATGACTGAAGCAATACCAAACTATCTCACTTCACTAATAATTATTATAAGTTTAGTGCTCACAGGTGTATTAAGTGAAAAGGATGCATACGCTCAACTAGGCCACAAGGTTATGTGGCTTAATATCATGTCATTTGTACTTGCCAGCATGCTTGTTAAAACAGGATTGGCAAAACGATTTGCACTTTGGTTTATAGTTCACTTTGGAAAGAAATCATCATCAATTTTCCTAAGTTTCCTTCTAATCAATGTGGTATTATCCGCATTTATCTCTGCTACAACTGCAAAAGCAGCAATACTACTTCCTATTTTTATGGTAATAGCTGCCATTTATGGTGCACGAGGTGGTGATAAAAAGAACAACTTTGGTAGAAATATTGTATTACAAAACCTTTTTTATATAAATATTGGAGCAAGTGGTTTTCTAACCGGATCGGGTGCCAACCTTCTTGCTGCAGCATTAATTACGGGAGCAACTGGTGTTGATATCTATTTTACAGATTGGATGCGAGGTAATTTCTTGGTTGCAATAATATTAATGTTCCTCGGATATATAATCGCAGTACGAGTATTCTTTCCATTGAAAAAAGAAGAACGTTTACCTCAGATTCCAGGAGGAATGGAAAGGCTAAAGGAAGAACTTGGGAAATTAGGAAAAATGGATTTTCAGGAAATAAAATCCGCTTTGCTTTTTATTTCAATACTTGCTCTGTGGGCAACTGACAAGTTTCATGGAATTAGCCCAACAGCGGTAGCATTTATTGGAGCAATTATAGCCCTAACACCTCGAATCGGAATATTAAAATGGAATGATGTTGATATTCCATGGCATCTCATGCTATTTTCTGCTGGTGCATATACACTTGGAGCAGGGTTTAAGGTTACTGATTTACCATCACTTTCTGTAAATGCTATTTTTGATTCTTTAGGATTAGGATTACAAACACCTTTCTGGGTGCTATACTTATCACTCACATTTGCAATGGCTTTCAGTGCGCTGATATTTCAATCAAAAACAATGCGCACCATGATCTTTATACCAATTGCTATTGGGGTTGCCCAACGGTTTGGATTTGATGTTATAAGCCTTGCACTCCCTGTGGCATTCTTAATCGAACATGTATACATGCTTCCTTTTAATAGTAAACCTGCCGCTCTCCTATATGAAACTGACCAATACAGTCTAACAGATACTTTTAAATTTGGTCTTACTATGCTTACCGTAGGTTGGATAGTAAATATAATAATGGGTGAAACATGGTATCGATACCTCGATATCACACCAGATGGTATTTTTGGTATTTTTTAAGTAATAACACCAGCAAAAGTTTCATGTAAAAGAAAATTGCTTTTATTTGTATCTAATAGATAATGAAAAATTATTTTGCTGGCATAATCTTGGTTTTTTACTTCGGACTATTGGGCTATTTGTACCTTAGTCTGGGTCATGGCGATACATATCCTGCAAAACCCATAAGTATTATAGTCCATTCAAAACCTGGATCAGCCATTGACTATATGGCAAGGAAAGTATCAGAAATTGCACGGAAATATAGCAAAGTACCTTTTGTAATAGAAAACCGATCTGGTACACAAGGTCTTGTCGCCATGAAACATGTTCTGGATAATAAGGCCGATGGTTACACACTTCTAGGTGTAACCAAATCTTTTCTCTCCACAGTAATGGTTAATAAAAGCAAAGTTAAGCTAGATGATTTTCTTTTCGTCGCAAACATGGTTTCTGATCCTGAAGCAATAATATCTAATGAAGACAGAGATTTTAACTCGATAGAAGATATTATTATTGATTCAAAGCAAAACCAAAAACAAGTTTGGATAGGTCCAGGAACTGGTAGTCGTGATCACCTAATGGCATTAAAAAGTTGGGAAGTATTAAAAATAGATGCAAGTTGGATCGATTATAAGAGTGCACCGCAATCAATACTAGCATTACTAAGGGATGAATCTGCTGTTTATGTTGGTAACCCTGCTGACATAAAGGGAAAAAGTGGACTTAAGATCATATCAATTGCAAGTGATAACCGACTATCCTCATTACCAGATATTCCAACTTTTAAAGAGCAGGGATATGATCTAAGCGAATCGATGTGGAGAGGCTTTGCCTTTAAAAAAGGAGTTCAGGATGAAGCGATTGAATATGTAACCAAAATACTTCAGGATGTAGTGAATGATGAAGAATGGAAGGTATATTGTGATGAAACTAATGTTTTCTCAAATTTTGAAAAACATATTGAATTTACACAACTTATTGAACAAGAAGTTGAAGAAACCAACTATTATCTGAATAAAGCAGGGCTACTAGCTACTTATCAAGAACAGAGTCAAATTCCAATGTTATTAATTTTATTTCTAATAGTGGGCATTGTCTTTTTACTGATCCTTGCATTTAACAAATTCATTATCAATAAAATTAACTATAATCAAATAATTGCTGGAGGAATTATTAGTATATCTCTATTTTTCTACTATCAAACAATGCTATTTTCAATACCTGAAAATGCTAATGTGACTAACCCCGCACTTATTCCCAGGATATGGATAATTATACTTCTATTGTTAAGTGTAATTCTTATCTTTAATTCTAAGAACAAGATTGAGGGACATAACAAATTAATGCCTGGAAGAGTCGTAATAATCATTGCTTTTCTTATAGTTTACCTGATATCAATGCAATGGATTGGGTATTTTTTTACTACACCCGTTTTTATACTTTCAACAATGTATTTATTATTATATAGAAAACCAGCATATATGATTATAAACGCCTTTGGGTTTGTTATGTTCAGTTATTTTATCTTTAACAAGTTATTACACATTGATTTACCATTAGGGTGGTTGTTTATATAGTGAATATCTATACTAGATTATGGGAATACTAAATGATCTTTGGTTAGGTTTACAAGAGTTTGGGCACTTTCTACCCATAATGATGATGTTTATTGGTGTTATAGTAGGCATAATGGTTGGCGTACTTCCAGGACTCTCACCCTCCATTGGAGTAGCGCTTATGCTACCTGTAACATTTGGCCTAGACCCTATAAGTGCATTAGTACTACTAGTGTCAGTATATTTATCGTCTAATTACGGAGGTTCTATTACGGCAATAGCAATCAACACACCGGGTACACCCGGAGCAGTTGCCACAACATTCGATGGCTATGAGCTAACAAAACAAGGCAAGCCATTACACGCTCTTATCACATCATTAACAGCTTCAACAATTGGTGGATTAATTGGAACAATTATACTCATACTTTTTTCTGTCCCATTGGCTTCATTGGCTTTGTCATTTGAATCATATGAGTATTTTGCACTTGGTGTATTTGGACTAACCATTATTTCATCGCTGGCAGGGAAAAGCCCATTAAAGGGATTTATATCTTCAGGCATCGGACTATTATTGATTACCGTAGGGTTTGACACACAATTACCATTTTCACGATTTTCGATGGGGATTCCTGATCTTGCAGATGGAATAGAATTTATTCCTGCATTAATAGGACTCTTTGCACTTGGTGAAATATTTTTCAGCATCGAAAAAGGTGATGATAAAAAAGTCGAAAAGGCAGCAAAAGTTGATCTTTCAAATACACTACCCATAAAACAGTTATTCAAGCTAAAAACTCTGATTTTAAAGTCATCGGTAATAGGCACTCTTGTTGGTTGTATACCAGGAGCCGGTGGCACAATTGCCACTTTTATTGCATATGACAATGCAAAAAATTCCAGCAAAAATCCTGAGAAGTTTGGAAAAGGATCCTTAGAAGGTGTTGCCGCACCTGAAGCCGCAAATAATGGATCAGTTGGTGGTGCATTAGTTCCATTACTAACACTGGGAATACCAGGAAGCGCTTCAACCGCTGTTTTAATAGGTGCTCTAATGATTCATAAATTAAATCCTGGACCTGAACTATTTAATAAAGAACCAGGTTTAGTATATGGTATCTTTATAAGCCTATTTTTTGCAAATATCTTTATGTTTTTTGTTGGATTGGCTGGCAATAAATTATGGATCAAAATAATAGCTGCACCAAAATCGTTGTTATACCCACTAATCCTGGCACTATCATTTATTGGTAGTTATTTCATTCAAAATTCTGTTTTTGATGTAGGTATTTGTATTGCATTTGGAATACTAGGCTGGCTATTAAAACGTGGTGATTTCCCTACAGCCCCCGTTATTCTGGGCTTAATCCTCGGTAAAATGATTGAAGAAAATTTACGATTATCACTTATTAAAGGTGATTGGATCGACTTTTTTACCCGCCCAGGCAGCTTAATTATTCTAATTCTTGCTCTTGTTTCTTTCTTTTTACCTCATATTAAAAGAAAACTAAAGAAAATAAACTGATAGTACAGGAGTGAATAATTGAATGAGAATATGTTTTAATAATAAATTTCAAATTAATCCCATAAGACCAACGGGGTTGATTGGTTTTTTTATTTGTCCTTCGACTTGCAATTGAATTTGCCTTGCTATTACTCCCTGAGGTCGTTTATCTGTTAAGGTATAGGCTTACATCCAAAAACTAAACCTTTTCAACGTAATAATATATTTATTTACCCCTTCTCTGACTCCAACCAATACCTCCATCACCTGTAATTCTTCTTTTAGAATATTTCGTAAAATTCAACTTTAGTCATGATTATGCGTAATCAAAATTTTTGACTCAAATTATTTATTTCTGAATATGAGGTGAGTCTTTTCTCATCATAAAACAAATTAATGGAATACAACCAACACTGGGGAGGGTATGTTATCTACAGTTAATAATCCTATTCTCAGTGCTATAAAAATTGGTGTTACTTATTTAGACAAAAAACAAATTGTAACCAGATCCAAAATACCATAATTCTTTTATTTAATTTTATTGCAAAATAGCCCATTCAGCAATTCGTAAAAACTCTTAAAAGGATATAAATAAGTATAGACATTTAAGAACAAATTGTAGATACCTATTTTTCACAAATTAGCTAATATGGCACCTTTATTTCATAGTTGTTTGAAAATATTAATCGTAAACTTAAGAAAATGAAAAAAGCGGCTATTATGAGATTAATTTATTTTTCTTTTTCGGTTTTGTGTTTACTAATAATTACAACATCTTGTAATTATTTTAAGAGAAGTAGTGACAAAAAAGTTATTTATACTGTAACTAAGGACAAAATAAATGTAAAGCAGAAACGTGATCCAAGCTCAAGTGTAATTGGGACAGTTTATAAAGGAGATACAATTGTACCTCGCAAGATTCCTCACCATCTCTATATATCATTTAATTATAAAGGTACTTGGGGCTGGATAAAGGTAAGTGACCTTAAAAGTCATAGTATACACGATATGGCCAAAGTGTCGAATATGCAACTTGGCGTATCTTCAACTATAGTTCGAGACTATTTAAGCAACTATGTTAATTGGAGAACAGGACGATTTTGGCTTATCTTTTTAGTATTGATAGTTGCATCGATTATCTTAATAAAACTTGGTGAAAAATTAGAAGATTATATGTACGACAACTATGATATTGATGATGATAAGTACTATAAACTACAATTTGTTATTGATATGATTGGAGCACTTTTCTCTGGAGTTGCTATTATACTCTTTAAAATACTTGGTAAGAAATTAGAAGAAATGTACGACAACATTGATTTTCATTACAATAAATTACCATTTTTCAGTATGATTATTGGAGCACTTTACTCGATAGTCTATATGTTCTTCAGAGAAGATGTACTGCAAGCCATGTTTGTTACAAAATTTTACTGGATATCATTTGAGGATAACTGGATCCACTGGTATTTGTGGTTGATTTCTCTAATCGGCGTTATGGGTTTATTATATTTTTGGATTAAGGAATTTATTCACTATGGCTATCGAGGAATTATAACAGTTTTATACTTTACTTTCTTAGCTATCATAACGTTTAATGTTGGGTTACTTGGAGGTATTATATCGATACTTTGTGCAGGAGTCTGGATAATATATTCAATAACAAAAGATATTAAATTTGGTTATGTTAGCTCAAAGTCATCAAATAAAATAACCACTGAAGATAGGCTAACACATTTTTATCAACAACAAGAAATAGATCGAAAATTTAAAGAGGACCTTGACAACTGAGGGTAAAGTAATTTGATTAAATCACTGAATAATTTGATTGTATGAGTTATTATTATATCTGAAAAGAGAAATTGACACAAAAGTCTTGAATAATTTTTAAGGCAATAAATATCTCTATATAAGAAATTATGGTTTTTTTATCTGTAAAAAGGAGTTTGGGCAAGCTTAGGTTGTACACAATATAACTACCTTCATTTCTTAATTGAATGTTTGTTAATATAAGCCCTAAACTATATACATAAGTTTTTGGGCATAAAAAAAGCCGATGAAGTTCACCAGCTTTGTAGTAGCGGGAGCCAGATTCGAACTGACGACCTTTGGGTTATGAGCCCAACGAGCTACCTCTGCTCCATCCCGCAATATATTATTTGTTTCAAATGAACTTGCTATTCTATCCCTAAATAAGGGAGTGCAAAGATATATTTTGTTTCTTTGCCGTGCAAACTTTTTTAAAATTTTATGCATAAAGCAGGATTTGTTAATATAATAGGTTATCCAAATGTCGGAAAATCAACGTTGATGAACTCAATGGTGGGTGAAAAACTTTCTATAATTACTTCTAAAGCCCAAACCACAAGGCATCGTATAATGGGCATGGTTAATGGTGAAGATTTCCAAATAGTGTATTCTGACACCCCGGGAATAGTAAAAGACCCATCATATAAGATGCATCAGTTTATGAACCAGTATATAAATACAGCTCTTAAAGATGCTGATATACTAATTCTTATGACTGAACCTGATTATCAGTTCGCCGATCAGGAAATAATTGACAAGTTTAACGCTTCTCAAACTCAGGTATTAATTGTAATTAATAAAATTGATTTATCAGATCAGGAAACAATAGTGAAACAAATGGAGGCATGGAAAATAAAGATGCCTAAAGCTGAAGTTATACCTGTTTCTGCGTTAAATATTTTTAATATTGAGAAAGTCTTTGACCGGATCGTGCATTACCTTCCTGAACATGAACCTTATTATCCTAAAGATGAATTAACTGATAAATCAACACGATTTTTTATCTCTGAAATACTCCGTGAGAAGATTCTGTTAAATTACAAAAAAGAAGTCCCCTACTCAGCTGAAGTTGCCGTCGATCAATATAAAGAAGAGGGAAACCTGGTAAGAATATCTACAATAATATATGTATCTCGTGAATCGCAGAAAGCAATAATTCTAGGCCATCAAGGGCAAGCTATTAAGCGGATTGCTACCGCAGCCAGATTGGATATAGAGGAGTTTATCGGTAAGAAAGTATTCTTAGAAATAACCGTAAAGGTTAGTAAAGACTGGCGAGACGATGAAAATACTCTTAAACATTTTGGATATACTCAATAAAGTATAAGCTCAATATATTTAGTTTCAGATGCTTTAATTAACTTTGAAGCAATAATTTCATATCAAAATAACTACGATGAATAATACAATAGCAATAGTTGGACGACCAAATGTTGGTAAATCGACCTTATTTAACAGATTAATAGAAAGAAAAGAAGCTATTGTTGAGTCGGTGAGCGGCGTAACACGCGATAGAATATACGGCAAAAGCGATTGGAATGGGTATGAATTTTCAGTAATTGATACGGGAGGTTATGTCCATGGTTCTGAAGACACTTTTGAAGGTGAAATACGAAAGCAGGTACTTTTTGCAATTGATGAGGCAGATGCTATAATATTTGTTGTAGATGCAAAGGAAGGAATAAATCCTCTTGATAGTGATATTGCCAAACTACTCAGAAGATCTAAGAAAGATATTTTTACAGCAGTTAACAAAGTTGATACTCCTGATAAAACAAATGAAATCTCAGAATTTTACTCATTAGGACTTGGCGATATATATCCAATTTCAGCTGTAAATGGAAGTGGTACCGGTGAAATTCTTGACGACCTTGTTAAAATTTTCCCGGAAAAAGTTCTGATTGATGAAGAAACAGATCTTCCTCGTATAGCATTTGTAGGTAGGCCAAACGTTGGGAAGTCCTCAATTGTAAACACTTTATTGGGCGATCAGAGAAATATTGTTACAGATATTGCTGGAACAACTCGCGATTCAATTTATACCAGATATAATGCTTTTGGCCATGATTTTATGCTTGTTGATACTGCCGGGTTGCGTAAAAAAGGAAAGGTGTACGAAAACATTGAATTTTACTCAACTTTACGCACAATCAGAGCAATCGAAAATTCTGATGTTTGCGTTGTAATGATTGACGCACAAACCGGTATAGAAAAACAAGATATTAGCATCTTCCACCTAGCACAAAAAAATAATAAAGGAATAGTGCTGGTTGTGAACAAATGGGACCTGGTTAGCAAGGAAACAAATACTCAACTTGCTTTTGAAAGGAAGGTCAGAGAAAAAATTGCACCGTTTAATGATGTCCCCATTGTTTTTACATCGGTAACCGAAAAACAACGAATATTTAAAACTTTGGAGCTTGCTTCTGAGGTTTATCAAAAAAGAACTAAAAAAATTCCAACCTCAAAATTAAACGACCTGTTATTGCCGATTATCGAAAAAACACCTCCCCCAATGGGCTCACGAGGCAGATACATAAAAATTAAATATATCACACAACTTAAAACCAATTCTCCGATGTTTGCATTTTTCTGCAATTTACCCGATGATGTTAATGAATCATATCGCAGGTTTCTTGAGAATAAAATCAGAGAACATTACGACTTTAAGGGTGTGCCAATTCAAATATATTTTAGGCAGAAGTAGGGGGAAGAAAGTGGTCGGGAGTCAGAAGTTGGAAGTTGGTGAATGTGAAGACTTAATTATCAGCAAAAAGTGTTGGATTTTGAAGAGTATATTAATGAGTTGGCTTTAAAAACCCTAATGAATATGATAGTTGCATTCAGAAATAATCCTAAATAATGGACACCATTAGAATTGACAAATGGTTGTGGGCAGTTCGGCTTTTTAAAACACGCACTCAGGCTGCTGACGCATGCAAGGGAGGCAAAGTTAAAATAGACGGTCAAAATGCTAAACCCTCCAGGGATGTAAAAGTGGATGAAATAATTGAAATTCAGTTACCTTTAATAAAACGCAAAGTAAAAATTATTAAGGTGGTTAAGAACAGGGTAGCAGCAAAATTTGTGCCTGAGTTATTGCACGATCTTACTCCACCTGAAGAATATGAAAAGCTGGATATGCTGAAGCAGCTCAATATAGAAAAACGGGATCGGGGAACCGGAAGGCCAACAAAAAAAGACATGAGGACAATTTCAAAACTAAAGGATTCGTAAATTTATAAAAGATGAAAAAAATTTATTCAACCATATTAGTTACACTTGCCCTAATTATAATTCTGGCATCGTGTACAAAAAAAAATACCAACTCATTTACATTTGCATTTTATAATGTAGAAAACCTGTTTGATACTATTGACGATCTCAATATAAGTGATGAGGGGTATTTACCTAATAGCAAAGTTGCCTGGAATACTGAGCGTTATAACCTCAAGTTAAACAATATGTCGAAGGTGATGAAGAGCATCGATCCTGCAGGGTTTCCTGCTCTATTCGGAATTTGTGAAGTTGAAAACATTTCAGTGGTAGAAGATTTAATCAATCATCCAAATCTTGCAGGGGCAGGATATAAGGCAATTCATAAAGACAGTCCTGATGAACGCGGTATTGATGTTGCGCTACTTTATAACCCGGAAATATTCAAACCTGTTGGCACCAGGTTTATTGTCCCTGAATTCCCTGATAATCCGGAATTAAAAACTCGTGATATACTCTACTTTAAAGGTGTTGTAAACAAAAATGATACACTACACGTTTTTATTAACCACTGGGTGTCAAGGTGGGGCGGACAAAAGGAAACAGAGCCGCACCGTATCCAAATAGCTAAAGTGATTAAAAATATCACCGACTCAATATTAAACAATGAGCTAAATGCCAATATTATAATTGCCGGCGATTTAAACGATAACCCATCCGATACAAGTATTTATAAAGTGTTGGAAGCCCTGGAAATTTCCGACATACCTGGTGGCAAATCACTTTACAACTTATCGCTTAAACAATTCAAAAACGGATTTGGTTCGCTGTATTATAAAAGCTGGGATATGTTCGACCAAATAATTGTATCCACCTCTCTGATTACCGGAAAAAATGGTCTTAAAGTTAGTTCAACCGAACAGGTAGTATTTAAAGAAGACTGGATGTTATATCAGCCAAAAGGTGGTCCGGTACGACCATCAAGAACAGCTTCCGGCAGCAATTATTATGGTGGTTATAGTGACCATTTGCCCATTATGGTGAGTATTATAAACTGAAATTATAGTAGCTAATCAATACCAATATTTATCTGCTTTCTGCAAAAACAACGATGCTCATTTAATCAACTTTAGCTCACTCCATGCACTTTAGCTCACTTTAGGCACTTTACACTTTAGGCACTTTAGCTCACTCTAGGCACTCTAGGCACTCTAGGCACTCTAGGCACTTTAGACACTTTACACTTTAGGCACTTTTTTAGGCACTCTAGGCACTTCATTTATCAATAGTAATTTCAGCCCTTTTTCCTTTGTCAAAATGTATTTCGTTAACGAACTCGCCTTTTTCATTCCAAAATTTCCAGGCCCCGGATTTCGTGCCATTTAAAAACTGTCCTTCATAATATTTATTGCCGTTTGCAAAATATGTTATTGTTTTACCCTCGCGAACACCATTGTTAAAATCTCCTTCGCTCCAAAGCACACCATCACGATAATATGATTTCCAATTTCCGTCGCGTTGTTCTTCACTACTTAACGGCCCTTCTTTAAGCAAATTTCCATCCTCATAGAATTCTCTTTCGTAAACCGCCAACCGTTTACCATCCACCATCTTAAAATCTCTTTCTAAATGAGGAAAACCATTAGCATAGCTGGCGATAACCTCCTTACCTTCGAGATTTTTACCAGAATTACTGTTTCCGCAGGCTGCAAAAAGTACAGCAATCATTAATATAAAACTTACCCTTTTCATTTGTTTAAATCTTTTTGTTAAATGTTAATCTTTCTCCTTTAATGTTTTCAGTAAATACACCTTTATTATAAACTCGGTTCCCATTTACAAAAGTAGAAACAACTTTTGAACGGAAAACTTCGCCCGCCATTGGCGACCACCCGCATTTGTATAATATATTCTCAGTCTTAACAGTCCAGATATTATTCAAATCAACCAGCACCAAATCAGCTTTATATCCCGGCCGAATGAACCCGCGTTTATCAACATTAAATAATATGGCCGGATTGTGACACATTTTTTCGACAACCTTTTCAAGTGTTAACTTGCCGCGATGACAGAATTCCAACATGGCTATCAGCGAATGTTGTACCATAGGTCCTCCCGAAGGAGCTTTAAAATATGGTTTTTTCTTTTCTTCGATAGTGTGAGGGGCATGGTCAGTAGCAACCACATCAATTTTATTGTTTAACACCGCTTCCAATAAAGCATTTTTATCGGAGGTTGCTTTTATTGCAGGGTTCCATTTAATAAAATTACCTTTTTCATTATAGTCTTCTTCCGAAAACCATAAGTGATGCACACAAACCTCGGCGGTGATTTTTTTTTCTTCCAGTGGCAACTCATTTTCAAAAAGGACCATCTCTTTTTCGGTTGAAAGATGGAGCACATGTAATCTTGTTCCGTATTTTTTTGCAAGGTTAACCGCTTTTGCAGATGATAAAAAACATGCTTCTGCAGACCTTATCTTGGGATGAATATCAGTTGAGGCTTGCTCACCATATTTTTCAAAATAGTAAGCGTTGTTTCTCACTATTGATTCTTCATCTTCACAATGTACAGCTACTAATGTTGGTGCTGACGAAAATATGCCTGTTAATGCTTCATCACTATCAACCAGCATATTGCCTGTTGACGCACCCATGAATACTTTTATACCGCAAACATACTGGGGATTGGTTTTAATAATCTCTTCAAGATTATCATTGGAGGCGCCCATGTAGAAGCTATAGTTAGCCAATGAAGTTATGGCAGCATGTTGATATTTTTCTTCAAGCAATTCCTGGGTTAAACAATTTGGAATTGTATTGGGCATATCCATAAAGCTGGTAATCCCTCCTGCTACAGCAGCTTTGCTTTCGGTGTAAATATCACCTTTGTATGTAAGGCCAGGGTCGCGAAAATGAACCTGATCGTCGATTACTCCCGGTAAAAGATGTAATCCCATCGCATGAATTACATCATAGTTTTTATAATCGGGGTTCAGACCTTCACGATATGCTACTATGCTTTCAATAATATTTCCATTCATGAAAACATCACCAACAAACGATAATCCCTCATTAACTATTGTTGCTCCGGAAATAACTTTTTTCTCAGAACTCATAATCTTTGTGTTTAATGTTTAATTAAATTCTCATTCTTTAGTGATGGGTTCTTCGTTGCTTAGAAAGTCTTGATAGGTTTAATTCGTCCCACTATATTTCTAAATCTTAAATCAAGTATTCCAAATATAGCTTCCGTAAAGATACTTTTATTCATTTTGGAAGTTCCTTCGGTACGATCAGTAAATATAATTGGTATTTCAACCACTTTAAAACCAAGTTTACAAGCAGTATATTTCATTTCAATTTGAAAGGCATAACCAACGAACTTAATGCTGTCGAGGTCTATAGTTTCAAGTACTTTCCTTGTCCAGCACATGAAGCCGGCTGTAGTATCCATTATTTTTAATCCGGTAACTACGCGTACATACATTGATGCAAAATACGACATCAGAATTCTTCCCATAGGCCAGTTTACAACATTTACCCCTTTTATGTATCGCGAACCAATAACAGCATCTGCTCCTTCAATTGCTGCTGAATTATAAAGTTTTAATAGATCATCCGGATTATGCGAAAAGTCGGCATCCATCTCAAAAATATATTCATATTCATGATCAAGGCCCCACTTAAAACCACTTATATATGCTGTACCAAGTCCTAGTTTCCCCTGTCTTTCCATAATAAACAGCCTGTTATTAAACTCTTCCATCAACCTGCGGACTATATCAGCTGTCCCATCGGGGCTATTATCTTCAACTACAAGTATATCAAACTCTTTTTCAAGACTAAATACCTTTCGGATAATTCGTTCAATATTTTCTTTCTCGTTATATGTTGGTATAATTACCAGGCTATCATTCATAGTGCAATAAAAATTTTAGCGAAAATAGTTTAAACTTTAAATATACAAGTGTATGATTAAACGAATTTGTTTTGAGCTTAGTACATTGTCACCATTGTTGGTGTCCCACCAACTACCGATAAACTAAAACATGAACATTGAAAAGCTTACTTATTTGGCCTACATTTGCGTTAATGATGCATGGAACAAATGAAATATTTTTCTCAACGGCTAACAATCCTAAACTGGCATCCCCTTTTAAAAGATGATTTTTTTAAGGATATTCTAATTGGAAGCCTACAAACTTACTAATCAAAACCGTCTTACGGTATTTGCATTTGTAATCATGCTAAACCATTTACACATTATTTGGGCTGAGAACAAAAATATTCGAAAAGAATCAGCGAAAGCATCATTTTTCAAATTTACTGCACATCAATTTCTGAAAACATTGAAGATTGAAGATCAATCTCTTTTGAAATTATTTCTAGTTAATAAATCAGATAGGAAATATCAGTTTTGGCAAAGAAATACTTTGGATATCGAAATTTTATCTGATAATATGTTTGATCAAAAACTAAATTATTTGCACAACAACCCATTGCAAATGCAATGGCAACTTGTTAACGATCCAATTAAATATAGGTATTCATCTGCCTCATATTATGAAAAAAATGTTGATGAATTTGGTATTTTAACTGATTATTATCTTGCTTAAAAAATTTCAGATGTGTCCATTCGAATATTGGTGATGACACCGTGTTTTGTTGTTGGTGATGACACCAACAAGGGACGTGGGTTTTATCTGACACCAATAATGGTGGGGTTACGCCTTTGCGATGACGATCCCGATAACTATCTGGAGAGGAGACTGTCTGCCGACAAAGGAAGGGAATCTCTATATGCCACTTTACAATTGACTTAACATTAGTTCATGTCGCAGCACTGGTACCTGTAATAGCAATACTCGGACTTAGGTATTACTCCCAAACAGGCACTACACATTCTGAACTCAGGTTTTCCATTAGCGAATCAAACTTTATAAGGCTTTGCTGCATTATTATGGAATTATCATCATGACATGTTAAGCATGCTCCAACCGTAAGTATCTTTTGCTGCTCATTAATACTGAAAGGCACTACATTTGTCCGGGTAGATACAACCTCTCCAGCCCTGTCATCCAAAAAACCAATCCACGCATCTTCAGGTAGATTATCATGAGGATTATTCCGGTAGTGTGAATCGTAATTCCATGTGCCTTTCCCGTTTTTTATCCTGCTATTTATCGGGATAAATTTCAGATCACCCTTCCCATAACCAAGCGCAACAGGATTATTATGACACGACTTACAACTACGTCCTTCACTTGAAGTTGTGTGCGGTGCAGATGGGGCAAACAAGCGACGAAAAATCAAAGAATCGTGAATATCCTTCGAAAAACTGCCTACATCAATTGTTAGCACCATGCCGGGAACTACAGGAATTATTTCTTTTTCATCATTATTAATTCGTACCCCCAATGCCGGCAAATGTGCATTATATTCACCAACGTACTCAACCCAGCTACCTTGTTTTTCTCTATTTGTCAACATATTATAACCAGGCTCCTTTGCATCATATTCATTATGACAACCTATGCAACTTGGTGCCCATGCACTATGACATGAAGAACAACTTAGTTTATCATGAGAAGTACCTGCAGTACAAATTTCAGCAGGCTTACTCATCGCAAAAATCTTTTTAGTGTTTTTTGAAATCATAAAGGCTGTATCGTCTTCAAAATATGTATTGATTAGTGGTCGGCACTGCTTTTCTGTTACAAGGTATTTTTTATTGCTGAAATCATCAAAGCGTAACGATGTTATAATAGCCGATTCATAATCAAGATTTTTGTAATTAATTGTTTGTGGTTCAGATAACAGATGGCAATCTTTGCAATCAATATTTACCTGATTTTCTTCGTGTGAGTAAAAATTGCCGTCGCCCATTAACTCATATGAATTATGGCAATCAATACAGTCGAGTCCAAGTGTGTGATGTACATCCTCTTTAACAAACGTAAAAACACGGGTATCTTCAACAAGCCTGTATAGTTTATTGTCGGACATACTATCGACATTAATTGTGGTTTCGTGCCAGCCTTCATAATTGGTTGATATTCTTCCCGAACGGCTATGACAGCCAAAACAATGATCGTTAGTAACTTTCAGGCTAATTGAAGAATGGTGATATAAATATGACGTATCATCAGCATATTCCTGATTTTTTTGCCAACTGGTCAGAGCTTTTCCTTCATAATTTAAATGACATGCCAAACATCCTCCACCCCTGCTTTTTTCAGTAATGGGGCCAGTTTCGGTTTTGGGGTTTCCTAAATGACAACGCACACATAAATTTTTCAGATGTTCATCGGCGGCACTATTCCCAAGGTGATGAATGTTGGTCAATAGATCAGGTTTATCAAATTCATTAAAAACAAATTTGTCAACACTTATCATTCCGCTAAGGGTTGCCATCAAAACTGTTTCTATGCGTTGCGTAATATCAGGATGGCAATTAGTTGAGCCACAGCTACTGGTTGCATTGTCAAGATTGCCGGGAAAAAACTCCACGCCCTTATGTGATGTTTCCTTGTTAAGCGTAAATGGGTTGCCTCCATGACATGAATAGCAACCAAGGGCCTCGGGATTATGTGAAGGTGTAAACCCATCCATTTCATCATGACAAATTACACAACTCTCTTTTCTTCCCATTACTAATAGTGCTTTGGCAGCATCTTCAATTGGAATATCAGTATCAAAAAAAGAAACCGGAACAACCTTAAATGGGTTATGTATATAGTGAGAATAGTTTTTCTCCCATGGCCAAATCAGTCGCCATTCAGGTCCTCTAAAAAAGTATCCTGTAAGTGTAAGAAATAAATAGAAAATAGTTAGTATCAACAAGCCTCTTTTAGGAAGCCAGCCATTATTATTACTGTATGGAACCAGGAAGATAAGACCCAAAAAACCAACTACAAGTACAAAAGATAATTGGGGAATTGTTAACCAGTGAAGCAATTCCTGAAGACCCACAAAATACCATGGGCCTTTAATAACAGTATTAAAATTGTCGTGCAAAGGGGCTGTGAAAAAGAAACTGATCATTAAAACCAAAACTATTACAGGAACTAATTCTTTTAGTTTAGGCCAAATAATGCGTGCATGTTCCATAATGATGATTACTATGAATATGGTAAACGTGGCAATATGGTGCACATAAATCTGTTGAAGGTTTTCGGAAGTGCCAGTTAGTGAATAAGCTAAAATTGAACCGATTAATGGTAAACCGCCAATAAGGTTTTTTAAAATTCGATGTGCCTGAATAGAATTTGCATCACCTACCAGAAGAAAACCCGTTAACATTGCCAGAAAAATTACTAGTACCCCAATACTTAGTCTGATCCATATTCCTTTTTTTAACCTTACATTTTCTACTCTGGTAGTATGATCCCAGATGTGGATTAAAATAAAAAACAGAAATAATTGAGCACTCCAGTAATGAATGTTACGAATCAATGCTGCTGCAGGATTGATAATCACAAATGTACTTATTGATTCATACGGCAAATCCACATTATAAGGAATTGCCAAAAAAATGCCGGAAATAATACAAACCATGAAAAGTGCCAGGCTTATTCGGCCGTAAGTTGTGCTTTTCAATATTTTATTTAAAATTTTCAATTTTATTAAATCTCAACAGTAATCATGTTATTAATCTTATCAATACTAAAAACAGGCTTTTTAAGTGCATTAATAGCGGGGCCTGTTAGCACTTCTCCATCAAGATTAAATGAAGAACCGTGGCATGGGCAAATCAGTTTTCCTTCCTCTAGTTTCGAAATACTACATCCAAGATGCGGGCATAAATTTGACAGCACGTAGGATTCATCATCTTTTTGTATGAGAATGAAATCATCGAAGAAAGTTACATTACCCGGCTGGTCGGTTGAAACAGAAATCTTCTTTTTAACTGATTGCATTTGCTGTGTGCTGATTAGCATTTTCCATAAACCAAGCCCTGCTGCTGTAATTACAACACTTGCAGATTTTAAAAAATAACGCCGGTTATGTTTTTTCTGCATCACTTTTAATAAAATAATGCGCTAAAATACCAATTTGAAGGTTATAGGTATTTGTTATTTGTAGGATATTGCAAAGAAACTAAACCGCTATTGACTAAAAGTACCATAGGTTTATTGCACGAATGAAATTCGTTTTGAGATTACATAATAAGGGACAGAAGCCAGAAGTTAGAAGTCAGAAGTTGTTACTTCCGACTTGAAACAATGAAATTTACAGCAACTGAAAGTCTTGCACTAAAAGTGCATAACTGCCTGCCGGTTTACCCGCCGAAGGAGGGCAGGGAGGGTACTAACTAACGAATGTGACCAATAACCGGTCAGCCGGGCTGGCAAATCCTCATCAATCCTTCCGAATCAACAACTATGAAAGTTTAGTATTGAATTAATCAAATCTTTGCTTCAATGCTAAGTAGGGCAGGATAATATCTAAATTAAGTGTACCTTTTACTACAGAGACCTTTCTTAAAAAAATATTGACTGCTGTAATATACATCACATGGTGAAATTTGTAAGTTATGTGTCTTCGGTTTTACTATTCAAATGTGCAAAAAATTCAAATCTTTCAGCAGACTGGAATGTAATTAGTTATGATTTTTGAGTAGCATCGTTTTGACTTATACCAATCGTTTTTTTGCCTTTTCTCCATGAACTTAAATAATTAGGCTTTTGCAAAACATCTTCACGCACTTCATAGTAGGAAAATTAACACCTGTTGAATAATTCACCAGGTGTTTAAATAATCTACACTGCTTTACATCGCTTGGTTAGCAGTACTTTATATACCATGTCCGTATATAGTGTTTAATTACTCAACACTACATGCTGTATATTTCTTAAATATTCAATACGTAAACGGCCTGAATATCTGCATGTTGAGCCACGTTTTTTTTCTTTGGCATTGTTGTTGAATAAGATAAATTGTGTTTAAAAATCAAACAAAGAAAAACATGTTCGTTGAATTAATTTATAAAAAACTACCTTAAATCTAACTACAATGAAAAATACAATCCTATTATTCAGCGTTTTATTATTACTGAATTGCGTTACTGCAAACAGTAAGGAGAATGTTAAATACAATCATTCTCAAAAGAGTTCAATAAGTGTTTATTGCACTCAGGATTTATATAATCTCACAACAAAATTGGCCAGTGAATATTATAGCATAAATCCCGATTTGAAAATTGAGGTTATTAATGTTTCGGAGTCAACTATCGCGAAAACTGCAAATACAGGCAAACGTTTACGCTTTATTTCTAATGAATTATATCCAACTTTGAGTGATGAGTCATTATGGAAAATAGTAGTAGGTCGTGATGTTATAGTGCCAATTATTAATTCAAAGAATCCATTTCTAGATAAAATTTACCAGCAAGGGATTTCCACAGAAGAGTTTGCGCAGATTTTCGAAAATCCTGAAATACAACATTGGGGAACACTCTTAAAAAATAGTCAAAATGAACATGTTAACTACTATATGATTGATGATGAATCAATAAATTCAGTAGTGGCGAATTTTTTGAACGTAAATCAAATTACGTTTGATGGAATTAAAGTAGAAAATGAGAAAGAATTAATCTCTTCAATTCAAAAGGACCCTTATGCACTTGGGTTTTGCAAAATGATAAACATTATTGATTTTAGTGATTATAGTATTGTTGAGAATATTAAATTATTACCTATAGATAGAAATAAGAATGGAAATCTTGATCATATAGAAAGTATATATGATGATTTGAATGCATTGTCTCGAGGAGTATGGATAGGAAAATATCCACCTACATTATTTAATAATATTTATGCTATATCTTCTGTACAACCAACGGATGAAATTGAAGTGGAGTTCTTAAAATGGGTTCTCACAGATGGACAGCAATTCCTAAATCCTACCGGATATTCTGAACTAGTATATAGCGAAAGACAAAGGAAATTAGATATCTTGTTATATAATGAAATTGATGTAATTACTGCAAAAGAAGATTATGCAGTCTCAAAATTATTGATTATAATTTCAATGGCATTTATAGTGACTGTTTTCATAGTAACAGTTACAGTTCGGCACAAAAAAAGTAAAAGATACGCAGTTCAGAATGCATCTTCTATTTATCCACTTGTTTTTGATGAAAATTCAGTTGAAGTCCCAAAAGGACTTTATTTTGATAAAACTCATACTTGGGCTTTTATGGAAAAGAATGGAGTTGTAAGAATCGGAATTGATGATTTTCTTCAGCATATTACCGGACCTCTTACTAACATAAAGATGGAAAATCCAGGAAAGAAGATAAAAAAGGGTGAGCAACTACTTTCTATTATACATAAGGGGAAACAATTACATGTGAATGCCCCGATATCTGGAACTATTAAGGCACAAAACGAAATACTTAAGGGAAATTCATCTTTAATAAATTCTTCACCGTATTCCGATGGCTGGGTTTATACGATAGAACCAACAAATTGGTTAAGAGAAATTCGGTTTTTAAGCATGGAAAAAAAATATAAAGAATGGTTAAAAAGTGAATTTTCAAGGTTAAAAGATTTTCTGGCAATTACTTTAAAGCCCAATAATGTTGAATATGCTTATAGTGTACTTCAGGATGGCGGAGAATTAAAAGATGGTATTCTGGCTGATCTTGGACCAGAAGTTTGGGAAGATTTTCAAACAAATTTTATTGACACATCAAAATAAATAACCCAATTAAACAACGACTTTTTTTTATTAATAACTAAAATCAGAAATTATGGGTATTGATCGAAGAAACTTTTTAAAAGTCCTTGGAATTGCAGGGGTTACACTTTCGGCGGGAAAGAGTTTTGGTACCACAAAGGAAAAAAAGAGTGATGTTGAATTTGATGGAATTCTATATGATTCAACGCTTTGTGTTGGCTGTATGAGTTGTGAATATGCTTGTGCCGAACAATACGGTCTACCAGATCCCACGGGAGAACCGGCTCCGGGCGTAGTGCGAAAAACTAATGACACAAATCGCATTGTTGTAAATTGTTATAATACTTCAAAAGGTGAACAATTTATAAGAGGCGCATGTAATCATTGTAATGACCCGGCTTGCGCATCGGCATGCCTTACCAAGGCCATGTTAAAAACGGATGAAGGTCCTGTTATATGGCGTGAAGATAAATGCATGGGTTGCAGGTCTTGTATGATTTCCTGTCCGTTTGATATGCCAAAATTTGAATACAACAGCCCGAATCCGAAAATTCAAAAATGTCGGATGTGTTACGAACTTATTCAGGAAGGAGGCATGCCTGCATGTGTTGAGATTTGCGGGGAAGGAGCACTAACGTTTGGAAAAAGAAGAGACCTTATTGAGATTGCCAGAACACGGATATATGAAGAACCTGAAAAATATAATCATCACATTTATGGAGAACATGAAGTTGGTGGAACAGGAGTACTTTATCTAGCTTCAGTTCCGTTTAAAGAATTGGGATTTAGAAATGATCTTGGTACCACATCTTATCCTAATTTTAACAAGACTTTCCTGTATTCAGTTCCAGCCGTTCTGATCCTGTGGCCAGCTTTTTTGCTTGGCTTGAATAATTCAGTAGATGAAAGAAAAAATAAAATTTCAAAAGAAAAAATGAACTAATATGAACAGCGAACAACATACAGGGGTTTTAAAATTCATTATTCATGAATTGAAACCAAAAGGAAAAATTCTCACTCCATTCAATGTAATTTCAGGAATTACCATACTTGCAGCGATTGTTATTCTGGTCATTCGATTTACAAACGGGTTAGGCTCAGTTATTCATGCGTCACAGGACGCTCCGTGGGGTCTTTGGATTAATTTTAACGTAATAACAGGGGTAGCTTTTGCAGGAGGAGCTTATGTAGTAACGTTTATGGTATATATCCTTGGATTAGAGAAATATCGTCCAATCGTCAGGGCTACCGTACTTTATGCTCTACTTGCCTATATGTTTTATGCTGGCGCCCTACTACTCGATCTGGGACGTCCCTGGAAAGTTATTAACCCAATAATTGGCAATTCTTTTGGAATAAGTTCAGTCCTTTTTCTTGTTGCATGGCATTTTATTCTATATATGGGGTCATTATTTATTGAGTTCTACCCAACTGTTACTGAGTGGATTGGATTAAAACGACAAAGAAAATTCTTTGTTTCATTAACTTTAGGAGTAGTAATATTTGGTATTGCACTTTCTACATTACACCAATCGGGGCTTGGGGCACTTTTTTTAATGGCTAAACCAAAGATTCATCCCCTATGGTATTCAGAGTTTATCCCTATTCTTTTCTTTATTTCAAGCATTTTTGCCGGACTTTCTCTTGTCATTATCTTAGAAACTATTGATCAAAGAGTATTCAAAAAAAGCATGTCATTTGTACATAAAGATTCTCATAAAAATATTGTTTTAAGTCTGGCTAAAACATGTGCTGTAGCAATATTTGTATATTTCTCAATGATTGTATTAGTGTTTTTGCATGGTAAAAACTATGCTTACTTAAATAGTCCATGGGGTTACTGGTATCTCGTTGAAATAATTGGATTTGTATTAATCCCGGGAGTGTTGTTTATGTACGGATACAGGCATCTCAATTTGCTATTAGTTCGTATTGCAGCCGTAATGGCTATTTTAGGTATTATTTTAAACAGACTCAATATCTCGACTTTTGCATTTAATTGGTATGGAAATACAATACACTTTCCTACCTGGATGGAAATCGTAGTTAGTCTTGCAGTTATATTTTCACAAATTCTCGTATTTAGGTGGATTGTAAGAAGAATGCCTGTTTATACAGAATCGCCTACATGGGTAAAATATGAAAAACAAATCAAACCGATAAAAATGAAAACTAAAAAAAGGAGGGAACAATGGAAGGTTTTAGCAGAGTAGATATTTTCGATACTAAAGGAATCGAATATTTGTTTGTGATTGGTTATTTATTAATCCTGATTATTTTCTGGAAAATCGCGAATAATCAAGTACTAATTAGACAGCAAATTCAAAAAGTATTAGGCAGTCTTTCGTCTAATATTTTAAAAATTCCTCAGGGGTTATTCTACAATAAAAATCATACCTGGGCTCATTTGGAGGTATCTGGTGCGGCCAAAGTAGGATTGGATGATTTTCTTCAGCATCTTGCCGGAAAAGTAGAATTCACTAATCTTAAAAATCCAGGCGAAATAATCAACAAAGGAGATTTACTAACAGAAATTGATAAAGATGGTAAACATCTCAGAGTATTTTCACCAATTTCCGGAAAGATTCTGAGTACTAACTCTATACTTTATGAGAATCCCGAAATCTTAAATGAGGATCCTTACCAAAAAGGGTGGGTTTATAAAATAAAGCCTACAAACTGGGTTGCAGAAACAAATTCATATTATTTTGCTGAAGAGGCAACAAGTTGGGCAACAAAGGAATTAGAAAGATTTAAAGATTTTCTGATGGGTGCGTCAATGAAAAAATATTCATCCGAGCCTTCAATGGTCTTATTGCAGGACGGAGGTGAATTACGTGACAATATACTTTCAGAATTACCCAATGAAGTATGGAAAGATTTCCAAATAGAATTTCTAGATTTTAATCACCAGAAAGATTAATTTAAAACCGGATTGTAAAATAATTGATTTTTTTAGTAAATTGCAATTGCCTAATAATTAGGTAAATTTTATTAGAGATATAATCTTAACTACTGATGATATAATTTTCTTTAATAAATCTAAATATAAGAATATCGTGAATAAATTTTTAAAAAAAAATTTAAAATTCCGATCGTCAATTTATGGTCAGGTAGTATATACCATAACTATATTATCCCTTATTCTATTTGTGTCATTTGGTGTTATTTTCAGGTCAGTAAATGAGGAATACTTGAATACTGTTATTCAGCAAAGCGGAAACAATATTGGCTCAATAGTTGAAGGTGCTTTATATTATTCCATGCTTAAAAACGATAGAAGCGCACTGCAAAATACACTTGACGTTATTAACACAATGCCAGGTATTGAGGATGTTAATATGTATGATAATCAAGACAACCTTGTTCATTCAACATTTTCTTCCGACACTTTAGGATCCAACAATCCAAATTGTAAGGGTTGCCATGAGGATATTAGTACAATGTTTCCAAGAAAAGAGAAGTCTTTTAAAATCATAAATATTGATCACGAATGTGAGATGAGCCAAAAAAATTATGATTACAGACTTCTCTTAATCCGATCACCTATTTTAAATGAAAAATCTTGCTATACAGCCGCTTGTCATGCACATCAGAAAAGTGATGAAGTGCTTGGTTCTTTTGTTATAAGAATCCCATTGGAAGATCTTGATGCTGCCGTCGAAGAGTCATCTACAGATTTTTTCTTACTAGCAGCTTTAACGACTTTTTTACTCGTAGTGGGGTTGATGTTGTTCACAAGAAAAAAAATTAAAAATCCATTAAATGCTATTTTGAGTGCTAGTGAAGCTGTATCGAAAGGTGACAAAAGTATAAGATTAGAGTTGAACCCTAATCAACTATATGATATGAGAGTGGTTTCCTTAGCTTTTAATAATATGCTTGATAATTTACAAACAGCAACAAGCGAGTTGCAAAATTGGTCGCAACAACTTGAATATAAAGTCCAGAAAAAGTCAGAAGAATTATCTGAAATGCAAAATGAATTAATACATGTTGAGAGAATCGCATCATTGGGTAAATTATCCGCCTCTGTTGCTCATGAAATTAATAATCCTTTATCGGGTATTTTGACTTATACAAAATTGGTTCAAAAACAATTAAATAAACCAGATTTAGATGATGCACAAAAAGTGTCGGTTCTAAAATATTTAAGAGTGATTGAAATTGAAACAAAGCGGTGTGGCGATATTGTTAAGGGCTTATTGGATTTTTCAAGAAAAGATCAGCAAGATTTTGAGCCCAATCAGCTTCATAAAATATTAGAGGAAGCTTTAACTTTATTGGCTCACCAGTTGAAAATAGACAACATTAGCGTTCTTACAGTTTTTGCTGCCAAATGGGATGCAATAAATTGTAGTGAGAATCAGATAAAACAAGCTTTTATTGCAATTCTTCTCAATGCCTCCGAAGCCGTTCTCGAGAACGGTGAAATCCTGATAAAAACAAGTAACCCGGATGAAGATCATATAAAAATAGAGATAACCGATAATGGCGTAGGTATTGCCCCCGAAGACATTCCACATGTTTTTGAACCTTTTTTCTCGGCCAAGCAAAAAGCAAGTGGTATCGGATTAGGATTAGCCATTGTACATGGAATTGTTCAAAGCCACAAAGGTAAAGTAGAAGCAGCTTCTGAATTTGGGAAAAGAACAACTATATCTGTAATTTTGCCTATAGTTAAGAATTAAAAAAATAAAATAGAAGGAAACATGTCAATACAAATTGTAGACGAGAAAAATCTATACATTATATAATAAAGGCTAATTTAATAGAATTCAAATTGATACGAAACTCATTCAATGACATTGTTTAACTTGTCATAACATAAAAACATCACAGTGAGCTCATTAATTAAAAATTATTTAAAATTCCAATCTTCGATTTATGGACAGGTAGTTTTCATCATAGCTATATTGTCTGTTTTTCTGTTTTTGTCGTTTGGAACTATTTTCCGATCTGTAAATAAGGAATATATGGAAAATATAATCCAACAAAGCGGAAACAATGTGGGCCTATTTGTCGTAGGGGCTCTATATCAACACATGCTTGAAAACGACAGAACTGCATTAAGGAATACGCTTAATATTATTAATAAAATGCCTGGTATTGAGGATGTTAATATGTATGATGATCAGGGCAATCTTGTTCATTCCTCCATTACCAGCGATACGATCGCCCATGGCAATCCTAATTGTAAGGATTGCCATTCAGACATCAATTCCATGTTTTCTCCAAATGAGATGTCTTTTAGAATCGTAGATTTGGATAACGAATGTGAAATGACACCCATTGACCACAATCAAAGAGATCTATTAATCAGGTCACCTATTTTAAATGAAAAATCATGCTACACAGCATCCTGTCACGCTCATAATGAGAGCGATGAAGTGCTAGGTTCCTTAATTATCAGAATCCCTTTGAAGGAGCTTGATGCAAACCTTAAAAAGTCATATGTATTAGCATTATTAACAACTTTTTTACTTGTTGTATTTTTAATGATATTCGCAAGAAAAAAAATAAGAAGACCGTTAAATGCAATAATAAAAGCCAGCGAAGCTGTTTCGAAAGGTGATATAAGTAAAAGATTAGAGTTAAAACCGAATCAATTGAACGATGTGAGGATGGTTTCAAGTGCATTTAATGAAATGCTTGATAATCTGCAATCTGCAACAAATGAGTTACAAAGTTGGTCCCAACAACTTGAAAATAAAGTTTTGCAAAAGTCAGAAGAATTGTCAGAAATACAAAATGAATTAATCCATGTCGAGAGAATCGCTTCATTGGGTAAATTATCCTCCTGTGTCGCACATGAAATAAATAATCCTTTGGCCGGTATTTTAACATACACTAAGTTGGTTTACAAACAATTAAGCAAGGTTAAATTGGATGATCCGGTGAAAATGCCAATGTTAAAATATTTAAAAGTTATTGAAGATGAAACGAAGCGTTGCGGTGATATTGTTAAAGGATTACTTGAATTTTCAAGAAAAGATCAGCAAGATTTTGATTCCAAACACTTGCATAATATAGTCAGTAATGCCTATACTTTGATGGCACACCAAATGAAAATAGCAAACATTAGTTTTCTTACAGATTTTTCTGCCAAAGAGGATTTAATACTTTGCAGTGAGAATCAAATTAAGCAAGCTTGTGTTGCCATACTTTTGAATGCCTTCGAAGCTGTTTTGGAGAATGGGGAAATCGTTATAAAAACGAGCAATCCCAATAAAGATACTATAAAACTCGAAATATCGGATAATGGTATAGGTATGGACCCTGAAGATATTCCACATATTTTTGAACCTTTTTACTCGGCCAAGCAAAAAACAAGCGGGATTGGATTGGGATTAGCCATTGTACATGGCATTGTTCAAAGCCACAATGGGAAAATAGAAGTTGATTCAAAACTTGGAAAAGGAGCATCCATATCTATAATTTTACCTTTGGTAAAGAATTAAAAAAAATACGATGACAACAAAAATTTCAATTTTAATTGTTGACGATGAGGAATCAGTAAGAGATTCATTATACAATTGGTTCATCGATGATGGCTATTTAGTCGACCGTGCTGAAAATGCCAAACAAGCATTATCAATTCTTGAATCTAAAAATTTTGACATCATTTTGGCTGATATTAAAATGCCGGGAATGGATGGAATGGAATTGCACAGAAGGATTAGATCCTTAAACAAAGATTCAATAGTTATTATTATGACGGCATTTGCATCAGTGGCAACGGCTGTTCAGGCTCTAAAAGACGGGGCATATGATTATATTACAAAACCTTTCGATCCAGACGACCTCTCACATTTAATTAGAAATGCAGCCAGCCAAATTTCTTTGAAATCAGAGAATGAGGCTTTAAGGAATAAAGTTGTTTCCTTAGAAAATGTAGAAGACATTATCGGAAACAGCCAAGCAATGATAAAGGTTCTTAAGGAAGTTGAAAAGGTGGCACAATCTAATTCTCCCGTCATTATTACAGGAGAAAGTGGTACAGGTAAAGAGCTTATTGCCAAAGCTATACATTCAAACTCTCCGCGAAAATATTTCCCTTTAGTCAGTGTACATTGCGGTGCATTAACTGAGAGTTTATTGGAAAGTGAATTATTCGGACATGAAAAAGGAGCGTTTACAGGAGCCATGTTTAATCGAAAAGGGCGATTTGAAATGGCCGATGGCGGAACCATATTCCTCGATGAAATAGCTACTATTTCTGCCAAAATGCAAGTCGAACTGTTGCGCGTTTTAGAATCAAAGACTTTTGTAAGGGTTGGAGGCAATAAGGAAATCACATCCGACTTTAGGGTTATCTGTGCCACAAACAAGGATTTGAAAAAAATGGTTGAAAATGGTACTTTTCGTGAAGACCTTTTTTATCGCCTGAATGTTGTGAATATCATAGTCCCACCATTGCGTGAGAGAATTGAAGATATTCCCATACTTGTAAATTATTTCATTAATAAATATTGTACTTCCATGAGCCGTGATATTATAGCTATCGACCCAGGAGTGTTGAAGCGCCTTGGAGAATATGATTATCAAGGTAATGTACGCGAACTTGAAAATATGATTGAGCGTGCTATTGTTATCGGTAACGATAAGGAAATCCGTTTAAAAGACCTTCCAATCGAAAAAAATATAATAAGTAATTCTATTGAAAGTCTTGATGACCTAGAAAAAAAACATGTGCTCCAAATTCTTAATAGATACAATTGGAATATATCCCGAACAGCGAAAGCCTTAAAAGTTGACAGAGTAACACTTTACAATAAAATTAAAAAATACGGTTTAGAGCCTTCAAAATAATACAATCTGAAATTTTGACTGATATAAATGCAGCAACTATTAGTAATTTGTATTTTGAAATAGGTAACTTCTAATTATCAAGAAATCATTAAGATTGTTAAAATTGAATAAGCAAAGTATCTTATTAATATCTCATGGGCTTTTCGAGAAAGATTTTCTTGAAAAGATAGCTACGGAAGTAGCACGAGAATTTCTTTTAGCAGTTAATATTGAAGAAAGTCATATCGATATGAGTGAATTTTATGACCCCAATCGAAGACAATACGATGGTAACAAATTATTAATAGAAATAGATTCCATGCCTTCATCCGAAATTGTAAAAAAGGTTGGATTATTCCGGGTAGATCTCTTTATTCCCATCCTTACATATATTTTCGGGCAGGCAGCCTTCAAGGGTAGCACAGGAATTGCATCATTATACCGACTTAGAAACGAGCAATATGGGATGAAAAAGGATGACACTTTGCTTCTTAATCGCTTCGCAAAAGTAGTTATCCATGAACTAGGTCACACATTTGGATTAATACATTGCCATATTCCAACCTGTGTAATGCGATCAAGCACTTATGTTGAGGATATTGATCAGAAAGATATCCATTTTTGCCTAAGGTGCCAAACGGAGCTAAAGAGGAAACAAATGGAGAGAAAAAAATATTATAAAGGAAAGTAATTATGAAAAATACTATTGGATTTATAGGTGGAGGTAGAATTACTAACATATTCCTCCATGCATTTGAAAGTGCAAATGTATCGTTTGGTAAAGTGTTGGTTTTTGATCCAGATACCGAAACCTTATTGAAACTTCAAAACCGTTTTACTCACATTGAATGTGCAAGCGAAAATATTAAATCAGCAGCTTCTTGTAATTTTGTGTTTATAGCAGTCCACCCTCCTTTGATGATTGAAACGCTGACCAACATTAAACCTTTTCTAAACGAAAAAGCGATAGTTGTATCACTAGCTCCAAAAATTAAGATTAAAAAAATAGCCGAGGTGTTAGATGGTTTTCAAGCAATTGCACGTGTAAATCCAAGTGCTCCTGGAATTATTAATCAGGGCATCAATCCCATTGTATTTGCCGATACGATGTCGGAGGATCAAAAAAAAAGACTTCTTGAGTTATTGCATATTTTGGGGAAAGTTCCTGTTGTTCCAGAGCAGAAGATTGAAGCTTACGCTATGATAAATGCAATGGGACCAACCTATTTTTGGTTTCAATTTAAGAAATTGGAAGAACTTGCTATTTCATTTGGAATGGATGAAAAAGAAGCTAAAGAAATTATCTCAGAAATGATTAACGGCACCCTAAATACTTTGTTTTTCTCTACTCTGTCAACAGAAGAAGTGATGGATTTAGTACCGGTTAAACCTATTGGAGAATATGAAGAAACAATTAGTTCCTTCTATTCTGAAAAATTGAATGCTATTTATGAAAAAATAAAGCCCTAATGTATGAGAGTTTTAACCCTTCTCACTTATTTTTTTTAGCAGGTCATAGTTAAGTATTTCAAACGATTTACTTGTAACTGAGCTTGGTTTCTATCTGAAACTTATTTATTTTCAATTTAAATTAGTTTTCTATCCATCTGGTTTTCTGGATATTAAAATTATATGATATATATCACAATAATTGTGTTTTGCATATAGTGCTGATATTCTGATTTTAACACGATTTGAAATTTAACCCCATATTTTTCTAAATAATAGCTTTTTACTTTTTTTGATATATTTTTGCAAGCGTTTATATGTATATAGTCATATATATATATATTTAATAGCAAAAAAGAAAGAAAAATAAATAAGGTCGATGAAAACAAGAAGGGATTTTATTAAAATTTCAGCTGCAGGGGCGGGGGTTGCTGCGCTAGGACTTAGCACCTTACACTGGAATGGGGTTAAAGCGCAAGAAAATACTCAACATCCTGTAAGCGATGAGGAAATGACACCTTACCCAACCTATTGTGAGGTTTGTTTTTGGCAATGTGCCGGGTGGACCTATGTTGACAAAAAAGGGAGCATTAAAAAGATAATTGGCAACAAAGAAGATCCCCATTGTAATGGTCGTCTTTGTCCGAGAGGTACTGGAGGCATTGGGATGTATTACGATGAGGATAGGCTGAAGACCCCGCTTATTAGAGAATATAAAGAGAATGGTGAAGCATATTTCAGAAAAGCTTCATGGGATGAGGCACTGGACTATACAGCAAAAAAGTTACAAGCAGTTGCTGATGAACATGGTCCTGAATGTATTGCTTTGTTTAACCATGGTTCTGCAGGTAAACATTTTGGCACCTTCCTTAATGCTTTGGGTTCACCAAACATAGCCGCACCATCATTTGCACAATGCCGCGGGCCGCGCGAAACTGCCTGGATTGCCACTTTTGGAGAAGCAGTGGGTTCACCGGAGCCTACTGACATTCGCGATACCGATTGCCTGGTTCTCATTGGTTCACACCTTGGCGAAAATATGCACAACGGACAGGTGCAGGAAATGGCTCAGGTAATTGACAGGGGAGCAACAATCATTACTGTCGACCCGCGTCTTAGTACTGTTGCCGCTAAATCAAAATACTGGCTACCAATTAAACCTGCCACCGACCTTGCACTTTTACTAGCCTGGATTCATGTGGCAATTTATGAAGATATTTATAATAAGGAGTACGTTGAAAAATACACATTTGGATTTGATGAGTTAAAAGAACATGTAAAAAATATGACCCCTGAATGGGCTTATGGCATTACTACAATCAAACCTGATATCATTAGAAAAACTGTTCGTGAAATGGCAAATGCTGCCCCATCAGTTATAATACATCCTGGAAGACACGTAACCTGGTATGGTGATGACACTCAGCGTATTAGGGCAGTTGCAATATTGAATGCTTTGTTTGGTTCGTGGGGAAACAGAGGAGGATTCTATTTAAAAGAAAGTTTTCATCTGCCAAAGCCTCATATACCACCCTATCCAAAGCCTACTAAAACATGGCGTGATGCATATCCAGGCCAATTTAAACTTGCAAGCCTGGCATTGTCATCCGGCATTTGCGATGCCACAATTCCAACGGAAGATAGGGCATGTTCATTTAAAGCATGGATAGTTTCAGGCACTAACCTACCGCTTACTTTGCCGGATATAAAAAACACAAAGAAAGCAATGGATAACCTTGATTTCATGGTAGTTATTGATACAATGCCGATGGAAGTCACGGGATATGCGGATGTTATTCTACCCGAATGTACCTATCTCGAAAGATATGACCTTATACGTACTTTGCCTCACCGCGAACCAAATATAGCATTGCGCATGCCGGCAGTTAAGCCTAAATATGATAGCAAACCGGCATATTGGATTGCGAAACAACTTGCCAATAAAATGGGACTTGGGGCATATTTTCCTTTTGATGATATAACTGACCTTCTTGATTGGCAACTTAAACAGGTGGGCTCATCACTTGAAGAAATGCAGCGGATTGGTGTTAAGAAATTTGACCGCGAAAATGGAGGTTTATACTTTCAAAAAGGCGAAGATATAGAGTTTAATACACCCACTGGTAAGATTGAGCTTTTTTCAAATGATATTGCCGCCGAAGGTTTCGACCCAATGCCAGTATATACTCCTCATCCTGAACCAGAACAAGGGTTCTATAGACTCATTTACGGCAGAGCTCCCATGCATACATTTAGCCGTACTGCAAATAACCATAATTTGTGGGATTTGAAAAAGGAAAATTCCGTTTGGATAAATCCAAAAGTAGCCAAATTATGGAATCTGAAAAAAGATCAATTAATCTGGCTTAAAAACCAGGATGGTGTGGTTTCTTCCTTCCCAATTAAAGTTAGAATTACCGAACGAATAAGATGGGACTCGGTTTATATGGTTCATGGTTTTGGCCATACAGATAAAAAACTAAGTAGAGCATATGGTAATGGCGCCAACGATTCGGAGCTTATTACAAAGGTTATGGTTGACCCGATTATGGGAGGAACCGGAATGCGAGGTAATTTTGTAACATTTTTAACTGAAAAACCAGCAAAGGAGGTTGAAGCATGAGATACGCAATGGCTATTGACACCAAAAAGTGTGTAGGATGTAGCGACTGTGTTGTTGCTTGCCAAACTGAAAACAATGTTCCTCACGGATATTGCCGTGACTGGATTGTGGAAAATGTGGTTGGCAGTTATCCTAATGTTGAAATTGAATTAAGATCGGAGCGTTGCAACCATTGTGATAATTCACCATGTGTAAGATGCTGCCCAACAGGCGCAAGTCACATAGTTGAAGGTGGAATTGTTAAAGTTACACATAGTGAATGTATTGGTTGTGGTGCATGTATTCAGTCCTGCCCGTACGACGCAAGATATTCCCACCCTGATGGTTATGTTGATAAATGTACTTTCTGTGATCATCGGCTAGCACTAGGGCAAGATCCTGCCTGTGTTGAAGTTTGTCCTACTTCATGTTTGTATTTTGGCGATCTTGAAGACCCGAATAGCGAAGTCGCAAAAGCACTGAAAAACAGGAACTGGAAAGTATTAGCTCCCGAAGCAGGTACTAAACCTCAATTGTATTTTCTTACTTAATCAAATATTAAAAAGATGAAAGAAGAATTATTTGTAAGCGGGCGTAATATACCTTATATAGACCCTTATCTTAATATATGGCATTGGGAAATACCAGTTTATTTATTCCTTGGTGGATTAGCAGCAGGAATTATGTTTTTTGCCGGCTATTTTACTATTATGCGTAAAGAAAAAGAAATGCAGGCAACTGTTAAGTATGCCCCATTTTTGGTTCCTGTTGCATTGGTACTGGGTTTAATAGCCTTATTTTTAGACCTTAAACACCAACTCTACTTTTGGAGGCTCTACACTACGATCAGGCTTGAATCGCCAATGTCGTGGGGAGCATGGACATTAATGCTTATCACTCCTTTATCAATGGTTTGGGTTGCAAGTTATACGAGGGAGGTTTTCTCCAGGTGGGACTGGAAATTCAAGATACTTTACCAATTGGAAGAACTCATTATAAAAAATCGCAAATCACTTGCGTGGGCAATGATGTTTTTAGCAGTTATATTAGGTGTATATACCGGTATACTACTTTCTGCATTCAATGCACGGCCATTGTGGAACACTTCTATTCTAGGACCATTATTTTTGGTTTCCGGATTGTCAACCGGACTGGCAACCATAATTTGGATGTCAAAAAGCAAGTACGAACGCAAGGTGCTAAGCCGACTCGATTTGATGTTAATTGGCGTAGAACTTTTTTTAATAATCCACCTTTTCATGGGCTTCCTTGCTGCTTCTGAGGTACAGATAGAGGCTGCTCAACTTTTTTTAGGTGGCGAATTCACCGTTGTGTTTTGGGTATTTGTAATTATACTTGGTCTTATTTTTCCAGCTATAATGGAAATATTAGAACTTCGTGGGTTTCATATACCAATATGGATTCCTTCTTTATTAATTTTGATAGGCGGCTTTGTTTTCAGGTATGTGATGGTTGAGGCCGGACAAATTACAAGATATTTATATTGATAAAAAATATTAACATGAATACAAAACTCAGCTCAAAAAGAAAACCTAACTATATTAATCCATATTTTGGTGGCGTATTATTAGGATTGTTGCTATTAACCATTTTTTATGTTGCTGGCCGGGGTCTTAGTGCCACTGGCGGATTAAAATTAATAGTAGTTACTTTAGTTGATAAAATTGCCCCTGAACATGCAGAAAACAATGCATATTACAGGATGTTTCTACCCAAAGATGGAAGCTCCCCTCTATCTAACTGGTTAGTCTTTGGGGCATTAGGGACTTTCTTTGGCGGAATGCTTTCGGGTGCCATAAGTGGTAGATTAGGAAAACTTAGAATAGAAAAGAGTCCGAAAATCAGCAATACTACGAGGTTGATTGCAGCCGGGGTTGGAGGTATCTTATTTGGCATTGGAAGCCAGTTTGGCCGAGGATGCTCAAGCGGTGCAGCACTTAGCGGGACATCAGCATTTTCGTTTGGTGGGCTTATTATAATGGCCCTTATGTTTGGCGTTGGCTACGTTTTTGCTTATTTCTTTAGAAAATTATGGATATAATATTTAAATATTAATTGTTATGGGACCTTTAATACCACTTGAAATAATAACAGGACACTGGGATTTTGTGATTGCCCTCCTGATTGGAGGAGCATTTGGATATATACTTGAAGCCTCCGGGTTTTCATCCTCCAGAATGATAGCCGGGGTTTTCTATGGTTATAACTTCGTTGTTCTACGTGTATTCTTCACCGCCATGATTGTAGCTATGGTAGGCTATTTGTATTTCTCATACATGGGTTGGATAGATATGAGCCTTGTATTTGTATTACCAACCTACTTAAATTCCATGCTGTTTGGAGGATTTTTAATGGGACTGGGATTTGTAATTGGAGGATTTTGTCCGGGAACTAGTTACACTGCCGCTGCTATTGGTAAAATAGATGGTGTGGTTTTCGCCGGAGGTGTTCTTTTAGGTATTTTTATCTTTTCCGAACTTTTTCCATTCTACGAAGATTTTTACGTAGCAAACAACCTGGGTAATGTTACCATTGGCGAAATGATTGGAGTTAGTAACGAAGTAGTTGCATTCGCTTTTGTAGTTATAGCAATAGTTGCATTTTATGTTACATCGATTATTGAGAAAAAGGTTAGGAAAAACATGACTGAATATAAATTTGAATAGTCATGAATAAAAAATATTTGTTTCTTGCTTTATTGATGCTTTTACTGGCGACCGGACTTTTAATTCTTCCTGAAAGACATAATTTTCAGCAAATGAAAGCTGAAAATTTAATGTGGGAGGTTGTTCAACCAACAAGATATGTTACTGTCGACCAAGTGGCAATGATGATAATAGATGGCGATCCCACGCTTGAACTTGTTGATGTTAGACCAATTAATGATTTTGCTACTTTTTCGTTAAAAAACGCTATTAATATTCCTTTCGACAGCCTGTTGAATCCTAATTATCAGGGGTATCTTGGTATAGAGGATATGAATGTGGTGTTTTACAGTAACGATGATATTAGAGCTGATCAGTCATGGGTAATTGCTCGCAGAATGGGTTATCATAACCTCTATGTTATGAAAGGTGGTTTGAACTCATGGATTGAGTGCATCATTAAGCCACTAAAACCTGATGAAACTGCATCATTAAACGAATTTGAAGACTATGAGTTCAGGAAAGGTGCCAGCATTTATTTTACCGGAGCAAAACTTGAATCTTCTGATAAGAAGTCTTCAGTAAATGTGGTTAGAAGAAAAAAAGGGTCAGCGGTTGCAGGAGGATGTTGAAGTTTCAGAAGTGTTTATGAAAAGTTAAATGTTATAAGATAAGTTTTTTAAAGAAGAGGTTATGCATGTACATGAGTTAAACCCTAAAAAAACGTTAATAGCAATGTTAATATTTGCTGTTGTAATTATTGCCGGATTACTAACAATAAATAATCCAAGGTTAAAATACCAAATAAGTCCTGCTCAGGCTATTAGCATGGTTTCAGATAATAATCAGGGTGTTGATGCCTCCAAAATTGATAATCTGTTATCGGCATCCACAAACCCAACCATATTAATTGATATTCGTAACCATTATAAATTTGCTCGCGGGCATATTGCTTCTGCAAATAATATTTCCGGCGTTGAACTACTCAGTGAAGAAAACATTAAGTGGTTGAATGAATTAAATAATGATAAAATTGCTGTGATAATATATGGCGATGATCCGCTACAGACTAATGGCCCCTGGATGGTACTACAACAACTTGGTTTTGAAAATATTAAATTTTTAAAGGGTGGATACAACCATTATGTGCAGGTTAAAAATGCAGAAAAAGATCACAAACCTATCCCCACATTTATAGCCGGTAAGGCGAAATATAACTATGCAGAAGTTGCAAAAATTAGCTCTGTTAGTGATACTGATACTGGCCAATCGGATAAAAAACATAGTATAATCAGGCATAAGAAAAAGGGAACTGTAACTGCTGGTGGATGTTAAAAGTATTTGACAAATTTCATCACCGACCTAAAAAAAGATTACAACAATTACCCAGTCTTAGATATGCTTTCCAATCGCTTGTAATCAGTTATCTTCATAATTTTTCCGCTCATTGATATTACACCGTCTTTTCTGAATTCCGATAATGTGCGGATAGTATTTTCAGTTGTCATTGATATTAATTCGCCTATCTCACGACGAGTAATCGGTAGTCGAAACTCATGTTTGTGGTAAATATTTTCCGACAAAAACAATAGTAAGTAAGCAATCCTGCCTTTTACCTGCCTTTTGCTTATCTCAAACTGACCGTCAATAACATCATCCGAAATGCGACTCATCCTGTTTAATACACGTAGGGCAAACTCACTGTTCGATGTAATTAATTTGTTTAATGTTTGAAGTTCAATATCGCAAACCTTAGTTTCTTCTATAGCTGCTATTGAATATTTATAAACTGAATCGGAGAATATACTCAGCAAGCTAATAAAATCTCCTGGTTTGTTAAGGCTAAGAATGTGGTCCTTGCCATTTTTATCGGTCTTGTATAGCTTAATCAGTCCGCTTCGTAAATACATAAATGAATTAATCGGATCACCTTCACTACGAATAATCTCTCCCCTATTATAAACATATTCCTTCCTTGAGACGTTAACTTTCTGATATTCTGCATCATTAAGTGAATCAAACAATAGTTTTCTGTAAAAACAAAAATTACATGATTCTATTTCATTGGTTAATTTCATTCTGATAGTATAGTTTTTTCCTATTTCATGATATATATCATATCTACCTTTATCTATATGTAGATTTGTAGATATATCTTTGCCTCTTCAAATATATCAATTTAACTTTGATATAAACTTATTAAACCAAATAAATGAAAAAATTATTAATACTGGGTGCCGGAACAGCTGGTACAATGATGGCAAATAAAATGCGAAAAGCACTTTCGCGAAACGAGTGGGATATCACAATTGTTGACCAGTTTAAAACACATTATTATCAGCCCGGGTTTTTGTTTATCCCCTTTGGGATGTACACTAAAAATGATGTAATTAAGCCTAAAAATGACTTTTTCCCTGTTGGTGTAAACGTTATTTTCTCAACGATAAACAAGATCAATCCTGAAAAAAACAGTGTTGTTCTTGACGATGGTGTTGTACTCAAATACGACCAGCTTTTAATCGCAACTGGTACGCGAACTGCTCCCGAAGAAACAGAAGGGCTTACAGGAAAACTATGGTATAAAGAGATATTCGATTTCTATACTATTGACGGCGCTGTGGCTTTAGCCAGTTTTTTTAAAACATGGAAAGGAGGCAAACTTGTTGTTAATATAGCTGAGCTTCCATATAAATGCCCCGTTGCGCCACTTGAATTTGTGTTTTTTGCTGATGCCTTTTTTACGGAAAGAGGTATGCGCGATAAAGTGGACATAACCTACGTTACACCTCTGCCCGGAGCCTTTACAAAACCCAGAGCTACCAAAATGCTTGGTGATTTGCTTGAACAAAAAAACATCAATATCGTACCCGACTTCAATATAATGGAGGTGGATAACGATAATAAAAAAATAATTGATTATGGTGGCACAGAGATTCCTTTCGATTGCCTTGTTTCTATTCCAACAAACTTAGGTGCTGATGTTATTGAAACAAGTGGTTTAGGGGACGACATGAACTTTGTTAAAACAGATAAACACACACTACAGCAGGTTGATTATAAGAATATTTTTGTTATCGGTGATGCGGCAAACATCCCAACTTCAAAAGCCGGATCTGTTGCCCATTTTGCAGCCGAAATTATCGAAGAAAATATGATGTGCGCAATTGAAGGAAGAGAGTTGACAGCAAGCTTCGATGGCCATGCTAATTGTTATATAGAAACAGGTTTTGGAAAAGGAACCTTAATCGATTTTAATTATGATACTGAACCCTTGCCGGGGTCATTCCCATTTCCAGGTCTTGGTCCATTCGGATTGTTAAAAGTTACACGCACAAATCATTACGGAAAACTATTGTTTAGATGGATTTACTGGCATATTCTCCTTAAGGGTAAAGAAATGCCCATAGATTCGGAAATGCAAATGGCCGGTAAAAAGCTTTAACGCTCTAACTATTAATATTCAAAATATAAAGATATGGATAATAGTAATATTCAAGAGCAGATAAACGATATAAACCGAAAACTCGATATTGTATTGGAAGAAATTGTTGCCCAAAGGGAAACAAGACAATCCATTGAAGATTTAACAGCTGACTTAACAATAATAAGTAAAGATGTTTTTGCTTCAACAGTAACCGAGTTAGACAATGCAGGTGTTGAAGTTGATGGCGAGGCCGTTAAGCTATTGTTCCTTAAGCTATTAAGAAACGTAGACACTATCACTGATATTTTTGAAATGATTGAAAGCGGAAAAGACCTTCTGGCAGATATCACTCCAATAATACAACAAGTAGGTCTCGACGGTATTCATGTTATGAATGATATTGAGAAAAAAGGATACTTCGGCTTCATGCGACAATCCATAAAAATAATCGACAATATTGTTACGCATTTCTCATCAGAAGACTTACAGCAATTGGCCGACAATATTGTTACAATTTTGGAAACTGTAAAAAGCCTTACACAGCCCGAAATGCTCAAAACAATTAATAGTACTTTGATGGTTTACCGAAGTATTGAACTTGAAAATATTAAAGAATACTCCATCCTAAAAGCGCTTCGCGCTATGAACTCAAAAGAAATGCGAAAAGGAATTGGATTTATGATAACATTCCTTCAAAATATCTCGAAGGAAACAACCATTAAATCAGAATTAAATTAAATATTTAATATAACCGTAAAAACTATAAGTTATGTCAACAAAAACAATTGCCGGAGTTGAAATAAATGTAACCGAAGATGGATACATGAATGATGCATCACAGTGGTCTAAAGAAATTGCCGCTGAAATAGCCAAAGAAGAAGGAGTTGAACTTACCGATAAGCACTTTGAGCTTATTGATTTCATTAGAAATAAAGTAGCAGCAGGTGAAGGCCTTACTTTAAGAGGAATTGGGAAATCGGGTGTAGTAAATGCAAAGGAATTTTATCAGTTATTCCCGGGAGCCCCATTAAAAAAAGCAACTAAAATAGCAGGTGTACCTAAACCTACATCTTGTATCTAACCAAAAAAATAAATATCATGGAAAAAGAAGAAAAAGCCCCATTGAAAAAAATATTATTGATTTGCTCGAAAGCAAGTATCGAAGATGTTTACGCAGCCTTAGTTATGGGTAATGGTGCTGTAATGGAAGGTATTGAAACCAAGTTGTTTTTTACCTTTTTCGGACTGGATGCCATCACCAAAAAAACTATGAACAAACTGCATACGGCCACAACCGGTAATCCTGGCATGCGAATGCCCGGCGGGTTACCATTCCCAACAATTTTAGGTGCATTACCTGGTGTTGAAGCCGGAGTGTCAGCTATGATGAGAAAACAAATGGATGACCTCGACATCCCTCCGGTTGACGAATTTCTGGAATTAATTACAGCCGGTGGAGGCGAAATTTATGCGTGTAAACTGGCTATGGATATGTTTAAGCTAACCAAGGAAGACCTGCACGAAGAAGTGAAAGCAGTGATTACAGTTGGCGAGCTTTATGAAATGAGTGGTGGTGAGGGAACACAAATTGTGTTTACATAGTTTTTGCAAGAAAACGCAAATAACTTAGCTTCGCTTATATTAAATATAGTCTACTGTTGTTCATTTCGAAGGAGGTACGACTGAGAAATCTCCTTATTACGTATTCTTTTCTTAGGAGATTTCTCGTCGCAACCCCGATGAAATATCCGGATTGCTTCCCTGCCAATGACAACTTATGCGAACATATTGTATATTAGATAATTATCAAGTACATTTTGAATGTAGAATAGTTAATGAAAAATTATGAGAAAACCATCATCAGATTTAACGGATTTAGCAGATTAGTTTTTCGCAATGCGAAAAACGAAAATTCGTTTAATCCGATGATAAAACAAAATTCATGATTTTTGAGATTTGGAATTTTTGTTATCACACTATGTGCGCCCCTTTTTCCGGGGGAGTTGGATCTCGAAATGACACCACGGCATAATGATATTAAAAAACCTTTCAATAATGGAGAGGTTTTTTTACTTTTGACCTTTTAAACAAATAATGGAAGAGGTTAGTACAAAAAAAATCGAGCCAAAAGAAAAAGTAATGACATTTTGGGATCACCTTGATGAATTAAGGTGGCATATTATAAGATCACTCATTGCAGTTGTTGTATTAGCAATTGTTGCGTTTGTTAACCGTCATATTATTTTTGATTATATCATACTTGCGCCCAGCAGTTCCGAATTTTTTTCAAACAGGGTACTATGCCGGCTTGGAGAGTGGTTATCGGTTAATGCACTTTGCCTAAAGGACATGAAACTGCAAATCATTAACATTAAAATGTCAGGTCAGTTTCTTACTCATATGTACATTTCAATAGTTGCCGGTTTTATACTGGCGTTTCCGTATGTGCTTTGGGAAATTTGGCGTTTTATTAAACCTGCCATGAAAGAAACAGAAAAGAAATACTCAAGCGGAGGAGTTTTTATCAGCTCGGTATTATTTATGATGGGCATACTATTTAGTTATTTTCTGATTGTACCACTTACTGTTAATTTTTTAGGCACTTACCAGGTTAGCGAAACTGTACACAATCAAATATCCCTTACTTCATATATCAGCACTGTAGTATCGGTTACTTTCGCTGTGGGATTGGTTTTTGAGCTGCCGATTCTTGTTTACTTTCTTACAAAGGTTGGAATGCTTACTCCTGATTTTATGAAACGAAACAGAAAGTACATGTATGTACTAATGCTTATTCTATCGGCGATAATTACTCCCCCCGATATGTTTAGCCAGATACTCGTTGTAATGCCACTTATTGTACTGTACGAATTCAGCATAGGAGTATCGAACAGGATTTACAAGAAATCGCAGGCTGAATTAATTTAAGATGCAAACGCGCCCGAGTTAAAAGCTCAAAGCTTGTACCACGAAGGCTCCCCCGTGACAAAACCCATTGTTAGCTGATAAAACCTTTCCATTGCTTCAACATGTACCCAATGTGAGGCACCTTCTATTGTGATGATTTCGGCATTGGAGAAATTATATCGGATTTGGCCGAAGTCTTCAAGTAATATATAATCGGATGCACCGCCTTTTATAAATAATGTTGGTTTTTCGAATTTGGTAATTGTATCAATGGCATCAAACATTTGATCGAGGTTATTTTCTATGCCATTGAGATAAATCCTCCATTCGAATTCATCTTTCCCTTTACGGTGAAGATTTTTCATAACAAACTGTCGAATGCGCATTTCAGGGATATGGGCTTCTAACCTGGTTTCTACCTCACTCCTGCTGTTAACGATATTAAAATCAACAGATTTCATGGCATTAATTATTTTAATGTGGTGCTCTTGTGGGCCATATGCCTTGAGTGTAATATCAACAACAACAAGCTTTTTAACAAGGTGTGGGTTTTCGAGGGCAAAACGCATTGCTACTTTTCCTCCCATCGAATGGCCAATAATTATTGGGTCTTCAATTTCATGATCATCAATAAAATCAAATAGGTCATCAGTAAGTGCCAAATAATTAAATTTATCACTTTGTGGCGACTGGCCATGATTCCTCTGGTCAACAACAAATACTTCAAAGCCTTCCATGGCAATGCGCCTGGCATAACTAACCCAGTTATCTGATATCCCAAACAAACCGTGCAGAATTACTATAGGCTGCTTGCCTGTTTCACCAAATTGTCGAAAGAATAATTGCATAGTGCAAAATTAGGAAAATGGGGGAAGAGTTAGGGGTTATTTGTTAAGTGTTATACGTTATATGTTATATGTTATATGTTATATGTTATAGGTTATACGTTATATGTTATACGTTATATGTTATATGTTATACGTTATATGTTATAGGTTATATGTTATACGATTTAAGTTAAAGCAGCAATGTGGTATCCGCTTACAAATGTGCTATTTTAATTCCTGTATTCGATATGATATTTTTCTAAATCATTTTCCCATTCATTGCTTTCTATAATTCCGATCAGTACCTGATTTACTTTTTTTAGCAGATCATCGTCTGAAGATGCAAAACTGAAATATTCTTTAAAATATGCACTGGGTATCACCTTTATAACATCATCAAATTTTGTAACCTGTAAATAATAATTCAAAACTGCATCATCGTACACAAATGCTGTGATAGATCCTTCATTCAGTGCCACCATTCCTTCTTCCACAGTATTAAAATCGATATAATTAATTTTGTAATGATCAAGAAATTCAGCCGTGCCGGTTCCCGGAACACTCCCTATATTTATGTTTCTAAGATCATCAACACTACTTATTTCTGATTTAAGATTATGAACCGTAAGGCTGGAAGAGATACTTGCGGTAAGGCCTGATATAAGGATTACAGCGGTAAACATCCAAATCATGGAAAATATCCTTCCCAAAGGTGTTTTGGGTGCTTTATCTCCATAACCTACTGTAGTCATTGTTACTGCCGACCACCATATCCCATCGCCTACGCCCTGTATTCCCTTATGAAAATGACTTGAATTGTGTTTGCGTTCCAAAAGCCAGACGATAAAGCCAAATATCAGAATAATAAGAAAAAGTGATATTACCGCCTTCAGAAATCCAAAAGTGAACATATTTGAAATTACAGACATTATAGCACTGTCTTTTTTAGCTTTAGTGGCGAATGCAAGGTTTGTAATATAAAAAGGCTGGGAAAAGCTAAATCTTTTTAACCTTGACGCGGTTACCGTTATTGGAGAAATAGCAATATCCACTTCCCCCGTTTCTATAGCAATCAATAATTCCTGAAGCCCGTATTCTTTTACAGAAAAATCTACATTCAGTGAATCGGCAATTTTATTCCAAAGTTCCAGGCATACTCCTTCGTAATGATTTTGTTTTTGAATAATAAACGGTGGGTTTACCTGAAAGCCTACTTCTAATTTCTTATTTGCAGAATTAACAACTAAAACCGGAAATAACATCAAAATAATTATTAGTTGCACAAAATAGATTTGAGTTTTCATATTTATATTATTCGATTTAGCTGTGATTTTTCACAAATATACTTATTTCGGTATTCTCACACATTAAATCCCAGCCTTCCTCCACTGTGTTAAAAAAGCAATATTCTTCAAACTAGTTTTCCAACCACCCTCTACTGGCATCACTATAACAATCGATATCAGGAATATATGGTTTTATATCCAGCAATGGAGTGCCGTTGATCATATCGGCTCCGTAAAATTCAATAATATTATCCTTAATTGCCTTTATTCTTACTATTGTAAGTCCTATTCCAGATGGCCGGTGCGGGCTTCTGGTTGCAAAAACCCCTCGTGGTTTGTTATCTCTTGACGGTGTTTGAATTAAGTTGTAATCTTTAGATTTGTGAAAATAAAAAATTAAGATTACATGGGAGAATGATTCCAAATCCATTAATCCTACTTTGTATTTTGAATCTAATTCCACAAAACCTTCCGTTGCCTCCGAAAATCTACCCTGACGCGGAAGCTTGTCGTTAACTGTAAAGGGAGTATGAATTATACCGATTGGAGATATAGTAACATTTTTGATATTCATTATTTTAATAAAAATCGTAAAAACTTGTTAAAATTATAAATATTAATTACTCATTTTTAAGTTTGTACTTCAAAATTGCTACTTTTACGTCACAAATCAATAAATATAATGTTATGAAAAGATTAATTATTGCAACATTAAGCGGACTTTTGTTCGGTTTAGTTTGTTATGGTTTTGCCAGTAGCGGAACCACAGATGTAGGCCTTTGGCTTGCATTAACGATTATTTCAGGTCGAACACTTATGGGATTTGGTATCGGAATCAGCCGTTTTCCTATGAAAAACTGGGCTATTCATGGTATAGTTATGGGCTTTATTTTTAGCATTCCGGCTGCATTTGGCATAATGATGGGTCCTGAGAATCCGGATTTTTGCCCTATGACACTTGCAATTGCTACAGTAGTTATGGGTATGATCTACGGATTTCTGACTGAGCTTATAACTTCTATTTTCTTTAAGGCAAAGATGTAGTGCTAGTTAATCAGGCAGTGACTATAACTAAAGGATTTTTCATTTACTGATGTTATTATTTGAAGACTTAACTGCTTGAAGCTAGAAGACCGAAGTCATGAGGCTGTCTCATACTTTTAACTCCCGCAAATACAGCTGGATAGTGTTTTCGAGACCGTAATAAAGCGAATCGCAAATTAATGCGTGCCCGATAGATACTTCATCCAACCACGGTATTTTTTTGGCAAAATAATTAAGGTTAACTAAACTAAGGTCATGTCCGGCATTCAAACCAAGGCCCAGTTCTTTAGCCAATTTCGCTGCCTGAATAAAGGGTGCTATTGCTTCATTAGGATTAACAGGATATTTTAAGGCATAGCTTTCGGTGTATAATTCAATCCTGTCGGTTCCTGTTTTGGCAGCCCCTTCGATAAGTTTCATGTCGGCGTCGATAAAAATTGATGTGCGGATGCCTGCATTTTTAAACTTGCCAATTACCTCAATAAGGAATTGCTTGTTTTTAATTGTATCCCAACCATGATCGGAAGTCAGTTGCGCGGGATCATCTGGCACTAAAGTTACCTGATTAGGTTTATTTTTCAATACCAAATCAACAAATTCGGGAGTAGGATTACCTTCTATATTGAACTCAGTGGTAACAACTCCTTTAAGCTGCCTTACATCGTTATATCGTATGTGACGTTCATCTGGACGAGGGTGGACAGTTATTCCTTGGGCTCCAAACTTTTCACAGTCAATTGCAACTTTTGTCAAATCGGGTTGATTTCCTCCTCTCGCATTCCGCAAGGTTGCAATTTTATTAATATTAACACTTAATCTTATCATTGTAGGATTTTGTTACAAAATTAATAAATTGCAGTTCAAAAAATGAGCCCACTCCGAAAAGTGATATGTCGTTATTGCGAGCGGAGCGAAGCAATCTTTCGGTAATGAAAATCAACAGATTGCTTCGGGCTTTAGTCTTTAAAATTCTATTTTATTATAACTTTTAAGATATGAGAGCAGTAATTCAAAGAGTCACTAAGGCATCGGTAACGATTAACAGCCAAGTTAAATCGAGCATAAAAACAGGAATATTAATTTTGTTGGGTATCGGGAACACCGATGACAATTCGGACATTATCTGGTTAACAAAAAAAATTGCTCTGCTAAGAATCTTTGATGATAATGAGGGAATAATGAATCTTTCTTTATTAGACATTGGGGGCGAAGCTATTGTTATTAGCCAGTTTACGCTACATGCCAAAACAAAAAAGGGAAACAGGCCATCCTATATTAATGCTGCCCGACCTGAAAAAGCCATCCCGTTATATGAACTATTTGTTACCGAACTTGAAAAACAATTAGGAAAAATAGTGAAAACAGGAGAATTTGGTGCCATGATGGATATTTCACTAACAAATTCGGGACCTGTAACTATAATTATCGATACAAAAAGTAAAGAATAATGTTAATTAAAGACAGCTACTTGCGCCCATTTCTTCTAATTTCTTTTGCCTGATGTGTGAGAAACTCATCGATGGCCATTGTCATTGATGGGGCTGATTGAGTAGGTGCAGGTATGTTGAGTTTAAACCCTGCTTCTTTAATCGCTTTTGCCGTTGTAGGACCAAAAGCTCCTATTAATTTACTATCCTGTTTAAACTCAGGGAAATTATTTTGAAGCGATTTAATGCCGGCAGGACTAAAGAAAATAAACAAATCGTAGTTGGATATTTCAACGTGCGATAAGTTACTTGCTACAGTACGATAAATCACTGCGTTTGTATAGTTTATTTTGTTTTCATCCAACAAGGTAAACATAGTTTGTTTATGAATATCGGAAGAAGGAACAAGAAATTTTTCTTCGCAATGCTTATTTATTACACTCATCAGGTCCGCAAAATTTTGCTTACCATAAAAAATTTTCCTTTTTCTGTATTGAACATATTTTTGCAAATAATATGCTGTGGATTCAGAGATACAGAAGTACTTGAGTGAATCGGGTATTTCGTATCGCATTTCTTTAGCCATTCTGAAAAAATGATCAACAGCATGGCGACTGGTTAAAATTACGGCAGTATGCTCATTAAAAGTTCCCTTTGCCTTTCTAAATTCCTGAGCACTTATACCTTCAATGGTAATGAATTTGTGAAAGTCGATGTTCACATTAAATTTCCTGCATAACTCCCCATATGGCGATTTATCCATATCAGCAGGTTCGGGTTGCGAAACCAATATGTTTTTTATCTTCAATGTTGCTGTCATTTTATTTACTATAAAACCTTTTGCAACAGTTATTTAGCAATATGGTTTTATATTTCAGAACCGTTACCTATCAATCTTATCAGCACCAAAACCGGTACTATTTCGAGCGTGCAAAGGTATAAAATTATATGTAACACCGAAAATATTGTGCTTGATTTTCCAATAATCACTAATTGAACAAGCCTAGTAGCTTGTAAAAAAAATATTGCAGCGATGGCCAGGTAGATAAAAAAACTGCCACCTGAGTACAGTAAAACTAATATAACAGGCACTAATAGCACGCCGGTTATGAACAAAATGTTTTGGCCAATTACAACCTGGTGCTGCATCAGCTTTTTAGTTTGAAAAATAGTAGCTGCTCCAAAAATAATAACACCTCTGTATAGAAATAATCCGCTGATTGTAAGAAAAATAAAACTCACAACCTGGTAATCGGACAATCCCTCTATTTCGATTGCAAAAAATCTTTTCAAAAAAAGCAATATGAAAATATTGGTTGCAATTATAAAATTTATCCAAAAAAAAACCGTTATCAATGTTCCCGGTACTCTTACTCTACTTTCCCCACCACGGAGCAATTGGCTTTTTGATTTCATAAAGAAAATCGACAAAAAACGATCGGGGAAAAAATACCAAATAGCTGAAATAATACTTAGTAATGCCAGCAATACATAAGTAATAATATCAGTGTTTGGATTGTTATAATATAGCAACGGGTTTATTTGAATATTATCGACCTGAAAAATGTTTACCAGGGTTTGCGATACAACGCCACTGTCATCAACAACATAGCTAACATTAGCTGAATCACTAACTGCCAATTCATTAAAATCATATTGTAGGCCTGCTAACATTCAAAACAATTTTCAGAAAAAACTCTTTGGCAAAAGTAAAAATTCGGCCGGACAATAACTTTAGAATTTAGATTAAAATTGAGAAAATAATTTGTGTAATTTCCTGTTAACCTTTTCACAGCAAGTGAATTTATGTTTATATTTGACGCTTATTTAAACGCAAAATATTTATGCTTAATATTATTATTTTTGGCCCTCCGGGTTGTGGTAAAGGTACACAGTCGGCGAAGATTACTGAGAAATATAACTTAGTTCATATTTCTACAGGCGATATAATTCGAAAAGAAATAAAATCACATTCAGAATTTGGTATTTTGCTAAAAGCAATTGTTGAGAAAGGTGAATTAGTTCCTTATGAGCTTATAATAAAGATTCTTGAATCAGCATTAGCGAAAAATAAAAATGCCAATGGTTTTATCTTTGATGGGTTTCCTCGTACAATTGATCAAGCCACAGATCTTGACAAGATTCTTAAAAAAGACAATAAATCAATCTCTCTTGTACTATCACTCAAAGTTGAAGATGACGTAGTAATTGAACGATTGCTAAAGCGAGCACAAATTGAAGGAAGAAAAGATGATACCGAGGATGTTATCAAAAACAGGCTTAAAATTTATAAGGACGAAACATACCCTTTAATAGCACTATACAAAGATCAGGGTAAATATTTTGAAGTTGAAGGCTCCAATACAATAGATGAGATATTTAAATCCGCATCCGATATTATTGATAGCAATTACTAACTTTTTAATTCGAGTGCGAAAGAGTGTTAACCAATATCAGGATACTAGTTCATAAGTATCGCGAGCTATCATAAGCTCTTCATCGGTAGGCACAACAAGTACTTTTACAGGTGAATCATCTGCTGAAATTATTGCTTCTTTGCCCCTCACATTTGCTTTTTCAGCATCAATACTAACGCCCATAAATTCAAGGCCATTTAGTACTTTTTTGCGAGTTTCTGTATCATTTTCCCCGATGCCACCGGTAAAAACAATAATGTTAACACCGCCAAGTGCAGCAGCATATGAGCCAATATATTTTTTCACCCTGTAAGCAAACATATCCAAGGCGAGTTGTGCTCTATGGTTTCCTTTAGCGGCAGCAACTTCCAAATCACGCATATCGGAAGAAACTCCGGAAATTCCCAACAACCCCGAAAACTTGTTTATAAGAGTATTTGTATAGTTAATGCTTGTGTCTTCTTTTCCGGCAATATACAACAATGCTCCAGGATCAAGGTCGCCTGTTCGAGTACCCATTATAAGTCCTTCGGAAGGTGTCATTCCCATTGAGGTATCATACGATTTTCCATTTAGGATAGCAGCAAGCGAAGAACCATTGCCGAGATGGCAGGTAATTATTTTTTGTGTTGAAATATCAACATTTAATATCTCACATGCTCTAGCACTTACATAACTATGACTGGTTCCATGAAATCCGTATCGGCGAATTTTGTATTTTTCGTAAAGTACATATGGAATTGCATATAGGTATGAATGTTCGGGCATAGTTTGATGAAATGCAGTATCGAAAACACCAACCTGGCCAACATCAGGTAGTAATTGCTGCATAGCATAAATACCTTTTAAGTTTGGTGGATTATGCAATGGTGCTAATTCTGACGATTTTTCAAGAGCAGCAATAACTTCCTCATTGATAATTACACTTCCGCTAAATTCTTCGGCCCCATGCACAACCCTGTGGCCAACTGCCTGAATATCGGATATTTTTTTAAGACTTCCGTGTTTTTCGCTTATCAATATTCCCAGCAGATACTCAATACCCTGTTGATGGTCGAGTATTTCTCCTTCAATAATAACAGGGCTTTCACTCCCTCTTGTATGCTTTATTAAACTCCCCTTTAATCCAATTTTATCAACCAGCCCTTTAGCAATTACTTTGCTCGATGGCATATCAAACAATTGATATTTGATTGACGAACTCCCGCAATTTAAAACAATAACCTTCATTTCTCTTATTTAAAATAATCCTGTCAACACTTTATTTAATTATTGCGTATGTAATAGTGCTACTAATCGGTTTCTCATTTTCATAATTATAAAATCCTCGGCCAACATATCGTCCAAAGTAATTTGCCCTAACCAGCCTTTTAATTACCGGTGATGCTTTGTACTTATTATCACCATATTCAGTGTAAAGATTATCCATGTATTTCAATACCTTGTCAAGTCCTATTTTATCAGCAAGTTCAAAAGGGCCAACATTATTGCCAAGGGTTTCGCGCATTGTAAGATCGATATCCTGAACCGATGCAACACCTTCCATTAACATTTCACAAGCTTCATTAATTATAGGAATTATCATTCTGGTACTTATATTACCCGGAGATTCATGCACACATACTCCCTTTTTATTAATCATCCCACAAAATCTCATAACTTTTTCATGAGCTTCGGCAGTTGATTGAACCCCATTTACTACTTCAACAATATTAGTTTTATCGATTGGTTCGATAAAATGTATACCTATGGCACGTCCAGGTTTTTTCAGCACTTCAGCAAGGTCCGAAATCATAAGTGTGCTTACATTAGATGATATAATAGTATCACCGCTAACTACTTCTTCAATCTTACGGAAGATGTTTCGTCGGGGTTCAATTTCCGTTCCCTTTTTACGTGAACTTATAGCCTCGATTACAATATCACAGTGGCTCAACTTTTTAAAATTGGTTGTTCCCAGAATTCGTGATAATACAAGCCGTTTCTCGGAAGGAGTAATCCCCCAATGGTTTATTTCATCGTCAAGCTGCGATTCGAGGCTATTAAATATTTCATCGATTCGTTCTTTCGATATATCCACAAAAACAACCTCCATCCCATAACGAGCAACAAGTAAAGTAATTCCCTGCCCTACCGAACCGCAACCAACAATACCTACTGCTTGAATTTTACCCTTTACTTTCAATTTTTCACCAAGTCCAAACTCTGTTAACTGACTCATTATTTGTTGATTATTTTTTGATTGATTATTTTACAAAGATAGTTTTCTTAAAGATTATAAGTACAATAATTTCCCAACCACTTCACTGACAACGGCTAAATTATATTTTGCTACTATCCATTCAATTTATGTTGTATCATGTATTACTTATGAAGTACTGTTTATAGATAAGTATTAGGCAATATTAGTCGATCGTTATGAGATCGAACCATCTAACAACTGAACCATCAAGCCATTCTATCATCATTTCAAATCTCTAAAAACCGTAATTGTTGTATCGTCATTAAAATGAATTTTAAAATCCAATTTTCTAAACACAGATATCATAGCTTTATTATCCGATGTTGTTTCGGCAGAAACACGAGTTATACCTGCCGCAGCTGCAATATCAACACAATATTGGGTTAGTATATATCCTAACTCTTTATGCTGCCAATCGTCGGTTATCAGAACAGCATACTCGGCATTAACTACATCAGGATCAGCAATTAATCTTCCAACACCTATTAATCGTTTCCTGTCATTATAATCAATTTCGGCAACTATTCCCATTTCCCGATCATAATCAATATAGCAAAACTGGGTAGCAACTTCATGCGAATTAAAATAAAAATCATATCTAAATCTGTGATAAATAGATTCTTTTGAACAGCTACTCAGCATTTCCAGCCACATTGATTCATCCTCAGGTTTTATGGGTCGGAGCAAGACATCGGTACCATCTCTTAATTTTGTTTTTTTTCTCAGCCTTTCCGGATAGGGCCTGAGAATAAGGTGTGAGTAATCGACATTTGCTTTTCCATTCAAATCATTATCTACAACAATCCTTGCATCCAATACTATTACATCATCATGAGTAACAATCAGAGGATTAATATCAAGCTCTTCAATCTCAGGATAATCGGCAGCCAGATATGATAATCTAATCAAAACTTCGATTAATTTTTCGATATTTTTAGGTTTGCTGCCCCTGTAACCCTCCAGCAAGGGGTACATCTTCAACGACTTTATCATTTGTCGGGCTAATTGTTCATTTAATGGTGGAAATTCAAGCCGTTTGTCGTTAAACAACTCAGCACTACTACCTCCCATTCCAACCAGCATAACAGTGCCAAATAGTTTATCCTTTTTAATACCTAAAATCATTTCAACATCATCTTTGGTATCAATCATTTTTTGCACGGTAATCCCATCTATTTTAGCATCAGGTACTCTTTCGCTCACTGTTGCAAGCATGTTTTTGTACGTTGCCCTGACAATATCTTCGGTTTCAAGATTTAAAGCCACTCCGCCCACATCCCGTTTATGCATAATGTCCGGTGAACTTATTTTCAAAACAACGGGGTAGCCTTTTTTGTCGGCTATTTTAACTGCTTCATCTTCGGTTACTGCCAACTCAGGATGTGTTGTTGAAATACCATAATCATTAATCAATAATTTTGAATCATCCTCCGATAGTATTCTTGATTTCTTAAAGATATTACCAACATATTTCTCTCTTAAACTTTGCCTGTTGTAGTTAAATGATACCGGCACATCCTTTGGTGTTTCATAAAGCAGCTCCAGGTTATTAATATATTGGGTCATCGTCATAAACGATCTCACAGCCTGACCCGGAGTGTTGTAAACAGCAATTTCAGCATTATTTAGTATATCAAGTCCCGCTCTCATACTTGTTCCTCCTAGCCATGCTGCCATTACATACTTTGATGTTTTAGCTGAGATGTCAACAATTGCCTGTGCTGTTGTAGTTGGATTTGTCATGGCCTGTGGAGTAAGAATAACCAAAACTGCATCAACATTTTCATCATCAAGTACTAAACTGGTAGCCTGTGAAATACGATCGGGTGAAGCATCACCGAGCACATCTACCGGATTTCCATGCGACCAGAAAGATGGTAAAAGTTTGTCAAGTTTTCCCATTGTTTCATCGGAAAGAGTAATAAGTTTTCCTCCCAGCGAGATAAGAGTATCTGTTGCCATTACACCCGGACCACCGGCATTTGTAACTATTGCAAGCCCCGTACCCTTCGGCATTCGTTTTCTGCCAACCAGATCGGTAAAGTCAAAAATATTACCAATGTCGTAAACCCGTGCCAGTCCTGCTCTTCTGAACACAGCATCATATATTGCATCCTCCGAGGCCAGTGCACCTGTATGAGATGCTGCTGCTGCCGCAGATTCTGGAAAACGTCCTGATTTATAAACAATTATTGGCTTTTTTCGGGCAAAGGCACGGGCTGCCGACATAAACGACCTTGCATCTGTGAGTGATTCAACATACAGAATTATAGATTTCGTATTAGTATCCTGACCCAGATAATCTATTAAATCACCAAAAGTAACATCAACCGAATTCCCAATTGAAATAAAATAAGAAAACCCAATTTTCGACTCATTGGCCCAATCTAATACCGAAGTACATAATGCGCCCGACTGAGAAATAAAAGCAACTTTTCCTTTTCGTGGCATCCCGTTTGCAAAACTTACGTTTAATTTTGCTCTGGGAACTATTATTCCAAGACAATTGGGGCCTATAACACGCATATCAGGGAAAGTGCCGATTTGCTCTTTGATCCTTTGTTCCAGCAATTTTCCCTTTTCACCTGATTCTTTAAAACCGGCTGACATTATTATCACCCCGTTTATTCCGGCTTTACCACATTCCTCAATAATATCGGGAACCTGTTCAGCAGGTGTCATGATTACCGCTAAATCGGGTGTTTTAGGAAGGGATGCAACAGACGGGTAACAAGGAATGCCCATCACGGCTTCCCTTTTGGGGTTAACCGGATAAACCACACCGTTAAACCCACCACTCACCAGGTTTTTAAGCGTTATTCCGCCTACGCTATTTGGATCGTTGGAAACACCTATAAGTGCGATTCTGTTTGGACGAAAAATGCTGTCGAGCTTTTTTATTGGCATATCATTATTCTATTAATCTTGGTATTAACCCATTATATAACAATGAAAATCTGTTATTTATTTAACAAAAGTAGTTAATGTTAATGTATTATTGGATTAAAACATTGTATAAAAGGATCGTAACTAATCCGTGTAACGAAAAGTAATGATGACAAGAGTTTCTAAAAACCCTTAATTTTCTCGGTATCACTTTGAGCTACTTTGTGTAATAGCCTTGCCGGTATTTGATATATCCTTGTAATAGACAATAACGAGAAAGCTATAACTAAACCACGTTGGACTGAAAGTACCATAGGTTTATTGCACGAATGAAATTCGTTTTGAGATTACCTAATCATGGACGGAAGCCAGAAGTTAGAAGTCAGAAGTTGTTACTTCAAACTCTGGACTTCCGACTTGAAACAATGAAATTCATAAAAATGTAAGTCTTGCACTAAAAGTGCATACCTAGTTGCCCTCCTTCGGCGGGTAAGCCGGCAGGGTACTAACTAACGAATGATGAGACCAATAAAAAAAGCGCCCTGAGAATCAGAACGCTTTTCTTTTGAGTATTATAATCTACTTTTTTGCGGGTTTAACCATCAGCATTAATACTGTTCCGAATAATACTGCAATACCTGAAATAGTAAACGCCATCGGGAAATTGCCAATATCACCCATCATTCCGCCAAGTATTGGTCCAAGTATTCCACCTACACCATAGGCAAGGAACACAAAAGGATAATTTTGACCAACGTTTTTGGCACCAAAAGTGTCGGCGGTAATTGTTGGAAATAAAGCAAAGTTTCCACCAAAGTTAAATCCAATTAATGTTGCGCCAAGATAAAGGAGTACTTCACTACCTGCCATGTATGTAAATAGTATTACGAGTATTCCCTGTGTGGCTGTCATAATAATTATTGAAGTTTTGCGGCCGAGTTTGTCGCTTAACATTCCCCAAACAATTCTACCAATACCGTTTGCCAGGCTAAAGAAAACTGCCATAGCAGTACCGGCAATTGCGCTAGCTTCGATAACTGAAAAACCGTTGGCCTGTAATGCTTCCATAGGATAAAGTTTCATTAACCCTATCGACATTAATCCGGCGCCCGCACTAACTACGAAGGTGAAGAATATAAGATAGAACTGAACTTTACCAAGCATTTGATTACTTGTAAACTCTTTATCCTTTTTAACTTCTGTAGCGACTGTTTGCGCGTCTTCAAATCCTTTTGGTTTCCAACCTGCCGGAGGGAATTTCATCCACATACCACCTATAATTACCATAACTGCAAAAGCAATTCCGTATGCAATAAATGTTGATGATAATCCAATATTATCAATAAGATGTCCCCATGAACCTGCAAGTTTAACCCAAAGCATTGCGCCAAAACCAAAACCTGCAACTGCAAGTCCGGTTATCATTCCTTTTTTATCAGGAAACCATCTCATACCTACAGCAATTGGCACAACATATGCTAAACCAATACCAGCACCTCCAACTAAACCAATCAGAAGTAAAAGCACAATAAAATTAGTGCCCCCAAATAATCCGGCACATATATACCCTAATCCTAAAACCAAACCACCAATTATTGTAAGTTTTTGAGGTCCATAGGTATTAAGTTTCTTTCCTGCCAGTACCATAAAAACAGCAAATGAGGCGAGACCAATTGCAAACACCCATTGTGTTTCAGCTTTCGACCAGCCCTCAGCAGCCAAAGAAGGTGTAAATACCGACCATGCATATATTGCACCTAATGCCAACTGTATTAGAATTGCACCTAGTACAACCAAACCACGGTTCATTACTTTTTGATTTTCCATTATAATTTTATTTATGTTAAAAATATCACGCAACGACAAAACTTAACTTAGAAAATTGATCATCTAAGCCATGAATTGTCGTTAGGTGGAAAATAAACTATCGTTTAACTTTAACTTTAGCGCCAGTGATTATCTCTTCAACAACACCCGGATCGAGTAGTGTGGAAGTATCGCCTAGGTTTGTTGCATCACCTTCGCCAATTTTGCGGAGGATACGACGCATAATTTTACCTGAACGTGTTTTTGGCAAACCACTAACAATCTGAATTTGATCGGGTTTAGCTATTGGCCCGATATATTTAGTAACTGTTGCCCTAATTTCAGCTTCAATTGTTCCTAATTCAGCTTCCGAAAGCTCATCACAAATTACATAGGCATAAATACCGGAACCTTTAATCTCGTGAGGATAACCAACTACTGCTGATTCATTTACTTTTGGATGTTGATTAATTGCATCCTCTACTTCGGCAGTACCAATACGGTGCCCCGAAACGTTAATAACATCATCAATACGTCCGATAATTCTGTAATAACCTTCTTCATCACGTTTTGCTCCATCGCCGGTTAGATACAAACCTTTAAATGCAGAGAAATATGTTTCGAAGCAGCGTTTATGGTCGCCATAAAGTGACCGTAGCATTCCAGGCCATGGGTATTTAATACATAGTATACCTTCAACACTATTTCCTTTTAACTCATTACCTTCAGGATCAACAAGTATTGGTTGAACACCCGGAAATGGCAAAGTAGCAAGCGAGGGTTTTGTAGGAGTAATACCAGCCAATGGTGTTATCATAATACCACCGGTTTCGGTTTGCCACCATGTATCAACAACCGGGCAGCGGCTTTTACCAACGAGGTCGTGATACCATCTCCATGCTTCTTCATTAATTGGTTCGCCAACAGTACCTAAAACTTTTAAAGAACTAAGGTCGTGCCTGGTCACAAACTCATCGCCCTGTGCAAGTAATGCGCGAATAGCAGTAGGGGCGGTATAAAACTGGTTAATTTTATATTTATCCACTATCTCCCAAAATCTTCCAGCGTCAGGCCATGTTGGAACTCCTTCAAACATAACTGATGTAGCCCCTGTTAATAATGGACCGTATACAATATAAGAATGACCTGTTACCCAACCAATATCAGCAGTACACCAATATATATCACCATCGTTATACTGGAATACATTTTTAAATGTATACTCAGCATACACCATATATCCGGCGATAGTGTGAAGCACACCCTTTGGTTTTCCAGTTGACCCAGATGTATAAAGGATAAATAAAGTGTCCTCAGAATCCATAACTTCAGCAGTGTTATCAGTGCTAACACCTTTAATAAGATCGTGCCACCAAATATCTCTGCCTTCAACAAAATCTATATCTTCACCGGTACGTTTAAATACAATTGTATTATTTACTGATGGACATTTTTCTACAGCTTCGTCTACAACTGATTTTAGAGGAATTGATTTTGCTCCACGATAACCTCCGTCGGATGTAATTACAACATTACATAGTGAATCGTTAATCCTGTCGGCAAGAGCTGTTGCAGAAAATCCGGCAAATACAATTGAGTGGATAGCACCAATTCTGGCACATGCAAGCATAGCCACTGTTAATTCGGGAATCATTGGAAGATAAATCGCAATTCTGTCGCCTTTTTTAACCCCAATTTTTAACAACGCGTTTGCAAATTGCTTTACCTTATCGAAAAGTTCACCGTAGGTAAGTCTTAATTCTTTTTCTTTAGGATCATTTGGTTCCCAGATTAAGGCAGTCTGGTCTTTTTTCATAAACATATTTCTTTCAAAAATGTTCTCGGTAATGTTTAGTTTGCCATTTTCAAACCACTTAGCTACTGGTGCATCAGGGCCTTCAAAACGCCAATCCACAACGTTATCCCATTTTTTGCGCCAGAAATTAGCTTCTGCTATATTAGCCCAAAATTCTTCAGGGTTTGCTACGCTTTCTTTGTACTTCTGCAGATATTCTGCCAAATTTGTGATTTTATTTGTCATGATCTTTTTAATTAATTAATGATAATAATGTATTATAATGTTAATTATTTAACAGTGGTGTTTAAAAAAAATGCCATTTAATCTGTCCATTTTTTGCAGCGTAAAAATACTATTTTCCCGGGCTTGTTTTAGCTCGGTTTCTTCAAATAAAGATGATATAAATCATTTTATTTATTACTATTTGTAATTATCCTTTACTAACACCTTCCATCTATAACTGTATCAATCTTTTACCAACATTTAGCATGTATGAAACCATGCCCTGTTACATCACTTGTTGATGAAATTTAGAAGGATTACAAATAAAGAAACTGGGGGGAAGGAATCAGGATATAGGAATCAGGATGCGGATTCAGGAGCCAGGACTCAAGAAGTGAGATATTCTGAATTATGGCTGTTAATTCTTAGCTCTTGATTCTTGGTTCTTAGCTCTTATTGCATCGCTTCAGCCAGCTCATCAGTTATTTCAAGATTATGAAATACTTTTTGAATGTCATCATCATCTTCAAAATGATCGATAACTTTCATTATTTTAAGAGCATCACCTGTGTCGAGTTGCTTTGTGTCGTTAGGTATGCGTTGCAACTCCGCTGATTCAGGTTCAATATTTAATTCCTCGAGCTTTTTCGACATAGCACCAAAATCCTCTAAAGAAGTAGTTATGCGAAAAAATCCATCTTCTTCTAACTCTATCTCTTCTGCACCGGCATCAATGAGTTCCATTTCAAAATCATCCTGATCAAGATCACCAACAGGGACAACAAATACACCTTTGCGGTCGAACATAAAGGTTAATGATCCGTTGGTGCCAAGACTTCCACCATATTTATTAAAAATTGCACGAATATTTGAAACAGTGCGTTGGTGATTATCAGTTGTGCTCTCTATAAAAACAGCAATTCCGTTAGGTAAATACCCTTCGAACGTAGGCTCGGTAAATGAGGCACCATCTTTATCTTTTCCTTTACTAATAGCTCTTTCTATATTATCTTTGGGCATACTTTGTCCCTTGGCATTCGAAATTGCCATTCTTAATCTTGGGTTCGCATCAGGATCGGCTCCTCCTTCCTTAACAGCAACTGTTATTTCCTTTATAATCTTGGAAAATATTTTAGACCTCTTTGCGTCTATTGCCCCTTTTTTCCTCTTAATTGTTGACCACTTACTATGTCCTGACATCGTTTTTTAAGTTAAATTTATCAGGCAAAATTAATAAATCAAAGCTTACCAACCAACCAGGGTTATACCGGCGGTAAATGGGTAAAGTTCGGGACCCCGATCCTTCTGAAACATAGTGTTTAATGAATATGTAGCGTAGAGGTTTATAATCCCATAACCAAATCTAACTGATACATCGAACTTAAATGGTGCAAGATGAAAACTGTTAAAATTCTTAACTATATTCCTTACATCTGATGAAGGTGATTCGCCCTTGGCAACTTTGGTGTCAGTATCCGATGGGTCAACTAACAAATCAAACTCCTTATTCGATTCATTAAAATATATTTTTGTATGGGTACTCACCCTTGCGCTTATCAGTCCTCCTGCAGCAAAATGAAATTGCCTTAACCGATTTGAGGTTTTGGTTTGAACCTCGAAAAATAACGGAACTGTTAAGTACATGGCAGTTAACTTAGTTTTTCTTACATTTATTCCACTCATATAATAACCTGCTATAAAGGAACTGTCAGAAGTAAGGTATGTTTGGTTATTAAACCTATAATTATTAAATGTTATGCCTAAACCTGTAATCAAGCCAATGTTTTTATCCTTGTTTAATGAAATATTTTGTTCATAGATATTTAGGTTGAGATTTATTGATTTTTCCATTTGTAATGATAAATAATCATCGGCCTTATCAAAACTCATGTCAAAATCAGGAGTTAAATAACCGTTAAGTCCAATATCAACACCTCCCCAATTACCATTAAACTTTTTTCTTTTTGATCTTTCCCAGGTAACATCACCATTATCAGTAACGCACAAAGTGTGTCTTCCCACAGTTATCATAGTAGTATCCCCATCAATTACTTCAATATTTAATGAACCAACATTAACTTTAGTTGTGTCGGTATCATTATAATACTTTGAAACACGGGCTGTATCATTACGCACAATTATTTTTTCAGGTCCATGGTTTTTTTTAATTACAACAGTTTGTGGCGTAGAAACATACTTCACTTCAGAAGCTCCGGAAACTTCATATGTAAGGTGTGCGTTTGAATTTACATAGCAAGTACTGGCGCCACTTGCGTTGATTACTGAACTGGTTGTTGTGAGATTTTTTCCGTGAAACTCAGATGCCCCGCTGCAATCAACTATGCTGGATGAAGTACTACCACTCAAAGTAACGTCGGATGCGCCTGATACTTTTGTGATAATATTTTTGTAATCAACTTCGAGATTTAAATCTGATGCACCACTAGCAGCAATTAACAGATTATCACCCGATAATGTACCGTTGGATTTAATAACTGAAGCCCCTGATGCTTTAATTTGTTTATAATTGGGTGCTGTTACATAAAATTTCAGAACCTTATATTTTTTGATCTTTTTAGTGTTAAAGCCAAAATACAAGGTGTTATTTTTAACCTCTATAGTTACATAATCCTGAATGTTTGAATCAGTTTCTACTTCAACTGAGAAATTATCTCCCTGAGTAAGCACTAATGTTCTGGCTCCATCAACTTTAACAGCATCAAAATTATCAACATCGTATAATTGTTTTGTTATTTCACCGTTTCCGCGAATTTGAGCTTTAAGGGGAATGACTATTACAAAAAATAACAGTACTAGTACTATTTTTAAACTAACTTTTTTCATGATTTTATGTTTTAAGTGAATTTGCTACTATGACGTGCGTTTGTTGATATTTGTTACAGTGATGGGTTAAAAAGCAAGAATAAGACTTTTACAAAAATTCCAAATCTCAATTTACAAATCAACTATAAATCAAGTGCTTCTATTTTGTCGGCTATGACAGAGGCCATTTTATAGTTGGATTCGTGCGTCCAGCCAGCGATATGTGGAGAAAGGACAACGTTTTCCATTGTGATAAGTGCTTGAAAATCATCATGTAGTTTCATGTTTTCAAATGAGAGTTCCTCATATTCAAGCACATCGAGACATGCTCCTAAAACTTTTCCTGACTTAAGGCATTTAATCAAATCGCTTGTTCGAAGAATTTTTCCACGCGAAGTGTTAACCACATAAATGTTTTTCCTGAACTTATTTATGAATTTAGCATCTACTAAATATTCTGTTTCAAAGTTAAAAGGTATATGTACACTCACTATATCGCTTCGTTCAAAAAGATCAACCATTTCCAATTCTTTAACAAATTCATCAGAATAATTTTGCTTGTATTTGTCGTATGCAATAACCTCTACATCAAAGCCCTTAAGTTTTTTAGCAAAAGAGCCACCTGTGTTGCCATATCCTATTATTCCAACCGTTAGGCCTCCTAATTCATAGCCACGATTACCTTCACGAATCCACTTACCTTTCCTGACTTGATTATCGGCTGTAATTAGTTTATTAAATAATGTGAGTATCATGCCTACAGCATGTTCACCAACAGCATTGCGGTTCCCTTCCGGTGCATTCAGGCAGACAATGCCTTGCTTTTTGGCAAAATCAGTGTCAATATTTTCCATGCCTGCCCCTACTCTACCAATAAATTTAAGGTGGCTACATCTCATTAAAAAATCTGCATCCAATTTAATCTTGCTTCTAATTATAATACCGGTATATTTATCTGCAATCTGTAGTAACTCCTGCCGCCTGTAATCAGCAAAATAATCGCACTCAAAGCCCTGTAATTCAAGCCGGTCAACTAGCGCCTGATGTGTTGTATCAATAAAAAGTATCTTTCTCTTACCCATTTTAAAAACAAAACTTACATTTGCGAAAAATAGTGTTACACACGTTAAAGTGCTATACAAAAATACAAAGCTTATTTAACTATCACTTTCTCGAAGAAAATGGTTTAAATAATTTGTTATATTTTCGTGCGAACATTGAGAATTAAGTAATTTATGTGGCAATTTCTTGTTAGACTAATATTACGAAACAGGTTACTCAACCTGATAATTATTGGGGTATTAACCATTTTCATGGGTTATTTGGGTTCGCAAATAAAACTGTCGTATGAAATGGCTCGGATGCTGCCTTCCACAGACCCAATTAACATTGAATACGAAAATTTTAAAAAGCAATTTGGGCTTGATGGAAGTGTAATATTTGTAGCAATACAGGATACCAGCCTATTTACTCTCGACCATTTTAACAGTTGGTACGATCTTAGTAATGATGTGTTAAATATTAATGGAGTACAAGAGGTGGTTAGCGTTTCACGTCTTTACAATTTAATTCGTAACGACAGTCTTAAAAAATTCCAGTTTTTACCATTAGTGTCACAAAAGCCAAAATCGCAACAAGAAGTTGATTCATTAAAACAAATAATATATAACCTTCCGCTTTACAACGGACGTCTTTTTAATAAAGAAACCGATGTAAACCTGATGATGATAACCCTTGACAAGGAAATACTTAACTCAAAAGCCAGGGTTGGTCTTGTTAGCAAAATAAAAGAAACCGTTGATAAATTTGGTTATAAATACAACATCGACATAAAATATTCGGGACTGCCATATATTCGTACTGTTACATCAAAAAAAATACAAGACGAGTTAGTGCTTTTTATTATACTGTCGCTCTTAATAACCTCAATACTACTATTCATATTATTTCGATCAGGACGGGCGGTCATTTTCGCCATGTTAGTAGTAATTATTGCAGTAGTATGGGTACTTGGCACTACTGTACTTTTCGGGTACAAGATTACAATATTAACAGGCATACTTCCTCCTCTACTTATAGTAATTGGAGTTGAGAACTCAATCTTTCTGCTAAACAAGTATTTGAACGAGTACCGATTGCATGGTAATAAAGTAAAGGCTTTATCGCGGATGATTACGCGTATAGGCAATGCAAATTTGTTAACAAACGCAACTACGGCAGCAGGTTTTGCAGCATTTATTATTACCCGCAATGAGCTCTTAGTGGAGTTCGGCGTGATTGCATCGGTTAACATTCTGGTAACATATCTTCTTTCACTTTTTATCCTCCCCATACTATTCAGCTATTTTCCTGTACCTAAGTCAAAACATTTTAGACACCTCGATAAAGGAATCATCAAAAGGGTAGTAACCATAGTTACACATATCATAATTACCAGAAGAACAATAATATATGTTATTACTTCTGTATTTTTTGTGGCTGCTATTTATGGCATAACCCTACTAAAAACGACAGGAAACATTGTTGATGACATCTCAAAAAAGGAGAAATTATATAAGGACATGATTTTTCTTGAGCAAAACTTCAATGGTGTAATGCCATTGGAAATTACTGTAAATACGAAAAAAAGAAATGGCGTATTGCGTCTTTCTACTTTGAGAAAAATTGACAACCTACAAGACACATTAGCACTTTACAGTGAATTTTCGAAGCCTATATCAGTTGTAGAGGTCGTAAAGTCGGCTAAACAGGCATTTTATAAAGGAAATGAAAAGATGTATTCTCTGCCCAATAATCAGGAAAAAAACTTCATCCTTTCATATGTTCCTGACATGGAAGGTAATAAAGGTATATTAAATGCTTTTGTTGATTCCACTTTTCAGACGACCCGTGTTTCGGTACAAATGGCAAATATCGGCACCAACGATATCGAACGAATACTAACAGATATACAACCAAAAATTGATTCTATTTTCCCTCCCGATAAATTTGATGTTAATTTAACTGGCACTAGTGTTGTATTTCTTAAAGGAACTAATTACCTGGTTAAAAATCTGTTCATGAGCCTCATGCTTGCGCTTTTTATTATTACAATCTTGATGGCACTTATTTTTTCATCGGCCCGTATGATTCTTATATCACTTATTCCGAATATTATACCCCAGATACTTACCGCAGGCATGATGGGGTATTTTGATATACCGATCAAACCTTCAACAATCCTTATATTTAGTATTGCGCTGGGTATTAGTGTGGATAATACAATACATTTTTTATCACGATACCGATTGCAACTTCGCCAAAATAAATGGAAAATCCGACCTGCTGTACTTGCTGCTCTTGTTGAAACTGCCTATAGTATGGTTTATTCAGCAATAGTGCTGTTTTTTGGGTTTTACATTTTTACTCTATCATCGTTTGGGGGCACAGAAGCATTGGGGTATTTAGTATCATTTACTCTGGTTATTGCACTGTTATCCAACATGTTTGTATTACCATCATTGTTACTAACTTTAGATAAACGAATTATCACCAGATTATTCAGGGAACCTTATTTAGAATTATTTGATGAAGAAGAGGACATTGAGCTTGATAAACTATTAATACGAGAATTGAAACCTAAAGAGCATTTTGTATATAAAAAAACTGAGACATGAAAGGCATAATTTTAGCAGGCGGGGCAGGAACTCGTTTACATCCCCTTACAATAGCAGTTAGTAAACAACTTATGCCTATTTATGATAAGCCAATGATATATTACCCATTATCAGTACTAATGATGGCCGGTATTCGTGAGATATTAATAATATCAACTCCACATGATGTTCCCAATTTTGAATTATTGCTAGGCGATGGTTCACAAATTGGTTGCAGGATTGAATATGCAATTCAAGAAATTCCAAACGGACTGGCACAGGCATTTGTTATTGGTGAGAAATTTATTGGTAATGATAAAGTGTCATTGGTACTGGGCGACAACATTTTTTACGGCACCGGACTACATAACTTACTTGCTTCGTGTAACAACCCCGATGGTGGTATAGTGTTTGCCTATCATGTTCACGACCCTGAAAGATATGGTGTTGTTGAATTTGATGATAAATTTAATGCCTTATCAATTGAAGAAAAACCTGTAAAGCCTAAATCTAATTATGCAGTTCCTGGCTTATACTTTTACGACAACTCAGTGGTTGATGTGGCTAAGAACCTCAAACCAAGTGCAAGAGGAGAATACGAAATTACTGATTTAAATAAATATTATCTTGAACGAGGTAAGCTAAAAGTTGGGTTACTTAGCCGCGGAACAGCCTGGCTCGACACAGGAACATTTGCATCTCTTACTCAGGCATCACAATTTGTTGAAGTTGTACAGGACCGGCAAGGGCTTAAAATAAGCTGTATCGAAGAAATAGCTTATAAAAAAGGGTTTATTGATGATGTTCAGTTGAGAAAAGTTGCTGAGCCGTTGGTAAAAAGTGGTTATGGGCAGTATTTGTTAGATCTGATAGAATGAACCCTTGTAAGCAACAAAGTATAACCGTTATACTTACTAAAGTGTATATGGGCAGACGAAAAAATAAACCCTCATCTATCTCTGACTATTAAAAAACATCAATGTAATATGAAGAATTACGAGCAGTTGGCAGAGTATTTTGAAGAACAGCTTCACAAGATTAAATATAACGACAAACCTCTTGAGCTTTATAATCCTATTAAATATACCCTGAGTTTTGGTGGTAAACGAATTAGGCCTGTTATCACCTTAATGGGCTGCGAATTGTTTTGCGATGATTATAAAAAAGCTCTGCCTCAGGCAATTGCCATCGAGCTGTTTCATAATTTTACACTCATCCATGATGATATAATGGATAACGCACCAATAAGAAGAGGTAAAGAAACAGTATTTAAAAAGTGGGATTCAAATATTGCAATACTTTCGGGTGATACATTATTTGCACTTGCATATCACTATGCTCAGCAGGCCGACAAAGAGATACTTCAGGATACGCTTGCCGTTTTCAACAAAACTGCAATCGAGGTATGTGAAGGACAGCAATTTGACCTTAATTTTGAAAATAATAATAACGTAAGTGTTGATGAATATATTAATATGATTCGCTTAAAAACAGGGGTGTTGTTTGGCGCCAGTATAAAAATTGGGGCATTAATTGGCGGAGCACCAAAAGATGATGCGCGTCTTCTTTACGATTTTGGTGTTAACATTGGTCTCGGATTTCAGCTAAAAGATGATTTGTTAGATACTTTCGGGAATGAAAATATTTTCGGAAAAAAAACAGGTGGAGATATTATTACGAACAAAAAAACTTTTCTTTATTTAAAAGCTCTGGAAGTTGCTGATAATGAAACAAGGGAAAAGTTAATATCTCTTTATAACATGCCTGATATTGATCCTGATTATAAGGTTAAGTCAGTAAACTCGATTTTTACAAAATTCCAAATTGATATTACTGCTAATAAAGAAATCGAAAAATATTTTATTGCTGGAATGGAAAATCTTGATAATATTAATATTTCTGTCAGTAAGAGGCAGTACCTTAGAGAAACAGCTGTAAAAATGATTGACAGGAATAAGTAGAAGGAGAGAAGGAGAGAAGGGCTGCTGAAAACATCTCTTAAAGGATTGATTCTCCTATTTTATCATTCAAGCAACTAAGCATTTACTGATACAACTATCTGTCTTCCATGGAATCGAGTTCATGCTGCTTTTTTTCCCAGGCACCAAAAGCATCATTAAGCTCCGTATTTACATTATCGTGCTGTTTGTAGAGGTCGCCTGATTTAATTTCTTCCTCGTTTTTTTCAGGAAATGCAAGTTTTTCATTTATCGAATTTAGGAAAAATTCGTGGTTGCTGATTATTTTCTCAAGCCTGCTGATTTCACTTTTCAATTTACGTACTTTTTTATCTTGCTCCTTTTTATTCTTCCAATTCGTTTTATTTTCGGTATTCTTATTCTTAGTTATGTTAGCCGATTTTTCATTGGATTCAAGTTCCTTTAGGGATTCTAATTTTCGATCCTCAAGAAAGAGTTCTATGTCACCTCTAAATTCTTTAATTCCCTTATTTTTAAACTCATACAACCTATTTGTTAACCCTTGTAAAAAATCTCTATCATGCGAAACAATCACAAGGGTACCATCGAATTGTAATAATGCATTTTTAAGTATATCCTTCGATCTTAAGTCAAGATGATTAGTGGGCTCATCCAATAATAACAGATTACTTGGTTGTAATAATAACAGGGCAAGTGATAAGCGTGATTTTTCGCCACCTGAAAGCACTTTAACTTTTTTGTTAATATCATCACCCTGAAATAAAAAAGCTCCAAGAATTGAGTTTATTCTCTTTCTAATATCTCCAACGGCAACATTATCGATGGTTTCGAAAACGGTTAACTCAGTATCAAGCATATCGGCCTGATCCTGTGCAAAATAACCTGTAATAACCTGATAGCCAACATTAAGATTTCCTGTGAAAGGAATACTGCCTGCAATTATTTTGGCAAGTGTTGATTTTCCTTCACCGTTCCTTCCCAAAAAAGCAACTTTTTCGCCTTTTAGAATTTCAAAGTCTATACTATCCAGTATCACTGAATCTCCATATTGTTTTGATATATTTTTTCCATCAAGGGTTACTTTTCCGCTATGTGGAGCGGGCGGAAATGAAAAATGAATAGTGCTTCTGTCAAGATTGTCCAATTCCAATTTATCCATTCGATCCAGTTGTTTAACTCGCGACTGAACTTGCTTTGCTTTTGAGGCTTTATATCTGAATCTTTCTATAAATCGTTGAACATCATTGATTTCTCGCTGTTGATTGTTATACGTAGCCTGAAGATGTAATTCCCTTTCTTCACGCAATAGAAAGTATTCTGAATAAGCCGCTTTATAATCATATATCCTGCCATTACTAATTTCAATCGTCCTATTGGTAATATTGTCGAGAAGTGTACGGTCGTGCGACACCACTATTACAGCACCTGAATATGAAATTAAAAAATCTTCTACCCATTGAATCGACTCTATATCAAGGTGATTGGTAGGCTCATCCAGAAGCAAAACTGTAGGTTTAAGCAATAAAAGTTTAGCAATTTCAACCCTCATCTGCCAACCAAGGCTAAACTCAACCATAGGCCTGAATAATTCTTGTCGCTTAAAACCAAGACCCATTAAATATTTTTCAGCATTTCCCGAGAGTTGATCAGGAGAATATATATTCAATGTAGCATCTAAAAACCCAAGCCGATCTATCAGTTTTGAATATTCTTTATCACTATTATTATCCTTACTTTCTAATTTACGATGAATTTTCTCTATTTCATTTTTATAGCTGTCAATAAATTTAAAAGCCTGCATTGCTTCATTAAAAACTGTAAGGTCGGACGAAATAAACTTTTCCTGCGGAAGATAACCAATGGTAACATCAGGGGGGATAATTATCCTACCCAAATCAGGTTCGAGTTCCCCGGCCATAATTTTTAACAGGGTTGACTTTCCGGCTCCATTCACTCCGGCAAGTCCAATTCTATCCTTTAAATTTATGTTAAAGGAAACACCTTCAAATAAAGAATATCCGCCAAATACTTTCTTAATGTTACTTACTGATATCATGTAGTTTGATTCTATGCTTTTTGTAAAGGGTACCTGCAAATTATAAAGTCCACTTATAAAAGGATCAAATTTTCAACATGTAACATTCAACACTCAATTTTCATTGTATCTACATATTGGATTATCAATTTCATCAACAACATTACTTATTCTTAAAGTATAGTCGATAAACCTATCTTCTAAATCAAATTTCTTCATTTTTGGTTTTACAATTTGTTTATTGAGTATTGAAAATTGTTTATTGAGTGTTTTAATATGCTGAAAATACTATTATCAAAAAATTAATTATTGACCAATACGTTCCATATGGGGTTTGCCTCCTTAATACCGCCAAAAATAGTACAATTTTTGACGCCAAATTTATACCACTTATCAATTATCAAACCTCAAATAAATCTCAATCCCCAATAATTAAATTTCAAACGATAACTATAACTTTTTTGGATTTGGGTTTTGATTATTTACTTGTTATTTGGATTTTTATTATTGTTATTTAGCAGAATGAGATTCTTCTCCGCCAAAGGCGGATCAGAAGGACAACATTCTCTGGATTTTGTAAAAGTTTCAAATATAATATAGCACAAGCTTGTGCTAATTGTATAAAAAAAAGAAGCCCCGTCTGCCTGAGGCGGACGAAGCTCCTTTATTATTATTGTGTCGGTAGGTATGCTACCCTTGCGTGGTTAATTATCGGGTGATAATAACACGCTTGGTAACTACTCCGTTTTCAGTGTTGATCTTAACCAAATATACGCCTGCCTGAT
>JACNJS010000012.1 GCA_014382445.1 Bacteroidota bacterium
TGTAACCAGAAAAATTTGTAATATTAATGCGCTACGCAGCATAGCGCCACACGTTAGGGCACATTAAAAAAGAGTTACATTGACACCATTTATAACATCGAAAAAAGGTCAAATTGAAAAATTAGCTTTATACAAATACAAGCTGACCGAAGATGTTATTAACCAAACTGAACAATGTCAAAAGTTTAAGAAATGGCTAACAAAGTCGGATGACATAAAATTATATGAGCTAAATGAAAAGGATTTTAAGACTTTTCAACCAATGAAAGAGGAGACCACTTGGCAGTATAATTTTGAATCTTCAATTGAGATTTTTACTCCATTTTCGAATACTCAACAAATATCAGCTTATATATCATTCATAATCAATGAAGCACTCGAAAAAAAGTATCCTAAATTTCTTAAAGAAAATGCACATGTAACTGATATAGTTGACTTATCGCCATTTGTTTTGAAAAAAGCCATTGAATTTAATGTTGAATTATTTAGTAGCGGAGAACTTTTTATCCATTTCTTGCCGACAACAAAGATTACAAGTTCAGACAATATAACATTTAGCTATATTCAGAATTTAAAGAATGGCTTCACTCGACCTGCTGATGATATTGAGATTTCTCTTGTAGAAAGTAAAAGGTATTGGAGACTAAAAGTTGATTTGAATTCCAAAGATGATATAGAGAAGTCCCAAAAATTTATCAATGACCATGAAAATGTTATTGCAACATTTAACTATCATTTTATTGCTTCGTATTCTCCTGATATTTTTGGGAAAGTTGTCCAAGAAACAATAAAAGATATTGATAAATCAATATTTTATCTTCAAGAAAAACTTGAGAACATTTCTTTTGACGGATTTTTGAATTTTCAGGAGAAACCATTTCAAAGAATCAATATAAAAAGCTTTGGCAAAGAGAATAATTTACTAATTGGAGAGAATAAATGTGTGAACAAACAAAGTGCGGCATATTATAGTGGCATGTTTAAACCTGCTAATAACTGTATTATTCTTCCTGTTCTTATTGACAATTATAATGAACCAAGTTTCTCTGAATTGGTAAATCGTTTTAATAAAAATTCCGAGAATTTCGAGTTGTTAGAACCAGTAAGAGTAAAATCGTCTTCAGAATCAAGATTTGCTGAAGTAATATCTATTCGAAGAAAATATAAGAAAAAGTTTCTTGCTGCAATTTTTACTGAATACCAACAGCCAAATGATTTTATCGAACCTTTAAAAAAATCACGGACATCTTATCAAATTTATTTAGGAGCAATTGATAATTTTAAATTGTCGAACTTTACTGTTAAGTGTCTGGAAAAACTTGGAGGACATTTGAGTGTTATTAACAATTCGCAAGAAAATGAATTGACTTATTTTGTTGGTATCGATTTAGGACATTCTCAGAATGAAAGAGGGAAGTTTTCAAATTTAGCTTTAGTGTTTTTTGATAATAAAGGAACTTTTATTCATTCTGCTATCAATAAAAATTTACCGAGAAATGAAGCTATTTCATCAGAAGTAATTTGGTCATGTTTTACAAGTTTTCGAAAACATCTAAAGCAAAACAACTTACCCTATCCAGAAAAGTTAATTATACATAGAGACGGGAAATTACATCCTGATGATATAAAAAGCATTGTTAAACAATCCAAGAAACAACTAAGTGTTGACAATGTGGAAGTTTTAGAGATAATAAAGCGTGGATACCCTGTGTTTGCCTGCTTTGACAAAGAAGTAGGTGCTTATATGAATCTAAAATCGGGGGATTGTTTTTTATATAATGATTATGCAATACTAATTACAAACATTCAAGCAGATGAGAAAAACGCAATTGTTAATCCGATAATTATTAAGCATAAAATTGGAACAGACAATATGGAGAAATTAACAGAGCAAGTATATTGGTTTACGCGGATATATACAAATAACCTTTATAACTCGACGAGGTTACCGGCTACGACACTGAAAGCAAATAATATTGTTGGAACTAGTTTAAAAGTACACTACGCAACTTATGAAGGATAAAAGAATAACGTGCCCTAACAATGTGTCATACGTAATGGCGGGAAACGTTGTAAATATCAAGGTTTGTGGCTCGCATCAACATCATCTCGGTTTGATAGCGAGGAGCTCCGAAATCCGCCACTACGCATACACTCAACGTTATGTGCAAGGTTGACCCAAACATCAAATTAAGTCAAAATGATCAAAATATCAAAACTCAATAGACAAAAAAGAGATTTGATTTGTAATTCTTTGGAAAGTACTTCAAGAATTGGATCTGATATCATAGAAAAAGTAGAAAACAAGACTTTTAATGTTGATGTATTAATATACCGGGACTTTTTTGAAAGATTCATCTTTTGCTTTGATTCATTAAGATTATTGTTTAAAGACTACAATGAAACGACATTCTCAAATGATTATGCTATAACAATACTATTAAGGACAAGTTTAGTAGACTTTCTGAATGTGGCATACTTAAAAATACATTACCAAGAATACGAAACTAAAAAAAACTCAAATCAAAATTATAAAACGGAACTCGGAAAAACACTATGTAGTCACCTTAGAAGGACTCTAGACAGGTCTAATAAAGAATATTTGGCCGGAAATTTTAGCGAGCAAGCATATAAGAAAACAACATTAGCACTATACAAAGATTTTCATTTTCTATTCGACACAACTAAAGAATTCAACATTAAAGATCCTTGCAACACATTGATTTACAAAAATGAGATCTCAAATAAAACAATAATTAATAAAATTAAATCCCAAAATGATATTCGAATTAGAAATTATGGCAGAGCAATAGGACTTTTTGAATTGTATTCAAAATATGAACATTATGGAATTCTAAGTCGCAGATTTCAACGAGTGGACATTAACGAAAGATTTAGAAATATAATTGACTCCTTAGACATACTAATTGTTGGAACTATGTATTCGATATCTTTTTTTCAAAATATTGCCGACATAAAAAGTGAAAAGAAATTGTTACTTGATAATTTAAATATGTTGGAAAGAATAATAAACTTAAAATCAAAATAAAACCCTGCACATAACAAAAAATATAATGCATGCCGCAGTTTAGTCATTAATAGAAAATGAATTGTAAATTTGACGATATAGAAATAATAGAAAATTTATTGAATAAAGTGCGGCACGCATCATATTCAAACCGTTAGGCTACATATTAAAAAGAGACAACAAATGAGAAAAATTATTATTATTCAATTATTGGTTACAATTTTATTATTGAGTTGTAAAAAGGACAGCGAAGAAACACTTTGTACGGATTTTCAATTAGAGCAATCAACACTCAATAACGAATTAGATTATGAAATAATTAACTCTGTTTTAGAAACTTATTTTATCAATTTTGACTTTATACATATTGTTCAAAAAACAAAATCGCCAGTACATATTGAATACATTAAAGATAAGTTGGTAAGTGAAAATATTGTATTCGATTCTTTGTTATTATCAGACTATTCAGAAGAAAACAGTAACGCTTATTTTTTATCCGATAACAATTTTGAATTAAATACAGTACAACTAATTAATCCTACCGAGACAAATTGCTTTTTCAGTGTTGAATATAAAGGTTGGGAGAATTACTATAAAAAATATCCTAAATCTACTGGACTACATACTTTTTCACGTCCAGGAATTAATACTACTGGAAATCAAGCAATAATTGAATATGGTTGGCAAGCAAATTATGACACAGGAATGGGCTATTTAATAGTTCTTGAAAAAGTAAATAATAAATGGATTGTTAAGAACAGGTTTCCAACTTGGGCTTCATAAAAATAACAAATAGACATATTTTGCATAAAAGACTGAATACGTATAAAATACGTAGCCTAACACACAATATAGCCAATATGGGTTTCAGTGGTATGCGAATGTTTGTAGCCCGCTTCAACTTTTCGTGTACATTGATAGGAAATCGCCCGCAATCCCATACTGGCCATATTGTCAAACGTTAGCAACAAAGCGAAAAGCCACCTCACAATTAAGCACATTTGGTTTTTCTCCAACACACAAAGCCGACACAAAAAACCAAAAGAGCTTAAATTTATGCCGACACACAAACAAGAAAACACTAGCTGATTAAGCAAAACCAATTGACTAATGACATTTATAAATCAAAACTACCATTCTCCCGATACAAAGAGATATTTCTTTCTAAAATATAATATCGACTTGACACCATGACAAAAACACCTCTTGTTATTTAGAATATGTATAAATTAGGGGGGGGGGCATGTAAAATAAATCTTGAAAATGGTATAAAAATTTCTATTTTTGGTACTAATAAGTAGAAGGGGTTGTTTACATATATTTCAATCTGAAAACAAAAACCCCCTTAAATTATTAACGAATATGACTCTACTCAAAATACGTAAACAAAGAAAGGAAGCTGTTGGCAAAGATAAGTAATGTTTTATAAATATGAAAGGTCGAATATTTGGAGTTGGATTTATCTTCTGTATTCTGGTATAGCCTATTGGTGGATTTAAATACAAAGCCTTTTGGTGTTTGTAAAGCAATTAATTATTCACTCTAAAATTTAGAAAAATGAGAAAATTATTATTAGTATTAAGTTTATTTGTTGTATTCTTTGTTGGCACAGGTGTGAAATCACTTGAAGCACAAAATTGTTGGCTTGAACATACTATTACATGGTCAGGTAATTGTGTTTATCCGGATGATAATACAGCCTACTACGCAAATTTAACAATAATTGATGTTTGTGACAACAACAATCCGGTTTTTTCTCAAACAAAAGAAATTGAAACGACCGCAAATCCCCTAGAGGCTGAATTTTGTGTTGAAGATGCTTTATGTACTATTGACGAGACAACCCTGTGTTTTAGAGTGGTTTGTACTGTTCAAAAGCGCAATAAAGTAACGAATGCAATTATTTGTAGTGGACAAACAATACTTCCTGCAAAAAACTGTGCTGGACTTCTGCAATTAGATTTTCTAACGACAAATGTAACTTTGAATTGATTAATTAATAAAGAAAATATGCCAAGAATAATACTTGGCATATTTTTTTAACTATTTTCTATCCCAAGTGTACAACGATGAAATATCTTCTTATAACGTTATTCTTTTTGATATTTCCTTGGCATTCCAATGCCCAACACAAACAGTCCAACATTTGGTTTTTTGGAGACCATGCAGGCTTGGATTTCAATAGTGGTGAACCACAAGTAATTCCAGGTCACACACGGAATCCTAAGGGAACTGCTGTTTATAGCGACACTTTAGGTAATTTACTCTTTTACTCTGATGGTATAGATATTTTTAATAAAAACCATGTTGTCATGGTCAATGGTAGTGCTCTTGCAGGTGGTGATTACTCTGTAACACAAAGAGTACTGATTGTAAATAAACCGAATTCAGATAATATTTATTATGTTTTTATTGTAGGAAGGGGAACATCCAGCAACACTGGATTGTATGGTCTCTGGTATAATATAGTTGATATGAACGGTGACAATGGGTTGGGGGAAGTGATTGAACGTGATGTATTTTTAAGTGCTGCCTACGATGCCCAAGAAAAATTGTTTGCAGTAAAACACGAAAACAATGAGGATATTTGGATTATTACACGCAAGATAAAGGATGATAAATTTGCATCGTTTTTGCTTACTAGATCAGGCTTAAATACTACTCCGGTACTTAGTGATGCTCATATTATGCAACACCCCGAAGGTGAACACACAAAAGGATATATGAAAGTTTCATATGATAAAAAATATTTACTTGCTGCTTATCTTTTTTCAAATCCATCATTCATAGTTGAAGTATGCAAATTTGATGCTGCCACAGGGGCAATTGATTTTTTGTATTATGAGATGAAGTTGGATGAACAGGGCAGAAAACTTATTCCTTTTGGTATAGAATTCTCCCCTGATTCAAAATACGCTTATATTGCATTTACTACTGATGATGCTGATGTGGATATTTATCAGTACGATATGCAACACATTGAAAATGCAGGGCTTTTTACACAATCGGCCATAAAAATCAGTAGTGGGCCAGGCCAGGGTTTACAGTTAGCAGCGGATGGGAAAATATATTGTTCATGGCCAGAAGAGGGAGGAGGCCCACTTTATCATTATGTAAGCGTTATTCATAAACCCTGGAAGCGTGGTACAGCATGTGATTTTGAGGCTGATGCCATCGACATGGGAGATTATACAGAAGTAAATTGGTGCTTCCCCAACATACTCCTCGACCACCTATACCGCTTTGAGTGGCAAGGAACCTGCTCGGGGCCTGACAACAGCATTGCTTTCCAACCAAATTTTCAACCAATCCCAGAAACTATAACATGGAACTTTAATGACCCGGATGCAGGTGCAGATAGCATTTCAACTGAACTTTACCCAGTTCACCATTTTACCAACGGCGGTGAGTTTGAAGTATCGGTAGATGTTAACTACCCACCCACTCCCAACTACCCTTTTGGCAGGTTTGAACATACATCAAGGTTAGTTATGGTAAAACAATCCCCTCAACCAAACCTTGGGTCAGATACAATAATGTGCGAAGGAAACAGTATAACACTTAATGCTGGAAACGAACCGGGTTTTTATGCATGGAGTGACGGAACCACTTTCGGACACAACATATTTAACCTTACCGTTTCCGATACAGGTACGTATTGGGTACAAATTACCAATGCGGAAGGCTGTAGTACAAGAGATAGCATTCATGTTGGATGGTTTGATAGAGCTGTGTTTAATGAAAACAACCTCATAATTACACCAACCTCATGTGGCGGTAGCAATGGCAGCATTGAAGGGATTGTAATTGAAGGGGTTGTGCCTGATAATTGGGAGTGGTACGATGGTAATGGTAATCTACTTGGTAACACACTTAATATCGGCAATCTATCGGTTGGCAACTACTTTTTGCATGTAACCGATACCAATAACTGTATTACCATATCAGGTTCATATACCGTTACCGATGCCGGCAACATACTTATCACAGCAGTAGGTTTTTCACCCTCACATTGTTCGCAAAGCATTGGCTTAATAAGCATTACAGCAAGTTCGGGTGCGGGCAACACTTTTTCATATTCAATCCAAAATGGGGCAACCGGCAGTTGGCAGCCCGACAGCCTGTTTACAGATTTACCTTCCGGCGAATACTACGTTAAAGTAAAAGACCCAAGTGGCTGCGAAACAGTTTATGGCAATAATCCGGTGGTGATTGAGAATATTGATGGTCCAGATATAATTACCGAAAATGTAAGCCATGAAAACGATTACCTTACCGATGGCAGCATTTATCTTGAGGCAATAGTTGATATAGGTAGTCTCCAATACTCCATTGATTCGGGCTACAATTTCCAAACTAACAACGGCTTGTTTGAAAACTTATCGGCAGGAACTTACTACTGCATTGTAAAAGATGAATTTGGTTGTGATACAACATTTACAATAGAAATTGATCGTATTATTTCTCAAATAATTTCCGCCATTGCTGGAAATGGAAGTACATGCATTGGAAATGCTACTGCAAACCCATTGATATTGAATAATTTCACCGATGTATCAAGGTTTCATGTAATGCT
>JACNJS010000064.1 GCA_014382445.1 Bacteroidota bacterium
TGTAACCAGAAAAATTTGTAATATTAATGCGCTACGCAGCATAGCGCCACACGTTGGCAGCAAGGCGCAGACCCACCGCGCATTTAAGCACTTTCGCTTTTTCTCTGACACATATAACCGACACAAAAAACCAAAAAAGCTTAAATTTTTGCCACCGCTCACAAAACAACCCCGACTTTAACAACAAAATAGACTTATATTCTTCCATATAGTTTTATAATACAACCTATAAGAAAACAAATTCACTATTTAGAATTAATATAAATTGGGGGGGGGGCATGCAGAATATTAAGTAAAAAATGGTATAAAAATGACTAATTTTGGTACTAATAAGTAGAGACCATTGTGTTTTTTACTTATATATATTAAAAATAATAACCTCCTAAAATTATTAACGAATATGATTCCACAAAACCCGAAAACAAAGAAAGGAGGTCGTTGGCAAAGATACATAATGTCTTACAAATATAAAAGGCAAAATATTTGGAGTTGATTTAATAGTTTGAACTCTGTTTTAGCCTGTCGGAGAATTCATTTATTAAGCATTTTGTTACTATTAAGACACAATAATTATAAACTTATTAAGAATAAAGCTATGAAAAATTTAATAATTTTATCAGTTATATTCCTGTTTGGAATATTTAGTGTTTCAGCCCAAAATGCGTGGGAAGTATTTGTAGAATGGGAGACAACCGGAGATTGTCAATTTGAAGATGAGCCTGGCAACGGGTTCAGGGTGGCCATTACTGTTTATGATGTAGCCAATGATATGGTAGTGGTTAACAATGATGTTATGGATGTATCTGAAACCACATTCTCTCATACTTTTGATGTGCAGACAGAGGTCCAGTACCATTGCAATCTTACCGGGATTGAAATTCCGGATTTTATAGTTTACGCTGCCGTCTATATGGGTAATTCAGGTTCACTGGAGCCAATTTGTATGACGAAAAGTACTAACACTGGTTATGATTGTCAAGATTTTAGTACATATGGAATTCAAATTCCTCTATTATCTTTTGATTAATTAATTAAGGACAAAGCCCTAGGCATATATTGTTGGGGCTTTGTCTAGTTTTTATGGATTAACTTTACACCACCCATGAAATACAAAATCAGTCTCATATTGATTATTTTTCTTGCCTATAATTATACAAATGCACAAAACCAGGCCAACATCTGGCATTTTGGCCTTAATACGGGGATTGATTTCAATACGGGCGAACCGTTACCCCTTAATTATGTGCCACACGCATCCCTCAATGCCAATGCAAGTATTTGCGATTCAAGTGGTAATTTCTTGTTTAGCTGTAGCTGGAACCGCATCTGGAACCGTAATGGTCAGGTTATGCAGAATGGGGACGGTCTTATTGGTCATAGGATCGCTTCACAAGGGGCCTTAATACTGCAAAAGCCAGGCTCATCACATTTGTATTATGTATTTACTGTTGCTTATTACTCCACACCAATTGGCATGCATTATTCAGTGGTGGACATAGACCTTGACGGGGGTATGGGAGCCGTTACGGATGAAAAAAATATTTTATTGGACAATACCTGGGATGTATTCGAAAGAATGACATCGGTACGCCACGCCAATGGCCATGATATTTGGGTGATTGTCCGTAAATTTGATGAAGATGCCTTCGCTTCATATTTATTGACCGCTACAGGCTTGAGCCCCCAGGTTGTTTTAAGCCCTGCAATTGACAGAAATCATAACGGAATTGCGGGTAATATGAAAGTTTCGCACAATAAAAAACACCTTGTGGTAGGCAATATGAATGAAAGTGCACCACATCCTCTGGAGCAGTCATTTGAGATATGTACATTTAATGCCATCACGGGCGAAATAGGATTTCTGTACACGTTAACCAAAAATGGTGGATTTGGTTATAAGGCGTTTGAACCATGGGCCGTTGAGTTTTCCCCTGATTCAAAATTACTGTATTTAGCTTATTTTAATGAAGGCACAAATGAATCTATGGAACTGTATCAATACGATATGCAGTATATTGAAGATTCCCTGCTGTTTTTTGAATCGGAGATCAAAATTGCAATTGGTCCTACCAATGGTTTGCAATTGGCCCGGGATGGTAAGATCTATTGTACAGGTTTCGATTATGGGTCTTATGATTATGTAAGTGTAATCCACGATCCCTGGAAAAGGGGTACAGCCTGTAACTATGAGGCTGATGCTGTTTATTTAGGAGGGAAGAAAGCTCACAACTTCCTTAACAACGTATTAACAGACCACCTTTTTCGTTTCGAATGGAACCATAATTGCTCAGGCCAGCCTATTGCCTTTCAACCAAACTTTATACCCGAACCGGAGTGGATATTATGGGATTTTGGTGATTCGAATACTTCATCCGAATTGTGGCCAGTGCATTCTTATGATCAGGGTGGTGAATACGAGGTGAATGTCCATGTTCGATATCCGCCCAATAGCAACTATCCTTTTGGGCGTACTGAGAAAACCTCAAGGGTAATTTCGGTTATTGAATCCCCACATCCCAACCTGGGACCTGACACTCTGATGTGTGAAGGTTCCGAAATTACCCTCAATGCAGGCAATGAACAGGGAATGTATGGTTGGAGCAATGGTAGTTTTGGTCAAAACATGAACACCTTAACAGTATCCGATACAGGTTATTTCTGGGTTAAATTAAGCAACAGCGAAGGTTGTAGCACTATCGATAGCATTCATGTAGGCTGGTTTGCTCATGCTGTTTTTAATGAAAACAACCTGGTCATCAGCCCCACCTCTTGTGGAGGAAGTAATGGGAGTATTATTGGTCTGATAGTTACCGGTACCCAGCCCCTTAGTTTTGAATGGTTTGATGGTAGTGGAAATCTTCTGGGCCAGCAAACAGACCTTAATAATTTAAGCGTAGGTAACTACTTCCTGCATGTAAATGATGGCAATGGCTGCCTCACTGTATCTGATGCTTACACCATTACTGATGCAGGTGATATCCTGATCACATCGGTTGATTATTTGCCTTCGCATTGTTTAACCAACAATGGTTCCATAAGCATAACAGCCACTTCAGGGGCAGGAAATGATTTCTCCTATTCCATTGACGATGGCGACAACTGGCAAACAGATAACTTTTTTGAGAATCTTGCAGCTAGTAATTATTTTGTGCGGGTTAAAGATCAAAGTGGTTGTGAAACTGTATTTGAGAATAACCCTGTAATAATATCTAATGTTGACGGACCGCAAATTAATAGCATTAACCTATTACCAGAAATAGATTACCTGGCTAATGGTCAAATTGAAATTGAAGCCATTGTAATGGAAGGCAATGTTGAGTATTCAATTGATGGAGGCACAAACTTTCAAAACAATGATGGCTTATTTACAGGTTTATCAGCAGGAATTTATAATTGTGTTGTGAGGGATGAGTTTCTCTGTGATACTACTTTTATCATTGAAATTGAGCGAATTATCTCACAGATTATTGGTGCCATTGCCGGAGATGGAAATACCTGCATCGGTAATGCAACTTCGAGTCCCTTGTTGTTAAACAACTTTATCAATGTGGACAGTTTTCATGTAAAGCTAATCTACGACCAAACCTTGCTACAATGCGATGGTTATATACAAGTCTACCCCGACCTAGAAGATGGTTTTCAAGCTACTGTTTTGTCCGATTTAGGAGAAGTACATATTGCATGGAAAGGATCGGACCCACTAAGTATTCCAGGCAGTATCAAAATGACAGAATTGGTTTTCAGTGCTATGGCAGATGGCTTGTCACAGGTACATTGGATAGCTGATTTGGGTGAAAGCCAGTTTTTTAATGAGCAGGGTGAGGAGTTGAGTGTAGACTACCAATTTGGGAATATCAGGATATTTACACGACCTGACATTATCTTTGGAGACACCAAAGAAATTTGTGAGGGAGAAAGCATTTTTATTACCCCTTTTATCAGCGGTGGCAGTGGTGAAGTAACTTATGAATGGACAGGCCCCGACAATTATAGCAATAACAGCGAGCTGCTTTGGATCAATAATGTAAATACCGAACAAGCTGGCATATACACATTGGTTGTTAATGACATCATTGATTGTGTTGAAAGTAAAAGTATTGATATAATAGTAGTTACCGGGCCATCAATTTCTTTTGCATCCTACGATACTCTATGGGTTGATCCGGGTTATTTACTTGATGCCGGAGAAGGTGCAAGTACATATCTTTGGAATACAGGTGAAAACACTTCGTCCATAGTAATTGACAGTATGGGGTATTACCAGGTTGAAGTAACTTCATATGCTGATTGTAAGTCATCAGATTCTGTACAAATACTTTGGGGTGGCGATCCTTTTTATTTGCCCAACGCTTTCACTCCAAACGGTGATGGTTTGAACGACACCTTCGGGGCAATACCCAAATACGATTACATAAACAAATACCACATCAGTATATTCAACCGGTGGGGACAGATGATATTTGAATCAACCGACATCAACAATGGCTGGGATGGAACATACAAAGGTACTTCCTGTATGATGGGTTCATATGTTTACAGAATTGTGTACAGTGAATTTGGAAACCAGCCAATGGACTCAAACGTTGTTGAGGGGTCTGTGATGTTGATTAGGTAAGCAGTTTTAGTATCAGACTTGAATTAATTATGTCTTTGACTGAAATAGTCTGGAATAAAGCTGTAAAATGTAACCGGACATTATGGACAAGAAAAATGCCCATGCTTCGCAGTCAAGCATATTACCAAGTCGCTCTAAAAGCCTACCACACAAGCCTAAACTTGTCAATAAGCTTGCCAACCCTCACGCACAGAAAAAAATGCCCAGCTGCCAACAAGCGCTCATACTGCATAGCGCAATTTATTGGAAACATGAACATTAGGCATATTAATTTAATATATTTGCAACCGGAAAATATGTAATATTTATGTGCTACGCAGCATAGCGCAATACGTTATGCAAAATGCTGAACAACCATCAAAAATAGTACTAACATGAAAAAAACAATATTATTCATATTAGCCTTCATCGTCCAGACTGAAGTATTTTCACAATCATGTCTTCCTGATGGAATAAAGTTTTCTACTCAAACCGAGATAGACAATTTTCATATAAATTACCCAAACTGTACTGAAATAGAAGGAGATGTCACTATTAATGGACCAACCGAAATCTCAAACTTGCTTGGATTAAGTGTTTTAGAATCTATCAATGGTAATCTATATATAGATATTAACCTAAACCTTAATAGTTTATCAGGTCTAGAAAATTTAACATATGTTGGTGGAGAACTACAAATCTGGAATAATCCAGCTATCAGTAATCTCGATAATTTAAGCAGTTTGGAACATGTTGGTGCTCTATACATAGCTTCAAATGATAGTCTTACAAATATAACTGGACTCTCTATGCTTGACTCAATAGAATATTTCCTGCATATTGAAGACAATGAATTATTAAATAGCATAAGTGGTTTAGAAAACATCACTGGATTAAGTGGAAATGTTGATATCGGTAATTACTATGGAGGCCTTCCATTACTTGAAGATTTATCTGGACTAGATAATTTAGTATCAGTTGGAGGTGACCTTTTAATTGCGGGCAATCATTCACTTACAAACTTAAGTGGATTAAATAACCTTTCATATGTAGGTGGTAAGTTATGGATTAATAATAACGATTCTCTTGTAGATCTGAATGGACTGAACAATCTATCTTCGACAAGTGGATTATTATGGATTACTTCAAACAATTCGTTAGTTACTCTAGCAGCCTTAGACTCCATAGTTCCTGGATCATTAATTGATTTGTGGATTTCTAATAATAATTCATTACAATCATGTGATATTCAATGTATTTGCAGCTATTTATCCAGCCCAACTGGCACTGTATCTATATATAACAACTCCACTGGTTGCGATAACCCAAGTGAAATTGCAAATATTTGTGGCATTACAATGCCTTGTTTACCTTATGGTAACTATTACTTTACAAATCAATCTGACATAGACAATTTTCAATCAAACTATCCAAACTGTACAAATTTAGAAGGTGATATATACATAGATGGAAATGATATTACAAATCTAGAGGGACTAAATACAATAAATTCAATTGGGGAATTCTTTCAAATAGGCCATATGTATGGTGGCATCCCGACATTAACAGATTTATCTGGTTTAGAGAATCTGGAATCAATAGGAGGTACTTTTAATATCATTAACAATGATTTATTGAATGACATATCTGCATTGAATAATCTAACCATGATTGCTAGTGAGTTAAGAATTGAAAACAACCCAAATTTGAATAGTTTATCAGGTATTGACAACATTGAATCAAACTCAATGTACAAGATCACAATTAGTGGTAATTCCATGTTATCAACTTGTGAAGTTAAAAGTATCTGTGAATTTATCGCACTTCCAAATTCTAATGTGTATATTGACAATAATGCGACTGGATGCAATAGCATTGAAGAAGTTGAATATGCATGTTCTGTTTTCGTCCATGAAACCAATAAGAACAAGACTCTAAGTATCTATCCAAACCCGACCGATAGAGAATTATTTATCTCTACTCAAGAAGGACTTTTAATAATAGAAGTTATAATTTACAACAATTATGGTCAAATTGAATATCAGAGCAAAATAACTAACAATAATATTGACATTTCTAAATTAAGAACCGGAATTTACATAATTGAAATCGTGAATAATAAGTTTACCTCAAGACAAAAATTAATTATTAAATAAAGCACTTTGCATAACAAAAAATATAATGCATGCCGCCGTTAGCAGCACACAGAAAACAAATTGTAAAATTGAAAATTTAGAAGCCAAAGAAAGCTTATTGAAAATAATGCGGCACGCATCATATTCAAAACGTTACAAACAAGCTTAAAAAAAAGACAAACGATGAGAATTGCCAGCACACAAATAGCACATTTGGTTTTTTGCCGACACACAAAATAACCGACCCTAAAAAACCAAAAGAGCTATTTTTTTGCCAATGCTCCAGATAAAAGTAAATTTGAGAAAAAAGACCAAAAACTTATGAGCCTATTTCAGAACTCAGTTCTAAATAAATATTTGAAAGGATTAGAAACCGAAAAAGTTAAAGAAGCTTATGAAAAGTTTACAAGACATTTTCACAATCCTGAAATTCAAGAAAATATTAGAAATTCAAAAGAAGAACAATATCAGGGAGAATTTCTAATTGACCTTTTTGTAAACGTTTTAGGTTACATAAAAAATCCAACTCCTGAATTTAATCTTACAACCGAATTAAAAAATATAAAAGATTCAAAAAAAACTGATGGAGCAATTTTAAACGGAGAAAAAGCACTTGCAGTTATTGAACTAAAAGGAACCAACACAACCGATTTAAGTAAAGTTGAAACTCAGGCATTTGGATATAAAAACAACCAACCTGGTTGTAATTATGTAATTACTTCCAACT
>JACNJS010000028.1 GCA_014382445.1 Bacteroidota bacterium
AGTGGTTTGTAGCGAATTAAATTCTGTTTCGCGACATCGATTAAAAATTGCGCCGATAAATCCAACGCAAATATTCTGTTTTCAACAGCTCTTTCAATATTGTTCAAACCTTGGTCATCATACATACCCCCAATTGAGCTGTAAATATCTGCGATCTCAGTACTATCTTTTAACTCTAAATAATAGTTAAGTGCCATTTGCTTATTTTCTATTGCTTCGTGAAACTCACCAATATTATTAAAAACCCATCCTAACATATCATATAATGAAGCAAGCGATTCTTTGTCTTTGAGGCTCTTAAAATATTTTATAGCTTCTTTACAAGACTTAATCGAGTTTTCATATAACCCAGATTTGTAATATGACATTGCAGCCATATAATATGTATGAGCTATCCAGGATAATAATACGTGAGGAGTTTTTTCTTCAGATTTAGCAGATTTTTCGTATAGTTTAGCTGCTTTGGGAAAATCTTCTTGATCATAATATTTATGTGCATCAATAAAATAATTTATAGAAGTTAAATCCTTTTTTGTGAAGTATCTTTTCAACAATGCCTTAAATCTGACATCATCTCTAATAGATAATAAATCATCATCTTTAAATAACCAATTATATTCCCGATATCCTGACTCAAAAGCTTGTTCCAAATATTTCAAACCGACATCTTTTATGCCCCACTTAAAATTCACACACGCAAGGTTATAATATGTAAACTCGATAGTCGGATCTATTTGGGTCGCTCTAATTAAGTGCATCTCTGCTTGTTCCAATTCATTTTGAACCAGATATAGATACCCTAGGCTACTGTTAACACCTATGGTATTGGGATTGATTTCATAAGCTTTTTTAAGAAGTATTAGTGCATTTTCATTATCACCATTATCGATGAATTCTAATGCTTCTCTAACGTATTGGTCAAACAAATCTTGAGACAATAAACTAGAAGTAAATATGTAAAAAAGGACTACTGCCTTTGACGGTGAGATCATAGTTATTCGTTTCTTTGTTTCAAACTGATTGTTGTGACTACTCTACACGCAAGACTGCCTCGTATACGACTGAATCTAATGTAGTTATTATGATTATAACAGAATCCTGAATTACATTAACTGGCACCTGAAATGTATTATTCAAATCCATAAATTCTTTTGACAGTAGAATTTTACCATTTAATGTCTGCACAATCAATTCTCTTTTGAATCTAATAGGTTGTGAGATTTTCAAACTATCATTTGCAATGGCTACTTTAATTCCTGAAAGATTATTTGAGGAGACAGGCATAATTTGTCTTTCTAAAAATGGAGCAAATATACCAGGTGTTGGACTTTCAATTCTATCTTCCTGCCGAACTCTAAATATAGTTAGTAGAATTACTACTACTATCCCAGTACTTACTACTGCATATACGACTTTCCGTGGGCGGAGTAGGTTGTCAAACCAATGACTTACATCAGAAACCAATCTTTGTAAACCTGCTGAGACTGGCTTAAAGTAGGGCTTTGATTTAACCAAGCTAAATTTCTTAGTAATCTTGTTGATTAACATATCTGGGGTCACTTCCAATTTCACCTCCTCCATTTCCTGATAACTTGCAAACAATGTGCTAAACTTTACAAAACAAGAATCACAGGTCTTAAGGTGATCATTTACCAAATCAGAATCAGTATTGGATAGATTACATTCAATAAAACCAAGAATTAATTCGTCAGGTAAGTGTTCTGTTTTTTTAAATGTGCTCATATTTCCTTAATTATTCACCTAATATTTATTAGACGAATAACTGATTACGTTTACTCATTAGATTTCGAAATTGTGATAGAAGTTTTTTAACAGCACCTTTATTTTTCTTTCATTAAGGTCGTAATCCGTTTTCTCATTTGGAAAAAGTTCACTAACAATTTTTAAAGATTTCTTTATCAGTTGGTTGATCACTCTATAAATATCCTTTGCCTGTTCAATGGAAAGATTACCAAGATATTCCTGGAAACCTCCAAAAGAGAATGTGTAATAGATTTCACTAACTGATAGTTTTTCGCCCCAATATAACAAAAGTAATCTTCTTTCGGCATCGGTCAATTCTTTTGTTATGGATGCCGCAATTTTTTTAATGACAATGTAATCTGGTTGATCATCCGGGTTCATATATTCCTTGCTTGGTAATTGTAGACCGTAAGAATCTTCATTCTCGTTATCATAAAAAGAATTGTCGATTGAAATAAACTTTGGATTGTCAATAAGATCAATTTGGTTGGATCCTATTAAAGCAGATTCTATTTCAGTGTAAATTATAAGGTAATTATCCATCGTCAGCTTGAGTTTTTCACAAATTATCTCATCTTGTTTTTTCTGACGTAATAAAGTGAAAATTTTAACATGATCTTTAGTAAGAGCCTTTATACATTTTGGAACATAACCTGTTACACCTGTTTTCCATTTAAGCCAATCTTTGAATGTATAGTTTGAATTAAGAACACTAATGATATATGTAGCAAAAGATGCACCATGGTCCCCACGGTATAAGCAACTCTTATTTATTGCGATATTTATTAACCAAACATAGGTATCAGAAACATCATCGCTTACATAAATGGAATATCCTTTTTTTGTTCTATATTCCCATGAATCTTGCGGAATACCCCGGTTATTGAACTTTGAAGCTATATAATACAGTTCATCGGAGAATCGGTCCTGAAACTCTGAAAGAGCTTTCTTGTTTCTTTTACAAATTTCAGCTGCGAAAAGCTTCTCGTCTCTGCTAAATTGTGAAGGCACGAAAAGAAAAATTGGTATTTGTACGATCAAGTGTTAACGATCAGATTTTTTAAGATTTACTGACGCGAATGAATTAGGTATAAATCTTTGCATTTCATTGCATCATAAAAATCATTGGGATTTACTCTGAATATGCAAAAAAAGCATCTGGTATTGCATCACCATCAGTATCCACACCTGTTGTATCATATTTACCATCATAGTTATCATCTATAATGAAATATTCAAAGGTCCCGTTATCATCCTTATCAAAAACAATAGTATCAATTTGGCCATCTCGGTTGGTGTCAAATACAAAATAATCTATTTCACCATCTTCGTTTTCATCCACTTTAGCAATGTCAAATATTTCGTCATTTTTACTGGATAATCTGTAAGAATCAATAACACCATTTTCATTCATATCTACTGGTTCCCATTCCGGTTCTTGTTCTATCGTTTCTTCTGCCAATAATTGTGGTTTATGTTTGCCTTCTCTTGATTCTTGTATGAATTTTTGCACTTCACCAATCCTAATTGCAAAGTTAAGACCTTGCCCCTCCGTACCATAACTATTGATACCAACAAGCTTACCTTTATCATTAAAAAGTGGTCCGCCCGAATTTCCTGGATTCGTTGGAGTTTGGGTCTGAATCATATTAGCTGTAAAGTTTGTATATTCATCATACGACCAGTTATGATTATTTCTTAATTGGCTGATCACTCCATATGTAAATGTCCATATATATGCTTCAGGATGTCCAATTGCAAAGACATCCTGTGCTACAGAAAGCTGGTAGTTATTTCCTAATTCTAACGGTGAAGCATCTTTTCTTATACCCATTAATTTTAACATAGCTAAATCACGAGTTGGGTCAGTTGCAACAACTTCTGCTACAGCATAATTCTCCGGGTCCAACTGATCCAAACTTGTAATTCTTGGATCGTAAAACCACACCAACATTTTATCTACCCCTTCAACTACATGCCAATTTGTAATTATTTCTCCTTTTGTACTTACAATTGATCCAGATCCCATTGATGTTGCGTCAAGAGAGATAAGAAGAACGACACCTGGAGCACATCTCTTAAAAAGCCTGCTTGCATTAGGTATTTGGCGTGTTGTAATTCCTTTTAAATCTGATATTGGATATGCCAGTTTTTTTGTATGTTTAATATTATTATTTGCAGAATTGAAATCTGATATGAAATTAGTTGATATAAGTAATCCAAAATCAGTTTGAGATAATCTTTTCATTTCACCTGAGGGTGGTAAGGTTGCATCCATCAATTTGCTTAAAGATTGTCTATTGGGAATTTGGCAATAGACAAAGTTAATCGCAGATATTAGGAAGACTATTGAAAATACCTTCTTCATGACATTCCTCCTTTTGTCTATTGACGAATAAAACAGAAACTTTTTTGAGAAATTCTATGATTAAGTTAAGATTTTTTACTGTTAATAATAAATGAATATGCTAATTAGTGTCTGTCCGAAAAAGGGTGAAATTCGTTTCCAATCGCATAGAATTACCTCTCATTTCAAATATTGCATTTATTGTATTCTTTTACCGGGCCGGGAATCAATTACAAGTTAGTCATATCCTAGCCTCAGAGTAGATATTTAGACAGTGTGTTTCCGTTTGGGACGCACCCCTCCAGACAACTTAACGAATGTAAAATCTTTTCCGAAAAAACGTCTCTATCCTGATAACTTTTTCTTTTGCCTTTTTCTATCCTGTTCTAATAGGATCTCACCCAACCGCTGTAAGTTCCGCCCTAAAACACTCAGGCCAATATAACGTTCAAAAGCATCTTCGCCTTTATCACGGCACCGATCTAGCCCTTTACCACTCTCCAAGGCATTGATGGCGGATTCAACCCCCGGATGAAGTCTCCGGGATTTCTTAAACTCTTTGGTCATCTCTAGCACTCCTTTCTGCTTACCCTTTCGGGGTAAACACGGATAGGGGATCTGATTCGCTAAATGTCTCTGGTTCTCCGGTGAATGAAAACCCTTATCGAAACTGATCGATTCTACCCGTTCTCCAAACCGCACCTTCAGACACTCAACGACGGGTTTAAGGACTTTCTCATCGGTTTGTCCAACCTCCATCACGAAAGCATCCACAATAAATCGTTCCCGATCCTCCAACACAAAAACACGGCGGCCAAACTCAATCGGATAAGGAGTCTTACCACGGTTGATTAACTCTGTGTGCGGTTCAAAAATACTGTGTATTTTCTCTCCGGATGAAATCACTTCCCCCTTCAAAACCCGCCTTTCCGCAAGCGTTTTGATGTGCTCCGTTACCATCATGAATTCCGTCAATTTTGACATCATTTTCTCTGCCAGACACTGACTACCGAAAGGTAAACTAACCAATAACGGCTGGGTCATTTCGACCGTATCCATCGCCTTATGAACCACCTGCTCGGCAGCCACAAGCAAGGTTTCATAATACGCTTTGAGCAGGTCGGTCTTATCCTTACGCCGACTACGGGCAACCTGCTGAATCTGTCGATTGATCTTCTTGACCTTCCGGATGTAATGCTTACTCTTTCGCCATCCCGATAAGGAAACAAGCTCAGCCAGACGGGTAGCTAAAACGGAAACTTTCCTAACCCCATCCGCGATCAGGTTAGCGTCCGTGGGATAATGAATGTTGGTCTCCACAACAAAACTGTCACCACGAAGATTCTTCATTGCCCTGGGCCTCAGCTTGTGCCCTTCATCCACAACCAACTGTCCCGACCCTTCGGGATGAACAGTCTCCTGTTTCAAGGCGGTTATGTTACCATGAATCGTGCTCCTCGGAAAACGCTTGGTATTGAAAAGACTCAAATTCATTACTGCCCGTAGATTCCGGTGGTTATCCGCCAAATCACTCAAAGCATCATAGTCCAGATCACAGCCCAAACGAACCGCTGCCAGCACCAGTATCTCCCAGTAATCTAAACCCACAGCACCGATGTCAAACCGCTTAATACCTACAATATCGTTCTTGATCAACCCCAGGATGTTGTGCAGCAACCGAGGATGGGAATACACGTGCTGCAAAGAACGTAAAATAGAGTTAATCTCGTGACGATTACTAAGATCAAATTTAACTTCCGTAATTGGCACTGCGGTAAAATCTATCTGGTGTTTGATGGCTTTTCTCATTTCAGTAATTTCTCCGAATATTTTCTCATTCTATCCTGTATTTGGTCTAAATTGACCATCAAATTTACACAGCTCAATCAACATAACCTCAGCGATAACTTATGCTAACATCGAAATTTCAACGCTCAATACTTCGCCTTACTAACATACAACACTTAAAATTTTCATCTCTTAATTGCTAACTCATCTTGCATAATTACAACTGGTTATAATATATTCGGACAGACACTAATTATATTTGCATTCTCATTTCACAATTGTCAGATCAAAAAAATATCTACGAAAAATAGATAACTACAAAAATCCTTGTTGTGACACTACATACTCACTTGCCTGTTTGTATAAGTTTAGGCTAGTAGGTAATCCACTGCTGAAACATTTCCTTGAACATATAAGCACTTAATAGGCATTAAACTCTGTAAGTTCACTAATATAAAGGGGGACAGAGCACTAAAAATCCTCTGTCTAATTTGATTTAGCTTAAACACCTACAAAAAATTGCACAACTCGACTTTTTGTCGAAGATCGTGTAGCGGCCTTCTAAGCCGTAGGTTACAGGTTCGAGCCCTGTCCGGTGTACTAAAAACCCATCGGGAATGTTTTTTCTCGGCGGGTTTTCCTATATACCTTGGCTTTGATTTATTCTTTTCTTACTCTTTCAAATAAGGTCAGGTATTGTCAGATGTATGCAGATTATGGACACTTTTTGTATGGACACTCTCCAATATGGTAACAATCTAGTTGTTCCTTTTGCCTCATAATAAAATGTAACTATGATTAATTAGAAAGCGTAGAGGCTTTTTGTTTTATTATTGGGTTAGTTTGATTAAGAATCATAATTACTTTTTCCTTTACTTTTTGTTGTAATAAAAAGGGATCAAGGATTTCAAATAATGCTGTGAGTTCCTGTTATGTTTTCTTTGTGATATGGTTGAATTCCAATACTCTTTGATAATGAGTTTTGGGGTGATCATATCGTTTGATGAGTTTAGAACCTGAACGTTGTTTTGCGATCAGTTCAGTCGGGCGTCAGTCAGGAGCCTGACGGGCCTGACCGATGGCATGTAAATATTCTCGCTTAGATTGGGTTGTCATAACATTGTAACCTCCTTATTTAGGTTAAGTATATTATGAGGCAACGACTGTTTTTGAAAACCACTATAGTTACATTATTTTTGAGTCAATGAAATCCCCAAAAATAACTTAGCATTAAAAAAGAAAGTGTAGTAAAATAAAATGAAGGGTGGTTTGAAAATTTCAACTAACTTTGGTATACACCCATTAGAAGAATCCACAATCGTTATTCGATATATAATACTGGTTTGATGATTCCCTTATAATCTTACATATTTTACTCCAAACGATTCCTTCTTTCAAAAATGTAGGACATCCTTTATATTATAATTGATTCTATCTTACATTAATGATCAACCTAATAAAACAACTGGATATCGCTCTGTTCCACTGGATTAACGGCACTCTTTCGAATCCTGTATTGGACACTATCATACCCATCATAACCGAGG
>JACNJS010000036.1 GCA_014382445.1 Bacteroidota bacterium
AGGCACAGGGCGATAAAGGCCGGCAGGGCCTGTCTTCTCATAATCGACCTCCTAATGCGGCGGAGCCGCAACCGAAAAAGAGAATATCGAATATCGAACAAGGAATTTCGAACAGTTGACATCAAATGATGGGCTATAGGTCATTTCCCCTGCAAGCGTATAGTTGTTATCGCTATGTTGAATGACTCCATTTACGTCTTCATTGGCAAAACCTCCAATACATTGCTGCCAGATTAAATCACCAATACTATTGATTTTAAAAATCCATATTGATGATTTCGCTGAACTATTGGATGGATTTCCAACCACATCTCCATCAAAAGAATGGGTAGAACCAAAAACAACAAAACCACCATCTGAAGTAGAAAAGATCCTAGATATACCTTCAGATTGAGAACCCCCATAGCACTTTTGCCAGATTATTTCTCCTTCCAGGTCGGTTCTGATCAGCCAGATATCTACGGTTCTGTCACCAGTTTGATAATATCCCTCATGCCAACCCGATCCTTCACAATATCCATCATCTGAACTTGCCCCACCGAAAATCAAGTAACCATCTTCCAAAACAACTGCTCTGGCCGCTATCTCATTATAACTCCCTCCGTAGGTTTTGTTCCAAATTGGATTTCCAAGCGAATCCAGTTTATAAATAATTGCATCAGAATAAGAATAAGAATAACTTGGGCTCGAGATATTCCCTGTTATGCCATCAGGCGAACCCGACCCCAATACAAGGAAACCATTATCACTGGTTTGGACAATCCCGATAGCGCCTTCTGGTCTTTGCGATCCCAAGGTAAAGTCCCAGTCTGTATTTCCAAGACTGTCAAGTTTTATCGCCCAACCATCGTAACCACCATACCAATTTGTTATGTCTCCACCTTGTGAAAAAATATCAACAGTTGCCACGACACCCCCATCATTTGTGGATGCACAATAAAAGTGATAATCACTAATCCCAATGTCATTACCCAAAGATCGCTCCCAAATTATTGAACCTGCTGAGTCCAACTTGCCCAAATATAGATTAAATGCATCCGGGTAGGGTTCAGAGATGGTTGCCCCTGATATATAGTAAAAGTCTGACCCAATAGCTTTTTGCATACGGTGACCTCCAAAATGGAATATACACTTTTGCCATATTATATTACCCATATTATCGATCTTAAGCAGCCATGTTGCATCATCATTTGTACAGCTAACCTGGCCACCGGGAGGGGCAGCCCTGACCCTTCCAAGCACAAGAAACTCATCGCCTGATTGAGCTACGTCAACAGCAAGGTCAGACTCCATACCACAATAACACTGCTGCCAGTTAACCTGCATTTGCGGTAGTACTGAAATTGGCAATAGAGAAAGAAAAAATATGTATAAATACCGTATTATCATTACTTAAAGTTCGAAAATACTTTCTCCTACATTTAGACAGGAGAAAGTACAAAATTAAGTATTTTATTTACTTATAATCAGTTTTCCACTTTTGCTAAAGCCAGAACTTTTAATGGTATAAACATATATACCTGATGGTAGTTTACGGGTATCCCACAGTACCTGTCCCTTGTTTGAAGTAAGCTGTAGCCTATCAACAACAGAGCCTGTTGCATTTGTAATTATAATTTCGCCATTGGTTTCCTCTTTTATAAGCGAGTATTCAAATGCAGCCCATTCTTTGGACGGGTTTGGTTTTACATTAACATCCAGTCCGAAAGATTCTCCAAGTAGGTTAGGATTCACAATATTATCAGCTTTGTAACCACTGCTTCCATCAACATTTGAACATGTATGACAATATTCGTTATACACGGCCTCTAATATAGATTTAGCTTGTTTGCTTGCCAGACCATTGCTGTTATTAGCAATAGTTGTAATTGATGCTTTTTCTGTACTATCAAGTTGAAAAGTATTTCTTCCTTGCTGATCAAGTGTTTGATAAAGGTTTAACATTTCCATATAATACAAATGTTCAATAGAATCATTTCCTGTTAAACAATATAAATTGGGTAATAAATTAGCTAATGTTAATGCATCTGTGAAATTCCCTTGTGCCAGGTAGGATGAAATAATCTGTCTGTCGGAAGTAATACCACCTATATTATCTAACCAGTTACGAAATTCTGTGTAATCCATCACTGTATCATTCAAAATGCTCCTGATTACATCATGGGCAGCACGTGTATAAGTGTGTTTATATCCTGCCATTTGTTTTTGCAGGGCAGTTTTATAGGTAATACCACTTGCCAATTGTTGCAACAAGGCAATCATATAATCAGGAAGGGGGTCTTCTTTGTTTTCAAGATAGCTGATAAGTGTGTCCTTTTTAAGCTCATCAGGATTGGCAGCCAGGATATCAAATAAAGCAGATTCTGTAAAAACATCAGTTTTATCAGAAGCTTCTTTCAATACGTCAAAGGATAAATGGGGTGAATCTCCAAGGAGCTGTGCCCTTAATGCCCACATATCGCTGGGTTGGGCAGTTTGTATGTCAAGTATTTCGGCCTCAGTGGATCCCCCGTCAACATAGTTGTCGTACAATACTTTTGTATTGTTGTAAGCCGTGAGATTGTCATAGTATTCCTGTTCAGTATCAATTTTTTGCTGCGGACTAAGTGATAGCAATAAACCTGAACCACCCCCGTAATGCGAAGGACAGGTATTTTCAACTTCACTGACTTGTAAATCAACCCTATGCCTTATTTCCGGGGTTAATGGAGTATTGGCAGCATCTGTATAATAATCAATAGTGTGTTCACCGCCATTATAAAAATGCCATGTGGTGCCTGAAAGGCTAAACGAATTACCTGCCATTAATTCTTCACTGCCCTGGTTTAACTGAATGCCTGAAGGACTATTAGATGCATGATCAGCAACAAAGAAATCTGCATAGTTATTTGTGTTCGTATTGCAAAGGTATTCCAAGCCAAACTCCCTATAAATATCATACCAGTTTTGACCATCAGAGTGGTTGGCATAGCTTAACCCATTAAAGTCATTTTTGTAAACATCGTTAACGGCGTTGGAACTGTTGATACTGATACCGAAATAATTGGCTGTTGGACCTTGTGGATATTTAGTGAACTGGTTTTCTTCAAAGGCAAAACCTGTCACTGCGTCGGTGAAAATCCCGTATCCGCAATCCTCGAAACTACCCACCTGGAAATCCGAGAAAAGAACACTTGCATTATCCATTTTTGTCGTGCGTACCCCAAAAGCATTATTTGTAAAGTCTGCCCTGTTAACACTAAATGTTACTGCACTCCAGTTGTCATTAACAGCACTAATTGCACTCCAAAATCCTGTGAAATTGCTTCTGATATAATCTTCTTCGGGACATGGTGATTGTTGAGATGTGCAATTTGCATATACTCTGAAACCTGCATCATAACTTGCTATGGCATGATTATAATCAGATACATTTGTGGCGTTTTCGTCTAATGAAAAATCACAACTTGAAAACCTCAAACCTTTAACATAGGCTAAATCAACATGTTTATAGAAAGTTTCATCGCCTAAGTAGTCTTCTGTAATTTCAAATGTGCAATTACTAAAGCTACTATTATAGTCTGTTTCATCACCAGAAACCGGATGGTGGTTAGTATAATGCAATGCGTGAACAGATTTTGCATTATTTTTGAATGTGGAATTTTTCGCACTAACAATACCCCCTGTTGATGCATAATTATCTGGTTCCCATAAGTCAACTGCAACAATTGCATTTTCTATTACTGCACCATTACTAAGTTCGAGGTAACCTTGTTGGTATTCTCCGTTTATATCGGGGTATTGATGAGTTGTTTTGTCGCCCCAGACTTGAATACCCTGCCACTGTTCATCTTCGTATATATCTGTTCCTATTAGACCACCGTCAATTATTAGTCTGCCTCCCGGTTTGACAATAATTTTTGCATAGGGATGCATCACTAAGTGACAACTAATTGTTAATTCTGCACCATTTTCAATTATAATATCACGATATAACTTAATGTCGAAATTCCATAGTTGATCGGTTGTAATCACAAGTGGGACTTCCGATTTTTCACTTGTTACATATTTTCTGATGGAGGTAATTGCCAATGACCTATGCATTTGACCAGCTTGCATTGGGCTTACATATACTGCAGAAGGAGTGCCTCCCATAAGATTATTAGTGATATCATCATCATCGTATAAATATGGATCACTATTCCAACCACCAGTATGAGGACAATTACTTGTTGTTGGTAATTCAACAATAAACACATCTTCTAAGAAATCATCATCAAGTTGATTGCAAATTGCTGATGCACCACCACCCAAATATGTATGCAACAAATCCAAATTATGTCCAAACTCATGTCCTAACATGGTTGAAGTTGCCCAATCAGATACAGGATTATCCCAGTAAAATATAACTGCCCAAGATGTTTTATTAAAATTTGACCAGCTGGGCATACTTGCATGCATCCAGTTATTATTATCTGGATTACCAAAAATATACACATTCAACTGTTCCAGTCTTTCGGGATGATATAATTCTATGTATGGTTCAATATTTTCCAATGGATGTTCGTCATCCCATGCAGCACTGTTTTGATAAAAATATATACGTTCATTTCCCGTTTCACCTAATGAAAATCTAATCCGAGAATCTTTATCAGGAAGTTCAGTTACCCAGGAAATGGGATCTGATGGAGAATAATTTGCATAAAAAGTGTTAATATTAGATATTATATTTGTAAGCCTGTCAATTGTTGTCTGATTATCAGGAAAATTGCCTGTTTCATCATCTTTTTGAACAACGTTAATGTTAATATTGATAGTTAATATTGTTTTGTTATGCATAGGCAGATTTGGGTCTAAATCTGGTATATAAGTATTCATGTCAGAATAAGCCTCCCACTCAACGCTTGTTCCAGTTCCACAATTTCCATTAAACAATCGATTTCCATCTTGTGATTCTTGCATTTGGCAAGTATAAGATATTTGCCCATTAAGCTGAAATACAAATACCATAGCTGCTAATAAAATAAAAAAGTTCTTCATGATAATTAGTGTTTTATGATTTGTAATTTAGAGAAATAAATATTTGATTTTTTATTTGATAGTGTTATAATATAAATTCCAGTAGGAATATTTTTTGTTTCAATTCGAAGTTTTTTATTATTACCTGTATACTTCCAAAAAGTAGTGCCTATTAAGTTTTTTAATTCAAGAATGTATTGCCCAACGTATGAGTAACTTAATGTAATTTGACCGTCAGCTGGATTAGGATATACATTTAAACTATCATTATTACTCTCTTGTAAACTAACAATAAAATCACAATAAGAGGAAACACCAGTTGTAAATTCAAAATTATCATCATTGTAGCACCGTAAAGGACCACCTTCAAACAAATCAGCAATGCAGTTTTGTTCCGGTAACATATAATGATTAATGGGTCCTAATTTCTCGATAATCAAACCCTGTATTACCCATTCCGATTGATCTTCTGGTTCAACATTAATAAATCGTAATTCTTCACCGTTGATAAGTGTGTCGCCAACTGAAGTAACTCTTATCGTCCCAATTGTGTCACAAAATGCTTCATAAGTCTGTGGAATTATCCATGTATCATTAATATTTGCAGAAAAATCATAAAGCACGTAAAAATTACCATTTCTGAATAGAAAAACAGTGTCATTATTGGAATAAGTATATTCATAACCTAATTCTGTAGTGTCTAGTAAATAGTTTAAATGGTTAAAACTATAGAAAGTCTTTGATAAAATCCTACAATTATGCGTTTGACTAGGATTTGAATTGTCTGAAATTACAGTATCACCTATATATGTTATTTTAACATAACCTGTAATCCAGGCGTTAATATAATCGTAATACCATTCAGCTCCTGACGGAGACCATATTTGAGCAAATGATTTATTCTGAAATAGAAATGTATTCAAAATAATTAGAATATAAACGGATATTAATCTTTTAGTCATTATTAGTATAATTTTGAACGGCAAAGTTATATTGAGGAAAGGTCAAATTTTGACCTTCACTCATTTTTTATAAAATATTTTTGAGTTTTTTTGCAATATTTAATCGAATATCCTTGTAGTCGTAAGGTTTTTAGCATCCTTTTTATTGTACTTTTTGAGCAATTATATTTTTCACTTGCTTGTTGTAATGAATATAATCTACCATTTATTATCATTTCTAGCAGGTAATTCATTTTTTCTGTGTAGGTTAAATAATTCATGTTTTCCTTTGTTCATTTGTGCGTTGTAAAAATTTAAGCTTTTTTGGTTTTTTTCTGTTGGTATTGTGTGTTCGCAAAAAAAACCATAAGTGCTTAAATGAGCGTGGGCTTTCGCTTTGTTGCTAACGGTTTTAATATGGTGCGTTTGGCTTTTTGAAACGATTCATTTTCAAATTACAACTAATTATATATTTTGCTAACAACTTCATATTTAGCACTATTTGCCAAATGCACTATATTTTTTGTTACCAGCATGTGCTTTATTTAATTATCATTTTTCCCGTTGCAATTATGTCATTATCGTCATAAAGTATATAAAAATAGAGCCCAGTATTCATGTTTTCTTTTCTTATTTCAATTTCTCCTGTTGTAATTTTGTCTATCCTGTTAATAATTTGCCCGGTTTGGTCTATAATTTCTAACCAATACTTCTGATTTTCTTGAAAGTCAAATTGTAAAACTGTCGAATATGTGAATGGATTCGGGAATATCTTATGATTTACTAAATTTTCATTTTCTTCAACTCCGACGGTATAAATGAAACAATTATCGTAATTATCAGACTGAAAGATTTGTTCGTCATTTTCAAAGCAACAACTCAAGTCATAATACATATCTGCTTCACACCAATAAACCCCAACATAAACAAGTCCATTCAAACTTCCTATTCCTTTAATCCAACTTTCATTGTTTGAGAAATTATATTTCTCTCTCTGTTCTCCGTTTAAAACTGTTAGAGTATCTATGCTCTCTAATTCGAATTCAATTGGACAGTCGTAATAAAAACTGGAGAATGTTTCTCCTATAGTTAAATTGAAGTCATAAAGCAGTATTTCATTTTCTGAATTTGAATGTAGTAAATAGACCTTGTTTTCAATTTCTCTTATTCCACCAAAAAATCCCCAATTAGTTAAAGTCGTATCGTTGGTTCTTAAAAGCCTTTTATATTCAATTTGATCGATTATTGTGTCTCCGTTTATTTTATATGATTCAGTCCAGCAGCCACCCCAACCAATACAATTTACAATGTTCCATATTTTATTTTCTTCAATTAATGTCTGACTTGATAGGTTAATTGAAATTACTATAAGTAATATTGTCAAAAATGTTGTTTTCATTATATCGGTTTTTTTTCTTGGCATTGCTGGTAACGGTTTGAATATGATGCGTGCCGCATCGTGTTCAATAAGTTTCTTTGTATCA
>JACNJS010000051.1 GCA_014382445.1 Bacteroidota bacterium
TTTCTTGCATACGTAATTTAATTAATACCGGCAACGATGATTATTATGAGAAAGCGCTGCAATCGATTCCTGATGCGGAATTGCCGGTATTCTTTAAATCTTTTGAAACGATTGTGAATTACATGAAAAAAGTGAATAGAGATATGAATAGTATAGCGAAGATCATTGATTATAAATAAAAATATCATGAGTAATAAAAAATATTTTAATGAAGTAGCAATTAATTGGGATTCAATGCGACAGGATTTTTTCTCTGATTCAATCAGAGAGAAAGCGTTGAAAATTGCCCAAGTCAAAGATGGCAAAGGTCAGGTACTTATCTTCCCGAACAACCCGGTTATTCTTCCGGATCGCAGCAGTAGATCGACGCTTCATGTCCCACTGAAATCGGGCGCTGAAGTCATCCTGGATGAAATTCTGAAAACCTTCTGTCTTTTGAGAAGGGGTATACAACGAAAACGCACCGTAAAATCCATACTGGTAGTTAAATCCCCTCTTGTTTGGAATTTGCGTTTTCCCGTTTCCGAGATGCCATTTCCCGATGATCGCAGTTTTATACCCCGATGCTCTCATCAGCTCGGCAAGATTAACCTCCGGAAGAGGTATCCCTTGTTTGGCAATCTCCCATTCAGCCGGGTAATTAGCCCTTGTGACCACTTTCCAGTCACCCAGGAAACTTGCATTCTTCCCGGTTGAGTATTCAAGAAAATTGGAAGGATAGAACTCCATGGGCTGAGATTCAAATCCATACCGTTGCTGATACTTACCGGTCAGGATGGCTGCCCGGGATGGAGAGCAGATCGGCGCTGTTACATACGCATTCTGAAACAACACCCCTTCTGCTGCCAGCTGGTCGATATTTGGTGTTTGAATATGCGTGGCGCCATAAGCCGAAACCTCATATTTCCCCAGGTCATCAGCCATGATCAGGACAATATTCGGCCTTGATACACTCGTTGGCTGATTCCTGATCGAATCCAGCAATGACTCTTTTCGGGCCAGTTTTTCTTTATCCCACCTGATTTTCAACTGCCTGCTCGTGGTTTTAATGGTACAACCCGCTGCCAACAGAAATAAGATCGATAAAAAGAAGTTCTTGAGCATGCCCGGATAATTAATTATAAAAGCAAAACAGAGCGCAAAATTAATTTATTTTTCCACCTCTCAAGGTTCACCGCCTGAGTTAACGGCCATTTTATCTGCAATATGTATCATTCCAATAAAAAAACGGGTAAACTGATTTATTATTCGTAATCTTGCGAACAGAAAAATTTACCTATGGAGAACGCAAAAAACTCGCTTACGGAAACACAAAAAAAAGCTGCCCGATTTGCGAAAGCGATGGGGCATCCGGTCAGAATGTATATCATCGAATTGCTTTCAAAACAATCATGTTGTTATAGCGGAGATTTATCAGAAGTATTACCAATAGCTAAATCAACTCTTTCTCAACACCTGAAAGAATTAAAAAATTCCGGCTTAATTCAGGGAGAGATTGAACCACCCAAAATAAAATATTGCCTGAACAGAGAGAACTGGAAATTAGCTCAAAAACTTTTTAAGAAATTCCTACAAATATAAATTTCCTATTTAAATAATGTTCGTAGTTTTGCGAACACCGAATAACTTTTAAACATAATATGAAATGGAAATAAAAATTCTTGGTACAGGTTGCACAAAATGTAATGCACTTGAAAAGCTCACAAGAGAAGTAGTTGCCGAAACAGGGATAGAAGCAAATATCTCAAAAGTTGAAGATATTATGCAAATAATGAATTATGGTGTGGTTTCTGCCCCTGCACTTGTAATTGATGAGAAAGTTGTATTAAAAGGACGTGTGCCGTCTGCAAATGAAATTAAAAAATTATTAACAAAGTAACGTTCAAGGGTCATGAAAAAATTAGTAACAAGTCTATTCATTTTGATTTTTGCTATGAATTTAGCAGCAAGTAATGCTTCGCAGAGTTATGGAAATGCAATTTCAACTATTGACATTTACTATTTTCACTATACACGCAGGTGTGCTACTTGTACTGCCGTTGAGGAAGAAACAAAAAATGCACTCATGGAATTATATCCTGAAAAAATGAAAACAGGTGAAATAAGTTTCATTTCTGTAAATCTTGACGATAATGACAACGAATCGCTTGCAGAAAAATACGAAGTATCAGCACAAACTCTTTTGTTTGTTTCCGGTTCGGAGACAGTTAATTTGACAAACAAAGGTTTTATGTATGCCCGCAGTAATCCTGATAAATTAAAAAAAGAAATTAAACTGACGATTGATAATTTATTAAGTCAATAAACTTATGGAGTTTCTTCAAAATTGGCTCGATAGTACTCAATTGCCGTTATTAACAGCGCTAATATTGGGATTAATGACTGCAATCAGTCCCTGTCCGTTAGCAACAAATATAACAGCAATTGCATATATTGGAAAAGACATAAATAACAAACGTAAAGTATTTGTTAATGGATTGATTTATACACTCGGACGGGCAATAACATATATAGGATTAGGTCTGATATTCTATTTCGGAGCAAGTCAATTTCAAATTTCCGGTTTTGTTCAAAAATGGGGAGGGAAACTTTTGGGCCCTATATTAATATTGATCGGCTTATTTATGCTTGACTATATAAAAATTAAATTTCCCGGATTTGAAAAACTAAAAGAGAGACTGGAACAAAAAAGCAACCCAGGTTATTGGGGTGTATTGTTACTTGGGATTGTCTTTGCGCTTGCTTTTTGTCCGTATAGTGGTGTATTATATTTTGGCATGTTAATACCCATAACAATTATAAGCGTTGAAGGACTTTATTTGCCTTTGATCTTTGCCATAGGCACAAGTTTACCTGTAATTATCTTTGCATGGTTTATTGCTTACGCAGTTGGTGGTGTTGGTGGAGTTTATACTAAAGTCAAACTGGTTGAAATATGGTTCCGCAGAGTTATTTCTGTAATTTTCATCGGCGTAGGAGTATATTATATAATCATCTATTTTTTATGAGATTTTAGGTATCTGTAAAATGGAATGGAAGAAAGAGCTTAAACTATTTGCCTGGATATTGGGCTTTTTTTTATTTGCTTATTTCATGCCAATCGGGTCGGAAAAATTTAACAACGCCCTGTTAGAAGCATTTGAATTGACGAAATGGTATGCACAGGAACATGTATTGCTATGTCTTGTCCCTGCGTTTTTTATTGCCGGTGTTATTGCAGTTTTTATTAGCCAGGGGGCTGTGATTAAATATTTTGGTGCAAATGCAAAAAAATGGAAATCATACCTGATCGCATCACTCTCAGGAACCATACTTGCAGTTTGCAGTTGCACGGTTCTGCCTCTATTTTCAAGCATTCACAAGAGGGGAGCTGGTTTAGGTCCCGCTATCACGTTTTTATATTCAGGCCCTGCAATCAATATTCTGGCAATTATTCTCACTGCACGAATTTTAGGCTTTGAACTGGGTGTTGCACGAATTATTGGCGCTGTTATTTTTAGTATTATAATCGGTTTAATTATGTCTTTAATCTATCGTAAAGAAGAAAAAGAACGTGCTGAAAAAATGGATTTTCCAGATGTGAAGGAAGAGCGACCGTTGTGGCAAACGTCCTATTTATTTTTTGTTTTGGTTTTTATCCTTGTATTTGCTAATTGGGGTAATCCCGATACGACCGAAGGATTTATGTTTTGGCTTTGGACGTACAAATGGCAGATTACTTCATTTTTCGGATTAATGCTTATCTATTCCTTGATAAAAATCCTGAAAATGAAACCCTTATATGTCATACTTGCAGCAATTCCGGTTATTGCAACAGCGTTTATTTTTCCTGCACAGCCTTTGATCCCCTTTGTAATAGCTGTCATTGGATTAACAATCCTTACCATGATTACACCTGGTGAACCGCAAGATTGGTTAAGAGAAAGCTGGGGATTTACAAAACAAATCATGCCTTTACTCGCTGCCGGGGTGTTGATTGCAGGCTTTCTACTCGGAACAGTTAACGGCGAAGGTATTATCCCGGGTGAATGGATTTCATCACTTGTCGGTGGAAATTCACTCTTTTCAAATTTCTTTGCATCCATATTCGGTGCATTTATGTATTTCGCCACATTAACAGAAATACCGATAATACAAGGTTTGCTGAATAACGGAATGGGAAAAGGACCTGCTCTTGCATTATTGTTGGCCGGACCTGCATTATCATTACCGAATATGCTGGTTATCCGTAGTGTAGTAGGAACTCAAAAAACGGTAGTTTATGTGATTTTGGTTTCAATCATGGCAACAATCAGTGGGTTAATTTACGGAGCAATTGTTTGAGGAAATTGGTGAGTTGGTGAACTGGTGAACTGGTGAGTTGGAGAGTTGTAAAACAATGGCAATGAATGGTAACTATTGGCAATTTTGCAAACAACCATTGGTTCATGTTCAATTATCCTTCTGAGCTCCTCTAAGGCTCCTCTAACTCTTCTTTAAGAATCTAATTCTGAAATTCAGGGAGGGTTCTTTATCGATCCCTGGAAGGCGCATATATATGGAGGTAACAACTTGGTAAGTGCCGATTCCCTTTTTCGTCCTAGACTTATAGAAGGCCTTTAGTTTCGGGTCACTTAAATTGGAACTAAATTGAGTGCCCAGATGGTGAATTGAAAGCTGCCTCCCGCTTTGCTTTAAAGACTCTGCAATTCTCACACCACCATATGTGAACCTCTTAATTGTATTAGTTGATTGTGGAAGATGTGAGGATAATAGAGAATTGGTAATGAGGGAATGGTCGAAGTAAAACAGAGATCCAGTTAGTACGTGAAGTAATGAACAAGAGTAAGTTGAAAGAAATATGGATGATACTTGAAACGCTTTTGTAAAACCTTACCTTTGTATCGTGTTTTACAGACGAAAAATAATATTGGCTTTATTTGAATTGTTCGAAGGTGAGTTGGAAAAAATCCGCCTTCAAAAACTGCTTTTCCTGTTTTCTCAAAGGCAGCAGAAATCTGATTATAATTTTATTCCTTACAAATTTGGTTGTTATTCTTACTCTGTAAACGCAGATTTGAAGACAATGGCAAGCAAAGGGATGATTACCGGAAACGAAAAATATTTTGAGAAAAAAGACAATATTGATTATCTAAAGCAACTGAAAGAAACTGACAGAACCTTGTTGCATGAAATTAAAACGCTTTATGGAAAAATGAGCCCCACTGCTTTGATGAAATATACTTATTTGAATTATCCCTTTTATGCCATCAACAGCTTAAAGGCATCCAATATTCTCACTAAAAAGGAATTTGAAAAAGTTAAGCAAAGCAAACCAAAAGGCAAATCAACGGTATTGTTTACCATTGGTTACGAAGGAATTTCGTTGGAAGAATATTTAACACGTCTTCTGATAAATGGTGTGAAAGTGTTGGTAGATGTCCGCAACAATCCGTTTAGCATGAAATATGGTTTTAGCAAAAGCCAATTAAATCGCTATTGTGAAGATTTAGGCATTAAGTATCTGCATTCCCCCGAAGTAGGTATACAATCAAAACAACGGCAGGAACTCAACACACAAAGCGATTATGATAAACTTTTTACTTTTTACCGTAAGAATAATTTGACAAAAACGGTATATGCACAAACCCAAATTCTGAACCTGCTGAAAAAACACAAACGTATTGCCCTTACTTGTTTTGAAGCCAATATTTGCCAGTGCCATCGTAAACACCTGGCGGAAGCTATTGAAAAACGCCCTTCCTTCAACTATGAAGTAAAGCATATTTGAGAATGGCATTGCAGAAGGTCTTAATTACAGTAAAAACTTATCCCACACTTTCTTCCAAGTATGATGAATTGGTTTGCACGGCCGGTTTCCGTGAAGATGGTACCTGGATAAGAATTTACCCAGTCCCATTCCGTAAAAAATCCTATAACGAGCAATACAAAAAATATGACTGGATAGAAGCCGATTTGGTTAAGAATGAAACCGATTTCAGACCTGAAAGTTACCGGCCCCGTTCACACGATAGCGAAATAAAAATTGTCGGACACATTGATACAGCCTATAACTGGGAGGAACGGAAGAAAACCTGTCTGGGTAAAATAAATTACAACCTTTCGGAACTGATAGCAGAAGCTAAAGATAAAAATCTTTGCACATCGCTTGCAACTTTTAAACCATCCGAAATTGTGGATTTCAAAGCAAAAAAAGTTGAACGAGAATGGGACAAAGATAAATTAGCAAAACTCAATCAGTTAAACCTATTTGAAACCAATGCAAAAGGCAAATTCAAAGTGGTGCAAAAGCTTCCATATAAGTTCAAGTATATATTCAAAGACAATCAAGGAACTGATAGCTCTATGATGATTGAAGATTGGGAAATCGGGCAGTTATATTGGAATTGCCTTGCCCGCCATGAAGGTAACGAACAACTAGCATTAGGCGACGTAAGGAAAAAATACGTTGACGACTTCGCTAAGACAAAAGACCTGCATTTCTTTCTGGGAACCACACATTCGTATCACTTTGTTTCACCAAATCCGTTTATCATCATCGGAACATTTCATCCCAAAAAGGAAATACAAACAAAACTATTTTAGCTAATACACAAAAAAAATGTAGTAGTACAGATTGGCCTGCCGGAATCGCACCCATGAGTATCTCACGGTTCCGACTGCTATCGGCGCCTCTCGATTGTATCGGTTGACGGAGGAGGAGATTAAATTAATTGAGAATAATGAATGAGGAATATACTGCACATATGTGCTATCAATCTTAACCAATCATGAAAAATCAGAAAGACTTTAAATTGATTGAACTGCGAATTGAAGAGATATTCAAATCCGCTTCTCTGGAATCCTATAAATCTGTAGAAACGATAAATTATTACAAAGAATATTTAATGAAAAATATCCGGTATCCTTGTGAAGTGACCGGAATTGAAGATTTTGATTGGGAGGAATTTTATCTGCTTGGTCCTGGAGATGAATATGAGTATGAAAAACTAAAAAAATTTAACCCATCTTCACCGATAAATTTGAGTTAATTTCTCTGCAGAAAAAATTTGATGAGTGGAAAGGAATTGTAGCAAACGTTACTCGAAAAACTGATCAAAAAAAATTCAACATTCCATTAGCAGAATTAGTTCCAACAGATAAGAAATCAAAAAATTACATGTTACTTGATGATTATTCCGTATGGTTTGTAAACTATTGAATTATTGACTGATCAATCATTAAATAACTATCCATAATCTTTACTAAAATTCTTCACTATGAAACACTGGATTCGTTTATATGAGCTTGCCGATGAACTGAAGGGACTGAAACCCTGGGAAAACCTTTACGAAGATGATGTATTCGGGATCAGGGATCCGGTTACCGGTAAGATCGGTTTTGTCA
>JACNJS010000024.1 GCA_014382445.1 Bacteroidota bacterium
GATTTAGGTAATGAACCTTTATGGATTAAAGTGTGGTGGGACCAATAATAGTTCGACTTACAAGATCAAAAAGAGCTGTCCGCCTCAGGTGGATGGCTCTTTTTTTTACAAACTTTTCCTCGGGCGCTTTTGCAACGCGTTCGGTTGTTTACTTAACACGTAATATTATGCTCGAACGCGTTGCAAAAGCGCCCGATTTAGGGTATTTTCTAAAACAAATTAAGTTTCACCAAATAATGCTTAACAACCGAATCAAACCTGGCCTGGTTTGCAGTATCAATAGGTAGTGAAGGTGGTGATTTTACTTTTAACGGATCAACAGGTTTGCCATTTCTATAAAAACGAAAATCGAGATGAGGACCGGTTGACAATCCGGAGGAACCAACATAACCGATTAATTCGCTCTGCTTTACATTTTTCCCAACCTTTATTCCTTTTGCATATCCATTAAGATGCATATAGGTAGTTGAATAAGTGCCGTTATGCTTAATAGTAACATAATTGCCGCCACCCCGCTTTTGATACCCCTTTTTAATTACCGTACCATCGCCTACCGAGTATACCGGAGTACCGGAAGGGGCAGCATAATCAATACCTTGATGTGGCCTGCGTATTTTTAGTACAGGATGTAAACGGCTGTTTGAAAACTTTGAGCTGATGCGTGTGAAGCGCAAAGGAGCTTTAAGGAAAGTGCGTTGCAAACTATTTCCTTTCTCATCAAAATAATCGCCTTTTCCGTTTTGTTCAAAATAAAATGCATAAAGACTATCGCCACCGTGATAAAACATGGTTGCCTTAACATCTGCTAAACCAATGTAGGTGCTGTCGACAGTTTGTTCCTCAAAAATGGCTTTATATGAATCCCCCTTTTGAAGACCGAAAAAGTCGATTGTCCATGCGTAAATTTCCGACAGTTCGTTGGCAAGATTTGGGTCAGAATTATTATCTACCATTGCATTCCATAACGATGAAATAATTTCTCCTGAAGTATGGTTCTCAATATTAACAATCTCTTTTTCTCCAAGTTTAACAACAATTGAATCAAACAAACTATAAAGAACATATTTGGCACGTGAAAGCTCGTAAGCAAAATATAGTGCTTTTTGTAAAGAGTCGTTTGTACAGATTACCGAATAACTATTTCCGGTAACGATTTTCCGTACATCAAATACTTTTTTAGTTTTTCGGGCTATATGATCGATATCGCCATAACTAACTCCGTATTTTAAAAGTATATCAGAGAGGAACTCATTTTTTTTCACCTTGTTGGTGATAACTATTAACGTATCAACATTAATACCATAAGCTATTTTGGGGATGTGTGCGGGCTCATCAATACTAAGTTTATTGTTATTGGAGTTAATACAACCCGAAAATACCGTAATTAGTAATGCAACTATTAAAATATGAGATTTTTGCAAAACCTTTTTTTTCTGCCTGCCCGGCAGGCGGGCATCATTCTTGGTAACAGCGAAGTATCTCTTGATATGTTGTTTATTAAGGTCATGAGATTCTTCAAGGTGTTCAGAATGACATGTTTTAAAAAGTATTGCTTGAGTATTAAATCTAACCATTATTTATAGTAACGTTATTATATTATTAAACTTAGGATTATGTATAATAACTGTAAAATTATTTAGTAGTTACAATTTTACTGTGAGATCGGTATAACAAAAAGGCACCTGCAATTATAAAAGGAATACTAAGGAGTTGTCCCATATTTAGCAGCATATTACTTTCAAAATCGACCTGTGGCATTTTAATAAACTCAATTAAAAATCTTAACGACCACAGTATAATCAAAAAATAGCCAAAAATTGCGCCTAATGGCGGTGATCCGTTATGCTTCCAGTAATATCTATAAAGAAAGACAAACAATAACAAATAGCTGGCTGCTTCATATATTTGAGTTGGATGGTGCGCGATGGTATAACCTTCGCCAAAGTACCTGACAAATAAAAATCCCCATGGCAACGTTGTTGCATCTCCAAAAATCTCAGAATTCATTAAATTTCCCATACGAATTAAAAAACCTGCAAGTGCTGTACCAATCACAACCCTATCCATAACCCACAAATATGGTTTGTGGTATCGTCTTGCGAAAAAATATAGGCCAATAAGAATTCCAACTGCAGCTCCGTGACTTGCTAAACCGCCTTCCCACACTTTTAGTATTTCAATAGGATGTGCAAGAAAATAGTCCGGTTCATAGAACAAACAATGCCCTATTCGTGCACCAACAATTGTAAATATAATCATGTAGGTGGCCATATCGTCAAGAACTTTTATAGGAACACCTTCCTTTTTGAACATTTTTTGCAAAATCAGGTATCCCAATATAAAACCCAGGGCAAAAAATAATCCGTACCATCTAACTGCAAAACCGCCTATTAAGGGTAAAGTATCAGGTAATATAAAAATCTCCGGACGAACATTCCAAACAATATAATTTAACAACATAAAATTTTAAATTTTGGTTAACTAATCAGTTTTGGCAATAAATATTTTATTGAGTAAAAATCAAGAAATAAATACCTATAATCCCCTTCTTGAAGGGGTGCAGGGGTAGGTATATAGTGAAATCTCATTTCTTTCTTGATTTTTCGATCTCGATACTGATTAATTACAATTTTGCGCAAAAGTAAGGAAATGTATAACAATAGATAGATTATGGCATTATTGAAACATTGGTGTCAGTCTGCATCCTTATAACTTGCTTGTTTTGTGTATTCTAACAGCTTCTACTTGAACTCCTTTTTAAGCTGCTTAACCCATTCAGCAATCCTCTTTTCTGACAGATCTGCCTGATTATGATCATCGAGCACGAGCCCAACAAAAGCCCCATCCTTTTCGGCCAGCGAGAAATAATAATTATAACCTTCAACAGGCCATGATCCAACAACTCTGGATTTATCGGGGAGTCGGCAATAAAGTGTTCCCAGGCCATCCACAAAGCTTTCAGGATATTCCATTTGATCGCCTAGTCCATACAATGCTACTTTCCGATCAGAGAAATCGACAACTGACAGGTTATCAACAAATAGCTCCCAATCGTCCTGCATCTCCCCTATTCCCCAGGCCGATGTTCCGAAAATAAGATTATTATATTTCTGTATATCCTCTATTGATGCGTTCTTTAAATCATAAACATCAACTATAGTTCCACCCAAAGCCTTCTTAATTTTCATTGCTGCTTTTTCCGTCATGCCATGTGTTGAGCCATAAAAAAGGCCTATTGCTTCCATAATTTATTATTTAGTTTTGTTTTAAATAAAGTTGCAAAAATAGTTTGTTTTTCTCATCGAACAAAGCTACTTAACGCCTAAAACTAAAAAAGCCCTCCGACAGAGTCGGAAGGCTCAAACCAAATTAATTAATGAAAAAGCTATTTTTTGTCGTTATCCGACTTCTTCTCTTTACAGGCGCCTGGTTGCATCTTAGCGCTAGGGCAAGAGCTTTTTTTTACCTTACAGTCTTTTAGGTCTGTGGCTTCTTTTTCATCTGTTGTCTTTGCTTCTTTAATATTCGCAGTTTTTGTTTTTTTCTTATTCTTATCTTTGTCCTGGTCATTATCAACAATTGTTATTGAATTTGTTGGAGTTACCAACTGTGCAAAACTTGTTGCTGTAATGCTTGCAAAAAATACCAAACTGAATGCGAGGGCTACTACTTTAATCTTCATGATTTAATTTTTAAATAAATATTTAATTATTTTAAACCACAAAACTAAACCGAACACATATAGAAAGCTGTTAACGTCGTGTTAATTACTGTTAACAAAATGTTAATTTTTTTATAATCCATTATTTCAAGGTACTTTTGAAACTGATTTTGGCAATTAACATGAAAAGGAAAACAATACAAATAATAATCTTAATAACTTCTATGTCGTTAGCCGGCATACTACTAACTCAGGTATACTGGGTGAAAACTGCTTTTAAACTAAAGGAAGAACAGTTTGATAATAGTGTGCGTATAGCTCTTAAGAGTGTGATTAACCAATTACTGCAAAACAAAAACGACACCGTATTTCAGGAAAAATTATTAGCCCTTTCCTGCCGAAAAATTAAATTAAGTATTGATGATTATATTGAAGCCCACTTACTTGACTCATTAATGGAAGATGAGCTCGAATGTATGAAAATAAAAACTGGATACTACTATGGTGTTTATAGCAGCTATAACCAAAAGTTTGTGATTGGAAATTATAAAGACCATGAAAATGAATTGATTGAGTCGCAGTATCAGTTTTCTCTTTCAAGTATTTACAAGCCAGGTAAATATTTTCTTAGCATATTATTCACAAACAAAACACATGTCCTTCTTCATCGTATGGGGCTATGGGTTTTCTTATCAATTCTGTTTTTAATTATTCTGATAATTAGTTTTGTATTTGTAATATTTACAATATTTCATCAAAAGAAATTATCTGAAATAAAAACTGATTTCATAAACAATATGACCCATGAGTTTAAAACTCCAATTGCTACTTCATCATTAGCTGCCGAATTGATCCAAAGAGAAGAAGTATTAGTTAATCCGTCCAGAATAAAAAAATATGCTTCGATAATCCTTTATGAAAACAACCGTCTGCAAAACCAGATTGAACAGGTACTCCAGGTAGCCATACTCGAAAGTGGCAATCAGCAATTTAAAATTAAGTCAACCAACATTCACGACCTTCTAAATTCGGTAGCACTTAGTTTCGAGCTAATAATGAGAGAGGGAAAAATAAAACTTGAACTTAAGCAGGATGCCACAAATCCATACATTATGGGAGATAAAGTGCATTTACTAAACATATTTTATAACCTTATCGATAATGCCATAAAATACTCAACTGATAATGCAGTGATTAAAGTATGTACATGGAACGAAAACAACAGCATTGTTATATCGGTTAAAGATAACGGCATTGGAATTAGTAAGGAACATCAGCCCTACATCTTTAAAAATTTGTACCGTGTTCCAACGGGTAACATTCACGAAGTGCGTGGCTTTGGTTTGGGTTTATACTATGTAAAAACAATTGTTGACCAATTTGGCGGCAAAATTAAACTGACAAGTGAACTAGGGGAAGGATCGGATTTTGAATTGTTTTTCCCTTCAATTGTATCAAAAACTTAACAGATGAAAGAAAAAGAAAGCAGTATTAACATATTGTTTGTGGAAGACGACCCTAACCTGAGCATGATACTTAAAGATTATCTGGAAATGACCGGCTATACAGTTGATCATGCTCCCGATGGAGATAAAGGAGTACAACTATTTTCTAAAAACAACTACCAGCTCGTTATTCTCGACATTATGATGCCGAAAAAAGATGGATTTACAGCTGCAAAAGAAATAAGAGATATAAATCAAACAATTCCGATAATTTTCTTAACTGCAAAAAACCTAAAAGAAGACCGTATTAAGGGTTTTCAGTTAGGATGCGATGATTACATAACTAAACCCTTTAGCACCGAAGAACTCAGCTTGCGAATAAAAGCAATACTAAAAAGGTGCGCAACGTATAATCAACTGGGAGCAGACCATGCAAACAAGACAATTACAATTGGAAAATTCATATTCGACAGTGCGAATCTGACTTTAAAATTTGACGATTTGGAACGTACATTAACCCGTAAAGAATCAGGCCTCCTCAAGTTGCTTTACGCGAACAAAAATAATCTACTGCCACGCGAAGTAGCAATGGAAGCTATATGGGGTGAAAATGATTATTTTATTGGCAGAAGTATGGATGTATTTATTGCAAAGCTCCGAAAATATCTAAAACCCGATCCAAATGTGAAGATCACTAATGTTCATGGAATTGGATTTAAACTGGAGGTTACAGAATCAGAATAGTGATAAACTTGTTTAATAATCAATTTTCCGGTAAAGCATTGCTAACTTTAACCCTCTGCCTACCAATAATTTTTGCTTCATTCTGAAGGCTAATGATTAAAAGTTCATAATCATCAATATTATCCGGAGCAGAGACCAACAGATGTTTAGTCTTATCATCGTAGTTAATCGATTTCCAGAATGCTGTGTTAGCAAAGTTGGGTTTATCTGATTTGGTTGGTATCAACAAAAATGGTATAAACTGTATATCCGGTTCCAGCGTATTATATTCAACAAAAACACCACCTTTCGAATGCGGTAAACCAGCAAAGTTTCCAGTGTTGGTAGTGATCATAATAACCCCATTGAACATTTGATTTCCATATGCATAAACATGAGTGGATACCTCTATTTTTTCAATCTCAGTTGGTTGTAGCTCCATCAGCTTGTCGATATCGAAAAAAGGTAGATGATCGACCAGTACCAGAGGATTATCATATTTTAAATTTAGCTGCTCGTCAAAAACAATTAGTTTATAATAATCATCTTTTTTCTGTGCTCGTACAAATGGCACCAATTCATTAAATACTTCCTGCGTAGAAGACATTTGGATATAATCGGCTAATACTATCTGCTTCAGATTATTACCAAATGCCGGGCGTACTGTTATCGGACTTCCAAGGATTTGTTTCCTTCGAATATTAAATATTTTGTTTACCTGATAATTAAAATACAAACTCGTAATCATTTCCTCATACGTAGTATCCGGTAAAAAAGGTGATGGGAACCAAATTGGAGGAGTTGGGCAAAATCCATTATTTATTATTATTTCCGGTTCCGCCTCCTCATAAGAATTTGTCCCCAGATAAACATCCTGTTGATTAAAAAGGAAGTTTAGCGGGATAACAAAGCTCCCATCTTCAGCTGAGCTAACTGCGTGAAATTGAGGCTGGTCGCCCAATACCGAACAATAAAGTAATTTATAGTTCAAAGGTTGCTTATTAATTGGATTAATCAGTTTACCCTGGAGAGTTAATCCGTTTATCTCAGGAACTTCAAAATTCTGATTGTGCGGTTGTGTTTGAACCAATTGAAGCAAGTTCTCGCTGGCCAATGCAAATGCAATATTTATTTGATCGGTGATATCATCACTATGTAACTGGTTCATTGTTACATAGCTATCAATATATAAAGGATTGTCGATGAGATATCCCGGTAATAGACTTAACTCATTATTATTGGTCCCTTCTAAAACAAGTGCAATAGCCAAAGGATATGCCCACGGATCTATTTCTGATAAATCAACCGAAAAATGTTCGCCAGCAACGACCAGACTGTCTGTAAGCTTCGTTTTTGTTTTAACACTTAATGTTAGTTCAATTTCATCAGATTTACGGGAAGTTATTAATTCGATTGGAATTGTATTAAGATGAAGGGAGTGGCTTAGGAGCGTGTCTCCTGAATTTAGATGAACCATTAGTTGAACCTCGTTATCCTTCGCCTTTTTGTAGTTGACCTTGCCAAGCCCGTTGGAATAGTATATTATTTCTGTACCAACAGGTTGTTCATTTACATATAATTCTACTGTCTTCACTTCCTTTATGAGGGACTCCTTGATCTGGAATGCAATATTTCCATCAGGCATCGTGGCAGCACTAATTAGTTCCTCTTTAGCAGGCAAAACACCGGAAGAAAGAGGATGAGCAGGGTTTACAACAGAAATGATAACAGAGGTCATTTGCCACACAGGAAAATTTTCCTGATACCGAGTATAAGCTCTCAGAATATAATACCCTGTATTTGCCTGCTCGGGTATAATTATCTGACCATTAATAACTCCTTTTGCAATGTTGATTTTTTGAGAAACTACTAATTGATTATCATTGCTGAACAATTCAATATACAACACCTTGCTCAGTAAAACGGAAGTATCTGAAGGAACTGTGTAAGAGGCACTAAACCATATTGGTTCACCGGAAATGTACAAACTTCTATCAGTTGCGATTGTGATTTGTTCAAAATTTTGAATTGCATTTTGCGAAAAAACATTTTCATACCGAAACAGTATCAGTATTAAAAATAGAGTCGAATATTTGAGTAAAGATGACATAGAATTGTTGTTAATTTTACCAGAAATCTGGAGGAATTATATTACCACCTTCCAAACGGCAATCAAAGCATACTTCCTGTGCAGCACCTGCTAAGCCTCTATCTGGGATAATTGTTAAATAAATGGGCCAAAATTCTGGATTACTGAAATTAATATATGCTAAGGCCTCAAAATCAGGTTCGCAAATATCATAATAAAAGCGTAACCCCGGGCGCCTTACAAAAATTCGTTTTTCGGTAACTCCTGCAATAGTAAAATAACCTAATACAGGTTCATTAGCATTATTCACATTATGAATATTTCCCACGATTTGAATAGGCTGCTGTGAGTACAGATTTCCCTGTTCAATGTCCTGCTGACGTAACGCATCCCAAAAATTAAAAGCATCTTCCGAAATGGATAACTGTTTAACAAGCAAACTGTACTTAATACTTAACATCTTTGTTTTAGTCGAAATAAAATTTAAAGGAAAATTTATAATTACGGGCGGGTCAAGGTATTCTGTGGAGTAAGTAAAAATTTCATTCACATTGGTTGTACGCCAACAAGTACGTAACGAATCAGGGTCAGGATATGGAATAATCGCCCCATCCCATATATAGTCAATGTCAAATGTGGATTTGTATTCATAAGTATGGGATAATTTCCATAGGTAATAACAAGTGTCCGCTGTGTTGCTATGGTTGTCAATGTAAAACTGATATCCATGCTTTTCTTTTTTGTCGCTTATATACTCAGGGGATTCCAGCAAACCGTATAAAGAGTCAATCGGTGAAGGAGACGTTAATCGGCAAATATCCGATATGTAGTTTCTACCATTGGGTAATAATATATGTAATTGATATGAATTGCCAACATTACCACGAAAAAAACTATCATGCACTTGATATGTTCCTGGTTCCATTTCAATTAAATACGTTTTTATTTGATCTTCATCAGTAATATACAATTCGCCGCCGCTTACTGGTGTCAATTCTAAATTGTTGATTGCACTTGAAACAGATAACTTTACTACTACCGGCTCGTCTCCATTGGTTAGCATCCCATCCACCACAAGAATATTTTCATACTTGGTAATATCCGGCCAGTATTTTTCCACACAAGATGTTATGCTAAATAGTAGAAATAGTATTGCTATTATGTTCTTAATCTGCTTCATTTCCTGTTAAAGTAGTAAGTTAGTCAAAACATGGTTTTCATTTATGGTCATTTACAGTAATGAGGTTCTTTACATATTGAAATATCCTTATCAAACAAATATAGGGATTATCCTATTTAATTCATAGTATATTACTCCCAAAAATCCGGAGGAGTTAATGAACCGCCATCTAAACGGCAATCGAAACAAGATTCCTTGATGCCTAATGCCATACCAGCGTCCTGAACATAAGTAATATAGATCGGCCACAACTCTTCAGGCTCGAACCTTAAAAAACGCATTCCTTCATAATCCGGAGCACACTCACCATGGTAGAAAACTAACGGTGGATGGTTTAAATAGATGCGTTTTTCAGTAACACCGGCAACCGTAAAATAGCCTAATACCGGTTCTTCAGTATTAGCTACATTTTGTACATTACCTCTAATCTGGATAGGCTGTTGTGAATAAAGGTTTCCTTGATCAATATTTTGTTGCTGTAAAGCATTCCAAAAATCAAATGCTCTTTTAGATATGTATAACTGTTTAACAAGCAAGCTGTACCTAATGCTTAACATCTTTGTTTCGGTTGAAACATAATTTAAAGGAAAACGTGTAATTACAGGCTTATCAAGGTATTTTGTAGTGAATGTGAAAATTTCATTCACCTCTGTTGTTCGCCAGCATGTACGGAGCGAATCAGGATTAGGATAGGGAATAAACGCACCTTCCCATGTATAATCAAGAGTAAAAGAAGCGCGATATTTATAAGTTTGAGTTAGTCTCCATAGGTAAAAAGAAGTGTCGTTGTTGCTATGGTTGTCGATATAAAACTGAATTCCATGCAAATCGTGATAGCTGTTTGGATTTGCGAAAGATTCAATATTTCCGTAAACTGAATCGATAGGCGAAGGTGCTGACAACGAACAAATATCTGAAACGTAGTTTTGTCCGTTTGGTAAAGATATGTGTAACTGATATGAACTACCAACTTCTCCGCTGAACGATTCATCCTCCACCTGATATGTACCTGGTTCTATTTCAGTCAACGATATTTCCTCATGATTTTCATCGGTTATATATAATTCACCACCTGTTAACGGGATCAAAGCACCATTGTTAATTGCGCTTGAAACAGATAATCGAACAATAACAGGGTCGTTTCCATTGGTAAGCAGCCCATCTACTACCAGCACATTTTCATACTTTTTAATATCCGGCCAATATTTATCTATACATGAGCTCATGCCCCAGACCAAACATAATATTATTATGATGTTCCTAATCTGCATAATTCCCAAGTTTAAAGTCGTAAGTAATTGAAAATATCTGTGTTCCGAAAATTGACATCTTATACCCGTTAATCTTACCGTCTTCCGATTTAAAATAAACCGAATATGCATTTTTTCTTCCTGTTAGGTTATAAACCGAAAAAATAAAATTTCCGTGCGCCAGTTTTTTTGATAAGAGGTTTCCTTCAATTTTTAAAGCAAGGTCTATTCTAAAATAATCAGGAATCCGGTATTCATTACGTTGACTGTAGTGTAGTATTTTCTGACCGTCGAGGTAATAAATTGCCGTGGGATATGTTATTGGCCTACCTGATGAATAAATAAGGTTTCCAGATAGAATAAATCTTCTGGACACTTTGAAATTAGCTACCACGTTTAATGTATGCGGATGTTCGTAATTTGATGAATACCGCTGTCCGAAATTGATAATTTCGCCGGTTATTTTATTATCCACAAGTACTGATGAATTAGAATAGGTGTAGTTAATCCATCCGTTTAGCTTTCCAAAAGGCTTTTTGATCATCATTTCAATCCCATAAGCATTGAGTTTCCCTTGCAGCACGTCCCACTCAACTATTTTACTGGTTAGCAGGTTGGCACCATCTTTATATTCTACCAAATTGTTTACAATCTTATAATACCCTTCAACTGAGCCTTCAAAGTTTTTTCCAAAGTTGGCATACACACCTGCTGAAAATTGATCACCAATCATGGGCTTAATATTATAATCAGCCAATTTCCAAGTATCGGTAGGTGAAAGAGCAATAGTGTTGCTCAACATAAAAATATATTGATGTAAACGATTATATCCGGCCTTTAACGAAAGATTTGGATTAAGTATAAATATTGCTGATAATCGATAATCGAGTCCCCCATATGTTTTTATCGGTTTGTTATTGCCAAAATGAATCGTATCTACAATGGTGGTTGGAGATAAAGGCGCATTGGGTAAATAGTTATAAACCGTTTGAGGACCAAGATAAGAATACAGATTATAGCGTAATCCACCAAGCAGAGTAACTAATGGGGAAATTTTCCATTCATCACTTAGGTATAGTGCTGATTCGATTGCTTTCTCGGTGCCAAAATCTATGGGTGTTACTATCGATAGGTCGTTAAGAGGTAAATGTGCTCCTCGATCCAGCATGTACAGAATGCCCGAAACTCCTGTATTAATGGTATGTTTATCATTTGGTCGCAAGTGTAGATCAAGATTCACCTCATTATGGTTTAGCCTGTAATTTTGTTTGTAAGCTGCAATTTCCAGTTCCGAATTCTGCTCTTCAAATTCATAATCGGAGTATACAAACCGTAGATTTAGATCGTGTTTATGCTTGAAACCATGAAGCCAATCAATCGATGCACCCTGATTTTTAAATTCATAATTTGTGCTGTTAGCTAGTTTTATACGGTCTTCGCTATAATAACCAAACAGTTTTAGCTTATTTTTTGTGTTTATCCTTGCATCAAAGCCCAGCACTACATCACCGAAGTAAGCTTTTGAATCTCTTATTTCGGGGTCTTTTACCATCTGTAATACCCAATCAGAATACGTGGATCTAATTCCGGCAATATAGCTTACTTTATTTTTTAGTATAGGACCTTCAACCATCAATCTCGCTGTAATCGGACTGATGCCGCCACGAGCCGAAAACTGTTCCATATTTCCTGTTTTTGTGGTAATATCAAAAATCGAACTCAATCTTCCGCCAAAGCGCGCCGGGATACTGCCTTTATACAGAGTGAAATTATCGATAATATCAGGATTGAAAGCGGAAAAGAATCCGAACAAATGTGAAGTGTTATACACCGGTGTGTTTTCAATATAAAAGAGGTTTTGATCAGCAGAACTTCCCCTGACGTTGAAACCTGCAGCGCCCTCTCCAATAGTATTAACCCCGGGAAGAAGGAGTGCAACTTTTATAATATCCTGTTCTCCCAGCACTACAGGAATTTCCTTGATCATCTTGCCCGATATTTTTTCAAACCCCATTTGGGTTCCTCTTATATTATCATTTTGAGAAGATTTTACTTCTACCTCCTGTAACAGATATAGATTTTGATCCAGAGTCAAATTTAAAGTCCCAGAAGATTGCATGTCTATTTTCACCATGCGCTCGATGCTTTCCAGGCTTCTAAATGTAAGAGTGTATTTTTCAGGTAACAATTCCAATTGATAATAGCCGTTCTCATCAGTTGCTGTTCCCGTTTTTAATTCGTTTACATAAATGGTTCCTCCAATTATGGGCTGACCATCGAATGCATTTGTTACTATTCCCGACAGCTTGCATTTTTTTTGTTGCTTTCGACGATCGCGATTGCCAATCACAATTGTTTTAGCAACATAAACATTACTTGTTGTCAGCTGGCCATCACTACTTTTTTGCTGAAACATCTGTTGATCTGCCAAAGCTTTGGCATCCACACGGTTAAAAAACCCAACAGGAAGTTGTGTTTTAATTGATATTCCTTCGGTTATAAAAAATGTACTGTGTCCATCAGTGGCTACATGAAAACCGAGAGGTTCCAGGTTCATTTTCAATACTGTTATTAACGATAACGAATCTGAGGCTATTTCCATCCTAAACTCAGGCATTGAATCAGCTTGTACGTAATATTTTACGATAAGAACCTCAGTTGTATGATCCATGAATTCGATCCAGGTGCTGTTATTTAAGGATGCGGGAACAGTATATTTCTCGGCTTGCCCAAAGGATGTGATAGGCCATAACAGGTTAATTATCAAAAATAAACATATATGGAATCTAACTTTACTCATCTGCTTTTTCCTGTTGTTGATTATAAAAATCCATGAGTTGTTCCAGTTGCTCGGGTGTAGCTTTTAATAGGTTTATTTTATGCTGCCTGAGGTAGGTCGATATTTCTTTTCGTGCTGCGGGAAATGTTTTTAGAAAGGTTTTCTCTGAATAAATCTTCACTATAGTGTTTTCTGACGCCAGAAATAGAGATCCTTTTGTGCTGCTAAATTTGCCCATAGGATTTCTTTGATTGTATCGACTAATGAATTCTTTATTGTAAGCTATCAACATTCGATACTTGCCTTTATTAACAGCCATCATGTATGGATATTTGCTTTGAAGACCTAATTTTGCCGGAACTACGAAAAAGTAATTGGTTAGTAAAAACGAATCAATCAGCACATCGCTAAGGCCAATATATAATCTTGCACCATCGGGTGAAGTGTGTAGCAAAATCAATTGCTGGTGTGCAATGTCATAATTCAGGTTAACTCCATGAAATGAAAATCCTCTGGTAAAAACTGTACCCTTTTCAAATTCCGCAGAAAACAAAAAAGGATTGCCTGAAGCCAGTCGGTTGGGTTGATAGTAAACTGATCCGTTAACCAATAAATCGCTCGATCCATATATCTTTTGTGTTGAGTCGATAAATGAATGAATGTTATGATTTACATTTTGCGATTGACCGTTTAGGGTCAAAAGTAGGCTTGGAAGGCAAACTATCATGATGAATAAACCTTTACGAGAAGGTATAATCAATTTTGCTGATATGAGCATATTAATCTGCTTTAAAGGTGATTACAATTAATCACCAGTTAATTCAAAAATATTTAGTTGAGGTAAACGATTGCCTGTATCAGTCATGCTTTATCTCGCCTTTGAGGGATTATTGAGTACCTTTAATAATAAATTTTGTCAAATTTAGTAACTTTCGTATACATTTAGGTCTTTTTAAAAAGTTTGTTTAGGAAAAAATTATTAGAGAATAGAGGTTGTGTTTTCTACAACAAAAAGTTGTTATTGTTTAATAATTTTCCTTATTCTACTTAAACTTTCGGGAGTAATGCCCAGGTATGACGCAAGATACTTCTGAGGAATTTGCTGTATCAGGTTATTATCATTTTTCAGCAATTCATTATAGTGATCCTCAGCAGTTTTGCTGTGCATTTGTAGTTCTTTCATTTCGCGCTGAACATACAACATTTCCAGCATTCTACGTCCAATCCGGTCGGCAATAGCCGACTCATCATAAAGGCTTTGCATATCATTATACGATATCCTGAAAACTTTTACATCACTTAAAGCCTCAACATTTACCAGTGAAGGTGTGCGGGTGATAAAAGAAGCGTACGAGTTAAAAACAGAAACAGGGAAATTAAATCTGAGCGTATATTCCTTATCATTCTGAAACTGAAAAATACGAGTTACGCCTTCAACCATAAAATACATGAAATTTTCAACTTCACCGGTTCGCAAGAGAAGTTCATTTTTTTGATATTCCTTGTAGGTCAGCCGCTTATCAAAAAGTTGCCATTCCTCATCTGAATTAGGGACTATGCTATTGATAAAACCACGAATTTTTTCCAAGTACAATTTTTTCATTTTGCGTTTACGCAAGAATTTGAGATAGTCAAATATATGAAAAAAACTAGTGTTCATGGGAGTATTGTTGTCCATATCGGCCATCCCTGCAGCAAGCCAGGCTTCATCACCCTTGGTATTTATAGCGTACATGGCAATGCCGGCGACACTATTTTGTACAATAGCATCCTTAAGGATTTCATCTACTTTCTGCGAAAAAGTGCTATCAGTCACAATGATATCTTCGATAGTTTTTTTGCAGGAATTGGTTAAAAGCGCACAGCTTAAAAAAAAGCTAAAGGCAATAAATAAGGTAATTTTTTCATTTTTTTGAGATTATGTATGATTAATTAACTGCATCAAAACTAATTCATAAAACTCCATTTCCTCTTAACATATGTTAAGAACGTATGAATTATTATTAAAGTGATAAAGCATCAATCTCCACTATTTGGCTATTTTTCATTTACAAAGTTAGTATTATCGGATATTTTTCATTTTCGTATGCTTTTTTCCAAACGTAATATAATGACACTTTAAAATAAACTGGTGTGTGCACTTAAGACATACGTTTAACACACAGAAAATGTGTGTTTTATGAAATATAATTATGATTTATTATTACTACCATATTCTAATAATCTCATTATGAATCTGATAGTAATATCAAGGCCATTTCAATTTACTTAAAATATTAATAATAATCTATATTTCAATATATTAACAAGATGTTGTATGTGCATACCCCAGTAAAATAATTTTCTCCTTACACTTTTTTCTTCGTTTATCAATTATCTAAATCAGAGATAAAAACTTATTTATTTTCATTACTTTTGTAAAAACAAAAAAAATGAATACTGAGAAGTTCGTATATTGGCAAGAAGAAAACGTATGGCTTGGATACATGAAAGAGTATCCTGATTATTGGACACAGGGAGAAACATTCGAAGAATTAAAAGATAACCTTAAGGATATTTTTTCAGAAATTATTAGTGGCTCTATCCCAAACATCCGCAAAACAGGCGAACTTGAAATAGCATAAAGCAGTAGCCATAATTATTTATTCTGTTTTAATGAAACGTAGAGATTTGATCAAGAAGCTTGAAGAAGCCAATTGCACACTTATTAGGCATGGAGGAAAACATGACTGGTATAGAAACCAAACAACCAAAATATCTCAACCGATTCCTCGCCATAAAGAGATTAATGAGCATCTTGCAAATCGGATTTTAATAATGCTCTTGGCTGAATAACCAGACTAATAATACAGCCTTTTTTTGACTTTACACTTTCAAATTGATGACAAAAAAAATAAAAAAATGTTTAAAAAAGAAGTTTACACAGATAGAAGAAACAAATTAAGAGGTGAAATAGGATCGGGCATTGCCTTGTTTTTAGGAAACGTTGAAGCACCATTTAACTACCTTGCCAACACTTATCATTTTCGTCAGGATAGCCATTTTCTTTACTTTTTTGGATTACAAAATCCGGGATTTGCAGGAGTAATTGATTTCGATAATGGCAAGGATTATATTTTTGGTAACGATTTCGACATTGATGATATAATATGGATGGGTGTTCAGCCTAAAGTTACTGACCTCGCCGCAAAAGCAGGTGTTGAAAATACTGCCCCATACGCAGATCTTGCAAAATTATTGGCAAATGCAAAATACGAAGGTCGTCAAATTCACTATCTCCCACCCTACCGCGGAGAAACGACCATAGAGTTTTCAGCCCTGCTTGGCATTTCAAATGCTGATGTTAAGCCGGGTGCGTCTGTAGAGCTCATTAAAGGTGTTGTGAAACTAAAAGAAATTAAAAGCGAAGAAGAAATTGCCGAAATTGAAAAGGCAGTTGATATTGCCTATGAAATGCATACTACTGCTATGAAAATGGCCATACCCGGAATAGTTGAACAGGAAATAGCAGGAACTATTGAAGGCATATCGCTTGCGCTTGGCGGACCGGTTTCATTCCCGATTATCCTTAGTCAGAACGGACAAACACTTCATAATCATTATCATGGCAATGTGTTGAAAGTTGGTCGTATGATGGTTACTGATGGTGGTGCCGAAACTCGGGAATGCTATTCGAGCGATATAACACGTACTGTGCCAGTTGGCGGAAAATTTAACGAGCGTCAGGCTGAAATATATCAAATTGTATTGGATGCAAATATGGGTGCTATTGAAGCCATTAAACCCGGAATTAAATACCGTGAAGTACATTTTCTAGTTGCCCGAATAATTGTTGACGGACTTAAAAAAGCAGGCCTGATGAAAGGTGACACTAATGCCGCTGTTGATGCCGGAGCACATACTCTTTTTATGCCTCACGGATTAGGCCATATGATGGGAATGGATGTTCACGACATGGAAAGCCTAGGTGAAAATTATGTCGGTTATGATGAAAACACGCAACGAGCTACCGAGTTTGGCACAGCATACTTAAGACTTGGTAAAGAACTTAAACCCGGCTTTGTGCTAACTGTAGAACCTGGAATTTATTTTATCCCTGATCTTATAGATCAATTCTGGAATGAAGGCAAATACCTGCACTTCATCAACTACGACAAAGTAGAAACTTATAAAGATTTTGGTGGAATCCGTATTGAAGATGATATATTAGTAACTGAAACTGGGTACCGTGTGCTCGGCAAACCTATTCCAAAAACCATTGAGGAAGTTGAAACTTTAATGGCTGAGGGGAGATAATGGATAAAGGACATCTATTGTGATGCCATCGCAAAACTTACCCGCCATATCGACTGCAGGGAGATATGCCAGTAGTAGGATTAAAATTTATTAACCTTCGCCTTTATAAAATCGAAAAACAATCTCACTCCTACACCGGTTCCACCAACAGGACGATATGAGTTCGCCTTGTTTAAAAATGAAGGTGCTGCAATGTCTAAATGTATATATGGATAATCGGTAAAATGTTCGAGAAACTTAGCAGCTGTAATCGCCCCGGCATCAACACCGCCGATATTTTTCATATCAGCAATTTCCGATTTTAGCTGTTCGGAATATTCGTCCCACATAGGGAACTCAACAATTCGCTCAAATACATTATCACCCGCGATTTTAAGCTTTTCAAACTCCCCTCCAGATTTTACCTTCATTCCTACCATTCCCAACGGACCTATTGCCCTTGCGGCAGCTCCTGTTAGAGTAGCAATATCGATTACCAATTCAGGCTCATATCTTTTAGCATAGCTAAGCGCATCTGCAAGTATCATGCGTCCTTCTGCATCGGTATTCAACACCTCAACGGTTGAGCCATCATGCATTGTTACAATATCGCCGGGAGTATAAGCATTGCCATCGGGGCGGTTATCGGTGGCAGGGATTAAACCAATTACATATACCGGAAGATTCGATTTGGCTATGGCGTACATTGCTCCTGCAACTGCAGCTGCGCCAGCCATATCACTTTTCATGGTATCCATAAAATTTGAAGGTTTTAGACTTAGTCCGCCGGTATCGTAAACAATTCCCTTGCCTACAAAAATGTATGGCTTACTATTTATGCTGTTTTTTGGTTTCCATTCAAAAATTGAAAAAGTTGGTGGATCAATACTTCCGCGGTTCACAGCAAGCAATCCTCCCATTTTCAGGCTTTCTATCTTCTTTTTGTTAAAAACTTCAACTTTTGCACCTGATGACTGTCCAAGTAACTTAATCTCTTCCGACAACTGAATAGCCGTCATATACGAATCAGGTTCGTTAACATAATCCCTTGAATAGTAAACTGCTTCAGTTACAATTTGAAACTCATTAATATCGTGCTCAGTAATTTCGGGAGAATAAATTTCAATTTTATTAAGGCTATTTGGCTTTTTATGTTCTCCTGTTTTATACTTTAAAAACTGATAATTACTCAATACCATACCTTCAGTAAAGGCTAATGTTTCTTCTTTGGAAAAGTGTACCGCATAAACGACAATACGTTTTATTTTAGCTTTATTCACCAAGCCTAGGATTGTACTACCTGATTTTCTATAAGCCTCAAGTTTTTTACTTCTGGTTCCTTTGGTATCACAGTAAACAACATAAGTGTGCGTTTTAAACTTATTTACTTCGATTATGTTATTTTTACCTCTGTGCTCTTTTTTAATATACTTTAGTTCAAGGTCGCTCAAATCCAAACCAATAAGGTCTGAACTATTTTTTACCAAAATAACAGTATCAACAGTAGCAGGTTTCCTGTGCGCTTTTTTTATTATGGTATTCATTAATTTGATTTTTAGATTTTTGCAAATATACTGTTTGTATTTGAGAAATTAAACCCAAACTGAAGTTGGGATTTGCCTTGACTGGGATTTTTAGGCAACATAGCTACCCAGCAATAATATACTCCTTTACTTTGTTGATAATCAATTGAGTGGCTCCTGCATTTTCACGAACATATCTTTTGGCAGTAGATGCACATTCTTTGTAGGCATTTTCGTTAGTCATTAATTTATCAAAAACTGCTAAACATTCTTTAGAATTATTAATCGGAAATCCTCCACCATTTTCCTTTAATTCAACAGCTTCGTGAAAACGCTTGTAATTTGGACCAAATATAACAGGAACACCATATGTTGTGGCCTCCAATAAGTTATGTATACCAACGCCAAAGCCACCACCTATAAAAGCAATATCAGCATAGCGATATAACATTGATAACATACCAATGCTGTCAATAATCAGTACTTTCCTTTGCTCAAAATTATATGTGGAAGCATTGGAATACAAAACAGGATTATAATTTTCAAACCTGTTGAGAATAGCATCAATATGCTCCTTATTTATTAAATGCGGCGCGATTATTAGCTTGAAGTCAATCTTGGAATTAAGAATCAGTTCATGTATAATCTTTTCGTCGGGTTGCCATGTGCTTCCTGCTATCAATAAACTGGATGCTCCCTTAAATTGTTCAATAACAGGATAGGAAACAAGTTGGTCAGGTAATTGAAGCACTCTGTCGAAACGGGTATCACCACTAACTTTGGCATGATAAATACCGATACTATCAAGCAGATCAATTGATTCTTCATTCTGAACAAATAGATGTGTTGCCTTATTTATCTGCCTGACATACCATTTCCCCCATGGTTTGAAAAAATGTTGCGATGGGCGGAAAATTACTGAGACAAAAATCAAAGGAATTTTCTGGCGATAAAGTTCATCGATATAATTAAACCAAAACTCATATTTAACAAATATCACCAGTTTCGGATTTATATAACTTACAAACTGTCGTGCATTTTTTATGGTATCAATTGGGAGATAGTAAACATTATCGGCATATTCATAATTTTTACGAACCTCATATCCGGAGGGGGAAAAAAAAGTAAGCACTATTCTATGGTCGGGATAGGTTGCTCGCAGCATTTCAATTACAGGTCGGCCTTGTTCAAATTCGCCCAGGCTTGCACAATGAACCCAAATATTCTGATTACCTGATGTTTGCTCATCCTTAATTTGAGAGAAAAGATCTTTTCGGCCATCAACCCATTGCCTGGCTTTTGGATTAAAAACTGAAGCTACCCTAATGACCTTAGAATAGAGGAAAATGAAGATGTTATAGAGTACTTTCATTTAATTAAGTTCATCTCCTTAAGTAATAAATATCAAATTACAAGCACCAAAATCCAGATAAATCTCAATGACCAAAAAATTAATATTCAAAACTGTTTTCAAAATTGATTATTAATTTTTGGATCTATTTGATATTTGTTTTTTGATATTTGGTGCTTCATTTCAGCAATTACTTAACCTCAAAGTAAATACTTAGTTATAATAGAACTTATCGGGTGCCCTTTTATAAATTGGCAGCATCCACCCGATTTTTATACCAATGAAATAATCAAAATATTTGTTGTCATCCTGTTTCATTGTACTGAAATTCCAGTCGCGGAGACTTTGTGTGAATGCCTGATGAAACTCAAACCCTGCATAGAAATTAGTATAGCGGGAATTATCCATATAGAACCATCCAATAAACTGGTTTAACGAAAAACCGCCCGTTAACATATCATAACCGAGTGCATAATCGTCAGAAATTTGAGGAGCCGTCCTGTGCTGATTATCAATTTTCATTCGATGTACGAGAGAGCCCACACCCGCTGTAATCATCAGCCCCGAGTTAGGGTTTGGATTTAATACCGGCAGAATCTTTCCAAAACTAAAATTTACATTGTACCCTCTTTCATACAATGCGTATAAAGCATAAGTTCCGTTACCATCTATTATAAAACCATCCTGTGTTTCCACCATCCACAAAATTGAATCTGCATTTTTGATATCGCTTCCAAAAATAAAGTTTCCGTCGAGCGAGAAAATAAAGTTTTTAGATGTATGGTACTTTAGGCCAATGCCAATTGTTGAATTATCGCCGTACCTCTTCGCAATATCGCCTCCGGGAAACTGGAAGGAATAAGAAACATGCGGAATAAATGCAGGCACAACCGAATCTCTAACATTTACCTGTGCCTTTAAAGATATCAAAGCAAAAGAAACTAATACTAAAAGCAGTACTCTTTTATGCATATAAGAATTGGATATTGATTTGAAGCAAAGATACGGGATTTATTTTAGGTTTTAGATGTGTTGTTTTGGGGTATTAATGCCATTTTTCAACTTTTTACTTTCAACTTTTTACTATTACCAATCATCTTAACTATATTTGCATATTCTTGTAAAACAGTTAACAATAAAATTTATGATTAAACACAATATGGTTGATCTGGTTAGTCAATACAGTAAAATAAAAGGGGAAATCGACAACGCAATAATGAATGTAATTGCTGAAGCATCATTCATAAATGGTCCGGCTGTTAAAACATTTCAAAAGAGTTTTGAAGAATACTTAAATGTAAAGCATGTAATCCCTTGTGCCAACGGAACTGATGCCTTGCAGGTTGCCTTGATGGCTCTTGATCTGAAACCCGACGATGAGATAATAACAACTTCTTTTACATTTATTGCTACAGTTGAAGTTATTGGCTTGCTGAAATTAACCCCCGTACTAGTTGATGTTCACCCCGACACTTTTAATATTGATCCGGAGGCTGTGGAACGTGCTATAACTGCAAAAACTAAAGCTATCATTCCAGTTCATCTTTTCGGACAAAGTGCTGATATACATGCAATAATAAAAATCGCACAAAAACACAATCTTTATATTATTGAAGATACCGCTCAGGCCATAGGGGCTGATTTTACCTGTCCGGAAACGGGTAAAACTAAAAAAATTGGCACTTTCGGCCACATCGGCTGCACATCTTTCTTCCCATCGAAAAATCTGGGGGCGTTTGGTGATGGAGGTGCTATATTTACAAACAATGATGATCTTGCCGAAAAAATGAAAATGATAGTAAACCATGGCATGACTGTAAGATATTACCATGATGAGATAGGAGTAAACTCTCGTCTCGACAGTATTCAGGCTGCCATACTTGACATCAAACTCGAATATTTGGATGATTACACAAAAGCACGTCAGGAGGCAGCAGCGTATTATAATAATGCATTTGCAGATCATCCTAAAATTACAACACCGGTAACTGGTGCTTCTACTACTCATGTTTTCCATCAATATACGCTGGTACTAAACGACGTTGACCGGGAAGGATTGATGCAGCACCTTGCAGACAAAGGTATTGCTTCGGCAATTTACTACCCTGTTCCATTACATCTTCAAAAAGCTTATCTGGATCCACGTTATAAGGAAGGTGATTTCCCTATTACAGAAAGGCTTAGCAAATCGGTAATATCTTTGCCTATTCATACAGAACTCACTCCTGAAATTCAGAAAGAAATAACTGATGCTGTTTTGGAGTTTGTTGACAAATAAGATTATTGAATATGAAAAAGAATTATTTCGCCCACGAAACTGCTGTTATTGACGAAGGTTGCAGTATAGCCAATGGCACTAGTATATGGCATTTTTCTCACATAATGAGTGGTTGCACAATTGGCGAAAATTGTAATATCGGGCAAAATGTAGTGGTATCGCCAGATGTTGTTCTTGGGAAAAATGTTAAAGTCCAAAACAACGTGTCGATTTATACAGGTGTTATTTGCGAAGATGATGTTTTTTTAGGTCCATCAATGGTGTTTACTAATGTAACAAACCCACGCAGCGCAGTAATCCGCAGAGGACAATATACACGCACTTTGGTAAAAAAAGGAGCAAGTATTGGTGCCAATGCAACAATTGTATGTGGTTATGATATTGGTGAATACGCTTTTATTGGTGCAGGCGCTGTTGTAACTAAAGAAGTACCGCCATATGCGTTAGTAATTGGAAATCCTGCCCGTCGTGTTGGCTGGATGAGTGAATATGGCCACAAGCTTAGTTTTAATGACGAAGGAATAGCCATATGCCCTGAAGGCAAAGATAAATACAAGATTAAAAACGGGTTAGTTATTAAATTGGCAATATTATAAGAGGCGAATTCTTACAGCGTTAATATTTCTACCCACCGGTAGTACCCGCCGCTAAATGGATTTTCTCTGACGACCACGTATCGCCTTAATTAATCGGTGGTGCAACGAAAAGAAAACTCCTAGCGGGTTGAGAAATAGCATAGTCAATCTTTTTCGACCCGCTAAGTTCAAGGCAACTTAGCGGGTCTGTGAAAGACTTTACAAATAATTTAGGTTAGTATATAAACTTTATATTTTATTCCAATTGTTGATGATTGGAAATTTTCTATATTTTTATGGTTCCTTAAAAAAACCAAAATATCATGAAAATATTAGTTACAGGAGGAACAGGTTATATCGGTTCACATACGGTTGTGGAACTTCAAACCAAAGGGCATGAAGTTATAATTGTTGACAATCTCAGTAATTCAAGTGCTGAAATTGCTGACAAAATTGCATTGATTACGGGTGTTAAACCCCGCCTTGAAATATTCGACCTAACTGACGGTAATCGAACATCCGACTTTTTTGAACGTAATAATGATATTGCAGGTGTTATTCATTTTGCAGCTTTTAAAGCCGTTGGTGAATCGGTGCAGAAACCCCTTTTATATTATCAAAACAACCTGACTTCACTTATAAATATACTGCAGGGAATGAACGACAACGGAATACAAAATATAGTATTCTCATCATCTTGTACTGTTTACGGTCAGCCTGATGAACTGCCGGTTTCGGAAAGCGCACCGATTAAGATTGCCGAATCACCTTATGGTAACACAAAACAAATTTCTGAAGAAATAATTAAAGACACAATTAATACGAGTGATCTTCATGCTATTGCATTGCGTTATTTTAACCCAATTGGTGCACATGAAACGGCGCTAATTGGTGAGTTACCCATTGGCGTTCCGAATAACCTGGTACCATTTATCACGCAAACTGCGATTGGTATCCGCGATTATCTTAGCGTTTTTGGTGACACTTATCCTACACCAGATGGAACCGCCATAAGAGACTATATTCACGTTGTTGATCTTGCAAAAGCACATGTTATTGCCGTTGACCGTATGTTAAACGACAAAATGAAAACCGATTTTGAAGTGTTTAACCTTGGAACCGGCTTTGGTTATTCGGTGCTGGAAGTAATTAATTCATTTGAAAAAGTTACAGGATTAAAGCTGAACTATAAAATTGTTGACCGTCGGGAAGGTGATATTACTCAGGTTTGGGCAGATCCGGAATATTCAAACAAAGAGCTTGGCTGGAAAGCAGAAAAAGGTATTGATGAAATGAATTTATCTGCATGGAAATGGGAAATGGCATACCAGGAAAGTAAAAAGTAATTACGGCAATGTTATCAAAAATAAATTAATGAAACTAATAATTGCAGAATGAAAAAAATACTCATCACCGGAGCAGCCGGTTTTATCGGCTCACATGTTGCACGATTATTTGTCAAAAAATATCCCGATTATCAAATTTATAACCTTGATAAACTCACCTATGCCGGCAACCTTGAGAACCTAATAGACATTCATAATGAACCGAACTATAAGTTTATACTTGGCGATATTGTAGATGGTGATTTCATCATAAATCTTTTTAAAGAATATCAGTTTGACGGCGTTATCCACCTCGCCGCCGAATCGCATGTTGATAGGTCGATCGAAAATCCCATGGAATTTATTATGACCAACATCATAGGAACAGTAAACCTATTAAACGCAGCACGGCATATATGGGAAGGAAAATATAATGACAAACTATTCTATCATGTTTCTACCGATGAGGTTTATGGATCTTTAGGTAAGGAGGGGTTCTTCTATGAAGATACGGCATATGATCCACATAGCCCCTATTCTGCATCAAAAGCCAGCTCCGATCATCTTGTGAGAGCCTACCATGATACTTATGGATTACCGATTATTATTTCTAACTGCTCAAACAACTACGGCCCGAATCAATTTCCTGAAAAACTGATCCCATTATTTATAAATAATATTCGAAACAACAAACTACTTCCTGTTTACGGTAAAGGGGAAAATGTACGCGACTGGCTTTATGTTATCGACCATGCCTCTGCAATCGACGTAATTTACCACAATGGTAATATAGGAGAGACTTTCAATATTGGCGGCCATAACGAATGGACAAATATTGATTTGATTAAAGTTGTTTGTAAAGTAATGGATGATAAACTTAGTCGTGAACCGGGAACATCCGAAAAACTAATAACATATGTTACCGACCGGGCCGGCCATGATCTTCGTTATGCCATCGACTCAACAAAACTTCAAAATGAACTGGGATGGAAACCTTCTTTACAATTTGAAGAAGGAATAGAACTTACTATCGACTGGTACCTAAATAATCAACAATGGTTGGATAATCTTACTAAAGCGAGGTATTAAATTGGTAGTAACTAATCAGTATTGGTTATGAAAGGTGCTTTTAAACGAAAAGAAATAAAAGATGACTTTGATTGCCAGGGTATGGCTATCTAAAAGCAGCCATTAACAGTTCAAGATCCTGAGAAGGAATTCTAAACATATCACCTATGTAATTATTTGTAAGGATTCCATTGTAGATATAAACCCCTTTTCGGAAACCTTTGTCTTGTTTTATCATTCTTTCGATGCCACCAAAATCAGAAATTCGCATAAGCATTGGAGCAAGAATGTTGCTTAGCGAATAAGAAGCTGTATTTGGCACACAAGAGGCAATATTAGGCACACAATAATGTGTTACACCATGCACCTTATAAATAGGATTGTGGTGAGTAGTAGCTTTCGATGTTTCAAAACAACCTCCCTGATCAATACTAACATCAACTATTATTGAGCCTGGTTCCATGTTTCGAACCATTTCATCGGTAATCACACAAGGTGATATTCCATTTGATGTAAATTTTGCAGAAATAACAACATCAGCTTTTTTTAATGCATTCTTCAGCAAGTTTGAATGTAGTGTTGACGTTGGAATACTTTGGCCAAGATTGTTTTGAATACTGCGCAATTTGTAAACAGAGTTGTCAAATATCTTTACAGATGCTCCCATTCCAAGAGCGGTACGGGCAGCATATTCGGCCACCGTGCCCGACCCGATTATAACAACTTCGGCAGGGCTTATACCCGGAAAACCGCCAAGCAGCTTACCTTTTCCAAATTCGATGCTTCTTAGGTGTTGTGACGCAATAAGTACAGCTGTATTTCCTACTATTTCGCTAATGGATTTCATCACCGGCAATGCACCCGATTTATCCTGAATATATTCATACGCAATTGCAATTGACTTTTGCGACATCAGTTTTGTAAAAAAACCTTTCCTTAAATTTGGTAAAAACAGCGACGATAACAACACCTTGTGTTTACCCATCATTTCAATTTCCTTCTCATGGGGTGGTGCTACTTTTAAAATGATATCGCTTTTGTATGCTTCTTCAGCAGAGTTAACAATGTTGGCACCTGAAATCGCAAACTGTTCATTACTGAAATTTGCTCCTTCTCCTGCTCCTTTCTCAATAAGCACTTTGTGGCCACTTTCGACTAGTAGCTCTACAGCTTCAGGAACAAGAGAAATTCGGTTTTCGTTAGGAGATTGTTCTTTTGGCAATCCAATAATAATTCGGCTTTTTTGTGGAGTAGATTCCAACATCTCTTCCTGAGTCATTAACCGCTCTACATTAGTTAGTTTAAGAATACCTTTACTTTCTTCGTTCATATTACAATGCTAAAAACGAAATTAATTTGGTAATTGCCGCTTATTTTACTGAATAATTAATAATCCGTCTTCCACTACCTTCTTCTTTAATCGATATGTATACGTATGATTTGGGTAAAAGTTCCAAAACTAACTCTGGCCACTCAATAAGGCAGTAATTATCACTGTAAAAGTACTCCTCATAACCAATGTCGAAAACCTCGTCAATCTTTATAACTCTGTAAAAATCAAAATGATAAACAGGATTATGATCATCTATGCGATATTCATTTACCAGAGCGAAAGTGGGGCTGGTAACTACTTCGTTAACGCCTAATTCCTTACAAAAAGCTTTAATAAGAGTTGTTTTGCCGGCACCCATTTTACCGTTAAAAGCAAAAATAAAATGATTGGACATATCAGTTAGAATTGTTCTCGCAACCACTCTGAGTTCGCTAACGTTAGATGCTGTAATGGTTTTCATTATTTTGATGTAAGTGTAATAATTGGTATCAGGATTTCTTCCATCGAGATACCGCCATGCTGGAAAGTGTTTCGATAATAATTTGCGTAATAGTTAAAATTATTTGGATAGGCGAAAAAATCCGAGCCTTTCGTAAAAACCCATCTTGTACTTACATTAATTTTAGGAAGATAATAATCTTCGGGGTTTGTTATTTCAAACACTTCTTTAGCTTTATAATTAAGACTTTTGCCAAATTTATACCTCAAATTAGTATTTACATTTTTGTCGCCAATAACTTTAACAGGGTCGGTTACTTTTATTGATCCATGATCGGTTGTTATCAGAATAGTTACATCTTTGGATGAAAGGTATTTTATTATATCAAATAAGGAAGAGTGTTCAAACCATGATAACATTAATGACCTGTATGCAGATTCATCGTCTGCTAATTCACGTATTATCTCCATTTCTGTTCTTGCATGCGATAACATATCGATGAAGTTATAAACAATAATATTGAAGTCAGTTGACATCAGATTTGAAATATTCTCAAAAAGTTTACGGCCCGAATTTAAGTTCAAAATTTTATTGTACGACATGGTTGTTTTTCGTCTGTACCGCTTAAACTGTTCCTGCAATAATTCAAACTCGAATTGATTTTTTGTTCCTTCTTCGTTCTCCTCCACCCAGTACTGTTGATAATGTTTTCTGATTTCGTTTGGCATGAGACCGGCAAATAGGGCATTACGGGCGTATTGAGTTGTAGTGGGAATTATGCCGTAATAAAGTTCATCGTTTTCAACTCTGAAATAATGCTCAATCAATGGTTGTATTGTTTTCCATTGGTCGTACCTCAAATTGTCTATAAGAAGTAAAAAAACTTTCTTTCCCTTATCCAGCAAAGGGAAGGCTACTTCCTTAATTAAAGTATGAGAAAGTATTGGTGTATCTTCTGTTTTACTGTTTAGCCAGTCCTTGTAATTTTTTTCATAATACTTTGCAAACGCATTATTAGCTTCTTGCTTTTGCATGTTTAGGACTTCAATAATGCCTTTATCATCAGATTTATCAAGTGTGGTTTCGTATCTTACAAGATCTTTATAAACATCAATCCATTCATTTGAATCCAACCTGTCGGATATTCGCATGCCAAGTTCGCGAAATTGCTGCTGGTATGTCATTGTTGCCTTTTCACCTGCAAGTTTACGATTTTCAAGATTCCGTTTCAGAGACAAAAGTATTTGGCTTGGTTTTACCGGTTTAATAAGGTAATCGGCTATGTTAGATCCTATTGCATCTTCCATTATCGATTCTTCTTCACTTTTAGTGATCATAACAACAGGAAGGCTGGCAGCGTACTTTTTAATTTTTTCCAGGGCTTCAATTCCGCTAATTCCCGGCATCTGTTCATCCAAAAAAACAATGTCGTAGTGGTTTTCCATAACCATCTCAACAGCTTCATCGCCACTTACTACGGCATCAACATCGTAACCTTTTTCCTCAAGATACATAATATGGGGTTTCAACATCTCAATTTCATCATCGGCCCATAGTATTCTTATTTTACTCATATTCCGGTTTTTATTTTAAATCAGTTAATTTTGCGTTTTGTTTTTCAATAGTCTATAATGAAAATCTACTGTGTTTATTGTCCTAGAAAGTGCTCCATGTTACAAAATTAACAAATTTTATGAGGGAACTAAAAGTGAATAAACGAAAGATTTTTAACGATCCGGTATATGGTTTCGTAACTGTACCAACTGAATTAATTTTTGATTTAATTGAGCACCAGTGTTTTCAGAGGTTACGACGAATAAAGCAGTTAGGATTAACGCATCTGGTTTATCCTGGTGCGTTGCATACTCGTTTTCAGCATTCGCTCGGGGCAATGCATCTGATGGTTAGGGCAATTAATGAACTCCGGTTTAAAGGACAGGATATAACTGAGGATGAAGCACTTGGAGTGTGTATTTCTATTTTATTACACGATATTGGCCATGGCCCATATTCACATGCACTTGAGCATTCAATTGTTGACGGTATAAGCCACGAACAGATATCCGGAATATTTGTTAATAAGTTAAATAAAAGTTTTGATGGCAAACTTGACTTGGCGCTCGAAATACTTAATGGCAATTACAAAAAAAAGTTTTTACACAATCTGGTTTCAGGACAGTTTGATATGGACAGGCTTGATTACCTGAAACGCGATAGTTTTTTTACCGGAGTGTCGGAAGGGATTGTTAACTATGAGCGTTTATTAAGTATGATAAATGTGGTTGATGATGAGCTTGTTATTGAAGCAAAGGGAATTTATTCTGCTGAAAAGTTCATAACCGCACGACGGCTAATGTACTGGCAGGTATATCTTCACAAAACTGTGGTGGTTGCCGAATATACGATTATGAAGGTTCTTAAAAGAGCAAAACAATTAAGGTTGCAGGGGGTTGATTTGTTTGCAACACCGGGTTTCGACTTTTTTCTCCGAAATAAAATCACAATTAATGAGTTTAAAAATAGTAATCAGGTAATCGAAAACTTTTCAACACTTGATGATTTTGACATATTTACATCAATGAAAGTTTGGACGACTCACCCTGACCCCGTGCTTTCATACCTTAGCAAAAGTATTGTTAATCGACGCTTAATGCGGATTGAGATGCAGAATGAACCATTTGATTACGACTATGTTGAAAACATTAGAAATCGGACAAAGCTAATGCTTAAGTTGAATGAAGATGAAATTGATTATTTTGTTTTTAATGATCTTACTTATAAACCGGGAACAGATAAGATTGGAATTCTTTACAAAAATGGTCAGGTGGTTGATATTGCAGAAGCCTCCGATCAATTAAACATTTCATTATTGTTAAAACCCACTACAAAATACTTTTTGTGCTATCCCAAGGAAATTAATTAACAGTGCTTTGTTAGCTTTCAGTATTTATCGAAAAAAATGACTAGTTGTTTTATACTAACTTTGTTAGACAAAATTTTGCATTAATGTCTAAAAAGAAAATTATCCAAACTGTAACTATTGCAGCCTTATTAATTGCTGTTGGAGCCTGGTTTTTATATGAAAACATGGGCAAGTTTGATGGTGATCCGTTGAATATGATTCCACATGATGCTGCTCTAATTATAGAAATTGACAACCCCGCTAATGTATTTAACAAACTTAGTGAAGGCAATTCATTATGGCAAAAACTACTTGAGGTTCGTGGCATTGAAAAAATTAATGCTAAGATAAATTCCTTAGATACTTTGCTAAGCGAAGAAAGTAAATACTTACAGTTGTTAAAAGATAGTCCTTTGACAATTGCTTTTTTCGCCGATTCTATAAATACAGTTGAAATATTAATCTTATCAAAAATAGAAAGTAATCTAGACATTGCCAGCGTAAAACGGATGCTAAGTTCTGAACTGGGCAGAGAATATGGATTACTTGATATAGCCGGGATTCATAATGGGTTTAAGATGGTTAGTGCCAATGGTGGCAATGCAAACTATTTTGCTTTTATTAATGGAGTTTTCGTTTATTCAACTTCATCCGATTTGCTTGTAAGGCTAATGGAAACATACAATGGGAAACTTCCAGCATTGACGAGTGATTCATCCTTTGCTAAGCTAAAGCAAACAAGTGGGGCAAAAGTACAGGCACGTGTTTTTATTCAATATGCCCAAATATCAGAATTGATTGAACCTTTGCTAAACATTAATAAAAAGGATGCTTTACTTTGGATAAGTAATTTTGCTAACTGGTCAGAAGTAGATATTCTGTTAAAAAATGATGAGCTGATTTTTTCAGGCTTTTCAATATCAGTGGCTCAAGATAAATTTCTTAGCAGTTTAAAGGGTCAGCAACCCGTGAAGTTGAAGGCGTTTAATATTATTCCCTATAATGCAAATACTGTATTATGGCTTGGCATAACAAATTTTAATCGTTACTTTTATAATAATAATACCAAATCGACTGCCAGGTATATTTCATCAAAATTAAATTTTGATATAAATCAGCTCATAGAAATAATAGGAAATGAATTTTTTTTTGCGTCTAGTGCTGATTCTCCAAAGTCGTTTAGCCATAATTCATGGTTTATTGTAAAAACGAACGATGACAAAAAAGCGGCTGTAATTTTAAAAAGAATTGCCCTTAATTCCGGAAACAGAAAGGTTTCGAAGCATAAACACTACGAAATAAACAAAATAATTAATGAAAGTTTCATACCTGATATTTTTGGTAACACCTTCTCAGTTATCAAAAACAACTTTTATACGTTCATGGGTGATTACGTTGTGTTTGCAAATTCGGAAAACTCATTGATAAATTTGATCAATTACTTCGAAACAGGCAAAACACTAGACCTTAACGATAACTTCAAGACATTCTCTGATAATATTTCGTCACAATCAAATTTGTTGTTATATATCAAGCCAGGTGGGTTAATGGGCAGATTTAACGAATATTTGGCTGATGATTTTGTAAAAGAATTATCAATTAATGAAAAAGTTGTTAATTCTTTTCAGGGAGTAGCAATGCAGGTTAGCTTAGGCACACAACTGTCGTTCACTAACTTTTATGCTAAATACAGCGATGCCCAACATGAGGAAAATTTGGCTTTATGGAAGGTGCAGCTCGATGATGAAATTGTATGGGGGCCTTATCTCGTTTCAGATCACCAATCTAATAAACAAAATATTATTGTTTTTGATAAGCGAAGTAATATGTACCTTATAAATTATGACGGCAGCATATTATGGAAAAAGAAACTCGACGATCTGCCAATCAGTAATATTTTTCAGGTTGATTATTACAGGAATGATAAAATTCAGTATATGTTTAATACGGGCGGCTATATTTATTTAATTGATATAGTTGGCAATAATGTTACCGGTTATCCAAAAAAATTGCATTCGAAAGCAACAAATGGCATAGTTGTTTTTGACTATTTGAATAATAAAGATTACAGATTATTGCTTGCCCAGTCGGATAAGCGGATATATAATTATTCAATTAGAGGCAAAGATATTAAAGGTTGGAGCCAGCCACGTACTCAAAATATCGTTGTGGAACCGGTAACCCGACTGCTTGCTAACAATAAAGATTATATAATAATATCTGATATTGAAAATGAAATTAAGATTGTTGACAGAAAGGGTAACCGACGTATTAAACTTTCCGGCAATCTTAAAAAAGGTAAAAACTCCGATTACTATGTAAACCGTACAAATAGTAAAGGAATAATAATAACTACCGATGAAAGAGGACGCCTGGTTTATATTTCGTCATCAGGGAAACTAAACTATACCGATTTTGGAGATTTTAGTGCCGACCACTTTTTTATTTACGAAGACTTTAATGGCGATGGTTCCAAAGATTTTATTTTTATTGATGGTAATAATTTAAAAGTATACGATAGGTTTAAAAAAGAACTTTTTAGATACCACTTCGGATCAAAAATAACAATCAAACCCTCGTTTTTTACGTTTGGTAAAAAGCAACATGTGCTGGGAGTTGTTGCTGATAAAGAGAGAACTATTTACCTGTTTGATAATAAAGGAAACATAATTATCAGTAAAGGGCTTGTTGGTGAAACACCTTTTACTGTAGGTGACCTGGGAGATGAAAATAGAATTAACCTCGTTTCGGCTGCCGGAAACGTGTTGTATAATTACAGGTTGCAATAATGGACACACCTAAAATGCAACATTTAGAATACTGAATTCACCATTATGGAGTTGCCCACAAATACAAAGCAGCTGAATCGCCTTCCGTAACATTAATTTCCATGTTGGATGTGCCTATTTCCACACTAAAGCCCTCCACCTCATTATAATGTGCAAATAATTTTTTCATTTCTATTGATTTCACTAATAATAACTAATTAATTGTCCAGCTTTTCAAGATTTTCCAAGCCTTTCATGTCGAGTGAATTAGAAATGTCGGATATAGTATTCATGTCGATATTTCCTGTCATGCTCATAATAAGCACCTCATTTTCGTCCTTAACTATCATAAGCAATTCAGAAATAGAGTTCTTTCCGGCTTTTTTTACCAGAAACCGGATGTCGCTATCGCTTTCCTTTACCGACATAAGTTCGGTGTAGTTTTTTAGCGACAAACTTTTATTTATCTCTTTAAAAAAGTCGAAATCAGATTTACCTTTGGACTTTTCATACACAAGCATTTTAAGGCCTTCTAATTGTTGCATTACATTTTGAGCTTGTTTTGCATCGCTTGAGCTGTCGTTCATATCTATCGAACTGAGAAATTTGAACATATCAGGCGAAATATTTATGCAGGTAAACCCATCTTGCCCGGCATATTTTTCATATAGTTTATTGAAGTCGCTTTGTGCGAAAAGTGATACGGGAAGTACCATCATTGTAATTACGATAATTTTTCCGATTTGTTTTTTCATGGCATTATTTTTTAAGATTATTATTTATTTTGTTTTATGATTTTCCATAGTTTACTTTAACCTTAGTCATTGATTTTAACAGTAAACCTGTATTATTCAGCTTGTTTAGATTTTTTACTTTTTTTGTTTTATCCAAACCCGACTCCGCTTTTTTAATATTTGTGGTTGCAGGTTTAACACCTTTATTAACATTACCCGACACTTTTTGCAATGCTTTCTTTGTCTCTGCGAATGCAGCATGTGGATCGTTAATTGTACCGTAAACTTCCTTTGTGCTTAAAATGCCGCTAACAACCCAAATTGAAATTAAAATCAAAACAGTTGCCGCAATACCTGATAATATGCGCTGCATGTTGAACAGTTTTGTTTTCGCTGGTTTTGATGTTGATATATTTTGCAATATTTTTTCATCGAATGATTCATTAAGAGAATCATTAACACTGTAAATATTATTCATTATCTGGAATTGCGAACGCACTGCCGCGAACTCTTCATCAGTGTTGTTTCTCAAAACATCTTTAAGAATTTTATCTTCCTCAGGTGTTGATTTTCCCTGATAAAATTTCTCGATCAAAATATTAATATCTTGCCGTTTCATGTTGCTGAAGTTTATTTATAGTTTCTTTTATTTTTTTTCTTCCACGTGATAAATTTACCCGCAAGTAATTAATGTCCCAACCCGTAATTTCAATAATTTCTTCATAATTGTAACCTTCAACATCACGCATATGAACTATTGTGCGTTGTTGTTCGGGAAGTTGTTGCATAACCTGTTTTACTTTTTTCACCAAATCTGCTTGCTCGGTTATCTTGTGTGGGTTTAAAAAGTCATGCTTTGCAATGTTATCATGTAGGCTTAAAAATCGATTTCTCTTACTTTTTAGTTTATCAATACACTGGTTTCGAGTTACCGTCATCATAAAAGCTTCAATATTTTTGAGGTTGTTTAACTTTTCGTGCATTTTCCAAATTTTAATGTATACTTCCTGAACAGCATCCTCTGCATCGTCGCGGTTATTTAAAATACTAAGCGACAGGCGGAACAACTTATTCTTTAGCGGAAGTAAGTTTATTTTAAACTCTTTTATTGTCATTACAACTTTATAGACGAAATAGTAAGTGTGAAATTACACTTTAACAACAATTCCCACATTAATGAAATGCATTTCCCCATTGTTTGAACTATTCAATTAAGGTTATTTATACTAATTTTCACATTTCTAAGTTTGTATTAACAGAAATATGTTTAAAAATTTGATAAT
>JACNJS010000008.1 GCA_014382445.1 Bacteroidota bacterium
ATAAATATTCCACAAGTAGGATTGAAAAAATTATGGATAGTTGATAAGATTTCTGTCAACAATATCTATCATATTAAATATGCTGATCTGGATGGATTAAATGAGATAAGTAGTGAGATTGATGTTAAGCCTTATATTGCTAAAAACTTTATTTACTTTTCATTAACTTCAAATGAGGTGATCGATAGGGAACCTTCAGAAAACTGGGAACTACTTTTTACAAGATACATCGATTTTACTTTTGACAACACAGGAACACCTGTTGAGTATCTTGTTGCTGGTGCCACAAGCAACATCGATCAATATGCCAATAAATTCTACCCGGTTGCTAATGATTATGAAGACTGGTCAGCTAAACCGTTCGATTCGCTCAAAAATGTGGTTGGATATAATTGGAAAAACTTTAGTATGGCTACATTTGAATGGGTTGTTGAGGATTCAACAGCATTTTTCATTATGAATGATGCAGGTGATGTTTATAAATTAGTATTTACTTTATGGGAAGGTTCATCAACTGGCGTGTTTGCTTTTAATAAGGAATTAATATCACTATCATTTATCGGGAATGATACTAAAAAACAACACTTTGTATCCATTTATCCAAATCCGGCTTCTGAATTTGTAAACATTAATATTAATAATGAAATTTTATTTGATGGAAAAATTATAATGACTGATTTGTCAGGCAGAATTGTTTATAATTCAACTATCAGTAATTCAGTCGGTAATACTTCAGTTGCCATTAATATTAATGATTTTACAAAGGGAATTTATTTTATCACTCTGCAAAGTAATGATACCAGAGAAACCCACAAACTAGTCGTTCAATAAAATGAAAATAAGCCCAATTAGCTATTATCTGGGCTTCTTGTTTATTATTCCATTTTTTGGTATATCGCAGGAAACCCGGATACATATTTTGGACAAGATTAATAACGAGCCGGTTGCGTTTGCAAATGTTGCCTTTTCCTGTGTCAATAACAACACCATCATAGCAGGTTGCGTTTCCGACGAAAATGGATTGGTTATCGCTAACATTCCGCAAAAATCAATTATTAGATTAAGTTATATTGGTTTCCAGGATTATGTTGATACAATCAGCCCTGGCGAAGACCTAACAATTTATCTAAAATCAATTTCATATAATGTTGATGAAGTTGTTGTTACAGGTCAATATTCTGAATCAACACAGGATAAATCAATTTACAAAGTAACAGTTCTTAACTCGAGAGAAATTGAGCAGAGGGCGGCTGTAAACATTAAGGAATTGCTTTCTACGGAACTTAATATACGAACCAGCCATGACAATGCTTTGGGCTCAACCATCAGTATGCAAGGACTTGGTGGTGAACACATTAAATTTCTCATTGATGGTGTTCCCGTTATTGGCCGTGAAGCCGGTAATATCGATCTTGATCAGTTAAATCTGCAGAATATTGATCATGTGGAAATTATAAACGGACCGATGTCGGTGGTTTATGGCAGCAACGCTTTGGCCGGAGTTATAAATATAATTACCAAATCACCCGACAGATTGTTACTTTCATCAAACCTTGATACATATTATGAGTCGGTGGGTGTTTATAATATAAATGCAGGAGCATCTGCAACTGTAAAACGGAATTCCTTTAGCATAACGGGGGGACGAAATTTCTTCGAAGGTTTTCAGGCTCCCGAAACTACCTGGGCGCAAAGATGGAAACCAAAGGAGCAGTGGAACGCTACGGCAGATTATAAATATGGTTGGGATAACGCATCCATAAAATTCGGCGCTTCATGGTTCAACCAGGAATTAAGAGATAATGGGTTGCTTATGCCTCCTTATTATGAAACAAGATTTGATAAATATTTTTTCACCCAACGGATTGTATTGAGGTCGGATTTTAAATATGAGTTTTCAAAAAAATCGAGAGTAAATGCGACTGCATCTTTCTCAAATTACCATAAAATTAAAAACACTTATTTGAACGATTTAACGATTTTGGAAAAGAATATTGTGCCCGGACAACAGGATACCACTCGTTTTCAAGATATAATGTTTAGGGCAGATTATAGTTTTGGGGATGAAAACAGCAAATTAAAATATCAAACCGGCATCGACCTTAACAAGGAAAATGGCTTTGGTAAGCGAATAAAGGATGGAAGTCAGGAAATTGGTGATTACGCATTATTTGCCAGTCTTAATTACACACCTTTTTTGCTGCTTAATATTCAGCCTGGAGTTAGGTTCATTTATAATACCAAATTTGCGGCACCAATTATTTATTCGCTTAACATTAAGTATGATATTACAGAACATTTCGCCATAAGAGGATCTATTGCAAGTGGTTTCAGAGCTCCCTCCCTCAAAGAGCTTTACCTTGAGTTTGTTGATGTTAACCACGATATTCGTGGAAACGAAAACCTTAAAGCTGAAACTTCTGTTAGTACAAATCTTGTGGCTAATTATATAAGTTCAACTAATCGAGCTTATGAGTGGGGTCTTGAACTTAACCTCTTTAATAACAATATTAAAGACAATATACAACTGATTCCTCAATCCGACAATTCACTTTTGTATTCTTATGTTAACATTAATAGGTTTTTAACCAGAGGTTTAGAGTTGAACTTTAATAATAATATTTACCCATGGCTTACTGTTAAATTTGGTTTTACTGTTACGGGTCAGAAAATTGAATATTCGGGTTTGACTTCTAATAATTTTGAATTCTACCCAGGTTTTAATACTACGGCTAATTATAATATTAAGAAATACGATATTAATTTGTCGGTTTATTATAAATATAATGGCGAATACCCCCAGTTGTATTTTACTGAATTAGGAGAGGCACCTGAGATTAGGTTTATGAAGGCCTATAATACGCTAGATATTAATATTGGTAAGTGGTGCTGGAAACGAAGGATAAACTTTCAATTGGGTGGGAAAAACCTTTTTAATAATACCAACATTGATGTGCTGGGAGGTCAATTGGGAGGAATTCATACCGGTGGTGGTTCTTCAGTACCAGTTAATTGGGGAAGAACATTTTTTATCAGACTTCAATTTAGATTTAACAAATGATGTATAAAAAAATATTCACTATAGTTTTTATTTCTCTTCTGTTTACATCCTGTTTTAAAGAGGATGTTCTTATTCCCGGCCACGAACCCGGTGAGGTTTCAACAATGATAATCCCAATGACAATGTATTACACTAATCAGGTTTATTTTAATCTGGAAAATGGGGAAATTGTTTCATCAAATAACCGTTCCATATTCGATTTAAATTTTAGCTGTAATGATACATCTACGATTATCAGGCTAAATTCTGCAAATTTTGCAAAGGCTTCTGAAACTATGTATGATAAATTAGAAGATGTTACCGATACAACTGGCTTAAACTGGAAATTTGATAGTTCGGACGGAAATTCTAATTCAATTGCTATTCTCAATTGGATTAATATCAACAATAATGATACAGCTTACAGTAACAAAGTGTGGGTTATTAACAGAGGAATTGATGCTTTGGGTATTAAGCTTGGGTTAAAAAAAATTCAGTTTAATCGTCTGGTTGAAGGTAAGTATTATTTTACATTTTCAAATATGGATAACAGCGGACATGTTGAAGATTTTGTTACGAAAGATGATTCTTATTCTTATTTACAATACTCGTTTGTTAAGGAAGGATTAGAACAAACTCAACCAGAACATTCCGATTGGGATTTGCTTTTTACGCAATATACAACCCTGCTTTTTACCGACGAAGGTTTGCCTTATCCATATTTAGTAACCGGCGTGCTACAAAGTTTTAATAATACAAATGTTTCACTCGATACTAATCATATTTTTAACAACATTACGATTTCTGATACCAGCAATTTTGATTTCTCTAATAGACTGGATAAAATAGGTTATGAATGGAAAGAATTAATTGGTGATGTTAATTCCGGCGACATTTATTACGAAATCAAAATCAACAATAACTACATTATTAAAGACAATAGTTCATACTATTACAAACTTCGGTTTATTAATTTTTACGACCCGGTAACCGGCGAAAAAGGTTATCCTACGTTTGAGTATCAACAACTATAAGGGAAATAGGGTGCTAAGGTATAAGGTAAAGATATATAGTATATGGTATAAGGGAAATAGGGAATAAAGGTAAGTGATTAATAGAGGTACCCCTATACCCTATACCCCTATACCCCTATACCCTATACCCCTATACCCTTTCCGCCAATTTTATACCAATATTGCTCAGTTGAAAAAAAAGATTACTTTTGCCGCGCTTTCTGAAAAGCTTATAGGTATTTTCGCATTACGGATGCTTGTTAAGTTCTTTTATGACACTACTAATAATAACTTATTTACTATTTCGTTTCACCACATACTGATTAGTATAACTAAGCGTATCTAATTAATGAAGATTAAACTTAACCACTTTCTCCTGCCATTTCTGCTTTTTATTGGCTATTTTCTGATGCTCTATAGCATGCCAAAATATTCAGGGCAATACATGTTTTTAGTTATAATAATTCTTGCCGATTTCTATTTATGGTCTTCGGTTAAAAAACAGGTTTTTAATTACAGGTACTGGCTGCGAATGCTCATTATATTTGTTTATTGGCTACCTCTGTTTCTGCTTGCAATATTGCTTGTGGGCTCAGTTTTAATTCCGGTAATTAATTGGAACGATACTCTTAGAACGTACATGGTTGGAGTAATTTTAGTTTTTTATACTTCTAAAATACTCCCCATCACTTTTCTTTTTCTCGCAGATATTGTGCGAGTTATTCAAAAGCTTTTTCTTATAGTAAAGAGGGATAACAGGCAGCAACTTATTGAAAAAAAGAAGGAGGAAGGAATATCTCGTAGCAAATTTCTCCAATACATTGGATTCATATCAGGAGGACTTGTTTTAGGCACTATGTTCATGGGTATGTTCAGATGGGCATATGAGTTTAAAATTGTTCGTGAGAAAATTAAGTTTCAAAATTTATCTAAAGAATTTATTGGGTTCAGAATCGTTCAGATATCAGACCTGCACCTTGGAACCTGGACATCAAAAAAACCTTTGCAACGTGCTGTTGATATGATTAATGATATGAATCCCGATATTATATTGTTTACCGGCGACCTTGTAAATTACGCAACCAATGAGACTATCGGCTTCGAAGATGTATTATCACAACTTAGAGCAAAATACGGTGTATTTGCGATTCTAGGCAACCACGATTATGGAAATTATGTAACATGGCCTTCACAAGAAGCCAAGCAGGAGAATATGAAACAACTGTATAATTTCTTTGATAAGATTGGATGGAAACTACTGAATAACGAAAATGAGATAATAAACAAAGCATCAGGACAACTTGCATTGATTGGCGTTGAAAACTGGGGTGCAAATCCACGTTTCCCAAAATACGGCGATCTTGACAAAGCAATTCAGGGCACTGAAAATACTGACATTAAAATTCTAATGACCCACGATCCTTCGCATTGGGAAAAAGTAGTTATCGCGGGTAATTATGATATTGATCTAACACTATCAGGCCACACACATGGCTTTCAGTTTGGTATCGAAACTAAAGAAATAAAATGGAGCCCGGCTCAATATATGTACAACCATTGGGCAGGATTATACCAGGATACAAAGAAAACAGGTAAATACATTTATGTTAATCGTGGCTTGGGTTCTATAGGTTATCCCGGAAGAATTGGAATGCTACCTGAGATTACTTTTATTGAATTGGTGTCGGCTTAATGGGTGAATGCTTGAATGATTCAATGATACAATGATTCAATGATACAATGATTCAATGATTCAATGATGGAATGATGGAATGATACAATGATACAATGATACAATGATGGAATGATGGAATGATACAATGGTTGCATGTGACCTTTTTTGACAAATTCACTCATTCACACATTTTCAAATTTTCACATTTTCAAATTCTCAATTCACACATTTTCAAATTCTCAATTCACACATTTTCAAATTCTCAATTCACACATTTTCAAATTCTCAATTCACACATTTTCAAATTCTCAATTCACACATTTTCAAATTCTCAATTCACACATTTTCAAATTCTCACATTCACTCATTTTACCATTCCCAGAAATCAATATATTTGCCAACCAAACTCTCACACTATGGCATTTATTAATTCCTTTGAAAAAGAAGGTAATTATCTTTTTAAACATCGAGGACAATTTCCGGTAATCTTATTTTTATTAGCCATTCCGGTAGTGTATTTTACCGGAACGAATAACTTTAGTGTATTAACTCAGGATGTTATCAAGTGGGTAGCTATTGCACTAAGTGTATTAGGTTTCATTATCAGAGCAATCTCAATAGGCACAACACCAAAGGGAACTTCCGGAAGAAATACAAAAGATGGCCAGGTTGCCGAATCGCTTAATACAACAGGTATTTATTCAATTGTACGCCATCCCTTATATCTCGGTAACTATTTTATGTGGATTGGAATTGTACTTTTCACTTTTAATTTTGAATTTGTTGTCATCATCACACTTGCCTTCTGGCTTTATTACGAGCGTATTATGTTTGCCGAAGAACGATTTCTTGAGAGGAAGTTCGGTGATGCCTACATGGAATGGGCAAATCGCACACCCGCATTTATTCCATGCCTTAAAAAGTTTAAGAAAAATGTAGTTCCATTTTCACCAGTAAGCGTTTTGCGACGTGAATATTCCGGAGTACTTGCCACTGTTGTTGGATTTGTTTTTATTGATGACTTAAGAAGATACTTCAATTATCATACATTTGAGGTTTATACAACATGGCATTATGCGCTGGTTGTTGTCCTTATTATTGTTTTAATTTTAAGAAGTTTAAAGCATTTTACTCCTGTACTTAAAGAGGAGGGACGTTCGTAAGTTATTGTCAACACACTTAACCAATATTATAACAACCAACTTTTCTTCATATATTTGACCTCCACAAAAAAAACCAAAATATTGAAAAAGATAATTGTACTTGGAGCCGGATTAGTAGGCAAGCCAATTGCTCTCGATTTGGCTAACGAGTCAGATTTTGAAGTAGCCGTAGCTGATGTTAGTGTTGAAAGGCTTAATAACATTAGTGATAAAAGGATTCAAAAAATTCAAGCTGATTTGCAAAACAAGTCTAAACTTAGTTCCATAATTACAGCTTATGATTTTGTTGTTAATGCAGTACCGGGGTTTATGGGCTACGAATGTCTTAAAAACTGTATTGAGGCCGGAAAAGATATTGTTGACATTGCCTTTTATCCGGAGGATGTATTTGAACTATCGGAATTAGCCGAACAAAAAAACGTTAGAGTTATATGCGATATGGGAGTAGCCCCGGGCATGAGTAACTTACTTACCGGATATGCGGCTTCAAAACTTGATAGTGTTCAAAACGTTGATATCTTTGTTGGCGGTCTGCCAAAAATCAGAACCCAACCCTGGGAATATAAAGCAGTTTTTTCACCCAGTGACGTTATTGAAGAATATACGCGCCCGGCACGAATTGTAAGGAATGGCAAAATAGTTACAGTCCCTCCGCTTACCAAAATTGAATTACTGGAGTTTGATAATGTTGGCACTTTGGAAGCCTTTAACAGTGATGGATTACGCTCATTATTATTCACAATTAAGGCAGAAAATATGAGTGAAAAAACCCTCAGATATCCGGGTTACGCCAAAAAAATTCAACTTCTAAGCGATAATGGTTTTTTTAACTCTAAAAAAATTGACGTTGATGGTAAGCTTGTTTCACCTCTCGAATTAACTTCCAAATTACTTTTTGACCAATGGAAACTTTTAGACAATGAAGAGGATATTACAATCATGAGAATTATTATTGAAGGACTGGAGTCCGGAAAAAAAATTCGTTATAGTTTTGACCTCCATGACGAATTTGATAAAAATACCGGTATTCATTCAATGGCACGAACTACAGGTTATACTGCATCTACGGCAGTGAGATTATTAGCTGAGGATAAATATCTTAAGAAAGGAATTAGCGTAGGAGAAATGATGGGCCGAGATGAATCGGTTGTGAAATTTATGTTGGATGGATTAGCACATCGTAGTGTTAACTATAAAAGCAAAGTGGAATATTTATAATATGAAGTCAGTACGCTCTAAATCAGTAACATATAACATATAACATATAACATATAACATATAACAAATAACAAATAACAAATAACAAATAACATATAACAAATAACATATAACATTAAACCCATAACCAAATGTCCAATAAAATTAAAAAGTTTGGTGCTTTTTCCGGCGTCTTTACACCTTCGATACTAACAATATTGGGTGTTATTATGTACTTGCGTCTGGGTTGGGTAACAGGTGTTGCAGGATTATGGGGTGTTATAGCAATTATAATACTGGCACACGTAATCTCGGTAACAACTGGTTTAAGCATATCATCTATTGCTACCGACAAAAAAATAAAGGCAGGAGGGATTTACTATATCCTTTCCCGATCGCTTGGTTTGCCAATGGGCGGATCAATCGGTATTACTTTGTTTATCGGTACTGCCCTTAGTATTTCACTTTATATAGTTGGGTTTACCGACAACTTTTTGTCGCTAACTGCAATTAAAAATCTAGTCAATATTACCGAGGTTAGTTTATACCATGTCAGGATGACCGGATCTATTGTACTGATTATTTTAGTAATAATTGCTTTTATAAGTACTAACACGGCGATTAAAACACAATTTTTTATACTTGGTGCTATATTTCTTTCGCTTGTTTCAATTGTAGTTGGTATATTGTTTTTTAGTCCTGAAACTGCTTCTTCCGATACATTAATATCGTCTCCAATATCGTCTCCGCCAAGGGATTTTTCATTTATACAAGTATTTGCAATTTTCTTTCCAGCTGTAACAGGATTTACTGCTGGTGTTGCCATGTCGGGAGATTTAAAAGATCCGAAAACAGACATTCCAAAAGGAACTTTATATGCGATTTTTACAGGATTTGTTATTTACAGTGGCCTGGCATTATTATTTTATTTCTTCGTTGATAATGAATTACTTGTAAGCGATTATAACTTTTTAGTTACAGTAGCCTGGATTCCATTTCTGGTGATTGCAGGAATATGGGGAGCTACTTTATCATCGGCTCTTGGAGGAATACTTGGAGGACCTCGAATAATTCAGGCTGTAGCACAGGACAAAATAGTACCGAAAATATTGGGGAGAGGTGTTGGAAAGAATAAAGAACCCCGAAATGCTCTTATTTTCACTTTTATTCTTTCTGAATTAGGCGTTTTAATTGGCGACCTGAATATAATTGCAAGTATAGTTTCAATGTTTTATTTAACTGCATATGGTTTTATAAATATATCCTTTGCTCTTGAAAAATGGGCAAGCACTGATTTTCGGCCATCCTTCCGAATTCCTATATGGGTAGGTGTTCTTGGTTTTTTTGCAACATTTTTTGTGATGATTCAACTCGATGTTATATCAATGCTGGGGGCAATGGTTATTCTTGTAATCATCTATTATATAATCAGCAAAAAACAACTTAGTTTGGCAATAGGCGATGTATGGCAAAGTGTATGGGCATCAGTAATTAGAAAGATGTTAACAAGGCTTGACCAAAAGCAGCTTAATGAGCGCAATTGGAGAGCAAACATACTGCTTTTCAGCGGTTCCAAGCGAAATCGGCCTCACTTAATTGAATTTGCCAAATACCTTGTTGGCCAGCATGGTATGATATCAAATTTCGACCTGATATTAAATTCTTCATCTCAAGTACTGTTTCCAAAACATAAACAAGCGATTCCTGAGGATGAAATGAGCGGCGATGAAGGTATCTTCTCCAGAAGACAAGAGTGTAGCAATATTTACGAAGGAATAAAAAGTATAGCCGCCACTTATGGATTTTCGGGAGTTGAACCTAATACTGTACTACTTGGTTGGGCACGTCAAACTAACGATCCCATGGGGTTTGCTCAGATGCTCAAGTATTTAACCGATTTAGATTTGAATATCGTAATGCTCGATTATGATAGCGCTGTTGGATTTGGAGATTTCAAGCAAATTGATGTATGGTTAAGAGGCGGATCAAATAATGGCAACTTAGTACTATCACTAATAAAATTCATAAGGGCATCTTACGAATGGCGAAACGTTGTTGTAAGGTTGATGATTATTAACAATAATACGCTGAAAGAAAAGCAAATAATACGAGATACGAAACAAGTTTTGGATAGTATTCGGATGGACGCTGAGATAAGGATAGTTACCAACGAACAAAAACTCCCTGTAAATCATATAATAAAAACAGAATCAGCTAATTCTGACTTAATATTCCTTGGAATTGCCGATGTGCAGGAAGGCCACGAAATGGAATTCATCGAAAGAGCTGATTACCTTTATAAAGATCTGGGTACAATTGCTTTGGTAAAAGCATCCTCATTTTTTAAGGAGCTTAAAATTGGTTTGTAGTTTCTGTCAAAATCATTTAGCCGAACTCCTGCGCGTCCGGCAGGCGGGGAGCGTAGTCGAGGGATCTCAGTGTTTTATTACCCGCACCTTGGTGCGAATAAATAGATTATATTCCTTTGAGATATATCGTCAGCTTGCTGCGAGGAGTTTTATAAGATTAAATACCCGAACAAAAAATCAAAATGTACAAATTTTGTATGTATGAAGATTAGGTATTAGAGCTGATTAATTTTATAAAGACGTTGGTACCAATATTGAGAAAAATCGACAAATAAATCAATTATCTGATTTTTTTGTAAATTTGGAGAAAAAAGAAATGATAGTAGAAAGACAAAATAACGAAATACTGGTCAGATTTTCCGCTGGAATTAAAACTTCCAGAATTCAAACAATTCTCGATTATCTACGATATGAAGAATTGACTTCAAAATCAACTGCTACGGAAAGTGATATTGACGAACTTTTAAAAGAAGTTAAGAAAGGACGCTGGAACAGGACTAAAGAAGAATTAGGACTAAATGACTAAAATCATAGTTGATACAAACATTGTATTTAGTGCTTTACTAAATGTCAATAGTAGAATTGGTCAGATTTTAATTAATGGAAAAAATCATTTTGACTTTTATTCGCCTGAATACGTTAGAACTGAAATTTTCAAACATAAACAGAAAATAAAATCTATTGGAAAACTGACTGATAATGAATTTCTTGAGACCTATAGCTTAATATTGAAAAACATTACTATCCTCAACCATTCCATAATCCCGACTGAAATTTATCGAACCGCTGAATTGATGTGCCAAGATATTGACATTGATGATACGATTTTTGTTGCAGTTTCAGATTTCACAAAAGGAATTTTATGGACTGGCGACCTAAAATTGATAAATGAACCTACCTAAGTGTAGTCTCCTGACTACGCTTTCTGAAGTAAATAACTCATGTTATTAAAAAATTAGTCACATTCTTCTTAAAAATCAATCAAATCAATTTCTATCAGACCCTGCATACCATCGCAATAATTACGTGCACTGCTATACAAGTAATCCACTGCTCCATCAACAATCCCAGCTTTAACCGGATTTTGATGGATATATTTCAGCCGTTGATCCATCATTTCATTTGTGCTCAATTCAACAGCATGATTATTATGAGTCCAAAATTGATGGTAAGAGTTGCGTTTATGTTTTCTAGCAGCAAATGCCATTTCACTAAGTAACCATTTCCTGCGACTTTCAGTACCATTTTTTATGCTATCGATAATATTATTTGCAGTAAACTTCTTCAAGTCGCGAATAGTGTCTGATAAGGTTCCATTAGCTGAACTTAACATTAAATGAACATGGTTCGACATGATAACATATCCATAAACCTCAAGTTTTTTATGATTCCTGCAATAACTTAATGATTCGATTACTATCTTTCTATATACTTCACGAGTAAACACATCAAGCCAAAAAACAACCTGAAGGGTAAGAAAATACATCGCATTTTGATCGTTGATTTGATATGAGTCAGACATAGCTATAATATATTTTTGATATTTCAAATATAATAATAGTATGTTGATCTGCAATCTTATAATTAAAATATCGGTTGATGAATTTATAAATTCAACCTAGCTAAGCGTAGTCTCTATATTTAGCCACTAAGCGTAGTCTCTGACTACGCTTTCTGGTGCAAATAACTCATGTTATTAATATTATAGCCTGACTACGTTTTCTGGAGTAAATAACTCCAGTTATTAAAATCATAATCCTATAAATTTAATATATTGCAAATCATAAGATTTGCACACCATTCAGCGTAGTCGGGAGGGGGAGCTCAAAATTGGCGTGTAGATAGGTGAAATACCGATGATGATATAGAATTACACTCAATAACTAATTCCTATAACAATAACTGTTTATATTAAAAAAATTTGCAATCGCATTTATTTATTACTATGTTTGCTTAAGTTATGCTCTTAAAATGCATTATTAACGCTAAGCCAATAGTGAAGTGAATTGGAATTTATTTATTGTTTAAAAAAGTTTCATTATGAATCCTGAAAAGCACTTTATACCTGAAAATATCCAAACCAACTGGCAACGGATGCTAAACCTTCTCGCAAAAATTACAAATGTGGCTGCAGCATTGATTATGAAAGTAAATAATGATGAAGTTGAAGTGTTTGTTGCTAGCAAAACTTTGGGGAATCCTTATAAAAAGGGAGATAGAGAAAAATTAATCAAAGGTCTTTATTGTGAAAAAATAATAAGGGAAAGAAAACCTTTGCTGGTTTTTGATGCTTCTATAGACCCGGAATGGGATAATAATCCTCATATAAAACTTGGAATGGTCTTTTTTCACGGCTACCCTTTAATGTGGCCTGATGGTGAAATTTTCGGGACTGTTTGTGTTTTAGATAAAAAGGACAATTCCAAAGCTGCAAATTTGAAACATTTTATGTATGAACTGCCCCAAATTCTTGAGAGGGACCTTGCTATTATTTATAATGAGGAGTTAAAAAAGCAAGCGGAAAAGGAGCTATACAGCAGCAATGAAAAGTTCCGTTCCATATTCGAGGGTGCCGGCGATGGAATACTGTATGTAGATAATAATGTTAAGGTGCTTGATGTGAATCCTGCATTTACCAAGATTACGGGAATTCCTAAGGAAGCTGTTGTTGGCAAATCAGGTACTAATCTTGCAAAAAAGTTTGTTAATAAAAAACATCTACCCCATATACTGGACATTTTAAATAACATCCTTAAAAACAAACCGATAGCACAATATGAGCTTTACTATCAGGATAAAATTCTTGAAATAAATTCAAGTAAACAGGAAAGCGGACATCATGTTGCTATAATTCGTGACATTACAGCTAAAAAAAGAGCATTAGAGGTAATTCAGGAAAGTCATATCTATAACAGAAGTTTATTTGACACCTTGCCCATTGGTCTGGCACTTGCCTCAATGGATGGAACTTTGGTTGATGTAAACCCTGCCTATGCTGAAATAATTGGGAGGACTATCGATGAATGCAAGAAACTGACTTATTGGGATATCACGCCAAAAGCATACGATGAGCAGGAACAACAACAACTGGAAAGCTTAAATAAAACAGGCAAATACGGGTCGTATGATAAAGAGTATATCCACAAAAACGGACATCTGGTTCCGGTAAGGTTAAAGGGAAAAATTATTGAACAAAACGGAACAAAATATATCTGGTCGTGTGTAAAAGATATCACGCAACGAAAAAAAATAGAAAAGGATATACAATGGAAAGCCAATATAGATGAAGCTTTAGCAACTTTATACTCCCCTCTTATTTCTCCTTCTTCAACTATGATGGATATTGCTTTGAAAATAAAAACCCTTGCACAAAAGTTAACCGATAGCACACATTGTTACGTTGGTACTATTGACCCGGAAAAAGGGGACCTTGTGTCACATACGAATACAGAAATGATGGAAAACGGACAATGTGCCATCCTTCTAAAAGAAGATAAACGTATTGTATTTCCTATGAGTAAAGATGGCACTTATGGCAGATTATGGGGGTATTCACTTAATACACGGGAAGCTTTTTTTACCAATGATGTGAGCAAGCATTTTGCTTCCAAAGGAATACCTGAAGGGCATATTACTATAGAGAGATTTTTGAGTGTGCCTGTAATGCTTGAACATGAGCTGGTTGGACAAATTGCCATAGCTAATCCCGGAAGAGATTACGTTGATAAAGATATAATCTCGATTAACCGTTTGGGAGAGTTTTTCGCTATGTCAATTCGAAAACAGCGATTTTTGGATGACTTAAAAACCCGGTCAGAAGAACTTGAGGTCTTCAATAGTTCAATGCTCGACCGTGAGATGCGGATCATTGAATTAAAAGAGGAGATCAATAAATATTGTGAAGAATTGAACAAGCCGGTCAGGTTCCCTGCTATTTGGGACCAAAAAAACAATTGATTATTATAAAGCATGAATCCTATGACTATGAAAGGGAAAAACATATTCAATATAAAACTGCTGAAAAGGAGAAGTATAGGTGTCAAATTGCTGATTTGGTTTTTAGGCATATCTATCATCCCACTTATCATGATAAGTTTTTTTGCAAGTTCCTTCCTTGAGAAATCCTTTGAGATCAACGAACTCAAAAACTTTTATCATATAGCAGAGAATAAGAACAAACTGATTGAGAATTACTTTCTGGATATGAAAAAAGATATCAATGTTATTGCTCACTCACCGGTAATGATTGAGGCATTGCATGATTATAACAGCAGTATGAAAAAGTTCGGACCGGGGTCAGAACAATATAGCGATGTGGAAAAAAGATATATTGAACACCTTAGTTTTCTTTCCAAAGCCTTTGGCTATTATGATATGTTCCTGATAAATACACAGGGCGACATCGTTTTTACAATTCAAAGAGAAGATGATTTTAATACAAACCTTATAAACGGTGACTATAAAGACACAGAACTGGCGAGGATATTTAAACAAGTAATTAAGAAGCAGGAAATTACTATATCCGAATATAAGTACTATTCCCCATCCGACAAACCGGCGTCGTTTATGGTTGCCCCGGTTTACCAGGATAAACAACTAATAGGGGTTTTAGGAGCTCAATTAAAAGTTGAAGATATTTTCAAGTTAATGCGTGATTATTCGAAGCTTGGAGAAACCGGAGAAGTTTTGATTGGGCAAAAAGTGGGTAATGAAGCTGTTTTTATTATTCCATTACGTTTTGATCCGGAAGCGGCCTTCAACCGAAAAGTACCATTTGGCTCTGATTTGGCATTACCGATACAAGATGCTGTTCAAAAAAAGGAGGGATCAGGAATTTCTGTTGATTACAGGGGTGTTCCAATTATCGCTGTTTGGAAATATATTCCCGGGCCAAATTGGGGAATTGTTGTAAAAGCCGACAAAGATGAGATATTTCATTCAGTTAGTCAAATTAGAGATCGCTTTTTGATAACAGGGCTAATCATTATACTTTTCGCTATAATCATTGCAATATACGTGTCCCGATCAATTTCGAATCCCATAAAAAAACTGCAATTAGTAATCCAAAAGGTGGGCGAAGGAAATTTAAAATTTAAAGTAGGAAATGATGATCCTGATGAGATTGGGCAGTTATCACGGTCGTTTGATGAAATGACAGCTAACCTGGAAGTTGTCACTACATCTAGGGATGAACTCAACCTGGAAATTCATCAGCGAAAAGAAGCGCAAAAAGAGATCAGGTTGCTTTCCAACGCACTTGAGTCAAGTCCGGCTACCGTTATCATTACCGATAGGGACGGGATAATTACCTATGTAAACAAGAAGTTTATTTCGGAAACAGGATTTTCTTTTACAGAAGCAATAGGGCAAAACCCAAGGATCCTAAAAAGTGACATACATCCGAAAACGTATTTTGAAGAACTATGGGCCGACATTTTAATGGGAAAGGAATGGCGAGGGGATATGCAAAACAAAAGAAAGAATGGTGAACTATTCTGGCAATCGGTAGATGTTTCGCCAATTTTTAATGACTCCGGTGAAATAACACATTTCGTTTCCACCCAGGTAAATATAACCAAAAGGAAAGAATTGGTTAAGGAATTAGAAAGCCATACTGCTATCCTTGAGAAATCTAAAAAAGCCGCATTAAGCATGATGCAGGATGCTCAGGAGCAACGCAAAAAAACTGAAGCTGCGCTAATAACATTGAAAAAATCTCAGGAGGAAATTAAAAAATTATTGCAAGCCATCGAGCAAAGCCCGGTAACTATTGAGATTACTGATATTAAAGGCAACATTGAATATGTAAACCAAACCTTTACAAAAGTTACAGGCTATACTGCCGAAGAGGCGATCGGGCAAAATCCCAGAATCTTTAAATCAGGACTCCATCCCGCTTCTTTCTATAAAGATCTTTGGGAAACCATACTTTCAGGGAAAACATGGAAGGGAGAGTTCACAAACAAGATGAAGAATGAGAAACTGCTATGGGAATCAACTACAATATCGTCCTTAAAGAATGAAGATGGTGAAATTACCAATTTCATTGCTATAAAAGAGGATGTTACTGAACGTAAGCAAGCAGAAGAACGATTCCGATTAGTAGTTGAATCAGCACCAAATGCTATTATTCTTGCTAATTCAAAAGGAATAATTACCTTAGTCAATAGTCAAACAGAAAACTATTTTGGCTATAATCGTGATGAGCTGATTGGAAAGAAAATCGAAATATTAATTCCGGTTAAGAAGAACTCTAATCATGTTTCTTTACGTAATAAATTTATATCTAATCCTTCGGCAAGATTAATGGGAGTCGGGCGCCACCTATTTGGATTGAAAAAAGATGGTTCACAATTTCCCGTTGAGGTGGGTTTGAGTCCAATCCGCATCAATGATGAGACGTTGATACTTACCAGTATAATTGACATCACCGAACGTAAGAAAGGGCAAGAAACACTTCGCAAAAGCGAAGACCAAATCCGTCTTTTGCTAAACAGCACAGCCGAGGGTATTTATGGTGTAGATATGAATGGTAACTGCACTTTTGTTAATCTTTCATGTTTGCGAATACTTGGTTATGATAAACCTGAAGATATGATTGGAAGAAACACACACAAGTTATTGCACTATAAATATGCAGACGGTACGCATTTCAACGAGGACAATTGCAGAGTCTATCAAGCTTATCTAACCGGTACTGGATCGCACGTTGATGATGAAGTCTTTTGGAAGGCAGACGGCACAAGTTTTCCGGTTGAATATTGGTCATACCCTCAAAAACGCGATAATGAAGTAGTTGGAGCCGTCGTAACCTTTATCGATATTACTGAAAGGAAAATCATTGAAGATCAGTTGAAAAAAGCCAAAATAACTGCTGAGGATGCTACGAGAGCTAAGAGTGCTTTTTTAGCAAATATGAGCCATGAGATTCGTACTCCAATGAACGCTATACTGGGATATTCGGAAATCCTGTCCCGATTGGTCAAAAACAAAGTGCAAAAAGATTATATTGCTTCCATTCAGTCGGGTGGTCGTACCTTACTGGGTCTTATCAACGACATCCTCGACCTTTCGAAAATTGATGCCGGAAAACTCGAACTTAAGTTAGAACCGTTGGATATCAGGATATTTGTAAATGAAATAACGGATATTTTCAAGCAAAAAATTGAAGACAAAGGGCTTCAGATGATTTCAAATATTGCTGATAACCTCCCCGATGCCTTTCTGCTTGACGAATTAAAATTAAAGCAGATATTAATTAACTTGATTAACAATGCTATTAAATTCACTGATAATGGTTTTGTGCGCTTGTCAATTTTACCTGAAAATATAAATAACGGAACAGTTGATCTTTTGATCAGCGTTGAAGATAGTGGTATCGGGATTGACAAAAAACATCAGGAAATAATATTTGAGTCATTTATTCAAAAAGAAGACCAGGACAGCCGCAAATATGGCGGTACCGGTTTGGGGCTTACTATTACAAAACAACTGGTTGAACTTATGCATGGGAAAATTTCGCTTGAAAGCCAACCCAACAAAGGAAGCAAATTCATTGTTAGCTTAAACAGTGTTCAGGTATCGAAAGATGTCGTAATTAAAGATCGGAACCTGCAAACTGAATTCGACTCCGTAAAATTCGAAAAAGCATTGATTATGAATATTGATGATGTAGAGGCTAATATTATAGTCATGGAAGGGCTTATGGATGTTTTCGATTTTGAATTTTTAAGTGCAAAAAGCGGCTTTGAAGCACTGAAAGTGCTGGAAAAAACCATACCTGATATAATTTTCGCTGATTTGGTTATGCCGGGAATGAACGGTTATGAGATGCTAAAAAAAATCAGAGAAAATCCTGATTTGAATAGTATACCTGTTATTGCAGTTACAACTTCATTATATAATGAAGAACAAGAAAAGATACAAGCTTCTGGATTCGACGGTTATATTCTAAAACCGGTAACCCCGTATTATCTATTAAAATACTTGAAAGAGCATATAAATTATACACTTATTGAAAAACAAGCCGAAAAAGAAATAGTATATTTGCCTGAAAACTTAGAAGTTATAACACAGGCATTGCTGGAAATTGATCAGGAGGTTACTCCAATGTTAAATGAACTTCAAAAAATAAGACCTAAGAAAAAGGTTGAAAAGCTTGCAAAATTAATCTCAGTTATTGGAAAAAAACACAAAATAACACATTTAGAAAAGCATGGTAAAGAACTGCTACAGGCTACTGAATCATTCAATATTGAAAAAGAAAAGAACCTGATCAATAAATTACCCAGGCTTATTGATGGCTTAAAGAAATTTATTGATACTTAACAGAAAATCAATGCAACCAGTTTGCTTGTTGCACAAAATTTAATATTATGGAAAAATCAGACTCAAAGATCCTGGTTGTTGATGATAACGCGAAGAACATTCAGTTACTTGCTAAACTTTTAAGCGACAGCGGTTATAATATTGAAGCAGCAATGTCGGGTGCTGAGGCATTGTATTGGGTTCAGGAAGAGGAATTCGACCTTATACTCCTTGATATTATGATGCCGGAGATGGATGGGTTTGAAGTATGTGACAAAATAAAACTTGAAGAAAAGAATAAAGATTTACCCATTATCTTTCTGACCGCCAAAACGGATGTGGAAAGCATTACATTGGCCTTTTCTAAAGGAGGATATGACTATTTAACCAAGCCTTTTAATACCGAAGAATTGCTGGCAAGGGTACGTACCCAAATCGAACTTAAAAAAAGTAAAGATCAGTTAAAAAAGGTAAACCAATGGCTGGAAGAAAAGGTTGCTGAAAGAACAAAAGAATTAAAAGAATCGAATGAAGAACTTGCCATAGCGAAGGAAGAACTCGAAGTTTTAGATAATGCAAAAACAGAGTTTCTTAAAATCCTAAGTCATGAAGTAAGGACTCCTTTAAACGGGATTATGGGCGGCTTGGAATTGTTAAAAGATACCGAACTACCAGAAGAAACAACAGATTTTATTTCTATACTTGACGAATCGGTTAAACGATTGGAGTCTTTTTCGCTTACAGCGCTGGATATTGCCCAAATTCGTACTAATGGAGCTGAAATACTTAGGAAAGAAAATCTTTTCGTTAATCAATTATTGAATAAATGTATCGAAAACAAATTATTAGGAATTGAACAAAAAAATCTCAAAATTGATATGTCCGAAATACAAGATGACATTTATTTTGCCGGCGACAATGAATTCACAAGCAAATGTTTTAACGGCATTATTGCAAATGCAATTAATTTTTCACCTGAGAATGGTACAATTACAATCAACGCATTTGAAAAAGATGATAACGTTCATTGTATTATCAAGGATCAGGGTTCGGGTTTTCCTGCACATATACTAAGTTCACGATTTCAGCCTTTTGCTATAGGCAATGAGCATATTGACCAGTTTAAAGGATTGGGATTGAACCTTGCAAAACTTATTATGGATGCTCATTCTGGAGAAATCAGTTTGTCAAACGGGTCAGATGGAGGAGCTATTGTAAGTCTTTTGTTTAAAAAGGATTCTCAGGTATAATTAGTTCATATATTCTCAAGTATTTTTTAGTTGTAGTTAGTGTTTTATTTTCGTTAGAACAAAGGAAATGCATAGCATAAATATTCGCTTTAGAATTAATCCGTTACTTTGAAAAGTGAGATGCTGATCGTTTAAAATACGGTTGAATTGCTAAGAACAAGGTGGTCAACCCGTAATAGTATCATGGTAATTGTATCAAAACCACGCAGTTAAAAGATGTTTCATTTTTTCTTTTAAAAGTGTACCTTTACATTAAAATGGTTATTTTTTTCATTACTGCTTCGAAATATAAATTGTATTCAAATGGTGCTAAGAAAATCTGATGAACTAAGCATTTTGCGGAAAAAAGCCGCTGAAAAACTCGCCAAAGAAATGGAGGAGATTCAAAATTTATCCGTTGAAGAGCTTAAGAGCCGATATTTTGAAATATCAGGGTCGGAAGCCGGATTAAAGGAACTTGAAATTAAATTTAAAAATAAAATTGAAGAGCTTCAGACTATATTCCATGCTTCACATAATTCTATCTGGTATAAAGACACCAAAAACAATTTTATCAGGGTCAATCAAGCGGCTGCAAAAATTGCCGGGCTTGAAATAGATGAAATTGAAGGCAGATCAGCTGATGAGATTTTTCCACTTGAGTCGGAAAAATATTATAAAGACGATTTGGAAGTCATTAAAACCGGCAACCCTAAAATTGGAATTATTGAATCTTATACAACCAAGGGAACTACAAGATGGGTAAGAACAGATAAAATTCCATGGTATACAGCTTTTGGAGAAATTGCCGGAATTATTGCTTTTGCAAGAGACATAACAGAGCGCAAACAAGCTGAAGCTATCTTAAATGCTCGCACTTCTATTTTAGAATTTTCATTTCATTCTAATCTTGAACAGCTGCTTCAAAAGACTTTAGATGAAATTGAAACTCTTACTAATAGTAAAATCGGCTTCTATCATTTTGTTGAAGCTGATCAAAAAACATTATCACTTCAAGTTTGGTCCACCAACACGATCAATAATATGTGTACTACACAAGCAGAGAAGAGACACTACAATGTAGATGAAGCCGGTGTATGGGTAGATTGTGTTCATACACGCTCAGCAGTAATTCACAATGATTATGAAAAACTTCCTCGCAAAAAAGGATTACCTGATGGCCACGCACAGGTTATTCGTGAACTTGTAGTTCCGATATTTAGGAATGAAAAAATTGTTGCAATACTTGGTGTTGGTAATAAGGAAATTAATTACAATGAAACTGATGTTAGAATAACAACGCAGATTGCTGATTTGGCGTGGGGCATTGCCGAGCAGAAGCGGGCGGAAGAAGCGTTTAGTAAATCCGAAGCCCTCTACCTGGATCTGGTGGAGACGTCGCAAGACCTGATCTGGCGATGCAATGCGGAGGGAAGGTACTTATACCTTAACCCGGTTTGGGAGAAGGTTTTTGGTTACACGGTGGAAGAGATGCTCGGTAAGAGATTCTCCGACTTTCAAACTACTGAGATGGCGGCGCGTGATCTGCAAGAACATGCCCGGCTCATGCAGGGCAACTCTGTGAAAGGATTTGAAACCGTGCATATCGGGAAATCGGGCAACGAGATACACCTGGTTTTCAACGCTAAGTTTCTAACCGATGCAAATGGTAACATAACCGGGACGCGCGGCACTGCTTACGATATCACTGAGCGCAAGCGTGCAGAGGAACAAACTAAGCAACTGAATGAATATCTCCAGCTTCAAATAAAGAGAATGCCTATCGGCTTGATCACCTGGGATAATGAGTTTCGCGTTAAATTATGGAACCCCGCAGCAGAGAAAATATTTGGTTTTACACAAGAAGAAGCATTGGGAAAACATCCGTATGATTTTATTGTGCCAAAAGAAGAGCAGCTCGTTGTGGATGATGTTTGGCGTCGACTCCTCGAAGGAGATGAAACCGCACATAGCGTAAATAGTAACATAACCAAAGATGGTCAAAATATCATCTGCAGTTGGACAAATACACCGCTCAAAGATAATGGCGGCAAAACGATAGGCGTTCTTGCAATGGTACAAAACATCACCGAGCGCAGTCAAGCGGAGGAAGAACAACGCCGATTGGTTATGATGCTCGACGCAGCTCCCAGCGCTATTACTATTCATGACACCGATGGGCAATTCTTCTATGCTAATCAGAGAGCATTAGATATGCACGGTTACACCCGCGATGAATTTTTGTCGCTCACTACTCACGAACTTGATGTGCCTGAGAGTAAAGAGTTATTCGAATCGAATGTTAAGAAATTGCTCGACCAGGGTAAAATAAACATCGAAGTGTCGCACTTTATGAAAAACGGTACAATCCTGCCACTTGAGATTTTCGGCAAGCTTACAACTTGGGGTGATAAAAAGGTTATCCTCAGCATTGCGACTGACATCACCGAGCGCAAGCAAGCGGAAAAACAACTTAGTTCATTGATGAATCGCTTAATTGAATCGGAAGAATTAATGAGGCGGACTGTAGCACAACAACTGCATGATCAGGTTGGACAGAACCTGACCGCTTTAACCATTAATTTAAATTTCATACAGACACAGATTGCTGAAAAGCAGAAATCAAAAATAGATAAACGGTTAACTGATTCACTTGACATTTTAACTGAAACTATTGAGCAAACCCGAAATATAATGGTTGAATTGCGCCCTTCTGTGCTTGATGATTATGGATTAAACTCAGCCCTTAGTTGGAGCCTAAATAAATTTGCAGAGAGAGTGGATATTAATGTAGTATATAACGGCAATGACCTTTCAAAACGACTGCCAATCAACAAAGAATTTACCATGTTCCGTGTTTTTCAGGAAGCTATTCATAATATTATCAAACATGCGCAAGCGAAAAATGTTGCTGTTGCTTTGGAGGAAACCGGCGACTTGGTAATCATGTCAATTCAGGATGACGGGGTAGGTTTTGATTTGGATGAACTAAAACATAAAAAAGAGCAACCCGGCTTAGGAATTATAAGTATGGCTGAACGAATAAAGATTATTGACGGAAAGTTGGAAATATCTGCTGAGACCGGAAAAGGAACAACTATTACAGTAGAAGTAAAAAGGTAAACTATGGCAATTAAAGTTATTATTGCAGATGATCACACCATAGTACGCGACGGACTGAAAATGATACTGGAACATAAAGCTGATATCAAAGTTATTGCGGAAGCGGAAGACGGAATTCAGGCTGTTAACAAAGCAAGAAAATTGCAACCTGATGTTATTTTAATGGATATTTCAATGCCTAACATGAATGGAATAGAGGCCACACGTAGAATTATTGAAGAGAATCCGTCTATTAGGATTGTCATTCTCTCAATGCAGTCATCTATTGAAGATATTTTCAGAGCTCTTCAAGCAGGGGCTACCGGATATCTTTTAAAAGAATCTGCAGGAATTGAGATTGTAGACGCCGTACATGCGGCATTTAATAAGCGGCGGTATTTATCCAAAAAAGTTGACGATATCCTTATTGACAGTTACATCCACGAGCGTCAATTTGCAAAAACCGATAGTCCGCTTGAACGGTTAAGCGCCCGCGAAAGAGAAGTGCTTCAATTGGTGGCTGAGGGCAAAACGAGCAGTGAAATTTCAAAGTTACTATATCTTTCAGTTAAAACCGTAGACACCTACCGCAGCAGGCTAATGCAAAAGTTAGGGATAAATAATATTACCGGACTGGTAAAGTTTGCTCTACAGCATGGACTGATAAGTTAAAAACAAAGATTGCTCATCCGATTATTATCGGATTCGAAATGAACAAACTGAGTTTTTCAGAAGATTCTATATCTTACTGCTCAACTTATTTGACAGAATAAAGTATGACACCCCACTTTTCAAACTCCCCCTACACAACTTGTCAGGTTTTCCTTACAGGCAATTTTATGCCTCTCCTTTATATTTGCAGATAATTTCTAAAACATATAACTCAATATAAGGTTGAAAATATTATGGATAAAATAAACGGCAATAAAAAACTTCTGATCATTGAAGCTCATAAAACTCTGAGTAGATCACTAAGTTCGTGGTTGTTGGAATTATTCCCGGCAATTGAAATTTATCAGGGAGTAACCGGCGAAGAAGGTTTATCCATTGCTAATTCAATTAATCCCGATATAGCTCTCGTGGATATTGCATTACCCGGTATTAATGGTTTTGAGGTAACAAGGTTTATGAAAAAGAATAGGCTTAAAACAAAAGTTATTTTGCTGACAAGTATAGAAGGACAGAATTACCAGGTTGAATCCATTACTGCCGGCGCATATGCATACATTAATAAAAAAGATATGTATAAAATGCTGCCCTCTACAATTCAGTCAATAATTAATTAGTACGAATAGCCGGCGTATAGCAAATAATTTAAGAGCAAGACTATGACAATATCATTGAAACAAATAAAAGAAAAAGGGCTGAAACTTTCGTAAAGATGAGGTATTAATTATGGAAAAATCAAATACGGCTTTAATAAAATTGATGCAATCCTTTTCAAGGATTACAGGCATTGCAGTTTTTCTTGTCGGATGCCTCGTTATTCTTGGATGGATACTTGATGTAACGGCTTTGAAAAACATATTTACAAATTTTGTTTCGATGAAAATGAACACGGCTGTTTGTTTTGCGCTTGCCGGTGCTTCGCTCTTCATACTAACAAACAAAAATTTTACCCAAAGACTTGGATTTCTGAGTCAATTTTTTGCAGCCATTATAGTATTGATTGGCACATTAACGCTAATTGAATATTTCTTTAGTTTAAATCTTGGCATTGACCAATTGCTTATTTCAGAACAGCATGGTGCCGTAGGAACTGCTTTCCCCGGAAGAATGGCTGTACAAACTGCATTTAATTTTATGCTTGTTGGATTGAGTTTGTTACTTCTGCATAAAAATTCCAATCGAGCCGTAATTGTTGCACAGTTTTTCTCACTTGCAATTTTGTTAGTCGGCTTTCTCGTTTTAATAGGTTACATCTATAATATTTCGGGTATTATAAGTATATCTTATTCGTCAGATATGGCATTACAGACAGCTTTGACGTTTGAATTAATCTCGTTAGGAATTCTTTCTTTCAATCCGGAGCGCGGATTTGTGAAATATTTTTCCGGTGCCGACGCAAGCAGTTTGATAATAAGACAACTTCTTCCAGCAATTATTCTTATTCCGTTAGTTGTAGAAATATTAGTAACACTCGGAATAAAGACAGGTCTTTATACTATAGCGGAAGAACCGGCATTTCATACTTTGATAATCATTCTTGTCTTAATTTTAATTATTTGGCGTTCAGTCTTATCACTTAAACGAACTGAAGGAGAACGCAAGTTCGCAGAATTGCAACTCAGCAATAGTGAACAGCAATATCGCAGCATTATTCAGACTTCGATGGACGGTTTCTGGATTTGCGATACCGAGGGGCATATTTTAGATGTGAACGATGCTTATTGTCAGCTGATTGGATACGAGCGCGAGGAACTTCTGAAAATGCGTGTCCCTGACGTGGAAATGAATGAAACTCCGGAGGAGACGGCGCAGCATATTCAAGAAGTCATAACAAAGGGTTATGTCCGTTTTGAAACTCGCCATCGGCGCAAAGACGGGCAAATACTGGAGATTGAGGTTAGCACCGTTTACGGGACAGACCCAGAGGGAGGACGTTTATTCATATTCCTGCGCGACATAACCGAGCGCAAGCTATCCGAAGAAAAACTAAAACAAATAGAATGGATGCTGTCAAAGCATTCCTCAATTTCTGTTACAGATGAGGGGCTTCAAAATTCTCCTTCCGATCAAGGTTATGGAGATCTGACAGAACTTAATACTGACGGAATTATTCTTAAATCGGTGGGTAAAGAAATTCTATCAAATATCGTAAGCGAATATTTGAACTTGTTGGATACTTCTTCGGCAGTGTATGAAAAGAACGGTGATTATGCTTTCGGAATATTCTCTTCAAAGTTGTGCCGGCTTATGGATAGCGCTTCAAGAAAGTTGTGCAATACTGATGATAACGCTGAAGCGCTAAACTCCGGAAATTGGCTCTGCCACGAATCATGCTGGACTTGCTGCTCGAAGGAGTCCATGACAAAACGCGTTCCGGTTGATATCGAATGCAATGGCGGAATACGCTTATATGCAATACCCATTTTTGCAGGAGAAGATGTAATTGGAAGTATAAATTTCGGATATGGCGACCCACCGAGGGATCCTGTTAAAATAAAAGAGATTGCAAATTTATACAAGCTTGATTACGATGAACTTCTAAAAGAAGCGTCTTCTTACAATTCTCGTCCAACTTATATTATTGATATGGCTAAGAATCGGCTCCATGCCTCAGCCAAATTGATAGGAATTTTAGTGGAACGCAAGCTCGCTGAAGAACAAATCAGTATTATCACCAAAAGGCTGGAGCTTGCAACCGAATCTGCGCAGATTGGTATTTGGGATTACGACATAAAGGAAAACGCCCTCTTGTGGGATAAACGCATGTATGAGCTGTATGGAATTCAACCGGAGGATTTCGGCGGCGCTTATGAAGCATGGGAAAAAGGTCTGCACCCGGATGATTTAATTACCGCACGTACTGAGTTGCAGGATGCTATAGCCGGAAAGAAGGATTTTCATACCCAATTTCGTGTGGTTTGGCCAGGCGGTCAGGTTCGTTTTATCGAAGCGCATGCAGTAGTACAATTAGCTTCTGATGGTTCTCCTCATCATATCACAGGGGTAAATTGGGATATCACCGAGCGCAAACGGGCAGAAGAAAATCTTCAAAAAACGCTAAACGATTTAGAACGTTCTAATAATGATCTTCAACAATTCGCCTATGTGGCTTCGCATGATTTGCAAGAACCTTTGCGGATGGTATCAAGTTATACTCAATTGCTTGAACGGAGATATAAAGATAAGCTCGATCAGGACGCTAATGACTTTATGAACTATGCAGTTGACGGCGCTAACCGTATGCAAAAATTAATAAACGATATGCTCGATTATTCCCGTGTAACAACAAAAGGCAAAGAGTTTCATCCAATTGATACTAATTCAGCGCTCGGTCAGGCAATTGTAAACTTACAACAAAAAATACAATCAACTTCTGCTTTAATTACCAACGAAGAACTGCCGGTAATTATAGCTGACGAGGGACAAATAATAAGATTATTCCAAAACCTGATAGGTAACGCAATTAAATATGCAGGCGACGAGACATCCAGAATTCATATTAGCTGTAACGACCTTCCGGATTTATGGCAGTTCTCTGTGCAGGATAACGGTATAGGTATAGCTGAAGAATTCAATGAGAGAATTTTTGTAATCTTTCAGCGGCTGCATTCAGGAAAAGATTACCCAGGTACCGGCATTGGTTTAGCAATTTGTAAAAGGATCGCTGAAAGACATGGCGGAAAAATTTGGATTGAACCGGCACCCGATAAAGGAACAATTTTTCATTTCACTATTTTAAAAAGGAGCAAAAGCGATGAATATGACAGTAATAGGTAAACCGGTTGAAATTCTCTTAGTAGAAGATAACCCCGGCGATGTGCGGCTTGCAAAAGAAGCATTGAAGGAAAGCAAAGTATATAACACACTTTCAACAGTTGAAGATGGTGTAGAAGCGATGGACTATCTTTACCGGCGCGGTAAATATTCCAAAGCTACAAGGCCCGACCTGATAATTTTAGACTTGAACTTACCCAAAAAAGACGGGCGGCAAGTTCTAAATGAAATAAAATTAGATGAAAGCTTGAAGCGGATTCCTGTGGTAATTTTAACGACTTCGAAAGCAGAAGATGACATTTTAAAAGCTTATAATCTCCATGCAAATTGCTTTATTACAAAACCGTTAGATATTAATCAGTTCATTAAAGTAATTCAATCAATTCAAGATTTCTGGTTTACAATTGTAAAACTGCCTGATAATAAATAAACACGTGTATAAAGAAATGAAAACGATAAATATTTTATTGATAGAAGATAATCTACCGGATGCAAGATTAATTAAAGAGTTGTTGAAAGAGATTCGATTCTTTAATCCCAAGATGGTTGTTGCAGAAACGATTCGCAACGGCCTTGAACAGTTGCAAAAAAATGAGACTGATATCATCCTGCTCGATCTGAACCTGCCTGATAGTATGGGTCAACAAACGTTTGAAACAATCTACAATCGGCACAAAGAAATTCCTATCATACTAGTAAGCGGTTTGGAGGATGAGGAATTATCTATTAAGATGATTCAGCATGGCGCTCAAGATTTTATCACAAAAGCAAATATTGATGCTCGCACACTCGAAAAGTCAATAACCTACTCACTCGAGAGAAATAATTTAACAACCAGCATTAATGGAGAATTGACCAACAGATTAAGAGCAGAAGAATCGGCAAAGAGCATTAACCACCAAATCCAATTGATTTTAGAATGTGCAGAGGAAGGTATCTTTGGTCTTGACCTTGCAGGTAATCACATCTTTGTAAACCCAAAGGCAGCAAAATTGCTTGGCTGCAAACCTGAAGAATTAATTGGAAAGAATAGCCATGCTATTTGGCATCACACTCGACCAAACGGATTGCCCTATCCTTCTGAAGACTGCCCAATATATAAAACACTTAAAGATAAAAAAAGTAACTTGGGAGAAGAATATTTTTTTAGTAAGGACGGCTCGGGTTTCCCGGTTAAATATACCAGTACACCTATTATTGAGGAAGATAAAATAATTGGAGCCGTAGTTACATTTAGTGATATCACCGAGCGCAAACAAGCAGAAGAAGATGCTTTGCAAAATCAAGATCGTGCACGTCGGCAACGCAATGCGATCGCGACACTGGCTCTCGACAGTGCGATTACTTCCGGTGATATTCTATCGATAGCGCATAAACTCACACAAACGATGTCGGATGCAACGCAGGTCGAACGAGTAAGTGTCTGGCTACTTTCCGAAACGGGGAAAGAATTGCTATGTGTTTCACTCTTCGAAATGCGCACAAAGAAGCACAGTGACGGGTTTGTCCTCCATGCAACCGATTATCCCCGATACTTCGAAACAATCCTTGCCGAAAGTTCAATCAGTGTTAACGATGCGTGTTCAGACCAACGCACGAGCGAGTTTGCAGAAGGGTACCTGGTTCCACTGGGCATTACGTCGATGCTCGACGCTGCAATAATCTGTGATGGAGAACTGGCCGGGGTTGTCTGCCTGGAGCACATTGGTGAGAAGCGTGAATGGAAACATGATGAAGGGGCATTTGCCAACACGATGGCATCTTTGTTGGCTCAAGCACTTGGCAACGCACAACAACGTCGGACCGAGGAACAACTGAAGCTCTTTGCCGCAATTCTTGAGCATTTAAACAGGAATAATGAATGGCAAAATCTAATCAAGGATATTTTGAATGAAATAAAATTATTTACAGGATTTGATGCTGTTGGGATTCGGTTGAGACATGGTGAAGATTATCCATATTTTGTTCAAACCGGTTTTGCCGATGCTTTTATAAAAGAAGAAAATTTTCTGTGTGCAAAAGGAAAAGACGGTTCTTTAATTAAGAATGAAGCCGGTTTACCGGTTTTAGAATGTACCTGCGGGGTAGTATTATCCGGAAAGACAGATTCAAGCAAACCTTTCTTTACCAAAGGAGGCAGCTTTTGGACTAATCAGGCAACTGATTTATTGGATTTTTCACCAACTGAAGACCCGAGAACTAATCCCAGAAATAATTGCATTCATTCAGGTTATATGTCTGTTGCATTAGTCCCTATTCATTCGGGCGATGAGGTAATCGGATTGCTGCAATTAAACGATAAACAGCCTGACAGATTTACACTTGATTCAATTCAATTTTTTGAAAAGATCGGTTCAACTATCGGTGTGGCATTTAAGAGAATGCAGTATGAAGAGAGCATAAATGAAAGTGAGGAAAAATATCGCAGCCTTGTTGATAATGCATTGGTTGGGGTTTATAAGGTTACTTTGGAGGGAAATTTAATTTTTGCCAATCAAGCTCTTCTTAATATTATAGAGTACGATGGCGATGATTACACTCAGATTAATGTGAAAGAATTTTATAAAAATCCAAATGATAGAGATGAATTAGTTCGGTTAGAACTGGAAAAAGGAGAAATAATAAATTTTGAAACGGAATTAATTTCTTACAAGGGTAAACATCTTACTGTAATTATTAATAGCAGGATTGAAAGGAATGTTTTATCTGGAATGATAATGAACATAACCAAGCGCAAACGTGCTGAAGAAGCTTTGATTGAGAATGAGGAACGTTACCAAAGTTTGATCCAAACAACCCTTGATGGTTTCTGGGTTGCTGATGCAGAAGGGCATCTTTTAGAAGTGAACGATGCTTATTGTTTAATGACAGGTTATTCGCGAGAAAAATTACTCACCATGCACATTAGTGATTTGGACGCTTTAGAAACTCCAGAAATTACCCGTGAACATGTTAAAAAAATTATTTCCCAAGGGCAAAGTCGATTTGAAAGCAAACACCGCTGCGCCGATGGAAAAATTATAGAAGTGATGGTGAATACAATTTTTCTCACTTCTAAAAGCATATTTCTGGTTTTTATAAATGATATAACCGAGCGCAAACATGCGGAAGCGGGATTACTAAAACTTAATAAAGCTGTTAGAAACACCCGTGAAGTAATTTTCATGACTGATAAAGAAGGGACCATAACATTTGTCAATCCGGAATTCACCAGAATGTATGGATATACCGCTGAGGAAGTTGTTGGGAAAGTTACGCCAAGAATATTGAAGAGTGATGTTATTAAAAAAGAAGAATATGAACAATTTTGGAATGCATTGCTTACTAAACAGAATATTTCTATACAACAATACATTAATAAATGCAAGGACGGCAAACTTATAGACATTGAAGCTTCTGCGGATACAATTTTGGATGATAATGGTGATATCATAGGATTTCTGGCTATCCAAAGAGATATTACCGAACGCAAACGTGCGGAAGAAGAATTGATCGAAGCCAAAGAAAAAGCTGAAGCCAGCGACCGCTTGAAGACAGCTTTTATGAATAATATTTCGCATGAAATCCGTACCCCGCTTAATGGAATTCTTGGTTTCGCGACATTTATAATACAACCGGACATTTCGCAGGAAGAGAAAGAAGCAATGCTAGAAACTTTAAATATAAGTGGTGAGCGATTGATAAATACGGTCACTGATTATATGGATATATCGCTAATTGTTTCAGGAAATATGAAAGTGTATTCTAAACCAGTTAATCTATCTATGATGCTGAAAGAAGTCTATGTTCGTTTTCAGAAGCCCTGCCAAATAAAGAACCTGGAGCTTATACTTAATTTGCCGGATAGGGCAGATAATATCATATTGAAAACCGATAAGGAATCATTGCAGAAAACCTTAACTCATTTAGTCGACAACGCAGTAAAGTTTACTAAAAACGGTTCCATTGAATTAGGTTATAATATAAAATCCGATGAGGGTGCGTTTGAAATAGAGCTATTTGTAAAAGATACAGGGCAAGGTATAGCTAAGGAAGCACAAGATATTATTTTCAATTCTTTTATGCAGGAACAGGTTTCCATTACTCGAGGGCACGAAGGTAGTGGACTGGGATTATCTATTGCCAATGGCCTTACCCAATTATTGGGTGGTAAAATACGATTGGAATCGGAAATAAATAGAGGAACCACCGTCTTCGTAACACTACCTGTTGATGAAACTACACAGTCTGAGATAATCAAATTTGATGTTATCAAAAACAACGGAGAAAATATAAAAAAGATTCTAATTGCTGAAGATGATGAACTGAATTTTTTCTATTTTGAAACGGTGCTTAAAGGAAGAGCATGTAAAATATTGAGAGCTGAAAATGGCAGGGAGGCAGTTGATTTGTACCTCAAACATCCAGATATCGCCTTGATTTTGATGGATATTAAAATGCCTGTGATGGGTGGATTGGAAGCTACACGTCAAATAAAATCCTTCCGTAAAGACATTCCTATCATTGCCGTTACTGCTCATGCGCAAAGTGGAGATGAACACAAAATTCGAGAAGCCGGATGTGATGACTATATTTCTAAACCAATTGAAAAGACGAAGTTGATAGAATTAGTAAGCAAGTATATTACGATTTGAGATTTATGGTTATCGTTTTGCGGTTTATATTCGTAAAACTTCAAACATTCCCAATGCTTTCTCGAATACCCATTTACTGTAAAATGCAGTTGGTAAGTCAATCAACACTGTGTTTTACATAACCTTGATGACGATTATCTTGTAAGCATCCGCATAACCGGTCAATAAACCCAAACCACCTTCCTTGTACCTATTCTAAATACGGGCATTTCATAAAATAAACCATGAGAAATTCCTAATTTTGTAAACTCAAAAAATTAAACATGATAACAAAAGAACTCACGCATCCCGGAAGCATTGTTGTTGTTGGCGGATCGGAAGATTTACATAAACCGGGAGGTAGTATAATCAGTAACCTTATCAATGGAAATTTTGGAGGGAAACTTTATGTTCTCAACCCCAAGGCAAGCAAAGTACAGGGCATAATTAGTTACAGGAGCCTGGAACAATTACCCAATGTTGATTTAGCTATTATTGCTATTGCTGCAAAATATATACCCGAAACGGTTGAGTATTTAGCGCAGAATAAAAATACCAAAGCATTTATTATACTATCGGCAGGTTTTAGTGAAGAAAGTCACGAAGGGAAATTATTGGAGGATAGGGTAGTGGCATCTGTAAACAAAGTTGGAGGATCGTTAATTGGCCCTAATTGTATCGGAATACTTACACCTCAGCATCATAGTATTTTTACCTTACCAATTCCAAAATTAAACCCCTCAGGTTGTGATTTAATTTCCGGCTCGGGGGCAACCGCGGCTTTTATAATGGAAGCTGGTATACCAAAGGGCTTACAGTTTGCTAACGTTTATTCTGTTGGCAATTCAGCTCAGTTGGGTGTTGAAGAAATTATTAAACACATGGACGAGAATTTCAACACGGAAACCGATTCAAAAGTTAAGCTGCTGTACCTTGAAAACATCGACAAACCGCAGATGCTGTTAAAGCATGCCACTTCTCTTATAAAAAAAGGTTGCAGAATTGCCGCTGTTAAAGCCGGTGCGTCGGAAGCTGGAAGCAGGGCGGCATCTTCTCATACCGGAGCTCTGGCCAGTTCAGATGTGGCTGTTGATGCTCTGTTTAATAAAGCAGGTATTGTAAGATGCTATGGACGTGAAGATCTAATAAGCGTTGCCTCCGTATTTACATATCCTGAGGTAGTAGGTAAAAATATAGCTGTGATAACACATGCAGGCGGGCCGGCTGTAATGCTTACTGATACTCTGTCGAGCGGGGGTTTAAGCGTTCCACGTATTGAGGGTAAAGATGCCGATAGTTTGAAAGATCAACTTTTTCCAGGTTCTTCGGTTTCGAACCCCATTGATTTTTTAGCAACAGGAACAGCAGAACAATTAGGCATTATAATCGATTATGTTGATAATAAATTCGATAATATCGATGCTATGGTAGTGATATTTGGCACACCGGGATTATTCAAAATATTTGATGTTTACGAACTTCTTGCAAAAAAGATTTCAAATTCCAAAAAACCTATTTTTCCTGTGCTTCCTTCGGTACAGACTGCAAAAGAGGAAGTTGATACTTTTGTTGCAGGAGGCGGCGTTTATTTTGCTGATGAAGTAACTCTTGGTAACGCATTAGCGAGAGTAAGTAATGCCTCTAAACCATCAATGGAATTCAAAACAGAAGTTGAGATTGATATAAATAAAATCAGGAATATTGTAGAAAACTCTGATAATGGTTACTTATCTCCTGAGCTGGAGGAGGCCGGCGCCGACATCATCCTGTCCAACACCCTGCACCTCGTGGCCCGGCCCGGCACGCCGCTGATCCGCGAGCAGGGCGGGCTGCACCGGTTCATGGGCTGGAACAAGCCGATCCTCGTGG
>JACNJS010000007.1 GCA_014382445.1 Bacteroidota bacterium
AATCGGAGTTGTTACCGCAGTTAAGCACAAATATAATTGACAAAATTTTCTTCTATGGATCGGGATGCTCTACAGATTTAAATTGCGCCATAATAAAAAGTGCGTTGTGGGAGTTGTTCCCTGATTCCCTTGTAGAAGTCCATCATGATCTTTTTGGTGCAGCGGTTGCGCTATTAAATAATAAAGAAGGTATTGCCTGTATATTAGGAACTGGTTCAAATTCATGCCATTGGGATGGTTATACAATAATTGATAATGTTCCTTCTGTTGGGTATTTACTTGGAGATGAGGGAAGCGGAACATACATAGGTAAAGAAATTCTCAAAGGAATACTTGAGCGCAAAGCACCAAAAGATATATGTAATAGATTCTATAATTACTATGATATCACATTTGAAGGAGTTCTCAACAAGGTTTATAATAAACCGGAACCCAATCTGTTTATTTCGGATGTATGCATATTTGCTGAAAAAAATATTATCAACACCTGGATTCAAAATACCATAAAACAATCATTTGTCGATTTCATCGAAAATCAAATAAAACAATATAACAATTATCAAAATTTACAGGTAAGTTTTACAGGTTCAATAGCGCATCATTTCAAACATATATTATTGGAAGCATGCAACGATAATGGTATTAAAACAGGCATAATTCTTAAAGATCCTATCGATGGTCTTTTTTCGTATCACACGAATGAAATTAATCTTTAATATTTTTGACTCAGGTAATATATAATTTAATCCGTAGATATTGTCTACTTTTGTGAGGAAAATTGCGGGTATAAGATGTCTAAACTTAAAACAGATAGTGAGCAGGAACGGCTTGAAATTTTGCGGCAATATAAGCGGCTAATTGAAGTTTGGTATACTCGTAAAGATACTAAGGACAAGTGGCTTGTTCGTAAAGCTTTTAGGCTTGCCGCTGATGCTCATAAAGATATGCGTCGCAAATCTGGCGAACCATTTATACTACATCCAATTGAAGTTGCTATTATTGCAGCAAAAGAAATAGGGTTAGGTCGCACTTCAATAATTTCGGCGTTATTGCACGATACAGTTGAAGATACTTATATGACTCTCGAAGATATTGAAGGTATTTTCGGATCCGAAGTATCTAAGATTATTGATGGGTTAACTAAGATAAATGTAATATCGGTCGCATCTACAACTGCACAAGCTGAAACAATAAAAAAGATTCTTTTTACACTTTCAGATGACGTTAGGGTTATTTTAATAAAGTTGGCCGACCGTATTCATAATATGCGCACATTAGATAGCATTCCAAGTGAAAAACAGCTTAGGGTTGTATCCGAAACACAATACATTTATGCTCCTTTAGCCTACCGACTGGGTTTATATAAAATTAAAAGTGAACTTGAAGAATTATCCTTTAAATTTTCACAACCAAAAGTTTATGCCGAAATCGCAAATAAAATTGACCTAACTTCAGAAAACAGATTACATTCGTTTAATGCAATTTGCACATCCATATCATCCGAATTACAAAAACTTAATTATAAGTTTGAAATTAAACTAAATGTAAAGTCGGCCTATTCCTTCTGGCAAAAGATGAGAGAGCAAAAAGTTTCTTTTGAAGATATCTACAACACTTACTCAATTGATGTTATTCTTGAAGCAGATCCTTCAAACGAGAAACTTATTTGTTGGTCGGCCTATTCTATTATAACAGGAATATACAGGTCGAACAGTAAGCGTTTACGCGACTGGATAAGTACACCTAAGGCTAATGGATACGAAGCCATTCACACTACTATTATGAATCCTTTTGGGGAGTGGGTTGATTTACATATACGCAGCACACGGATGGATGAAATTGCCAATAAAGGTTATGCGGCTTATTGGAAATATAAGGATAACAGCAGTATTGATTCTAGCCTTGATAATTGGCTAAAAAATACCAGATTACTTATATCAGAAAGTGATGAAGACGCTTTTGATTTTATTACTGAGTTCAAAAGTAACCTCTTATCTGATGAAATATATGTATTTACACCGGCAGGAAAAATGTACAATATGCCTTCGGGGGCTACAGTGCTCGATTTTGCCTACACAATTCATACAGATCTGGGAAACCAGTGTATAGGGGCAAATATCCGCCACCGTATCGTTTCACTCGGACATAAAATTAAGTCGGGTGACCAGGTTGAGATAATAACTTCTAAAATACAAACTCCTAACGAAGATTGGTACAAATATGTAGTTACAGCACGTGCTAAATCGAGGATTGCAGATTCAATAAAAAATAATAGAAAACAATACAAAAAAATTGGAGAAGAAAAGCTGGATTATTATTTCAAACAACTAAACGTTGAAAACACTAAGCATAATTTATATTTACTACTCTCAGGAAGTAATATAAAAGGTCATATTGATCTTTACTTCTATATTGCACAAAACATGATCGGGCTTAAAGAAATAAAGGAAATTATGCAACCTAACGAAAGTAGGCTAAGCTGGATAAAAAACCTTAAGCTACCGTTTACAAAACCAAAGATAGTTTCACATTCAGTTGATAATAAAGATGAGGTTAAAACGCTCAACGGGCTTGAAGAAAAAAAATATAAATCCGACTTTAGCACACTTGAACATTCTGTATCGGAGTGTTGCAATCCAATTCCCGGAGATAATGTTATAGGGCTGATTTTTCCAAACGAACCAATTCAAATACACCTTACCGATTGCAAGGTTGCTATAAGATTAATGTCGCAGCATGGTAAAAATATTGTTAAAGCAAAATGGAAGCAAAAAGCGGGAATTACATTTTTGGCCGGTTTAAACATAAAAGCGGCCGACAATATTGGTTTAATAAATGAAATTATTACACCTATTACTGTAGAGTTTAATATAAATATTCGCTCTGTTAACCTAAAGAGTAGCGAAGGGTTAGCAAACATGGATATTACTGTATATGTTTCGAGTACTAAAGACTTAAAAAAATTGATGGCCAGACTTGAAAAAATTAAATCAATTATAAAAGTATCACGACTTGAAAAAATTTAGATAGTTTTTATTATCTATATTTAAACTAAATAAAATTTATTAATTTTACGCCAAAATATTCTGGAATGAAATTAAATAGCAAAAAAGACACATACGAATCTGTAAAGAAACTTTTTACTGAATATCTGGAATCAAGGGGGCATAGGAAAACACCTGAACGTTATACCATTCTTAAAGAGATTTATGCCACGGAAGGCCATTTTGATATTGAGACTCTTTACATAAGGATGAAGAACAATAAGTACAGAGTTAGCCGTGCTACTTTATACAATACAATAGAGCTCCTGTTAGATTGCAATCTTGTCACTAAGCATCAATTTGGAAATAATTGCGCTCAGTTTGAACGATCATTTAAGTATAAGCAACACGACCATTTTATTTGCACCGAAGACGGCAAAGTGCTTGAATTTTGCGACCCCAGAATACTGGAGATTCAGCAATCTGTTGAGGAATTATTGGGAGTTGAGGTTTCCTACCATTCACTTACCTTTTATGGTAAATGCAAAACTAAGCACGATAATAAGAAAAATAGTTAGTAATTTTTGAAAACTATTTTTATTATATATTCACAATTTAATAACTTTGTCGTGACAATAAGCCCTGTTTTATACAGGGTTTTTTAATGCTGTTTGCAATATAAACACTTTGATATTAATCTGATTATCAGATAATAAATAATACTTAATCCATGAAAATTGATGTACTGTTAGGATTACAATGGGGTGATGAGGGCAAAGGTAAAGTGGTTGACGTATTAACTCCACAATATGATATAATTGCACGGTTTCAGGGTGGGCCAAATGCTGGTCACACCATTGAATTCGACAACAAAAAATTCGTACTTCATACTATTCCTTCAGGAATTTTTAATGAAAACACGGTTAATGTTATTGGTAATGGTGTAATTATTGACCCCTTCATTCTACAAAAAGAAATCAATACTCTTGTTGAAAGCGGAATCAATGTTAAAGAAAAATTATTGGTGTCGCGTAAAGCACATTTAATACTGCCAACACATCGCCTGCTTGATGCGGTTTATGAAAAAGCAAAAGGTCATGAAAAAATCGGGTCAACCCTTAAAGGAATAGGACCCTGCTATACTGACAAAATTAGCAGAAACGGAATCAGGGTTGGTGATATTGAGAACCAGAACTTTTATGAACGTTATAAGAGTGCCAGAAGCCGCCATATTCAAATTGTTAAACAATATGATTTAGAATATGAAAAAATTACTATTGATGGAATGTTTTTTAATGATTACGAAATCCATTGGCATGAAGCGCTTAAAGAACTTAATACTCTTAAAAAGATTAATAGTGAGTATTATTTAAATAAACAGCTCGAAGCTGGCAAAAAAATATTAGCAGAAGGTGCTCAAGGAACAATGCTCGATATTGACTTTGGCTCCTACCCTTTTGTTACATCGTCGAATACAATCGCTGCCGGAGTGTGTATTGGACTCGGTATTGCCCCAAAGAATATTGGAAAGGTTTATGGAATATTTAAGGCTTATTGCACGAGGGTTGGAAGCGGTCCTTTTCCAACTGAATTGTTTGATAATTATGGAGATGTTTTGCGAAAAGTGGGGAATGAGTTTGGGTCTACCACCGGACGTCCGCGAAGATGTGGCTGGCTCGACTTGCCCATTTTAAAATATGCAATAATGCTCAATGGCGTTACCGAGCTTATGATGATGAAATCGGATGTAATGAACCATTTTGAAGAAATTAAAGTAGCCACTAAATATCAGGTTCATGGGAAAGTTATCAATGAAGTTCTATTTGATGAATCGGAAGAATCAGTTACTCCAATTTATAAATCACATCCGGGATGGGATAAGGATATTACTCAAGGTGCAAACTTTGATGAATTACCTATAGAGTTAAAAAACTACATAAATTTCATTGAAGAAAATGTTGGAGTCCCCATAAGCATGATTTCTTACGGTCCCGACAGAAAAGAAACAATTATTAAGTGAATTAATAGTGATTAGTTACCTTTTACTTAATTTTGCAAAATAAAAATATACATTATGGAGGCAAAGTTTTCTCAGCGAGTAAAGGATGTACTTTCGTTTAGCCGCGAAGAAGCTGTTAGATTAGGGAATAATTATATTGGTCTTGAGCATTTATTATTAGGCATAATTCGTGATGGTGAAGGTATGGCCATTCAATTGCTAAGATATTTTGGTGTTGACCTGAATAAATGTAAGAAAGATATTGAGGATTCGATTAAGAACCCCAATAGTGAAGCTAGTAAAATGGAAAATATTCCATTAGTTAAGCAAGTTGAAAAAGCATTGAAAATCACATATCTTGAAGCTAAAGTTTTTAATTCAGAATTAATTGGCACCGAGCACTTACTCCTTGCTATTCTGAAAGATAAAAGCAATTTAATTACCAGTATGTTAAGTAAAGATGGTGTAAATTACAACTCTGTAAAAGAGGAGCTCACTTCAATTGTTAAAGAACAAAGTGATATACCTAACTTCATTGAACCCAAATCGGAAATGACGGGAGATACAGAGGATGCACCTTTAGAGCGCGACAAACCAACTACCGGAAGCGAAAAGAAATCTGCAAACCCAAAATCTGCTACTCCTGTATTAGATAATTTTGGCCGAGACCTTTCAAAATATGCCGAAGAAGGAAAGCTTGATCCTATTGTAGGCAGAGAAACCGAACTTCAACGTATTGCCCAAATATTAAGTAGACGCAAAAAAAATAATCCCATTTTAATTGGTGAACCTGGAGTTGGAAAATCTGCCATAGCGGAAGGATTAGCCTTGCGAATTGTAGATAGAAAAGTTTCACGCGCCTTATTCAATAAACGCATTGTTACCCTCGACCTGGCTTCGATTGTTGCCGGAACCAAATATCGCGGACAGTTTGAAGAGCGTATGAAAGCTGTTCTAAATGAGCTTACAAAAAACCCCGATATTATTCTATTTATTGATGAAATTCATACTATTGTGGGAGCCGGCAATGCTTCAGGATCATTGGATGCATCAAATATGTTTAAACCAGCTCTGGCTCGTGGAGAATTACAATGTATTGGTGCTACAACACTCGATGAATATCGTCAATATATTGAAAAGGATGGTGCCCTAGAGAGACGTTTTCAAAAGATACTGGTTGATCCTACCTCTCCTGAAGAAACTGTGCATATTCTCAATAATATTAAAGAAAAATATGAGGATCATCACCTTGTAAAATACACACCAGAATCAATTGAAGCTTGTGTTTCACTCACCAACAGGTATGTTAGCGACAGGTTTCTTCCGGATAAAGCTATTGATGCACTTGATGAGGCCGGAGCTATGGTACATATCAGCAACATACATGTCCCAACCGAGATAATAAACCTCGAAAACTCTATTGAAGAAATAAAAAGTAATAAAACCAAGGCTATTAAGAGCCAAAAGTTTGAAGAAGCTGCCCAGTTTAGAGATATTGAGCGGCGATATACTGATGAATTAACAAGAGCAAAGAAAAGATGGGAAGAAGATTCCAAAATTCATCGTGAAGACGTTAGTGAACACAATGTAGCTGATGTTGTTGCTATGATGACAGGGATCCCTGTTCAAAATATAGCTCAAAGCGAAGGTAACCGACTGATAAACATGGAACCGGAACTCCGTAAAGAAGTGATAGGGCAGGATGAAGCCATCAAAAAAGTTGTTAAAGCAATCAGACGTAACCGTGCCGGATTAAAAGATCCTTACAAACCAATTGGATCCTTCATATTTTTAGGTCCAACAGGAGTTGGAAAAACTTATTTGGCAAAGATGCTTGCAAAATATATTTTCGATTCTCAGGATGCTCTTATACGAGTTGATATGAGTGAATACATGGAAAAGTTTGCCGTGTCACGACTGGTTGGAGCACCTCCGGGATATGTTGGTTATGAAGAAGGTGGTCAGTTAACCGAAAAAGTAAGAAGAAAACCTTATTCAATTATTCTTCTTGATGAAATTGAAAAAGCTCACCCCGATATTTTTCATTTGCTACTGCAGGTTCTTGATGATGGGCAGTTAACTGATGGATTGGGCCGTAAAGTCGACTTCAAAAACTCTATCATTATCATGACTTCCAACATTGGCTCACGTCAATTAAAAGATTTTGGACAAGGTGTTGGATTTACCACTAAAGCAAAAGTTGAAGGCCGATCAACACATAGCCAGGGAGTTATCGAAACAGCTCTAAAAAGAGCCTTTTCTCCAGAATTTCTTAATCGTATTGATGATGTTGTAATATTTGAACCGCTTGCAAGAAAAGAAATTCATAAGATTATTGAAATTGAATTAACAAACCTTTTTGACAGAATTGGCCGGCTTGGGTACAAAATGAAAGTAAGCGCAAAAGCAAAGGACTTTATTATTGATAAAGGATGGGATGAGCAATTTGGAGCACGACCTCTTAAACGTGCAATTCAGAAATATATCGAAGATCAGTTGGCTGAAGAGATTATTTCTACTAAATTATCGAAAAACACCCTCGTAAATGTTGACTATGATCCGAAAAAGGATGAAATAAAAATAACATTTATTAAACCTGAGGCTATTACTAAAAAATAGATTATCCCTTCGTAATTTTTACTTTTGATGAATCCCGATTGTGCTTTTTTTGCAACGAGGCATTAATAATGTCAATATATGGCTTTAGTAAGTTATAAGCATGATAATAACTCAAGCATCCTTACCGATACAATAAACAATCAACCTCCCCCAAAAAAATTATATTTCTTTATTTCAAAATACGAAGCCATTTTCAATAAAATGTGTACACAATAATAACAACTTTAGTTTGGCGTTGGTATAAAAATAAATGTAAATTAGTAGTTTTGTTTGTAATTATTTATCCTTTACAATTATTAAAATGTACAATCCTCTGCCCCATCTACAACAAAAATTTCAAAATAGTATCTATGTGCTCAAAGCTAAATGGAGTGTGTATACCATCTACAAAAGAAATCTATGAACCTATTTTGAATGAAATGGAAACTTTTGGGTTTTCATTTATAAAAGAGACTATTGTTTTATAAGGATGTGTGAATTCAATAACTTAACACAACAAATCATTAAATTTGATTTAATTTTATAAAATGAACACCTTCAAAAAAATATTTAGTTGGTTATTTTTCATTTTCGGAATATTCTCTTTCTTATTTTTCATATTAAGTTTTACTGATCTTCCATATTATGCATACCATAACTTAGGGACAGGTCATTCCAGTTTATCTGAAAACCCAGACATTATTGTTGTTTTAGGCGGTAGTGGTATGCCAAGCCCGGATGGGTTAATCCGAACTTACTATGCATCGGAAGCTGCTAATGAATATCAAAATGCTAAAATTATTATAGCACTTCCATATAATGTAGATGATAGCTTATACCAATTAAACCTAATGGCAAGAGAGCTAATTGTAAAAGGCATTGATTCAATGCGGATAGTATATGAACCAATGGGAACTAACACAAGGACACAAGCGGTAAATATTGCGTCAATGTTAAAAATCAATAAAGAACAATTGGCACTTTTAATAATAACCACTCCCGAGCATATGTATCGTTCTGTAAAAACTTTTAAGAAAGTTGGTTTTACGAAAGTTGGTGGATTACCTACATTTGAAAAGCCTATTGATGAGATAAAACTTGAAGATGCTAATGAAAAGGAAAGGATTAATCTATCTTTCAGATATAATATGTGGAGCTACTTAAATTATGAACTTCTGGTTTTAAGAGAATATTGCGCCATTATTTATTACAAGTTAAAGGGATGGATTTAAGCTTAATAATTGAAATGATATTAGCTTTTTAAATTTGTTTTTCAAGATAAGAAAAAAATTAACTACTGGCATTCCGATTAACTCTTATACTTTATAATATTTCATTCAAAATATGGTTACTTCGAAAACAGATAAAAAAAGAAAACATCCACCAGTATGGCTATTACTAATTTTGACTTTTACGCTAATCACGTTTATTTCGGTAGGTGTAGCATACTTAATTAATCTCCCAAGGCATATCATATTTCCTGACTTTGCAGGAATAATATTAGGACTAATCTTTTTAGTTTTTGGATTTTTTATTTTATTTAGTGCTTTAAGAACGCTTAAATTAAGAAGAGCGTTTGAAAGGGAACTTATTGTGATACTGGTTTATATGCTTTAATATGCAAAGTTTCAAAATATTTCTGAAACAATAAACTTTAAATTTTAAGTATGAAAACTTCTTTTTTAGGACTTAGGATATAATCTATAATCCTGAATTTAAGCTTGATGAAAATTAGTTTACCGGAGCAAGTAGTTTAGTTGAAATATATATGATAATTTGAAACAAGATTTTTATCAAATTTTTCGAATATTGCTATTATTTAGCTTTTTGTTTACATTTGCAAGAAACTCTAAACATAAACATTTCAAACCCCATATGCTAATTAGTTACAAAAACTTTAACAAAATATATATATTTGACGATCATTATGTCTTTCAAAATATTGCCATAACATATTATTAATGAAATATTTTATTTATATTTTGAAGGGGATGGCCGTCGGGCTTGCAAATATTATTCCGGGTGTATCTGGTGGTACTATTGCTTTAATTACGGGGATTTTTGAAAGGCTGATCAATTCAATTAAATCATTTGGGATTGCATCTCTAACTTTGCTAATTAAAGGTAGATTTAAGGAATTCGCTGAAAAAACAGATTTATACTTTCTGATTTCATTGTTTACCGGAGTAATAATTGCCATTGTACTATTAGCAAAAATTTTCGATTATTTGTTTAATCAGCATCCTGTTTTGATATGGTCTTTTTTCTTTGGTCTTATTTTAGCATCGGTATTTTTTGTTGGTCGCACTGTTGAAAAATGGCGAATAAGCGTAGTGATTAGCTTTATTATTGGGACTGCAATTGCCGTTACTATTACGTTTTTAACTCCTGCAACTCAGAACAATAATTTTATGTACCTTAGCCTTTGCGGTGTTGTTGCTGTTTGTTCGATGATATTACCCGGCTTATCAGGGTCGTTTGTATTAATTTTAATGGGAAATTATCAACTTGTAGCTATTGATGCAATTAACAACAGAGATATGAGTATTTTAATGCCCGTACTTCTGGGCGCCATAGTAGGATTAATTGTATTTTCACATATTCTTTCGTGGGTATTTAAACGGTATAAGGATCTTACGATAGCAATATTAACGGGATTTATTTTAGGTTCTCTTGGAGTTATCTGGCCATGGAAAACCCAAATTAATGAAATGTTTGGTGATAAAATTAAAGTAATAGGTTATGATTATTTTATCCCTGATTTAAATAAAGAGTTTATATTTGCAATAGCCATAATGCTAATTGGCATCTTAAGTATTTGGATAATGGAACAAAGTGCTAAAAATGTTCAAAACGAATTAAATTAACCAAAATGGATATCTACGGCCTTATTGGGAAAAATATATCGCATTCATTTTCCCCGGATTATTTCAATGAAAAATTCAAAAAGTTAGGTATTAATGCTGAGTACAGGCTTTTTGAGTTAAATGACATAAATGAATTTCCTGAACTCATAACCAACAATCCTGAAATTAAGGGATTAAACGTAACCTCTCCATTTAAAAAATCTTTAGGTCAATTTATGGATTTTATTGATGATCCGGTGGATGTAACAGGTACTATTAACACCATTAAAGTTGAACGGGAGAATAATGAAACATATCTTTCTGCCTATAATACAGATATTATTGGTTTTGAAAAAACCATTAAACCAATCCTAAAAAACAATGATAATAATATACGAGCTCTTATTTTAGGCTCGGGCGGTGGGTCAAGTGCAGTTTCATACGTATTACGAAAATATGGTATTCTATTTTTCTTTATTTCCAGGAAACCATTAAAATTATTACACTCTAGTTATTCGTGGATAGATCAGGCTGAAATGGAAGATAAGCTATTGATAATAAATACAACTCCTCTGGGAATGTATCCAGATGTTGACAATTACCCTCCGATACCTTATGAATATATCACTGAGGAACATATTCTGTACGATCTTGTTTACAATCCCGACGAAACTTTATTCCTTAAAAAAGGGTGTGAGCGTGGTGCTACTTGTATAAACGGGTTAGAAATGTTTAAAATTCAAGCCGATGAATCGTGGAAAATTTGGTCGATGTAGGCTGAATTCCAATATCATCTCTAATATTCTCATATCATTTTTACTTTCAAACTTAACGCTTCTAAACATCCTTTAAAGATTATGATTCTTTGTATTTTTCTATTGGTAAGCAGGTACATAAATTTCTGTCACCAAAGGCATCATCTATCTTGGCTACCGGTGTAAAATATTTACTGTCTCTAACCCAACTAAGTGGATAAGCAGCTTTTTCACGATCGTAGGACATATTCCAATTATTGTCAATAAGCATTTCAGCAGTGTGAGGAGCATTTATAACAACATTATTATTCTGCTCAGCTTTCCCCTCCTCTATTTCCCGTATTTCTTCCCTAATTGTCTTCATTGCCTCTATGAAGTAATTCATTTCTAAAAGTGGTTCACTTTCCGTAGGCTCAACCATAAGTGTTCCGTGAACCGGAAAAGCAACTGTTGGAGCATGAAACCCATAGTCCATTAACCTTTTGGCAATATCAACAACCATAACATTGGCAGTTTTACTAAATTGATTACAATCAAGAATCATCTCGTGCCCAACGCAGCCATTTTTACCACGATATAAAATCGGGTAATGATCCTTTAACTCCTCCATCATATAATTGGCATTTAATATTGCCATTTTTGTTGCTTCGGTAAGCCCTTTAGAGCCAAGTAATTTCAAATAACCATATGAAATAAGTAAAACTAATGCACTTCCGAAAGGTGCTGATGAAACAGAAGAATTTTTTCGATCAGCAATATTTTGCGACATAATATGACCTGGTAAAAATGGCACCAGATGTTCTGCCACACCTATCGGTCCAACGCCAGGTCCACCTCCGCCATGAGGTATACCAAAAGTTTTATGGAGGTTAAGATGACATACATCAGCACCAATATAACCCGGGTTTGTTAAACCGACCTGTGCATTCATATTTGCTCCATCCATATACACCTGACCACCATTTTTATGCACAATTTTAATAACATCTCTTATTCCTTCTTCAAAAATACCATGTGTTGAAGGGTAGGTAATCATTATTGCAGACAGATCATTTTTGTATTCCTTAGCTTTTAGTTTAAGGTCATCTATATCAATATTACCATTATCGGCTGTTTTAACTACAACAACATTAAGACCTGCTACTACAGCGCTTGCAGGATTTGTACCATGAGCCGAAGCCGGTATCAAACATATATTTCGATGTGCATGACCAATGCTTTTCTGGTACTCCCTTATTACTAACAATCCTGCGTATTCACCAGCAGCACCTGAGTTTGGCTGAAATGATATAGCTGAGAATCCTGTAACTTCAGATAATATCTTATTCATTTCATTGATAATGTCCAAATATCCTTGTGCCTGATCGGAAGGAACAAATGGATGAATTTCTGTAAATTCAGGCCAACTTATTGGCATCATTTCAGCAACTGCGTTAAGTTTCATAGTACACGAACCCAATGGGATCATCGAACGGTTAAGGGCTAAATCCTTATTCTCAAGCTTCTTTAAATAACGCATCATTTCTGTTTCAGAATGATAACTATTAAAGACATCATGATGCATGAAATCCGATTTCCTATTCAAATTTGCAGGTAGATAAACCATTGAATTGCCCTTATTATCAGGAAAACTTAATTCAAATTTTTCACTACCAGCGGCGTTGGCAAATACAGCGGCTAAAGTGGCAATGTCATTTTCGTTTACAGTTTCATCAATACTAATGCCGATATGCTGGTTATCATCAAAATAACGCAAGTTTATTTCATGACGCAGAGCGATTGACTTGATTTCGTCAACACTTAAATTGTCAGGAACTTTAACATAGAGTGTATCGAAAAAGAATTTATTTTCACATTCATAACCTGACTTTTCAAGTGATAGTGATAAAGCTGCAGTTAGATTATGAATTTTGACAGCAATTTCTTTAAGTCCATCCTTTCCGTGATAAACTCCATAAAAACCAGCCATAATCGCAAGCAATGCCTGAGCCGTACAAATATTAGATGTTGCCCGTTCTCTTTTTATATGTTGCTCGCGAGTTTGCAGAGCCATTCGAAGTGCTCTATTGCCATTTCTATCTTTTGAGATACCTATTATCCTACCTGGAATGTTACGTTTATAACTGTCGGAAGTAGCAAAAAATGCAGCATGCGGACCTCCAAAGCCCATTGGTACTCCCATTCGTTGCGAAGATCCAAAAACAACATCAGCACCCCATTCACCAGGTGGGGTTAGCATTGTTAAGCTTAATAAATCAGATGCTACTGAAATGGGTATATCCTTTTCTTTTGCCATTGTAACTACCTCTCTATAATCCTGAATATCACCTTTTTGATCAGGATACTGAATCATGCATCCGAATACCTTGTCATTAAATTCAAAATCTTCACAAGCGTCTAATTTTAATGTAATACTTTTTGATGCAGCCCTTGTTTTAAGAACTGCTATTGTTTGAGGGAACATATTTTCGGAAACCAAAAACACATTAGCGTTATTTATAACACTAGTACGAGGTCGAGAATTGTATATCATCAACATGGCTTCTGCAGCAGCTGTACTCTCATCGAGTAAGGAAGAATTTGCAATTGGCAGGCCTGTTAGATCAGAAATCATTGTTTGAAAATTCAGAAGGGCTTCGAGTCTTCCCTGAGAAATTTCAGCCTGATATGGAGTATAAGAGGTATACCATCCTGGGTTTTCAAAAACATTCCTAAGGATAACGGGTGGAACAATCGTATTGTAATAGCCCATACCGATGTATGATTTGAATACCTTGTTTTTCTGAGAAAGTTTTCTAATATGCTTCAAATACTCATACTCACTTAAACCTCCATCTAAATTTAGGTCATTCTTTAACCTGATATCTCCAGGAATAGTTTTATCAATTAACTGATCAACTGAGCTAAGGCCCATACGATTTAACATGTTCGTTACATCTGCCTCTGATGGACCATTATGCCTATTTATAAAGTTTTGGGTATTCATAATACTAATTTATTCTAACTTTTTAAAAAAATCATTAAACTTTAGCAGACGTAATCTGCGAAATGCAAAAGTAAAAATCTTATTAATGAAATATCCATTATTTTAATTAGAGTAGTTATAAATATTTGAAGAGTACTTACTCATTCACACATTAAAAAAGGGAAGCTGCTTCCACAACCTCCCTTTTTAGTGTTATTGGAATAATTGTATTATCCTATAATTCTCATTTTGTAGAAAGATCTCCAAACAAAATATAGTGCGGCTATCAAAAATACTCCGCCTATGTAAGGCGCTACCACCCTAAATTGAGGTGCCAATGCGATTTCCATAGCCAACAATCCAAATAAAGTAGTAAACTTAATTACCGGGTTCAAAGCTACTGAGGAAGTATCTTTAAATGGATCACCAACGGTATCTCCTACCACTGCTGCTTCGTGTAAAGGAGTACCTTTTTCCTTCATATCAACCTCAACAACTTTTTTAGCATTGTCCCACGAGCCACCTGCATTGGCCATAAATATAGCCTGGAACAATCCAAAGAAAGCAATAGACAACAAATAACTTACAAACATAGAAACAGGTAATGAGTATTTTAAAGTATCTGCATGGTTCATGCCATCAACTAACTGTGATGGAGAAGAAAGGAATGCAAATGCCAATGCAAATGAGAAAATAGCAATAAAGATGTTCCACATTCCTTTTTGAGCATAAATAGTACAAATTTTAACTACTGCCTTTGATTTTTCAACATCTGCCTTTTTTGGGGCATCAGGATCAAGGTTTATATTATGTTTTATATACTCAACAGCGCGCGCGGCACCTGTTGTAACTGCTTGTATTGACGCACCTGTAAACCAATAAATTACAGCACCACCCAATAAGAACCCAAGAATAGTAAATGGGTTTAGAAGGTTTAGAACTTCAGTTGGTTCAATACCTATAGTATGCTTAATGACCAAAATCAAAGCGAATATCATGGTTGTTGCACCCACAACTGCTGTACCAATCAGTACCGGTTTAGCAGTGGCTTTAAATGTATTGCCAGCTCCATCATTAGCTTCAAGGTAGTATTTTGATTTCTCAAAATCTGGTGTAAAACCAAAATCTCTTTCTATTTCAGCAATGGTTTCTTTTCTATTTTCTTCAATTAATGATAATTCATAAATCGATTGAGCATTATCGGTAACAGGTCCATAACTGTCAACAGCAATGGTAACAGGTCCCATACCCAGCATACCAAAAGCCACAAGCCCAAAGGCAAAAATTGAAGGATAAATCATCATATCGCCCAACCCATAGTTACTTGCAAAATAAGCTATAAACATTAATACAAAGAAAACCATACCTTTCCAGAATGCACTAAAGTTACCTGCAACTAATCCTGATAATATATTTAACGAGGCACCGCCTTTTTGTGATGCAACAACTACCTCATTTACATGATCTGATTTGGGGCTTGTAAATAGTTTAGTAAACTCCGGAATTAGTGCAGCACCCAATGTTCCGGCACTAATTATAACGGAAAGCGAAATCCATAAGTCGTTTGGTAATTCTTTAATAGTTAAATAACTAACTACAAAAGTAACAGCGATCGATAATATTGAAGTAATCCATACTAATGATGTAAGAGGTTTCTCAAAATCCAGATCATCTGCATTTTGATATTTTGCTTTAGTAATTATACTATTAATCCAAAAAGCACTAATTGAAGTAACGATCATGAGAATACGCATGATGAATATCCAAGTTAGTAACTGAATCTGATAATCGATGCTGGTTACGGCAAGAAGAATAAAAGAGATCAATGCAACACCTGTTACTCCATAGGTTTCAAAACCGTCAGCAGTTGGGCCTACACTATCACCAGCATTATCACCAACACAATCGGCAATAGTTCCGGGGTTTCGTGGATCGTCTTCACCAATTTTGAAGATAACCTTCATTAGGTCGGATCCGATATCTGCAATCTTAGTAAAAATACCACCGGCAATTCTTAATACGGAGGCACCTAACGATTCACCAATTGCAAAACCAATAAAACTTGCACCGGCATATTCACCTGGAACAAATAATAATATAATTAGCATCATCATCAATTCCAATGAAATTAACACAACACCGATACTCATTCCTGCATTCAAAGGAATATTAAGTAACTTAATTGGTTTCCTTTCTAAAGATGCAAAAGCCATTCTTGAATTAGCCAGAGTGTTCATTCTGATTCCAAACCAGGCAACACTGTATGAACCCAATATCCCTATTACTGTCCAACCAAGGATCATTAATACGCCACCAACACCAAATAGATTTTCGCCAGTTTCCGGATCAACAGAAAGCCATCCAAAATAAAATGCTACTGCAGATCCAATAAAGATAAACAAAATTGCAAGGAATTTCCCTTGCTCAATTAGGTAAGTTTTTGCTGTTTCAAAAATAACCTGAGCAACATCAAGCATCGACCGATGAGCGCGAATTTTCTTTACCTTCATAAATTGGTACAAACCAAACAAGAATCCCCCAAATGTGATCAGGAATCCCCAGTATAAAATTGACTGGTCTTTAACACCATCAGGGATGACAAGGTCGGCCTCGCTTGCCGATACCAGAACAGGTGCGGCAAATAAAGCCAAAAGCGTAAGAATTTTTTTCATAACTATTTTAATTAATTAATTTAAAGTACAAATTTTTATGCATTTGCTAAACAGCCGGCTAAAGTAAAAATAATGATTTAATTCCAGCAATAATATTTACTTTTGTTATTAATACTCAATTAACAATTTTTGTTGAATTAATAAAATAGAATGTAAAAATAATATTGACTGTAATTGTATAATTCTTCATTTCAATGCTTTACTGTCGATTTAATAATTTGTTAGTAAATAACAAAAAAACTATTTATTAATAAATCAGCTAAGCATAAAAAGTTTTATATTTTTATAAATTATTTAAATCTGCATGAAGAAGGTTAAGCTTGAAATAGTAGGAATGTCATATAGCCAATCGCAAAGTGGTGCATATGCATTAATACTTGGTATACCAGGACAAAAAAAAAGATTACCAATTATTATTGGTGGTAGTGAAGCTCAAGCAATTGCTATTGAACTTGAGAAAATGAAACCGTCGAGGCCACTTACACACGATTTATTTACAAACTTTGCTAATCATTTCGGTATAAGGGTTACGGAAGTTATTATAAACAAGTTTGAAGAGGGAATATTCTTCTCAAGGCTTGTTTGCGAACACAACGGGGCAGAAAGTGAAATCGACAGTAGGACGTCGGATGCTGTAGCCATAGCTCTAAGGTTTAAGTGCCCAATTTATGCATATCAAAGCATTATAGATGAAGCTGGAATTGTTCTTGAAGATCACCCAATTGGTGAAGATCCTGAAGGAACAAAATCTACTCCTGAGCATGAAGATATCGAGTCTGATTATAGCGATTACCTACTAGAAGAATTGGAAGATCTGATAAAAAAGGCCATTGAAAACGAAAATTATGAAAAGGCATCCAAAATCAGAGATGAAATTAAAAGAAGAAAGAAATGATACAACAATACATGCACCTCGTAATAAATTACCTTTAAAATATTCAATCATTTCCGTACTTTCAACAATATAATTTGACAAAAAAATTCATTAAGATTATTATGATTAAGAAAAAACGAAATATAATAATCCTGTTTTTTTTAACGGGATTTTTTTCATTAACAGTATTGGGATTTGTGGGTAAGCAAGTTGAAGATTCAGCTAAAAATAATACTGTAGAAGTTGAAAAAATTATTAATCAGGAATTTGACACGATTCTAACTCATGAGTCAGATTCAAGCGCTGATAAAGGGAACATTCTTCAGTTAAAGCGAAAAAGTGGCTTTAAACCAATGAGTATAATACGAGGAATATTTGGTATCTTCGTTTTGGTACTTATTTCATTTGCCTTTAGTGCTAACCGAAAAAAAATTAACTGGGGTGTTGTTGGAAAAGGGTTGATTTTTCAACTCTTACTTGCGTTAGGAGTATTATATGTTCCTTTTATAGAAGCAGCATTCGACTTTGTAGGAGCAGGTTTCGTATTAATACTTGATTTTACAAATGCAGGTACAGATTTTCTTTTTAAATCATTTGTTACTAATCAGATAGAGATTGGTAATGTGAATTTTGTTGTTCAAATTCTACCAACTATTATTTTCTTTTCGGCGTTAACCAGCCTGCTCTTTTATTTAAACATTATCCAGTATATTGTTTTTGGACTCGCATGGATTATGACCAAGTTTATGAAACTGTCAGGTGCTGAAAGCCTTTCAGTTGCAGGAAACATTTTTTTAGGTCAAACCGAATCGCCTCTGATGATAAAAGCATATCTGCCAAAAATGAACAATTCGGAAATTATGTTGGTTATGATGGGTGGTATGGCAACACTTGCGGGAGGAGTACTGGCTGTATACATAAGTTTCCTTGGCGGTGATGACCCTGTGCAGCGAATGTTGTTCGCAAAACATCTGCTTACAGCTTCAGTTATGGCTGCTCCAGGTGCTGTGGTTGTTTCCAAAATTTTAGTACCTCAAACAGAAGATATTGACTCAAATGTTAAAATCCCTCGCGAAGAAGCCGGCAAAAATATCCTGGATGCTATTTCAAACGGAACGACTCAAGGATTAAAACTTGCAGTTAATGTTGCTGCAATGTTATTGGTTTTTATTGCTTTCATTGCAATGTTCAACTATATTTCAAAATCCATAGGCGACTTGTTTCATTTAAATGCCTGGGTTACTGAGCTTACAGATGGTAAATACACTGATCTTTCGTTACAGTTTGTTTTAGGTTATATTTTTGCACCTTTAATGTGGCTGATAGGTGTTGATTCACATGACATTACTTTGGTGGGACGATTGTTAGGCGAAAAAATAATAATGACAGAGTTTATCGGGTATGTCAGTCTGGCTGAGATGAAAGAAGCAAATGTTTTTGCTGACTCAAAATCAATAATAATGGCAACATATATGCTCTGCGGTTTTGCAAACTTTGCCTCCATTGGCATTCAAATCGGAGGCATTGGGTCATTGGCTCCAACCAAGCGCATATTACTGTCGAAATATGGTATGAGGGCTTTACTTGGAGGAACTATCGCTTCGTTGCTATCAGCAACCATTATTGGTGCATTGATAGGATAACCTTCAAATGTGAACTTAAGTCAGTCTTGGGATAGTCAAACAAAATATCATTTGAGCCAGTGTGTTATCGAAGAATAATTTAAATAACTAATTAATTATCCAAACGACACTGGAATGTCTTTGGACTCTTCCTGATCTAGTCATGAAGTTGATAAATAGAACGCTATAATAATGAAACAATATCACGACCTTCTACGGCATGTTATAAATACAGGAAATCTTAAAAAAGACAGAACAGGCACTGGAACTTTAAGTGTTTTCGGGTATCAGATGCGATTTGATTTACAGGAAGGTTTTCCTTTGGTTACCACAAAAAAATTACACATAAAATCGATAATTCACGAATTGCTATGGTTTTTAGCCGGCGATACTAATATTAAATATCTAAAAGAAAACGGTGTAAGAATATGGAATGAATGGGCTGATGAATCGGGTGATCTTGGTCCTGTTTATGGTGCACAATGGAGAAACTGGAATAATGAGGGTATTGATCAAATTCAAAATATTATTACTCAGATTAAAACCAACCCCAACAGCCGCCGATTAATTGTTGCAGCATGGAACCCCAGCGTATTACCCGACACAAGTATTTCGTTTTCGCAAAATGTAGCTAATGGCAAAGCAGCATTGCCGCCATGTCATGCATGGTTCCAATTTTACGTTGCTGATGGTAAACTCTTTTGCCAGCTTTACCAACGTAGTGCCGACATATTTTTGGGAGTACCTTTTAATATTGCCTCATATGCATTATTAACAATGATAGTTGCGCAGGTTACCGGACTTAAACCAGGTGATTATGTCCATACTTTTGGCGATGCTCATATTTACTTAAACCATCTTGATCAGGTAAAACTGCAGCTTAGTAGAGTACCTAAAGAACTACCCATTTTGGAAATTAATCCAGAAGTTACATGTATTTTTGATTTTACTTATGATGATTTTAAGATTTTGAATTATGACCCGTATCCCGGGATAAAAGGTGAAATTTCTGTTTGATTATCATGAGTAAATGACAGACTTCTTAAATACTTGAATGATAATATAAAAAACATAAGAAAGAGATTCTACCTAAGGAAAAAAGAAATAATCAGTTTTGTTTCATAATTTGTATCATTGCACCATTATATCATTGTATCATTCAATCATTGCACCATTCAACCCATTAACGCATGAAAAATATCTCAATAATAGTAGCCATAGCATCAAATAACGCAATTGGTAAAGACAATGACCTTCTGTGGCATATTTCGAAAGATTTAAAACGATTCAAGCAAATAACAAAGGACCATTATGTAGTCATGGGAAAACGTACTTATTATTCACTACCCGTGCAACCATTACCTAATCGAACAAACATGATTATTACAGATGTACCTGATGAAGAGATCGACAACTGTTTAATGGCATATTCTATTGAAGAGGCAATTGATAAAATGGATTCTTCAAAAGAGAATTTTATTATCGGTGGTGGATCTATTTACAAACAGTTTATGCCCCATGCTAATAAACTTTACATTACACGTGTTCACAAAGACTATGAGGCCGATACTTTTTTTCCTGAAATTTCATTAGATTATTGGGAGTTGATTTATGAACAACATATTGACAATGATCCCCAAAATGATTTTACTTATACCTTTGAAATTTATAACAAAAAATAATTATCCAGAATACTTTATGTGATTGTTTATACCCCTATACCTTTATACTTTTATACCTACTTTTATACCTACTTCCCCTATTCCGTTACACTCTACGTTAATCAATAGTTCTTCCATCTTACCTTTCATTTTATCAAACTTTTCATGTTCAAAAAGTCGGGTTAAATAAGCAATTTCCCCATCCTTATTAATGATAACATTTCTTGTAACACCGCTTCTTTGGTTTGAACTCTTAACATAGAATAATAAGTTAAATTATTCTACCTTTGTGCCATGTAAACAAATATAATAAATAGTTATGAAACGTGTACTACCTATTCTCCTAGTAATCATATTATTAGTTATCACAAATAGCTTTCAAGCACAACCCTGGAACACTCTACTACCCAAAAACAAAGTTGAAAATGGTAGTTTAACCTTCTTTGATATCCAAAAAGCATTTAACGATTATTGGACTCCGAAAAATGTTGTTGATGGCTACTATATTCTTAACGGAGAAAAAACCAAAGCAGGAGGCTGGAAGCAATTTAAACGTTGGGAATGGTACTGGGAAAATAGAGTTAATCCTGTTACCGGAGCGTTTCCAAACACATCAGCATGGGAGGAACTCCAAAAAATTAATAAATCCATGGAAGGACAAAGAAGCCCTTCGGGTCAATGGACGAGCATGGGACCAAGCACTTCGCCTGGTGGTTATGCAGGATTAGGCAGGCTGAACTGCATAGGGTTTCATCCTACAAATAGTAATACATACTATGTAGGAGCAGCTTCAGGAGGCATATGGAAAACTACTGATGGAGGTACTAACTGGGTTCCACAAGGTGATGAAATGGAGGCCATTGGTATTAGTGATATTATTGTTCTTTCTACAACAGGCGATGACATTGTTTATGCTGCTACCGGCGACAAAGACCACTCTGATACCTATTCTGTTGGTGTATTAAAATCAATAGATGGTGGTACTACATGGCAAACCACAGGGCTAACATTTACTGCAGGGCAAAAAGAGTTAATTAACCGTTTATTGGTTGATCCTACGAATAATGATATTTTTTATGCTGCCACAACTTTAGGCGTTTACCATACCACTGATGCCGGAGTTACATGGAATGTTTTAACAAGTACCGAATTTATTGATTTGGAATTTAAACCCGGTGTAAGTAGCACTCTATATGGCAGTACATGGTATGGTGATATTTACACAAGTACTGATAGCGGTATAACATGGACATTAACACTAAGTACCAGCGGTCGAAGAACTGAATTAGCCGTATCTCCGAATAATGCAGATGTTGTTTATGCTCTAATTGCAAACACCAGCAGCGGATTATATGGGGTTTATAAATCAACTGATTCAGGTGCAAGTTTTACATCGGTTTATAATGGAATAAATTTGCTCGGGTGGAACTGTAACGGAGGCGATAGCGGGGGACAGGCTTGGTACGACTTGTGTATAGCTGCTGATCCAAATAATGTGAATACTGTATTTTTAGGAGGCGTTAATACGTGGAAATCTGCTGATGGCGGAATAACATGGAATATTAATAACCACTGGTCGAGTACATGCGGAGGTAATGCTTCAATTGTACATGCCGATAAACATAATTTTACGTATCAAAACGGGTCATCAACCTTATTTGAATGTAATGATGGAGGGCTTTACAGTACTTCCAACGGAGGAGCAACCTGGTCACATCTTTCCGATGGAATGATTATTAGTCAGATGTACCGCCTCGGAGTCGCACAAACTACTTCAGCCGATGTTATTACAGGACTACAGGATAATGGCACCAAGGCACTGCTCACATCGGTATGGAATGATGTAATTGGCGGTGATGGGATGGAATGTTTAATTGATTACTCCGATGAAAATACTCAATATGGTTCACTTTATTATGGTAGTATTTATCGCACAACTAATCATTGGAATAACTCTACCAATATCAGTAGTGGAATTTCCGGTAACGCAGCATGGATTACCCCTTATGTTCAGGATCCAAATAATAGCAATACTTTATTTGTTGGTTATCAGGATGTATGGACGTCAGCCAATCAGGGTAACAGCTGGACTCAATTAAGCACCTGGGGTAGCAGCACTCTGCGATCATTGGCCGTTGCCCCATCTAATTCAAATTACATTTACACTGCAACAACAAGTACACTTTATGGAACATCCGATGGTGGCTCAACATGGACAAATATTACCGGGTCACTGCCTACATGGGCATCAAACATAACTTACATTAGTGTTAAATACGATGACCCAACTACAATATGGGTAGCTATGGGTGAATTTAATAGTTATGGTGTTTTTGAATCAACCGATGGAGGATCAACATGGACTGATATTTCGGCCGGTTTGCCTTTACTGCCAACAAATTGTGTAATTCAAAATCGACAAAATACTTCACAGGTTGACCTTTATGCTGCAACCGATGTTGGTGTTTATCTTAAACTTGGTGATGCAAGCTGGATACCTTTCTATAACAATATGCCAAATGTAGTTGTAACTGAGCTTGATATATATTATGACGACATTAATCCTAATAATAGTATGATAAGAGCAGCCACATACGGGCGCGGACTTTGGGAATCCGATTTATATTCAACTATAGTAACATTGGAAGCCGATTTTTACGCTGATAATAATAGTGTTGAAATTGGTGAAACAGTATTGTTTACCGACACTTCAACCGGGTCACCAACATCATGGGAATGGACATTTGAAGGAGGTACTCCAGGAAGTTATACCGGACAAATACCCACTCCTATTCTCTATGATATTGCAGGAACCTGGGATGTAACACTAATTGTTTCTAACATGCTCGATGCTGATACTAACACAAAAGTTAATTATATTACAGTAACTTATCCTGCTCCAACAGCTGATTTTGAAGCAAATCTAACCACGGGCGATATTCCTCTCCAAGTTACATTTACTGATTTATCAGTTGATAGTGTAAATACATGGTCATGGGATTTTGGTGATGGAGGAACATCTATACTCCAACTGCCGGTTTATACTTACGTTGTTGCCGGAATATATACAGTATCGCTTACAGTTACTGGTCCGGGAGGTAGCGACACAGTTGTAAAAACAGACTATATTGTTGCTATTGAACCAGTACCTACAGCAGATTTTAACGGCAATCCTACGTCGGGAGATGCTCCTTTAATAGTAAGTTTCACCGATTTATCAGTTGATAGTGTCGATACATGGCTTTGGGATTTTGGTGATGGAGGCACTTCAACATTCCAATTACCTGTTTATACTTATGTAAACTCCGGAATATATTCAGTATCACTTACAGTTACTGGTCCGGGAGGAAGTGATTCAATTGTGAAACTCAACTATATTACAGCGATTGAACCGGCTCCTATAGCCGACTTTGTGGGTGAACCAACAACAGGCGAGGCCCCGTTGTTAGTTAATTTTACTGATTTATCATCCGGAGCGGTTGATGCCTGGGATTGGAACTTTGGTGATGGCGATTCATCATCAGTACAGTACCCGGCTCATGAATATCTTACTCCCGGAAATTTCACTGTTTCATTAACGGTAACAGGCCCCGGAGGTATAAGTACCAATGAAAAAACTGATTATATTCTTATTGCTGTTGGTATTGGTGAAAACTCATCCGAAGCCTTAGTGGTTTATCCCAATCCGGTTACTAATAGCTTGCATATTATTTTTCCTTCGGTAAAAAACAGAGTTTTAAAAATAATTAGCTCTAAGGGAAATAATGTTTTGACACACATTTCTAAAGGAAAAGAAGAAATTATTAATATGCATCATCTCGCAAATGGAGTTTATTCACTTATAATAAATGAAAGTGAAATGATCCACACTATAAAAGTTGTTAAAAAATAATTTCTCTTGTGCAAATGGTTCTAAAAGTTTAAACTGAGGTATAAACTACATAAATTAGATTGCATTATTTGAAATTCTTTCTTTGTAATGTTAAATTTTGGTTAATTCTTTTGGATTGTATTATACTGATCTCTAAAAAATCTACTTTGTGCACCGCAATTTTAACCATCTATCTAATACAATATTAAGAATCAATTAATTAATCACGTTTTAATAATATCTAAATGATGAAAAATATTTCTTTGCTACTCATCTTCTTTGTTATGGCAGTTAATACACCAAACATATTTGCACAAAATTCAGAAGCAGAAAAGCCCAGTTCTTATGGCAAGCTTATAGGACCAATAAGTGTACCCAGTTTAGCACAACAAATAAAAGATGGAACCTTTATTGGTATTGACCCAAATGAATCACCAAAATTAGGCCCTCCTAAAAAGAGAGGTGCAAACATAACCGTCCCCGGAAAAGGTTTGCCCAAAGGAGATGACGCTCTAGTTCAAAATCAGAAAAACGCACCCAGCCATCGCGGGAAATCACCGTTATTAGTTTTCGAGGCAAATGTTTCAAATTATACACCTTCTGATCCTACCGGAGCCGTTGGACCAAACCATTTCGTAGGCGCATGGAATGTTGGTTTTCGTATTTTTGATAAAGAGGGAATCCCTTTAACAAATGCCGCATCGTTAAGCACTTTATTTCCAGGTAACAATATTGGCGACCCAATTGTTTTGTATGATGTAGAAGCTGACAGATTTGTAATTACTGAATTTGACAATAATCCAAATGGGTTTAATGTAGCCATTTGTCAAGGCCCTGATCCGGTTAACGATGGATGGTATATTTACACAACAGGTTTTGGAACCGGTTCATTTCCTGATTATACAAAGTTCTCAGTTTGGTCGGATGGTTATTATGTAACTGCTAATATAAATGCATCTAACAAAGTATTTGTAATTGAGCGTGAAGAAATGTTGTTAGGTAATGCTTCACAATTTGTTGGTTTTCCCTTACCTGGGATTTCTACATCTGGTTTCTATAGCCCACAATTTTTTAATGTTACAAATGGAGATTTACCTCCTGTAGGTAATGCTTCAATTGTTTATTTGCAAGACGATGCATGGAGTGGTGTATCAACCGACCATATAAAACTATGGACAGTAAATGTTGACTGGGATAATACTGCAAACTCAACTATTTCATCTCCCGATGAAATCATTACTACTCCTTTTATTTCTGTGTTTGATGGCGGTTCTTTTTCAAACGTACCGCAACCAGGTGGTCCCGATCAGGATGTTCTTCAGGCAACAATAATGAATCAAGCTCAATACAGACGATTTCCAAATTATAATTCCGCAATTTTCAATTTTGTAGTAGATACTGATGGCTCAGGTGCCGAACTTGCAGGTATTAGATGGTATGAACTGCGTCAGGATAACGATGGCGACCCATGGACAATATATCAGGAAGGAACATATATTTCACCTTATAACAATAAACACGCTTTTTCGGGATCAATGGTAATGGACGGACAGGGTAATATAGGAATGGGTTACACTACTTGTAGCCAGGCGGAGAGAATAGCAATTTATTATACAGGAAGATTTGTTTCAGACACGTTGGGACAGATGACTCTTGATGAAACCTTGATTGCTCAAAGCACATCTAATAATCCATCCAATAGATTAGCTGATTACGTTCAATTATCTCTTGACCCAACAAACGACAACACTTTTTGGCATATTGCTGAATATTTTGTGAGTAATCAAAGAAGGGATGTGGTAGGTGTTTTTCAAATTTCAACCGACCTTATTAATGATATTGGAGTTCTCAGTATTATCGAGCCTGTTACAGGTGAATTATCTGATGCTGAAGATATTACTATATCTCTTTTTAACTATGGACTGGACACACTGACAAATATTCCAGTTAATTATCAAATTGATGGAGGCGAGGTAGTAGGTGAAATAATGCCCGGACCAATCTCAACAGGCGAATCAATACAATACACATTTACTCAAACAGCCAATTTAGGAATAGTTGAACAAACCTACCAAATCAAATCATATACAAATCTATTACTTGATGAGAATCTTTTAAACGATACGATAACCAAAACCGTTACATACTTAGTCCCCAATGATATTGGTGTTGCTGCTATAATATTACCTGTTACTGGTACGGGGTTAACTAGTGCGGAGAAAATAAAGGTTTCAATTGCGAATTATGGATATGTTGTTCAAACAAACTTTGATGTAACTTTTAATCTTGACAATTATATCCACACCGAGCAAGTACCTGGTCCTCTGCATTATCCTTTTCCAATGTTATATACATTTACAGAAACTGTAGATTTATCTGCGATAGGAACGTATAATCTAACTGCTTACACATCCCTTCCGGGTGATGCACATATCACTAACGACACATCATCAGTAGTGATTGAAAACACTATGTGTCAACCAATATCTGATTGTGCAGATGGGCATGGATTTTATTTATTTCAGTTAGACTCCATTAGTAATGTAACCGATTGCTCTCCAAATGGCTATGGAGATTATACCGATCTTTCAACAGAATTAGCTAATAATAGCGTAAACGAACTAACTGTTACAACCCATTACGGAGATCAGTTTATAAAGGTTTGGATCGATTTTAATGACAATTTTGTTTTTGAGGATAATGAAGTTGTTGTTGATAATTTCCATATGGCTCCTGGTCAGGCTGGTGGTGTTTATACTGAAACAATGCCATTGACTATTCCTGATGGTGTTAATTTAGGACAACATTTAATGAGAGCAAAGTCGAACTGGAATTCGACTGTGCCTGATGATGCATGTGAAGGTTCAGCCTATGGTGAAACCGAAGATTACATTGCGGAACTGGTATTATACATAGGTGTTAGTGAAACACCTCTGAACAATACAGATATGGTTATTAAATCGTTAGCTAACAATCAATTTGAAGTTTCTATTCAATCAACCGAAGTAACTGAAACACTAATTATCAATTTACATAATATACTTGGTCAGAAATTAGTAGAGAACAGAGTTGAAAATATAAATGGCAGATATGTTTACAACCTCGATTTATCGTACGCAAAACCCGGTGCTTATATTATCAGGTTAGGGACATCACAATATGGAAAAGTTAAACGTATAATTGTGCAATAGAGACATTTTGAAAATCTCTATAAAAGATACTATTCAAAAGTAAAAAAACGATTGTCATTTAAACCCTCAACTTACCACAGGCAGAGAGGAACAACTGTGAAATCTTCTAAAATCCAACAAATGTTTTAGGAGATTTCTGTATGGTGCTATCAGTTCTCCCTATTGTTTAAATTACAAATAGCACCCAGTTAAATCAGACTTTTTCATTTTACTACAATAAGTTTGTTTCTAAAAACCTTATTACCAATTTCTGATTTAATGAAATAAACACCATTACTTACATCAGCAATACTTAAGTTTACTATTCTATTTTGAAAGCTAAATGTTCTTGTAATTATTACTTTACCATCGATATTGTATAAGGTAATTTCAACTATCCCAGATTTTTCCGGAAAATTAATAATCACCTCTGAATTTGCAGGATTTGGATAAATTTCGAGTTCATTTTTGTAATTAAAATTATTGATATCCGACAATACATTAACTGCCCCATTAAAATACTCAAGCCCACCTGAATAATTACCAACGATCATTTCCAGATTCCCATCTGAATACAAATCACAAATAACTACTCCTGTACGCATTCCTCTGTCAAAATCAACATCTGTAGTATCCAATAATAAATTTAGTTGATCCGACTCAGTAAATTTCCCGTCAAGGTTGTCATCGATATTAGTAAAATAGTAAATTATTCCCTGCTCCGACCCTACCACCAACCCCGTATTTTGATTACTATCCCTAAAAAAAGAAGGAGTACTATAGCCATTCCAGGAAACAGAATAATCTGTAACATTTATTTTTCCAAGACTATCAGTTATGTAAGTAAACTCAGGATTACCAGCACTCCCAAAATTCTGATAATAGTTAATATTTCCACCCTTCTCTCCTATTATAAGGTCATTAACACCATCTTTATTTAAATCAAATAACTGAGGTGAACTATAATCACCAACATCTATACTTAAATAATTTTCTGTAATAACATCAAAATCACCACTTGCCTTGTTATAACTAACAAATATAATTTTGCCGTCGCTGTTACCAACAAGTAAATCAGTATCTCCATCACCATCAATATCATCAAATGCCGGAATAAAGCCAATTTGTTGTAAACTGCTAAGTCCGGCAAAATCATCATCCCAAAGCTGAAACACGGGATTCTGAAGAGTTCCTGTATTTTTATAATACGCAATGCACGAATGAAAAACCGAATACAAGAAGTAATTTACGTAATAAGAATACTTATAATAACCGTAATTACCTATAAACAAATCTTTTAGTCCATCGCCAACCCAATCATAAATAACCGGATAAGCACCAGAGCCAACATCTATCATTTCCGATTGAAGGAAATTGGTTTGTGATAATTCAAAAACAGGGCTTGTGTTGGTACCTGAATTTATATAAAGCCAACTACTGTTTTTATTTCTGGAAGTAACAATACCTGGATCAAATGGTGAAACCATCAAATCTTTGATATTATCATTATTTACATCTGTATATGTAGCAACCGGCATCGAAAACAAATTAACTCGGGAAGTACCTTGTGGGAAAAGAGTATCACTATATGAAATGTAGGCATCTTCAATCGTTCCTGAGTTATACAAAGCAAACAAACCCGAATAATCAACATCACCCAACAGTAAATCAACCAATCCATTATTATCCAAATCGTGCACTAAAAAAGTTGAACCAGTATGCCTTTCCTTGCGGATTATATTTTGGTTAACGAAATCTGTACCCGGCATGCAGGTGTCAAAATATAATACATTCGATTCATCACTTTCAGCAACATGACCCCAACAATAAGATGTGTGCTCATAATCCAGCGAATCTGCATTACCATACTTCTCTATCGATAAATTTTTATGCATGCCAATAAACGATCCCAACACTCCAAAAGTTAATATATCAAGATCACCATCATTATCAACATCAGCAATTCCGGGATAATCAGCACTTGTAACAAAAAGATTAACATATCCCCCGGGCAATAAAGTTTTTAAATAGGGATAAACCACAAGGTCGAATTTTAAAGTATTATCACTTATATTTTTATAAACCATCATACTTCCATATCCGGGCGAATATGTAAAAATATCATTCTTGCCATCCATATTATAATCCGCAAAAATTACCCATTCCTTAAAATCGGGAAGCAATTTGGAATATTGTGGAGCATATTCATAATCAATTTCATTAATTGTGCCATTATTAATAAAACACATTTTGCGGTTACCCCTTCTGTCGAAAGCAAGTAAGTCCATTATTCCATCCAAATTAAAATCCACATTACAATATTGCACAGCATCCATTCCTCCTGCCCATGGAAATGAAAGAGGTTCATTTATTCGATCATTATTAATATAAACTGATTGAGCACTTACATTGCTGATAATTAATATAATAACAAAGACAAATTGTATTATGTGAGATGCAAATCTTATCATATTATAGATAAATTATTTAATAAAATTTTAGCAAAATTACTGATTTAACATATTAGGAAAATGTAAATATTTACAAAAATCGTACCCATTTGCAGCTTAAGGTTATTGACTATACATTTGTACAAAATTTAAAATGCATATAATCATCTGAAAATATATTTTTTATGGCACGAATACTTGTTGTTGACGACGAAAGTAGTATAAGGCGGACGTTGAAAGAAATACTTGAATTTGAAAAACATGAAGTTGATTTAGCCGCCAATGGTATTGACGCTATTGAAATGGCTAAGGATAATAACTATGATGCCATTATGCTGGATATAAAAATGCCTGAAATGGATGGCATGGAAGTACTCGATAAACTAATGAGTTTCAGCGACGTACCTGTAATTATGATTTCAGGCCATGGAACCATAGAAACTGCTGTTGAAGCCATAAAAAAAGGAGCTTACGATTTTATTGTTAAACCGCCCGATCTAAACCGTTTATTAATTTCTGTAAGAAATGCAGTTGACAAGAAGGAACTTGTACTACAAACTAATCAACTTAAAAAAGAGACAAATTACAAATACGAAATCGTTGGCGAATCACATACTATTGTTTCACTTAAAGAGATGATTGAAAAGGTTGCACCTACATCAGCGAGAGTTCTCATTACTGGTGAGAACGGATCGGGGAAAGAGCTTGTTGCAAGGCAGTTACATCTGCAAAGCACCCGTGCAAAGTCGCCGTTTATTGAAGTGAATTGTGCTGCTATACCAACTGAGTTGATTGAAAGTCAACTGTTTGGACATGAGAAGGGATCATTTACCTCCGCAATTAAACTGCGTAAAGGCGATTTTGAATTAGCGCATGGCGGCACTCTCTTTCTTGATGAGATTGGTGATATGAGTTTAAGTGCACAGGCAAAGGTACTCCGTGCTCTTCAGGAAAACAAGATAATACGTGTAGGGGGCGAAAAGGAAATTAATGTTGATGTAAGAATTATTACAGCAACTAATAAAAATCTTAAAAATGAAATTGAGAAAGGAAAGTTTCGCGAAGATTTGTATCATCGGTTAAGTGTTATAATAATTGAAGTTACACCGTTGCGTGACCGAAAGGATGACATTCCTTTGCTCGTTAACAGGTTTATTGAAAACATTTGTGCTGCACATGGCCGTCCTCCTATAGCTATTACCGACGATGCAGTGAAAGAATTACAGAATTTCAACTGGTCGGGGAATGTTCGCGAATTGCATAATGTAGTAGAAAGGATGATTATCCTATGCGGCAACGAAATAACTAAAGAGGATGTAGGTTTATATGTAAAGCCTTTGATGACTTAAGCAATGGCATTTCATGTGTAAAACTCATGATATATAACACTTAATATTCTGCTTATAATTCAGGTAAATACTGTAATTTTGCAAAAGCGTTTCAGAGAAAAGTTCTTTGACATTTGGGGCTGACCGGTTTTGACAGCAAGTTGAAAGGGTAAGTAAGCATGTCGAGCCTTGTGATTAAGCTCGTAAATCCGTGTCACAACATTTTTAATTGGCGAAAATAATTTTGCTCTTGCAGCTTAATCGAAGTTTAGTAGATTAGCTTTATCCAGGTTCTAGGAATCAGGACAAGACGGTTCGCAGGTGGAGATACTCAATTCCGGCCTGATTACGAGTCGCACGCAATTTTGAGTTAGTTCCGGCGATGTTTCGCAGTCGGGATGAAATTAAGAAACTAAGGTATTAACTAGGGTGTTTGTTTCCTTTTAATACTCGAAAACCAACAACAAAATAAACGTGTAGAAAGCTTATCGGTTCCTTGTTTGGACGAGGGTTCGACTCCCTCCAGCTCCACTATTGAATGATGAATGAACAGTTTTGAATGACGAAGTTTGTTATTATTAGTAACTTATAGATGTATTAATATTTTATTTATTTGAACTATAAAACATGAGTTAGCATCAATATTTATTATATTCAGAAAAACAGCACAGAAGAATAAATAATCAAAAATTAAGTAATTACCTCATTCATAATTCATCACTCAACACTCAAATGGTCCCGTAGTTCAATGGATAGAATGTGAGATTCCGGTTCTCATGATCCGAGTTCGAATCTCGGCGGGATCAC
>JACNJS010000037.1:0-11326 GCA_014382445.1 Bacteroidota bacterium
GAAGATAATTCATTAAGTAATTTTGGTATTAAAGCTTATCCTAATCCGGCAACAAAACATGTTACAATGGAGCTCTCACTTAACGAGGTCAGTAAAATTAATTTAGGCATTTTTGACTTAATGGGAAGAAAGATAACTGATCTTTCAAGTCAGGAAAAGCTAAGCACAGGGTCACACTATTTTAATTGGAATACTACAGGTATTGACCCGGGGGTTTATCTCTATAAATTGGATTTAGGTAATAATTCTATTACTGAGAAAATTATTGTTACACGGTAAAGTTAATTTTCATTTCATTCGCGGTTGGAAGGTTTGGTTCTTATTCAACAGTAACCGATTTTGCTAAATTTCGCGGCATATCAACATTACACCCACGCAAAACTGCCATATGATATGCGAGCTTCTGCAATGGGATGGAGGCTAGAATTGGAATAAGAAATTCTTCAGTTGCAGGAATTTCAATTACATAATCGGCTAAATTTCTAACAATGGTATCTCCTTCGGTCACGATAGCAATAATTTTTCCTTTTCTGGCCTTAACCTCCTGAATATTACTTACAACCTTTTCATAAATACCATGATGCGGTGCTATAAAAACAACCGGCATATTTTCATCGATCAAGGCAATTGGCCCGTGTTTCATTTCTGCAGCCGGATAACCTTCGGCATGAATATATGATATTTCTTTAAGTTTAAGTGCGCCTTCAAGTGCTACCGGAAAATTATAACCCCTTCCTAAATAGAGAAAATTATTTACATCTTTATATTTTTGTGCAATAATCTCCGTAGTACCATTATTTTGTAATAACCTCTCAACTTTTTCAGGGATCCTGTCAAGTTCTTGAAGCATTTGCATAAACCTGGCTTTTGGGATAGTTCCTTTAATTTGTGCAAGCCTGAGAGCCATTAGCGTTAGTACCGTAACCTGTGCTGTAAAAGCCTTTGTTGAAGCAACGCCAATTTCAGGACCGGCATGGGTATATGATCCGGCATGAGTGACTCTTGCGATAGAGGAACCTACAACATTACATATTCCAAGAATTGTGGCTCCCTTTTTCTTTGCTAATTCAATTGCAGCCAGAGTATCAGCTGTTTCGCCTGATTGTGAAATTGCGATAATTACATCATTTTCGCCTATAATTGGGTTTCTATACCTAAACTCAGAGGCATATTCAACCTCAACAGGTATCCTCGCAATATCTTCAAAAAGATATTCCCCTACCAGCCCTGCGTGCCATGAAGTACCGCAAGCAATTATAATGATGCGATTTGCATTTATCAGCTTTTGTTCATAATCGATAATTCCCCCAAGCGAAATATTACCCGTAATTGGATTTAATCTGCCCCGCATGCTATCTCTGATCGAACGGGGTTGTTCGTATATTTCTTTAAGCATAAAATGATCATAACCACCTTTTTCGAGTTCGCTAAGATTCCATTCCAGCTTCTGTATGTACGGTGTTTTTTCCTGATTGGTAATAGTAGTGATCTTAAGTTCTTCACCTCTTGTAAGAATTGCGATCTCTTCATCTTCAAGATAAACAACATTCTTGGTGTATTCAATAATGGGCGTAGCATCGGATGCCAGAAAGAACTCGTCGTCACCAATACCGACTACTAACGGACTCCCTTTTCTGGCAGCAATCAGTGTATTGGGATGTTCATCCGACAGGATTACTATTGCATATGCACCAACAACCTGGCATAAGGCAATGCGTACAGCTTCATCAAGAAGTACTTTCTCATTAATTCTAATGTCTTCGATGAGGTTTACTAATACCTCAGTATCTGTATCCGACTCAAAAAGATATCCACGAGCAGTTAATTCTTCTTTTAACGTAACATAATTTTCAATAATTCCGTTATGTATTATTGATAGTGATTTTGTTTGCGAGAAGTGCGGGTGAGCATTTTTCTGGTTTGGTTCACCATGTGTTGCCCAGCGTGTATGTGCTATTCCTAAACTACCTTTAAGGTGCTTGTTTTTTATAAAACTCTCGAGTTCCGAAACTTTACCTTTTGTTTTGTAGGTGTAAACCTTGCCGTCCAGTAATGAAATGCCTGCACTGTCGTACCCTCTATACTCTAGCCGCTGCAGTCCTTTTATTAATATCGGATGTGCTTGTTTGTACCCGGTATATGCAACTATCCCACACATTGTTTTCGTGTTTATTATACAAATATAAAAGAAAATATCGCCGGTAGAGATAATTTTTACAAATCGGTATACAATAGCTCAAGTTTTATCCCTGATGTGGTATCTCCTTCCAAGTGATTGCCTTTAAATATAAAACGCTCAGGGTGAACCGATCCGCCAAAAAGGAATAAATTTAATCCGCGGTTTGGTAGTGTAGTATCACTTATCAGAGATTGAATGTATCTGGTAATTCTAAACTCATACACGTTTTGTGACTCATTATAAATTCCGCCAAAATAATGCTCGCCATCAATCTGATCAATCAACGGAATCTCTGCACCATCTTCACCGATTTCCAACAAGTACATTTGTCCAGGAGCATTGAAAAACTCATCTCCCGGGTAACCGGGAAGTACAAGTTTTGCCTCATTAATGGCCACATTTCCTAGTCGTGCCCACTTTTTAATATGAGGAATTTTAACTATTGCCTGTACACCACTATATCCCTGTGCATAGAATTTTTGAGTGCCCAGTGACGTATCTCCATGAATTACCTGAGCTATGAAGTCGGGGGAAGCAATATTGTATTCATGTTCGTATTTATTAACAGTGGCAGTAGTAGTAGTAATGTAATAATCATACCTTAAAGAATCTTGCACACTATTACTGTAGTATAATGACAATTTTGTGTTCGCCGACGAAAGACTGAAATATACTATGGCTCCATCGTCGTAAACGGGTTGCGACTGAATAAAGAGCCCATTAAAATACTCCTGAAAAATTTCGCTATCTTCCATTTCATCAACGGTTGCATTTAAAAGTTTATTGCCAAGATTGTTGCTAATATCTGTTAAATTAAGCCATAACATTGGGGGTATAGTGTCACCTTGTACAATGATACTGTCATGTGGTCTGGGAACAAATGGGAAGTTACTGTAATCAGTTGGATCGATAGGAACTTGAAGATTTGAGAAATAAATGCTGTCCTGGTGTAAGCCTTCTAACATTTCGTATGTGTGAGCAGTAAGAGTAACATTTGTGTCGCCGTAAGATCCTGCAAAACTAAGCTGGAACACTAATGAGTCCAGCTGCCTTTCTTCTCCAAAATCGTGTCCGTTTACTGAAAGTATGAACTGAGTGTAAAACCCGGCTGTTGTTCCTCCAAATATGGGATCTCTTAAACTACCAAAAGCACTTACACTTAACTTGTCGGTACGAATTGAGTCAACAACTTTTGAATATCCGTAAATTGTTGATGTATCGGAAAATGAAATGTTGAGTTTGCTGTCTTCTGGCTGAATTATATATCCGATTTGTCCGGGTTCTTTGGAACAAGAGCTAAGCCAAAAAGAAAATACTATTAAAAAAAACAAGCTGAGAACAACAGGGGAAATACCTGATTTACTATTCTTCTCCGATAATTTCGTCATAAAATTTATTGTAAGCAACATAATAATCTTCATCTTCAACATAATCCAACATAGGTTTTCCAGAAGCTTGGGCATATTCAAGTATCTCCGGGTTTATTTCCACGCTTCCCTGAATTAATGCATCCGACCGATCAATGGCACCTTTCATCAAAGAAACGTAAGTGCCATCATTATAGTGTTTAAGATCACTTTTATTTAAGCCATTCATTAGCACTTTATCGATGAACCCATCTTTAAATTTCTCCGAAAAGTCATCATCGTATAGTGAAAAAATAATTTTTAAATTTCCAAAAATAGGATTGTCTTTATACGCTGTTCTTATGAAAAGAGGAATGAGACTCGAGAACCACCCGTGTGCGTGAACAATGTCGGGGGCCCACCCAAGTTTTTTAACCGTTTCGAGTACCCCTTTTGAAAAGAAAACTGTTCGTTCATCATTATCTTCAAAAAAAACTTCTTTTTTATCTCTAAACAAAAATTTTCGGTGGAAGTAATCTTCGTTATCAATAAAATATACCTGCATCCTTGCCTGCTGAATCGAAGCAACTTTAATTATAAGGGGGTGATCAATGTCATCAATAATCAGGTTCATTCCCGACAACCTGATCACTTCATGAAGCTGATTACGCCTTTCGTTAACCAAACCGTAGCGTGGCATGAATGTGCGAATTTCTTTTCCTGATTCCTGAGTTTTTTGTGGCAGAAACCGTCCTATCTTGCTAATATGATTTTCGGGCAGGTAGGGTGTAATTTCTTGATTTACATAAAGTACCCTCTTTTTTTCCATAATGGTTGTATTAGTAGATTTTCAGAGTGCAAAAGTAGTAAAAAAATCGGTATCAATTAATTAACCTGGTAATGTAATCGATGGCAAATGTTAAATAAGCTTAAAAGGTGCGGTAAAATGGCTATTAGTGGCTTCGGGCTAAGGGGATTTCTCTCCCCCTCTGGCGGATACTAATGACAACTTTTTGTAATTTGTTGATATTATGATTTATAGACAATTGAATATTATTGTAAATGAATCTAATGTCCTCGAGCCGGACAGGCTTTTACTTTTTTTCTTGAAATGGGTTTTATCTTTTATGAAAAAAATAACTCCTCAATAAGAAATAATACAGCTACTCAGGATGTAGGATTTTGTCATCATACCATGTGCGCCCCTTTTCCGGGGGTGTTGGGTCTCGAAATGACAGGAGGCTGCGGCCACTTGAAAGGACTCGGTTAGTCAAGAAAAATCAAACTGCCACCATCAAATAATGATCCATCATATAACTCAATAATTTCATATTTTGCTTCTTTTAAATACGCTACAACATTATTAGCATCATTGAATTTACGTAAACTCCCTATCACGAAAATCTTGTTATTATTTACTCCACATGCTCCACCAAAAAACCCATTATCAAAACCCGGCAATATAATATCCTTAGGATTAACATAAAGTACATTAAGTCCAACATCTGACAAAGTGTTATGAATAACTAGGTCAGACGTAATAAAACCATCATTTTTAAGTGGTAATAAATTACATCTTGTATAAGCCTGATTAACGTGGATGGCGGTTTTATCACCGCACAACTCTTTAATCGAACTATCCGTAATTTTTAAATTATGAATTAGAAACTTTTCTGTAACAACAGCGTTATATGTTGCTGTTTCAGGATAACTATAACCCACCTTTTTTGTGCCTTCAATAAAACTAATGTCAATTTTAATTAATTGATTTCGAAATTTTGATGGGATATTTGGTGCAATAATCAGTGTATCATCAACCTTACAAAAAAACACATCAGGATGACTTGAAATTGCAGGATATGTTATTCCATTTGTTTCAAAACTAAGCACATTGCCATAATTTCCAATCTGCTTGAGGGCGGCTTGAGGAATATTTTTATTTGCTATTATTACAATTTTGACTGTTCGACTGTTCGATTGTTCGGCTGTTAGGTCCACAATAAAAGATATTTTGCTATAACGACATGAACGCACAAAGATGCGCAAAAGATATAAAAAGAAAAATATGATTTTGTTAATCGTGGTTTTTAACAATTTTTTTTCACCTTAGCAGAAAATTAAAAAGGATTAAATTTTTTATAATGAAAAATAATGTGTGGAGCTTATCAGGGAGAACCGCCTTGATAACAGGAAGTACTTATGGCATTGGATTAGCAGTAGCTGAAGAAATGGCAAAGCTTGGGGCAAATTTAATAATCGTTTCACGAACTGCAGAAAAGGTGAATAAATGTGTAGAAAAAATATTAGAATTTGGTGTTGAAGTATCTGGTTTTGTTGCAGATGTATCATTGGATGAAGACCGCAAACGGCTTTTTAATCATATAGTTAAGTCCATTGGCAAGCTTGATATTCTGGTAAATAATGTTGGAACAAACATCCGCAAAAAAAGCATTGATTATACATTTGATGAATATCAACAAGTACTTAATACCAATATGAATTCGAACTTCGAAATGAGCCGTCTTGCATATCCACTATTAAAAAAATCGGATTATGGTAATGTGGTAAATGTTCTTTCGGTGGCAGGTTTAACACATGTACGAACCGGTGCACCATATGGCATGACAAAAGCAGCATTAAACCAATTAACTAAAAACCTGGCCGTTGAATGGGCCGGTGATGGAATACGCGTTAATGCTGTTTCGCCGTGGTATACACGAACCCCACTTGTACAGAGTTTGATGGAAAACCAAGAATATTTTAAGGATGTATTACAACGAACTCCACTTGGGCGTATTGCTGAGCCTGAGGAAGTTGCAAGAGTTGTTGCGTTTTTGTGCATGCCGGCTGCATCTTACATAACCGGACAGAATATTATTGTTGACGGTGGATTTTTAATTAACGGATTTTAAAACTTCTATTCGGTACGCTTGCATCTGCCACAAATTTTACGGAATTGAATTTTTTTAGTAGCATTTTTTTATTCGACGATGAATAACCAATAGCATATTTTAACTCATTTTGGGGAACACATATTTCAATATTTCCATTGATATCGTTATTAAGAAGCGGGGCAAGCAAATCTTTCCAAATTTCAGTTATCACTAATTCTTTAAACGAGGGATGAAATGGCCCATCAACAAGCTCTTCACCCGAAACAAGACCTTCAGATGGGTGCAGGCCAACACGAATTACTTTAACACCCGCAGTTTCAAAAAGAGGAAGGATCTGTTTTGTCCATTCTACAGCTATTTCAAGGCTTAGTGGTTTGTACTTGCCCATATTATACCATTGGTGCATTAATGTGTCTTTAATAACTACAGCCGGATATATTCTGGCACATTGAGACTCTGATGAAATTATTTTTTTTGCTGTAAAAATTGATTTTTCAAGTGTATCACCTGGCAAGCCAATCATCATTTGCAAACCAAGATTAAATCCATTTTTTAAAATTGCTGCTGATGCATGTTCTATTTGTTCGGCATTATGCCCCCTCCTTGATTGTTTTAATACATCATCATCAAACGACTGTGCTCCAAGTTCAATGGTGGTTACATGATGCTCGCTGAGCATATTTAAGATTTCCGCATTAATATAATCGGGACGTGTTGACAACCTGATTCCCTGAATTTCTCCGGAAATAATATATGACTCAACAATTTTAAGATACCTGCGTTGTTCTTCAATTGGAAGACCGGTAAAACTACCTCCAAAAAAACCTAATTCAACAACTTTTTCAGCTATTTTAAATGTTGCTAAATAACTCTCAATAGTGTTAATTATTTCATCTTGTTGAGGTATATTTTGTTGTCCGGATATTTTTACCTGATTGCAAAAAACACATTGAAATGGGCATGCCAGTTCGGGAATAAATATTGGTATGGTGTAATGTTTTAACATTAACATTTTTTAACATGGGTCACACAATTTTTTCGATATTTTTGCTTTCTTATTGCAACGAATAATTATCAATCAAAAAAAAAATGAAACCATTGGTTAAGAATACAGCAAAAATAATGATGTTTTTACTGGCAGCAATAATTATTACAGGCGGAGCCACATCATGCAAAAGCAAGAAAAAATTAGCTCGCGAAAAATCGGCTGCCGAATATACCATGAAAGTTGAGCAAGCCAAAAGAGATCTCACAGCAATGCTTAATGGCACAACAAATTGGAGTCTTGAAGAACAAGATAATCGCCTAAATGTTATTAAATCATATAATATTGATGATGATGAGGTTATTGATTTAATAACAAAAGTCGAGTCGAAAATATCGATGGATAAAGCCGAAGCTGAACGAAAGGATGAAGAGGATCGGCTAAAGCGTGAGGAGGACGAAAAAATAAAAGATGCGGCTGCAAAATATGAAGAATTCGACAATCAACTTAATGCAATATCAAAATCAACAACTATTGATGCTGCCAATAAAAAGATTACACTTTCATTGGAACAGTTTGCCACCCCCGATGTACCTGTACTAATTATTATAAGTCAATATGGTGGAGTTAATGATTATGATCGCCCAACTACAATCAGCAAGTTCCTAAATTATTTAAAGGATAAAAAACAATATCAGTATCAGGTTGAATCGGTTAAACGCGATGGGCTTGGCAAGATTACTGAAGTAGAACTAATTAAAAAGTAAACAGATGAAATTATCATATTTGTGGATATTAATAGCAACCTTGGGGGTTTCTTTTTCAGTATATAGCCAGGACGAACTAAGCCCCGAGCGTAAGCAAGCAGTTGACAGCCTCGCCCTTGAAAAAGTGCGGGATTTAAGTAAATATATTAGTATTATTGGCAGTAAAGAAACGCTCTGGAGTGAAGCTGATCGCGTAATTCAAAGAGCAGAAGAATTATTTATGACCGGTAGTGAAATTGGAGTGTCATCATTGGTTAATCCTGATGATATAAAATATTATTTGGTTCGAAAATATTTCGAGAGGTTAATGCGCCTGAATTACAAAAAGGTTGAAATTGAATGGTATAATATCGAATACATGAGCGACCTTCAAAAGCAACCCGACGGCACATATGTAGGCGTGATTACCATTTTTCAAAAATTTAAAGGTTACGATGCTGAAGGAAGGCTCATTTATCAGGACACTACCAAAAAAGACATTACTGTTTATGTAAAGCGCAAGGAAACACAAATTGGAGGTCGGCTAATTGGTTTCTGGGATGTACTGCTTGGCGACATGCGTGTTAAAGAAACTTCGAAATAGGAATCAGTTTTAGTGTAACCGTAAGCAGGAAATAATAGAGTCAAAATAATTATGAAGCAATCCAGTTTTTTGAATCCTGTATCGTTGGTTCTAATTCTCAACTCTGATACTTAGGGGTCTTATCAATCCGCTATATTCAATCAATTCCATTTTAATAGAGCCCACAATAATTTTTGATTCGGCAAGTATGGGAACATGTAGGTCATCATCACTTACCCAAACAAACATAGGATATTTGTCTGCAAAAACTTCACCAGTAGCCATCATTGGGGCTATTTTTAAACATCGTATTGTTCCCCATTGAGTGCTAATGTCTGATTTTCCCTCATATTTAACTGCAGATACATAAACTGAATCATCCAGAAAAAAGTTAATATAATACATACTATCGGCATCAAAGTCATCAATGCTTATAGTACGCATATAATATAGTGCCGATACAAAATCATGTACTTCATCAGGTATTTTTTTTATATCGATGGAATTTGTAATGGCCTCATTTTTCTGCCTGTCGAAAATAACTACGTCATCTTGTATGTATTTTCCTTCATGTGTTTTTTTGATAAAGACATAGGGAAGTAAGGTTTTTTTATCTGCAAACGTTTCAAACCTGTCACGAACTTTGTAAAACCAGTTAAACATTCCTTTTGAATTGCCAATACCTGTTATATGGTAAACTTCTTCAGCCTTGACGGGGGCATATTTTTCTTCCCAATTGCCAACTGTAAGAATTGCCTCGCCAGCAGTTAGGTTTCCTATTGATGAACTGTAATAAACACGGTATTTGAGATATTCGCCCGTTTTAAAGGCATTATTAATGATTGTGTCCTGTGATAACACTAATTTTGTTGCAAGAAAGCATAATATTAACAGAAATATAGTGTATTGCTTTTGATACATATTACAGCCTCAAAAAATATTTATGCCCGATTAATTTACCTAATTAACTACAATATTAATTATTCTGTTCGGAACGACAATAACCTTTTTTACAGTTTTTCCTTCAGTCCATTTTTTAGTTTCTTCGGCATTAAGTGCTTCTTCTTCAATTTCTTGCGTAGGCATATTAACCGACAAATTTATTTTAAACCTCATCTTACCATTAAAAGATACCGGGTATTCGAAAGTGCTTTCAGTAAGATAGGCTTCGTTATGTATTGGGTAATCTATCTGGCTAATACTATTACTATAACCAAAGTAAGCCCAAATTTCTTCAGTAATATGAGGAGCGTATGGACTTAGCAGAACAGCAAGCGGTTCCAGAATTTTCCTTTTATGGCAGTTTTGCTCACTCAGTTCATTTACACAAATCATAAATGCACTAACGCCGGTATTAAATGAAAATCGTTCGATATCGGAAGTAACCTTTTTTACTGCTGTATGGAGGATCTTTAATTCACCATCAGAAGGTTTTTCTTCGTTTAATATAAAGTTATCATTGTCATCAAAATAAAGGCGCCATAATTTTCTCAGAAACCTAAACACCCCTTCTATGCCATGAGTATCCCATGGTTTGTCCTGCTCAAGTGGGCCAAGAAACATTTCATAAAGCCTTAATGTATCGGCTCCGTATTTTTCAATCAGTGCATCCGGATTTTGGACATTATGCTTTGATTTCGACATTTTTTCAATCTCATGGCCACAAATGTATTTTTCATCTTCAAGAATAAACTCCGCATTTTTGAATTCTTCCCGCCAGTTTTTAAAGGCTTCAATATCCATCACATCATTATCTACCAGGTCGATATCAACATGTAATTCTTGTGTTTTATATTCCTTATGCAAGTTATACGAAACAAATGTATTGGTTCCCTGAATTCGATAAACAAAACTCGATCTTCCCTGAATTTTCCCTTGATTAATTAATTTTTTAAACGGTTCATCTTTACACACCAATCCAATGTCGAAAAGGAATTTATTCCAAAAACGTGAGTAAATCAAATGACCTGCTGCATGTTCGTCACCTCCAATATATAGGTCCACATCCTGCCAGTAATTATTTGCTTCTTTTGAGAAATATTCATCTTTATTGTGTGGATCCATATATCTAAGATAATACCCGCTTGATCCTGCAAAGCCGGGCATGGTGTTGGTTTCCAGAGGATAGCCATCTTTTGTAACCCATTTATGAGCATTTGCAAGTGGGGGGTTTCCCTCACTGGTAGGTAAATAACTTTCTACTTTGGGTAATTTAAGAGGAAGCTCATCTTCATCCATTGGATATGGCATTCCATCGTTATAATAAATAGGGAAAGGTTCACCCCAATATCGCTGACGACTAAAAATAGCATCACGCAAACGATAATTAATAGTGCGCTCACCAATTGCCATTTCTTCAATTTTTTCGATAGTGGCTTTAATGGCGTCGGGTACACATAATCCGTTAATAAATCCGGAGTTGATCATAATTCCTTCTTTGGAATCATAAGAATCATTCCAGTCACTTGGATTGGAGGGCTCATCTCCTTGTTTAACCACTACCTGAATTATTGGCAGTTTAAAATGCTTTGCGAAAGAAAAGTCGCGGCTATCATGGCCGGGAACAGCCATTATTGCTCCGGTTCCATAACCT
>JACNJS010000037.1:12306-20188 GCA_014382445.1 Bacteroidota bacterium
GATGTCCGCCACGTTCCGACAGCCCTTCCTTTACTTCATCATTAGCTAGCACCGTTCCCAATTCAGAACACCAGTTTACCATTGTGTTCGATAGATAAGCCAAACGGTAATTCATTAGAATTTCCTGCTGCTTTTTTTCGTTATGATTATTCCATTCCTCGCTAGTAAAAAGTTCGGTTAATGTACATGATGCATCAATATCATGATTTCCATTTATTTCAAATTTTGATATTAGATCAACTATTCTCTCGGCCTTGTTGGTTTTGTTATTGTACCATGAGTTAAAGAGCTGTATAAATGTCCATTGTGTCCATTTATAATATTCAGGGTCGCTTGTTATTACTCCTCTGCTCCAGTCGAATGAAAATCCTATTTTGTCGAGTTGTTCACGATATCTTAATATATTTTTTTTGGTCGTTATTTCGGGGTGTGTGCCTGTTTGAATTGCATATTGCTCGGCGGGTAGCCCATAAGCATCGAACCCCATTGGGTGAAGCACATTGAAACCTTTGTGCCGTTTAAATCGAGCATAAATATCCGATGCAATATATCCAAGAGGATGACCAACATGTAATCCGGAACCTGAAGGATAGGGAAACATATCAAGCACATAATATTTAGGTCTGGCATGATCAATTTCTGCTTTAAATGTCTTATTAAGGTTCCAGAAATCCTGCCATTTTTTTTCTATCCTTCTAAAATCGTATCCCATTATTTTTGCACTATATTTAAGTTTGCGAAATTAATAAAAGATGTAGTTGTATTATTTTTTATTTTAGCACCTTCTATGGCTTCTTACGATGACAAATATTACAAACGGAAAATTAACACTTCCTATGTTACTTCGGTAATAAGCATTACTCTTGTTTTGTTTACCCTGGGGTTTTTAGGTTTGTTTGTGCTTCATGCAAAAAGTTTGTCGAACTATATAAAGGAAAACATAGGTTTCGAAATAATAATGAACGATGGTATTAAAGAGGCCGATATAGTTTATTTGCAAAAGCAACTGGATATTAATCCCGGCATTAAATCAACAGAATACATAACAAAAGAAGAAGCTACAAACAGGCTTACAAAAGTTTTGGGTGAGGAATTTACAGGGTTTATTGAAGATGAAAATAACCCGCTATTACCCTCAATTGATGTTAGATTTAAAGCTAACTGGGCAAACAACGACAGCATAGAGAAAATGGAGCGCCTTGTTCTGGAAAACAAATTTGTTAAAGAGGTTTATTATCAAAAATCAGTGGTACATCTTATCAATAAAAACCTTCAAAAAATAAGCCTTATATTGTTCGGATTTAGCCTACTACTTCTGTTTATTGCGATAGCTTTAATTAATAATGCCATCAGATTGTCGATATATTCCAAAAGGTTTATAATAAGAAGCATGCAGCTTGTTGGTGCTACCGAAAGATTCATTATCAGACCATTTATTATAATTGGATTTGCACAGGGATTAATTAGTGCAATAATTGCTATGACTTTATTATATGTAATCCTTATTGCTGCTCAACAAAATATTCCCGAATTAGTTTTATTGTCAAACCGAGAAATGTTAATTTATCTTAATGTTTTCGTATTAGTATCAGGGTTGGCAATTACCGGAATATCTACACTTTTTGCAGTAGATAAATACTTAAAGATGAAAACAGATGCTCTGTATGGATAAAATTAATGATAAGGCAACAAGATCAATAGTTAATGTAATGTGATTTTCATGTATTTTTGAAAAAAATAAGATTATGTCAGCTAAAGTTCAAAAACAGAAAAAAGAAGAAAATAAATTAAGCTTTGCTTTTAATAAAACCAATTATACCATTTTAATTGTTGGTCTACTAGTTATTATAACCGGCTTTTTATTAATGATAGGCGGAGGTTCTGATAATCCTGAAGTTTTTAGTGATGCTATGTTTGGGTTCAGAAGGCTTACCCTTGCCCCTATTCTCATACTGACAGGATATTTAATTGAGATATTTGCGATTATGTATCGGCCAAAACAAACAAAATAATCCACATTAATATGAATTGGCTTGAAGCACTAATCCTTGGCATCATTCAGGGATTAACAGAATTTTTACCCGTAAGCAGCAGCGGGCATCTTGAAATCGGAAAATATCTAATGGATATTAATGCCGAGAAAAGCCTTCTGTTTACTGTAGTTGTTCATGGCGCTACCGTTATGAGCACAATTGTTGTTTTTTGGAAAGATCTTATAGTTATTTTCAAAGGGTTTTTTCAGTTTAAATGGAATGAGGAAACTAAATTTGTTGTAAAAATATTTCTATCAATGATACCTGTTCTTGTTGTTGGAATTTTTTTCAAGGATAGTGTCGAAAGTTTTTTCGATGGGAACATGGTGTTTGTTGGTTCCATGTTGTTGGTTACAGCAGGCCTTCTTTCTTTTACCTCTTTCTCAAAATCAAATAAAAGAAATGTAAATTATGTGGATGCTATTGTAATTGGTATTGCGCAGGCATTAGCCGTATTACCTGGTATTTCACGATCAGGTGCTACAATTTCTGCCGGTATTCTTCTTGGAAACAAAAAAGAAAGCGTTACAAGATTTTCATTTTTAATGGTGCTGATACCGATTATCGGGGCTAATTTTGTTGACATCCTAGGTAGTGACATGACTAATAACGAAAGTGTTGGGATTATACCATTAATTGTGGGATTTTTAGCAGCATTTATTGCGGGTTGGGCAGCATGTACATGGATGATAAGCATAGTAAAACGCGGCAAGCTTATCTACTTTGCAATTTATTGTTTTATATTAGGAGGATTAGCAATTTCAGCCGGCTTGTTTTTTTAAATCCGATTAGTAATGGAGACCCTCCAAAACAACTTTGATTTTATCAATGGTGAGATGTTGCTGGTTGATAAACCATTGGGCTGGACATCGTTTGATGTTGTGAATTCAATTAGATCAACAATAAAACGAACCTATAACATAAAAAAAATAAAGGTTGGCCATGCCGGAACTCTCGATCCATTGGCCACAGGCCTTCTGATAGTTTGCACAGGAAAATTCACAAAACAAATAGAATCATTTCAGGGTCTCGACAAGGTTTATGTTGGTAGCATGTTTATAGGGGCTACAACTCCGTCGTACGATAAAGAAACCGAAGTTGATCAAACTTTTGAAACAGAAAACATTTCAAAAAATCAGATGCTTGAAACAACAAAGCAGTTTATTGGTGAAATAGAACAAACCCCACCTGTGTATTCGGCTGTAAAAATTGATGGAAAACGTGCATTTGAATATGCACGAAAGGACAATGATATAAAACTAAAATCACGACAGGTTATTATACATGAATTCCTATTACTAAATTTTGATTTGCCCGAAGTTGATTTTATGGTTAATTGCAACAAAGGAACTTATATAAGGTCGTTGGTTAATGATTTTGGGAAAGCTTTAAACAATGGGGCATACATGAGTAGCTTACGAAGAACCTCGATTGGAGATTATTCAGTATCCGATGCTTATTCGGTAGAGGAACTGAAAGAGTCGATTATCTCTCAGAGTTCAGGGCTGTAAGATGGAATAAAAAACCGATGAATAGAATTTTCTAACCTAACCAAATCAGCCAACTTATAATTTAACACGAAGCTTTTTAAACTCCGAAACAGATATACCTGTTATATTTTTGAACTGAGTAGATAAATATTGTACGCTGCTGTAACCCATCATAAAAGCTATTTCGCTAAGTGTTAGCTCATTTTCACGAATTAATAATTTAACCTTTTCGGTTTTTTGAAGTATAATATATTTTTCGAGAGTTATCCCTTCATATTTTGAAAATATCGAAGATAAATATGGATAGGTTTTGTTGAATTTACCTACAAGATAATCAGAGTTGCGCACCATTGCATTATAGGTAGTATGATAAATCAGGTCGACAATAGCCCTTTTAATATCTGCAACCAGAATGTTTTCTTTATCGGTTAATATTGAAAATCCGTTTTTATGTAACACCTTTTCAATATCGTTAATACTTATTTTATCGGGGTTAAAACTCACCTCGGCTTCACCAAGTTTAATTTTTTTTACGTTAACTGATATCTTGTTCAATTCCAATTTAACAACCCTTATACAACAATTGCAAATCATATTGTTTATGTGAAGGGTTTGTGTGATCATATTATAGATTTAAAAAAATATTTTCTTTTTGTATCAATCCGAAAACTGACAATAAATTTAGTTATTTGCAGTTTATAAATAAACGAAAAAAATAAACCTAAATGCGAAAATACAAGTTTCCTTTCATTTTACTTTTCATTATTTGTTTTTCCCCGGCAATAAGTATATCGCAGGGCTCTGCCATAGGTAGCTGGAGGACTCACCTTCCGTATAACTACCTTATTGATGTTGCCGTTGTTGATGATATTGTTTATGCTGCAACTCAATTAAGTATCTTTACTTATAACAAACTTGATAATCGTGTTGACAGATTTGACAAGGTTAAAGGATTGAATGATGTGGGAATAAGTAAAATAGGGTATAATGAAATTACTGATGAAATTTTGGTTGCCTACACAAATGCAAACCTGGATATAATAAGCATGGATGGTTCGGTTATTAATATACCTGATATTAAGGAGAAGGAAATCCTTGGAAACAAAACAATTAACAACATCACGTTTAAGGATCATTACGCATATCTTTCGTGTGGATTTGGTATCGTAGTTCTTGATTTAAACAGGAAAGAGATATACGACACTTATTACATTGGTCCTGATGGTATTGCTATAAACGTACTGGGAATTACTTATAACGACACTTCGTTGTTTGCAGCAACAGAAAGAGGTATTTATTTTGCTGATGTTAACGGGTTAAACCTTGCTGATTATCACCAATGGCATAAGGATCAAAGATTGATTTATCCTGATCTTCCATATAATCATATTGTAAGTTTTAATGGAAAAGTTTATGTTAATTATTTCAGCGGACAATTCAGTCAGGATACAATGTTTGTTTTTAACGGCTATAATTGGGATTATTTTGATAAAGACAATAACAGCCGGCATATTCAAATGACCGCAGTCGGTAATAATATGCTGTTGGTAAATGATTATTCCGTTCAGGTTTATAACAACGACATGATAGTTCTGTACACCATTTGGAGTCCCGACGGGCAGTCGATCAGACCTCTTTCGGCAGATATGGATAACGAATTTATTTGGGTGGGAGATAAATCAAAGGGGTTGATTAAAGTATGGAATAACGGATGGGAAGCCGAGTTCATTAAACCAAACGGGCCTGGCTCAAACAGCGTTTTTCAGCTTGATGCAGGAGGGAGTAATGTTTGGGTTGCTTCCGGAGGGCGGCAATCAAACTGGGCAAAACTATATATGATGGATGGTGTTTTTTCATTTATTGAAGAAAATTGGCATATCCACAATGCATATACAACCCCGGCATTTGATACAATTAGCGATTATGTTTGCGCAAAAGTTGATCCTTCAAATTCTAATGTTGCATATATTGGCACATGGCAAACTGGGGTTGTAAAATTTGTTAACAATGAACTTACAGATATATATGATGATCAAAACAGCAGCCTGCAGCCATGGATATCAAACCCAGCCCTTATAAATATTAGTGGTATCGATTTTGACAGTAAGCATAATCTATGGGTTGCTAATTCAGGAGCCCCTAATTTATTGTCGGTTATGAAAACCAATGGAGAGTGGAAAGCCTTTAACTTCGGAGGGTCTTTAAGCGGAAAGGATATTGGTGAATTATTGGTTGATAATTACGATCAAAAGTGGATCATAAAACGAAGTGATGGTTTGATTATAGTATTTACTGATAATGGTACAATCGACGATATTGGTGATGATGCAGTTAAAGTCCTGTATTCAGCCTCTGGTCAAGGGAATATCCCGGGTAACAAAGTATATTCTTTTGCAACCGACCAAGATGGCGAAGTTTGGGTTGGAACCGATAAAGGTATTGCAGTTTTTTACTCACCTGAAAATATTTTTATACAAGGAGCAAATTATGATGCCCAACAAATTCTAGTTCCACGAAACGACGGCTCAGGATTGGCAGATTACTTGCTGGAAACAGAACTTGTTACCGCAATTGCGGTAGACGGTGCAAACAGAAAATGGGTTGGCACTGAACGCGCTGGGATTTTTCATTTTTCTGAAGACGGGATTGAACAGATTCATCATTTTACTTCAGAAAACAGCCCATTGCTTTCTAATAATATTACAAGTATTTCAATTACCGATGATGGTGAAGTTTTTATTGGTACTGCAGTTGGTATTATTTCTTATAAGGGTACTGCCACTCCACCACAGCCCCCCGGAACAAAGGTTTATGCATATCCAAATCCTGTGAGAGAGAATTTTACGGGGTTAATAGCTATTAAGGGATTACAAAGCAATTCTTTTATAAAAATTACCGACAGCTATGGCAATTTGGTGTATCAAACAAAGTCGGAAGGCGGTCAAGCCGTTTGGGATGGTAATAATTTTAACGGGCAACGTGTTGCCACAGGCATCTACATGGTTTTTGCCATAACTACTGATAAATCAGAAAAAGTGGTTACAAAAATTCTTGTGGTACAATAAACCGCTTTTCAAGTAACTGACCGGCTGTTTAAACTTACCTTTTTTAGTGCTGCAAAAAATGGATCATGGGCTTAAACCTCACCCCATTACTCTATCACTCCATTACTCCATCACTCCATTACTCCATTACTTCAGCACTCCATTACTTCAGCACTCCAACACTTTAATACTTGTTTCTAAAATTTTTAACGCAATACCGGATAGTTATAAATATTTTCTTACTTTTATCGTACTAATTCAAATATTTAAAGATATGGCTCTCGATGTTCCACAATATGTACGAATTCACCCAATATTTTATGCTGCTGCGGGAATTATTGTTATTGCAGGGCTCAAAGCGGGTGCTCATATTATTAATCCCATATTAATGGCTGTTTTTTTCAGCGTAATTATTTATCATCCCATTGACTGGTTAAAACAAAAAGGGGTAAATAATGTATTATCAATTTTAATTGTTGTTTTGTGCTTAGTAATTGTATTTGCATTAATGGGAGGTATGGTTACCAAGTCGATGATACATTTTTCTGAAAACCTGCCGTTGTATAAAAAAGAACTTCATGAAATAACTAAATCTTCCGTTACCATGTTAAACGGTTACGGATTAAACATTTCCCCTGAAGTGGTTTCTGAAAATTTTAGTGCCGGTAGTATATTTGAATATGCCACTAAGCTTATTTCCGGTGTTGGCGGGGTATTTGGCCAAATTACCCTGATGGTACTGGTGGTTGCTTTTATACTTGGCGAAACAAATAGCTTTCCTATAAAATTAAAAGCTGTTCTTAAAGATCCTGATATTTCTTTAGTCAATATCACCATTATTTTTAAAAATATCCGCTATTATCTTGGCATGAAAACTTTTACAGGATTAATTGCAGGTACTTTGGTTGCGATAATATTGTTTATAATGAAAATTGAGTACGCAATTATTTGGGGGATATTGGTACTCCTTTTTAGATATATACCCAACATTGGTTCGGTAATTGCTGCTATCCCGATTTTTCTTTTTGTACTAATTCAGGATGGGCTTTCTGGTGTGCTATATGTTGGGATTGGATATAGTGCTGTTAATTTCATAATTGGCCAGATAATTGAACCCAAATTTTTCTCAAGAAGCATGAACCTTTCCACACTTGCTGTATTTTTATCACTTGTATTCTGGGGCTGGACACTAGGCGATATTGGTATGCTGTTATCAGTTCCTTTAACAATGGCGATGAAAATCAGTTTTGAATCTCACGAGAAATCAAGATGGATGGCTATCCTGCTTGGTTCGGAAAAGAGTGCTGTAGAAGAG
>JACNJS010000037.1:20744-30258 GCA_014382445.1 Bacteroidota bacterium
GCCATATTCAATTACTTTATCCATGTTAACTACCATATTGTCCATATCGTCTTTCGACTTGTAAACAAGTCCTTTGCCATAGTATGCGTTAACGCATGTTGGCTCAACTTCCAAGGCTATTTCATATTCAGCAAATGCTTCATCAACTTTATTTTCCTTTAATAAAGAATTGCCTTTTGTTGATCGTACTTTTGCAATATATGTTGACGTACTGGTTTTCATCGATTCATCATCCAATCGTCCGGAAATAGCATACGCTTTTTCGAGGTAAGCAACGGCTGCATCATATTTGCGGCCTTTATATTGTAATAGCCCGTTTTTAAAATATGCATTCATAAGCTGTTTTTCAATGTTGCCTTTTAGCGCATCGGCATCTGTGCCAACACTGTTTGCTATTTTAAGTGCATTTTCATATGAAGTAACGGCCTTGCCATATGCGCCCTCTTTGAAAAACGCATTTCCTTCATTATATTTAGCACCTGCATCTTCAACAGATTGTGCCATCGCAACTACTGTTAACATCACAATGCTAATTATCAATAATATTCTTTTTAATATACTCATACCTGAAAAAATAATTAGTTAAAATTGGGACGCAAGATACAATATTATTTTAACCCTTAAAACGCCGAAATTATCAATTAAAAAGATTCATTAAAGTAACTGCTTATATTTTTACATTTGCAATACAGAATATAGAGAATAAAAGTTGAAAGAAAAGTGCAGTTTAATTTTATAAGTTAAAACAATTGTAAACTCATGAATATTATCATAGCCGGTGATGGTGAAGTTGGATTTTATTTGGCCAAATCATTGGTTGATTCCAATCATAATATCACTATTGTTGACCCGCACGAAGAAATGTTAAGTTTGGTAGAAGCACACGCCGATTTAATGACTATTGTGGGTGAATCGAACTCGGTTGCCGTGCTTAAATCGGCCAATGTAGCTAAAGCCGATTTGGTTATTTCTGTTTTGCATAGCGAAACAATTAATATTATGACTGCTATTCTGGCTAAAAAACTAGGCGCCAAATACACAATTGCAAGAGTAAACACCCTTCAAAACCTCACTGAAGAGAATCAGAAGATTTATAATGAACTTGGGATTGATGTGTTACTTTCCCCTGAGGATATTGCCGGCCATGAAGTTGTAAAACTGCTTCAGCAACCTGCTGCAATTGAGATTTTTGAATTATCGGAAGGAAAACTATTAGTGATTCTGATCAGAATAAGTTCTGACGCTCCAGTGGTAAATCAATCCCTTAATGATATTGCATCAAAATATAAAAATTTAGACTTTAGAGCCGTAGCCATACACAGGGGCGATGATACTTTTATCCCTTATGGAGATTCAGTTTTTTTACCAAATGATTTTGTTTACGTTATAACAAAGCCCGAAGGTCTGGATCAACTCTTGAGTTTGGGAGGCAAAAATGATGTTGAAATAAATAATATTATGCTGGTTGGTGGTGGAAGAGTAGGAAAAGTTATAGCCAAGCAGCTTGAAAAAGAACTTAACATAAAGCTTATTGAGCAAAACCGCGAACGATCGTTGATGCTTAGTGATTTGTTAGACGAAACATTAATAATTAATGGCGATGCACGTGATATCAACTTGCTGGAAGATGAGGGAATTGAAGGTGTTGATGCATTTATTGCTGTTACAAATAGCTCCGAAACAAATATACTAACATGCCTGCATGCCAAGAAATTCGGCGTTAAAAAAACTATAGCCCTTGTTGAAAACCTCGACTACATAGAAATATCACAAAATATTGGCATCGATACTATTATAAATAAAAAGCTAAGTGCTGCAAGTTATATAATCAAACATTCAATGGGTGATGAAGTTACTTCATTAAAATGCCTCAGCAGCATAAACTCAGATGTAGCTGAATTTATTGTAAAACAAGACTCCCCTGTAACTAAAAAGCCGATAAAAAATCTAAATATGCCCGAAGGTTCGCTAATCGGTGGTATTATAAGGGGTAAAAATTCATACATTGCAATTGGCGATTTTCAAATACAGGAAAATGACAAAGTAGTTGTATTTGCTCTACCCGGCATATCTCATAAACTGGAAAAAATGTTTCTCAAACCTAATTTTGGTTTTTATTAGTAATAATTTTGTAAACGGTTATGCCAAATTCAAGGCTCATTAACATAATAATTGTACTCAGGGTTCTAAGTTTTTTACTTCTGGTAGAAGGTCTTTTTATGTTGAGCGGCATTGGCTTTGCAATTTATTATAATGAACCGATGTGGCCATTACTACTTTCCTCCATAATTACGTTGTTTATCGGCCTTGTAATTTGGTTAACAACTCGAAAAAACGATAAAAGAAATATTGGAAAGCGTGAAGGTTATTTAATAGTAGCATTAACATGGGTAGTTATTTCATTATTCGGGACGCTTCCGTTTATTTTTAGCGGTACCATTACAAATTTTACCGATGCTTTTTTTGAGACAATATCAGGCTTCACAACAACAGGGGCTTCCATAATAACAAATATCGAAGTTATACCTAAAAACATACTATACTGGCGAGCTATGACGCAATGGATTGGCGGAATGGGAATTATAGTACTAACCGTAGCGATATTGCCTTTTTTGGGAATTGGAGGTTTACAGTTAATGATAGCCGAAATGCCAGGAATTACTCCCGACAAACTTCACCCCCGTATTACCGAAACAGCAAAACGATTTTGGGCCATTTATGTTATTTTCACTATTGCAGAAATGCTTTTGTTATGGGCAGGAGAAATGGATTTTTTCAATTCAGTTTGTCATTCGTTTTCAACAATGGCAACAGGAGGGTTTTCGACAAAAAATATCAGCATTGCCGCATTTAATCCTTATACTCAATATATTATAATATTGTTCATGATTTTTGCCGGGACTAACTTTACGCTTCACTATTTTGCTTTACATCGCAGGTTCGATAAAATACGTTCAAACGAAGAGTTTAAAATATATATGTGGATCATATTAATTTTAACATTTTTTATAGCTGGCGGCTTGTTCATTTACAAAGGTTTAAGCCCTGAAAATTCGTTTAGAGATTCGTTATTTACCGTAGTTTCAATATTAACAACAACTGGATTTGTAACCGCCGATTATTCGTTGTGGCCATCCTTTTTGTGGATGTTTATTTTTGCATTGATGTTTATTGGTGGAAGCGCAGGATCAACAGGTGGCGGGGTAAAAATAATCCGTCATTTACTGCTGATAAAAAACTCAGTGCTTGAAATGAAACGGTCAATTCACCCACAAGCTATAATCAAAGTGAAATACAACGGGAAATCTGTTTCGCAACAGATTATTTTTAATGTTATGGCATTCTTCCTTATTTATATTCTTATATTTTCATTTGGAACGCTTATTCTGTCGTTGCTGGGTTATGATTTCAACACTTCAATTGGCGCTACAATTGCATCACTCGGTAATATCGGACCAGGTATCGGTAATGTTGGACCTGATGATAATTATGCGTTTTTCCTGCCGCTCGCAAAGTGGTTACTCTCTTTTTTGATGCTGCTTGGCAGACTTGAACTATTTACTGTTTTGATTGTACTGTCGCCGGCTTTTTGGAAGCGGTAGTTTATTTGATTCGGGTTAATTAATTGGCCCCGGAACCTGTGAAACAAAAACCATGGAATACATAAATAACCCACAACTACAACTAGCCTACGACTTTGTTCAGTTTACCGGAAAAAATATTTTTCTGACTGGAAAGGCCGGCACAGGTAAAACTACTTTTCTGCATAATCTGAAAAATGTTTCGCATAAAAGGCTGGTAGTTGTGGCGCCCACAGGAGTTGCAGCAATTAACGCAGCAGGAGTAACTATTCATTCTTTTTTTCAGCTTCCGTTTGGTCCTCAGGTTCCTGGTGCTGAGTCAGTTTCAATGCAGTCGAAAAACAGGAGATTCAGTAAAGAAAAGATAAACATAATCAAAAGCATGGACCTACTTGTTATTGATGAGATAAGCATGGTTAGGGCAGATTTACTGGACGGAATTGACAGCACTTTGCGTAGATTTAGACATAGAAACCTTCCTTTTGGCGGCGCCCAGTTATTAATGATTGGTGACCTGCAACAACTGGCTCCCGTTGTGAAAGAAGATGAATGGAGTTTGCTTAGGGATCATTATAATACTGCTTTTTTCTTCAGCAGTAAAGCTCTCCAAAAAACGCAATATGTTAGTGTCGAATTGCATCATGTTTTCAGGCAAAGCGACGAAAGGTTTATTAAGTTGCTTAATCGTGTTCGTGATAACAAAATTGATAATGAAGTAATTGAAGCACTGAATGCAAGATACGATCCTGATTTTAACTCGGATGATGCGGGTTACATCATTCTTACCACGCACAATGCCAAAGCAAAACAAATAAATGAATCCAGGTTAAACCGGCTTCCCAATAAAGTCCACACTTTAAATGCATACATTACCGGAGATTTCCCTGAACACGCCTACCCCACCGATTTTAAACTCATCCTGAAAAAAGGCGCACAGGTAATGTTTGTTAAAAATGATCCAAACCCCGAAAAGCTTTATTATAACGGGAAAATAGGATCGATCACAAATATTAGTAACGAAGGAGTAACAGTAATTTGTGTTGGTGATGATGAGCCCATTGAAGTTGGGAAAGTTGTGTGGGAAAAAATAGTATATACACTCGACGACGAAAGTAAAGAAATTAAAGAATCCGTAGAGGGCACTTTTACTCAGTTTCCGCTAAAGCTGGCATGGGCAATTACCATACATAAAAGTCAGGGACTTACATTTAACAACGCTGTTATTGATGCCCAGGCATCATTTACTCACGGGCAGGTTTATGTAGCACTCAGCCGATGTAAAACACTTGAAGGACTTGTGCTAAGCTCCCGCATCCTGCCCCACAGTATTAAAACCGACAATACGGTTAAAAGTTTCACTAGGGATGTAGAGGAAAATCAACCTGACAGGAATGATTTGGAAGCTTCAAAAATACAATATCAGCAACAATTACTTGTCGACTTGTTTTACTTCATCACTCTTCAAAATCATATTTACTACGCTATAAAGTTGTTGAACGAAAATTCTTCAAGTCTGCCTAATAACCCTGTTAATGAATTTGTTGAAACTAGTCACAAGCTGTCGTCAGAAATTGTAAATGTGTCTGATAAATTTATAAAACAGTTACTGGTATTGTTTACCGAAAACAATGAAATTGAGAAAAATACCCAAATACAAGAAAGAATTAAAAAGGCTTCGGTATATTTTTCAGATAAGCTTATTGAAGTTCTTGAGGCAACAATAATCAATGTAGTGATAGAAACAGATAACAAGGTTGTTAAAAAATCGATAATACGTGTACTGGATAATATTCATCATGAATATTCTTTCAAAACAAAAAGCCTTAAAGCATGTGTTAACGGTTTTGTTGTTGACGATTATCTGAAAGCAAGAGCCCATGCATCTATTGAGGAACCTAAGAAACCGGCAAAAAGGAAAATCACGGCATATTCAAACGCTGGCAATGACTATAACGATAAAGAATTATACAGAATCCTTAAAGCATGGCGCGATGCAAAAGCTGATGAACTGGGCTGGCAGGTTTACAGGGTAATCCAGCTTAAAACTATGAATGAAATCTGTAGTAAGCTTCCGTCCACACCTTACGCTTTAAAGCAAATAAATGGCATGGGTAAAGTTAAGATGAGCATGTTTAGCGATGAGTTGCTTGACATAATTATTGATTACAGAGATGAGCATAACATTACTGCTACTTACGAAGAGGAGCCCATTATTCCTGTTAAAATTCCTAAAAAAGACACAAAAAAAATAACTTTTGAGTTATGGAAATCCGGTAAGAAAATTAAAGAAATCGCTGAAGAGCGGAGCTTTGTTGTTTCAACTATTGAGGGTCATTTGGCGCACTATGTAAGTATCGGAGAAATCCCCATTGTTGAAGTTATTGATGATGATAAGCTTAAAATAATTTCCGACTACATGCTGAAGAATCCTTCAGGCACATTATCGGATGTGAAAGAAGGACTGGGTGATAAGTTTACTTATTCGGAACTACGATTTGTTTTGGAACATTTAATTTTTACTAAAGAGATAGAGCGCTTTGTTAAAGTTTCAGAAAATGACTAATTGCTAAGCTCTTCCGGATTTGCAATCCGGAAATAAAGGGATATGGATTTGTAATCCATATTTTAAGCTCGGGATTGCAAAACCCGAACAGCAGTGTTTCTCCACTTTAATTTCCCCTATCTTTGCTCCTCAAAACAATACTACATGTCAGACGATAAAAAGATCATATTTTCGATGGTTGGAGTAGGCAAAATCATCCCTCCCAACAAACAGATACTTAAAGATATTTATCTCTCATTTTTTTATGGTGCCAAGATTGGCATTATAGGATTAAACGGATCGGGTAAATCAACTTTGTTACGAATTATTGCAGGTGTTGATACTGCTTTCAATGGCGAGGTTGTATTTTCGAAGGGATATTCAGTTGGTATGCTTGAGCAGGAGCCTGATCTTGATAATACTAAAACTGTTCGTGATATTGTTGAAGAAGGAGTTCAGGATGTTGTTGATTTACTTAAAGAATACGAAGAAATCAATATGCGTTTTTCCGAGCCGATGTCCGACGATGAAATGGACAAAACAATCAAACGACAAGGTGAACTAACGGAACTAATTGAACAACACAACGGCTGGGAACTCGATACTCGGCTCGAACGTGCAAGGGATGCTCTTCGTTGTCCTGAAGAAAACAAATCAATAAATGTACTTTCAGGTGGTGAACGTCGCAGAGTGGCTCTTTGCCGGCTGCTATTGCAGGAACCTGATATCTTACTGCTCGATGAACCTACTAATCATCTTGATGCCGAGTCGGTTGAATGGCTTGAACAACATCTTAAACAATATAAAGGGACGGTAATTGCAGTTACCCACGATCGCTATTTTCTTGATAATGTTGCAGGTTGGATACTGGAACTCGACCGCGGAAAAGGTATCCCCTGGAAAGGCAATTATACAGGTTGGCTGGAGCAGAAATCGAAGCGATTAGAAATGGAAGAAAAGTCTGTCAGCAAACGTCGTAAAACACTCGAAAGGGAGCTTGAATGGGTTCGGATGGCACCCAAAGCACGTCATGCTAAATCCAAAGCACGTTTGTCTAATTACGAAAAACTTCTTTCGGAAGACAGCAATGAGAAAGAGGAAAAGTTAGAAATATTTATCCCAAACGGCCCACGTTTAGGAAATAAAGTAATAACGGCGCAAAAACTTCGAAAAGCATTTGATGATAAACTACTTTTTGACGACTTGAATTTTAGCCTGCCTCCCGGAGGAATAGTTGGTATTATCGGGCCCAATGGTGCCGGAAAAACAACATTGTTTAGGATGATCATGGGGATGGAAAAACCCGATAGTGGAAGTTTTGATGTTGGCGATACCGTTAAAGTGGGTTATGTTGATCAGGCACATGAGGAAATTGACCCCGAAAAAAATGTTTGGGAAGTGATTTCAGGAGGCCACGACAATATTCAGCTTGGTAACCGGAGTATGAACTCACGGGCTTATGTATCACGATTTAACTTCAGCGGCACCGATCAGGGCAAAAAGGCTGGCATCCTTTCGGGAGGAGAGCGAAACCGTATGCATCTTGCCATGACCCTACGGCAAGAAGCAAATGTGCTACTGCTCGATGAACCTACAAACGATATTGATGTAAACACCTTGCGAGCTCTCGAAGAAGGGCTGGAACACTTTGCCGGTTGTGCGGTTGTAATCTCTCATGATCGCTGGTTTCTGGACCGTATCGCAACTCATATTCTTGCATTTGAAGGCGACTCAAAGGTATATTTCTTCGAAGGCTCGTATTCTGAATACGAGGAAAATAAGAAGAAACGATTGGGTGATCATACGCCTAAGCGAATTCGGTATAGGAAATTGGGGTGATAGCTACACATCCCGCTTCAAGGTGGGTGCACAAAAGTGGGTTAGTTTTTAATGTTTATCCAGTCCAGGAAGTGAAATTAAAGATTTATTCTCCGTAAGTAAAATTATTCTCAGTATTAATTGCGGTAAATGTTGTGTAATTTTCCAAACTAAAACCGATAAGAAGCTACACGCAGGTCTTTAACATTTAAGATGGGAGTTGGTGGACTAAGATATTTTGCTAAAAACTCATAAATCTCAACTCTTATTTCCTGGGCTACTTTAGTATCAGTACGGTTAAATGAATGTCCACCAGGTACGTTCTGGTAAATCTTGTACTCGAATTTTTTATCATCAGCTTTCAACGATTTTATCAAATGCTCAACTTCTAACACATTTACATCCTCATCGTTGGTATTTGTGTGAATAAGCAAAGGCGTATCTTTCATTTTATGAGTGTTCCATGCCGGTGACCGTCTTCTATACTCTTCAACATTATCATCGGCACTTTCACCAATGTGGTAATCAGCTTCGTACAAATCTCTGTAACCCTGATCTTTGTAGCCCATGCGAGCAATCAAATCGCTAACCGGTACTCCGGCATAAGCAACCTGGTATGCATCGGGATGGTCGAAAATATTAAACAATGCAATAAGTCCGCCATGGCTCCATCCAATAATACCAACACGATTTTTATCAACGATATCGTAATTCTCAATCATATAATTTCTTGAAGCGTAAACGTCTTCGGACTCTAAACCACCGTAATCAATTTTTTCATAATGACTTTTTCCATAGCCTGTGCTTCCGCGATATTCGGCTGCAACAACTATATAACCCTGTGCCATCAGTTCTCTAACAATGTGAGAGTAATAGGTTGTAAAATCGGCATGAACGCCACCATGTGGGAAAACAATAAGAGGGTATTTTTTTGAAGCATCAATGTTCTTCGGTATAAAAACATACGACCAAAATTTAGTGGGATTTCCAGCTCCTTGCGCATTTTCATTTTCTTCTTTCCAAAGTGGTGGCCCCGTCATGTATAGTTTATCGATAAAAGCTACATCCCCCAATCGCTGGAACCACATCAGATCGTCAATGTTTTTTTCAAGAATATCAAGGCGGTGATGCAAGGTGGTATTAATTTTTTCAAGATTTGAAATAACCGCTTTCATTTCTTCTTGTTTTTCCTGGGCTGTAGCGATTTGAGACATAACTAACAAGCTAAGAATAAAGATAACATTGAGTTTTAATAAATTTTTCATTTTAGTGTAGCTTAAAAATAAAGAGGGATAAAAGTATAAAAAAGTTGGAAGTTATTATGGTTAAATTATAAATACAATAATAGCACATTCGTATGCTTACGCCATTATTGTAACAAGAGTCCACGAAATCATACCTCTTCGTGGCAAAACTTCTCCCCCTGTTATGCAAAAAGCTCCCCCGCTTTCGGCGGAAGAGCTTTGTTGCCCAACCAGGGGTCGAACCTGGACTCTTCTGATTCAGAGTCAGACGTGTTGCCAATTACACCATCGGGCAATAGGACGGCAAATTTAAAAATTCTTTTATTATT
>JACNJS010000037.1:30527-32050 GCA_014382445.1 Bacteroidota bacterium
TCCTTAAAATCTTTGTCTTTATGTCCTGCCGGGTCTTCATCTAAAAACAAGCGGTCGTATAGTCTTACTTCAGCATCAATTGCTTTATCGGCCGATACCCAGTGGATAGTCCCTTTTACTTTTCTCTGTGCTCCGCTTCCTCCGCTTTTTGATTCAGTGTCGTAAGTGCAATATATTTCTGAGATGTTACCATCTGCATCTTTTTTATAATCGTCACATTTAATGATGTAGGCTCCTATCAAACGCACTTCACGGCCGGGACCCAAACGGAAAAACTTATTCGGGGGGTCTTCCATAAAGTCATCGCTCTCGATAAATATATGTCTGGTAAACGGAACTTTTCGGCTGCCTGCATCAGCATTATTTGGATTGTTAACAAGTTCTAACTCTTCAACCTGATCACCGGGGTAATTAGCAATTATAACTTTTACCGGATTAAGCACACCCATTACGCGTGGTGTTATTTGGTTTAAGTGTTCACGCAAACTAAATTCTAATAAGCTAACATCTATAATATTATCACGTTTGGCAACTCCTATACGATCGGAAAAATTTCGAATAGCCTCGGGAGTAAATCCTCTTCGGCGAAAACCTGAGATCGTTGGCATACGCGGATCATCCCACCCGTTAACGTAATTATTTTGAACAAGTTCAAGGAGTTTTCTTTTGCTCATAACAGTATAACTCAGGTTAAGCCTTGCAAACTCAATTTGCCGGGGGCGGTAAGTGCTTTCAACAATTTGATCAAGAGCCCAGTCGTATAATGGCCGGTGAACTTCAAATTCGAGGGTGCATATCGAGTGCGTAATTCCTTCAATAAAATCCGATTGACCGTGAGCCCAGTCGTACATTGGATAAATACACCACTTATTTCCTGTGCGATGATGTTTCTGATGTAATATTCTGTACAATATCGGGTCGCGCATATGCATATTTGGCGAACTCATATCGATTTTTGCTCGCAGCACCATGGCCCCTGTTTCAAACTCCCCATTTTTCATCCGCTGAAACAAATCAAGGCTCTCCTCTGCCGGCCTGTTACGATGCGGGCTTTCAATACCCGGGCGGGTGGGAACGCCTCTCTGCTCGCTAATTAATTCTTGTGGTTGTTCATCTACATAGGCTTTCCCTTTTGTAATCAACATAACGGCCCAATCATGCAACTGGTCGAAATAATCGGATGCGTAAAGCGGTTTATTGTCCCAATCAAATCCAAGCCAGGTTATGTCTTCCATAATTGAATCAACATATTCAACATCTTCCTTTTCAGGATTAGTATCATCAAACCTCAGGTTACACAAGCCGTTGTATTCATTGGCCAGACCAAAATTTAAACAAATTGATTTTGCATGTCCGATATGAAGATAGCCGTTTGGTTCAGGAGGAAATCTTAGATGTATTCTGCCCTCATTTTTATTATTAATCAAATCTTCTTCGATAATGGATTCAATAAAATTCAATGACCTTTTTTCGTTTTCCGGGAAATCCATGTTTTTAAGTATTACAGCGAACTATTTTGTTAA
>JACNJS010000004.1:0-3388 GCA_014382445.1 Bacteroidota bacterium
GCAAAGAAAGTGTAATAACATTAAAATTACTAAAAATAGAATACACAGCAATAAAAAAACCTCACATCTGGTACGCTGCAAGGTTTTTAAGGCGGGCTTTTGCCGGATATTAAATCCGATTAAAGGAAAAAGGATCGCTCATTAATAATCGAATAAAGTCTTAGCTTTTCTTCGCCAACTGGCTCAAAAAAGTAAACTTTATTATCTTTGATATAAATACTAGCTTGCAAATCTTTTATTTCTTTTTCTTTTAAGCCAACAGATTCAATCTGATCGATAGAGTAACTGTTATTAATTTTCATAGCAGATCAATATTATTTCATTTTTACGGTGAAGCCATCTTTTGTGCAAATCGGGCAGTTTGAGTCTCTAACGATTGTAATATAGCCACATCGTGCGCATTTGAAATACTTTTGATAAGTAGTCTTAGTAGTTGCATTTTTTTTTAAACTGACGCCAAACATTTTTTCACATTTTTGTTATCATAAGCAATTGATATGCCAAAAAAGCGATTGCACAACATCAACACCTGTAACGCATAGATTTTCAGCGCTTTCATAGATAATAATTAATTGACTCCGATACAGAACAATAAATAAGCATCTGAAATTTTCATACGGTTATGGATAGTTTTACGATTTCGTATATCTAATGTGTAACAATATAAATCGGATGTAGTTTATTATTATTGCAAAAAGAATTCTCATTAGTGTTATAATTCTACCTGTAGTCATTCCATGTTTTTTTTCACATAAAATAAATATCACTACATTTGTGGTTTCAAAGAACAGTAATCATACACAAAATCAATTATTTAGGTAATTTGTTGACAAAGAAGTTTTAATTTTCATTTAGAAAATGTATAATTAAGGTAGTATATAAAATAAAAACTTTAAATAAAATTATATGGAAAATAACGAAATGATGGCCTTGGGAATGATTGAAACCCGGGGTTTTGCAGCCATGGTGGAAGCCTCTGATGCCATGTTGAAGGCAGCCAAAGTTGAGCTTGTAAGCTACGAGAAAACAGGTGGAGGATATGTTACCGCTATTGTTAGGGGAGATGTTGCTTCAGTGCGAGCGGCAGTAGATGCCGGCCTCCGCGCTGCAGAAAAAGTAGGAGAAATTGTATCTTCACATATTATTCCACGACCACATCAAAATGTTGATTCTGCTCTTCCTTTGGGTAGAAAAGCGTTTAAATAAATCCTAAAAAGATGAATGATTCCAAATCACATATTGATTTAAGAACCTATATTTTCTTAGATTCATTGCAATCGCAAATGGCTTCGTATATCTCGACAGTTTCCAGAGGTTTTCTTCCAGTGAGTGGTCAGGCAAGTTGTATCATAGAAATTGCTCCCGGTATAGAAATCAATGCATTAACCGATATTGCCATTAAAGCAACCAATGTACTGCCGGGAATGCAGATTGTTGAACGGGCCTATGGGATGCTCGAAATTCATTCCGACAGCCAAGGCGATACACGCATGGCAGGTGAAGAAGTTTTAACAGCAATTAACCAGGTCGAAACAAATAGAATTAAACCCAGAATTCTGACCAGCCAGTTAATTAAAAATGTGGATGATCATCATGCTCAATTAATCAACCGAACACGACGCGGGATGATGTTATTGCGCGGAGAAACACTATATGTATTAGAGATGGAACCCGCAGGTTACGCTTATTATGCTGCAAATGAGGCAGAAAAAGCTGCAAACATCAAAATCATTGACGTGATGGGATTTGGGAAATTTGGCCGTGTTTATATTGGTGGCCCCGAAGCCGAAGTGCTCGAATGCAAAACCATCGTTGAAAAACGACTGGCTGAAATTACGGGAAGAGAAAATTATTAATAAAATTTAATTATAGGAGAAAAAACTATGTCTGATATTAATACAGATGCATTAGGAATGATTGAAACGCGCGGTTTTGCTGCAATGGTTGAGGCTTCTGATGCCATGGTAAAAGCTGCAAAAGTTGAGTTAATCGGCTATGAAAAAACAGGTGGAGGTTATGTTACAGCCATTGTTCGTGGCGATGTGGCTTCTGTTAGAGCTGCCGTAGATGCAGGGCTTATTGCTGCTGAAAAGGTTGGTGAAATCGTATCCAGTCACATCATTCCACGCCCTCATCTAAATGTTGACAGCGCATTGCCTTTAGGTCGCCAAAAATAATTACAAAATGATTTTAGCAAGGGTAACAGGTACGGTAGTATCAAGTCAAAAAGCCAAAGAAATGGAGGGTGTCAAGTTATTGTTGCTTGAGAAAATTGATCCCGTCAGCATGAAAGGCAAAAACGACTTTATCGTGGCAATGGATGGTGTTGGAGCCGGTATGGATGAAATCGTATTTTATGTATCGGGTAGTAGTGCCCGCATGGCGGAAACTACCAAAGGTTTACCAACTGATGCAACAGTGGTAGCTATCGTTGATATCATTGAGCAAAACGGAAATTTTACCTATCAAAAAAAATAAGGACATCCAATGGTACTAGGAAAAGTTGTAGGAACTATTACAAGTAGCTCAAATGGCATCGAGATTCCGGGAGGTCGGTATTTATTGGTCAATAAATGCAATCAAAAGGGGCAAATAAAAAACGACTTTTTGGTAGCTCTCGACCTGGTAAGTGCAGGCAATGACGAATTGGTCATGATTTCGGAAAGTACTTCCGCACGCGAAACCCATACAACCAACAACAAAGCCATTGATGCAATCATTGTTGGGATTATCGATATGATAGACGAAAACGATAAAGTGGTTTATAGAAAATGATTGAAAAGCAAAATATAATAGTTCTTGGAGCTATAGAGTTTAGCAGCATTGTGATTGGTTTAAAGGCTCTCGATCAAATGGTTAAAGTGGCACCCATTCAAATTATCGATGCGCGAACCATAAGTTCCGGAAAATACCTGATTATTGTTAGTGGCGATGTAGCCTCGGTAGAGTACGCCTTTAATGCAGGGTGCCATACCGGAGAAGATTATATCGTTGACAAACTTTTCCTTCCACAGGTACATCCTGATGTTATTCCCGCCATAGGAAATACTATCAATATTGGTGAATGGGATACTATCGGTATTATCGAAACTTTATCCATAGTTTCCGGCATCGAATCTGCGGATAGCGCTGCCAAAAAAGGTGGCATTAAAATTATCGAGATTCGTTTGGCTGATGGCTACGGAGGTAAATCTTACGTTAAAATGATGGGCAGTCTCGATGCGGTACAATCAGCGGTACAAGCAGGAACTGCAAAAGCCAGGGAGAAAAATCTCTTGGGTATGGATACTATCATTCCTCAACCACACAATGAAATCAAGCCTTTCTTTATGAAATAAGAATATTGTAAATGGATCAACTAGAAGAAAATATACGTCAGTTAGTTAGA
>JACNJS010000004.1:3664-7634 GCA_014382445.1 Bacteroidota bacterium
TATGGGCCGATGGGAAGACAAAGTGATTAAAAACGAATTGGCCATCAAAAAAACGCCCGGCGTTGAAGATATCGTGCCCCATACATTTTCGGATGATCACGGCCTGACCTTGGTTGAACATGCACCTTATGGAGTTATTGGTTCAATTTCACCAAGCACAAATCCAATTGCATCTATTATCAGCAATTGCATTGGAATGATAGCAGCCGGAAATTCAGTAGTATTTAATACTCATCCGGCGGCTAAAAAAGTCTCAGCATTTTTGGTAAGTCTTTTAAACAAGGCAATTATTGAAGCCGGAGGGCCACATAACCTGATCACTACCATTGAAACTCCCACACTTGAATCAGCACAAGAGATGATGAGTCATCCAAAAGTGGCTATTTTAGTGGTAACGGGTGGTCCGGGTGTTGTTAAAGCTGCCATGAAAACAGAAAAGAAAACTATTGCAGCTGGCCCTGGCAATCCTCCCTGTGTTGTTGATGAAACCGCCGATATCGTCAAGGCAGGCAGAGATATTGTAGCAGGAGCAAGTTTCGACAATAATCTCATTTGCATTTGCGAGAAAGAAACGATAGTAGTAGAATCTGTTGCCGATCAATTAAAAGTTGAAATGCAAAAAAACGGTGCATATATATTATCGCCTGATCAGGTTAAAAAAGTTACAGAATTGGTTATAACCGATCCCGGACGACCCGGGCATGAAGGAGCGGCAAACAAAAACTATGTTGGTAAAAACGCTTCTGTTATCGCCAAAGCGATAGGTGTACTTGTTCCGGATTCAACGCGATTGTTACTTTGCGAAGTAGATGCTAATCATCCATTGGTTTGGACAGAACAGCTAATGCCCGTTATGCCTTTAGTTCGTGTTGCAAATGTTGACGATGCTATTGATTTGGCTGTTAGATGCGAGCACGGATTTAAACATACAGCGATCATGCATTCGCATAATATTGCAAATCTTAGTAAGATGGCTAAAATAATGAATTGTTCCATTTTTATTAAGAATGGGCCAAGCTATGCCGGACTTGGATATGGAGGAGCTGGTTTTGCGTCATTCACTATTGCCAGCCCTACCGGCGAAGGTGTTACAAGAGCTAGGACTTTTACGCGCGAAAGACGCTGTACTGTAGTTGATTATTTTAGAATTATATAATTGTGCTTTGATATATGAAATTTGGCAAAATCATAGGAAGAGTAGTTAGCACCCAAAAAGTTGAATCGTTTGAAGGATTAAAACTTGTTTTGGTTCAGCCTCTGAACGAAAAACTTGATCCGGCAGGCGACGCAATTGTTGCAGTTGATACTCTTCAATCCGATATTGGACAAATTATTTATTACGAAACAAGTAAAGAAGCCAGTCGGATAATTGAAAAAGAGATGAATCCATGCGATGCAGCAGTGATGGGAATAGTGGACGATATTAATCTTACATCAAGGAAATGAGATTGGGAAAAGTGATAGGAACAGTGGTCTCCTCAACGAAAGCCAAAGGTTACGAATCGAGAAAAATACTCGTTATTCAGCCTGTTAATCCTAAAGGAAGTTTTACCGGCACTTCATTTTTAGCCATAGATGCTGTACAAGCAGGGGTTGACGATCTCGTCCTGTGTATTGAAGAAGGAAATTCTGCCAGACAAGTTATTCGGGATGCTGATGCCTTCACCGTAAAAACTGTTGTTGCTGCAATAGTTGATGAAATTTCGTCATGATAAAAAGAAAAAAGAGATTAAGAAAAGTTGCAACTTTGCAAACTGAAAATAAGAGAACTCTAATCACATCAGAAAAGAATATGGCCACTCACCGCGACAATATGATAAAAGAACGTGTACATCGCGTTGCAATTGGTGCCGATCATGGTGCTTTTGAGACAAAGGAAGCACTCAAAACATACTTGGAAACCTTGGGCTACAAAGTATTTGATGTTGGAACAAGCAACAGCACTACCAAAGTTGATTATCCGGATTTTGCTCTGGCAGTAGCTAAAAAAGTTACAAGTGGTGCCTGTGACAGAGGTATCATGCTTGATGCTGCCGGAATTGGATCCTCCATGGCTTGTAATAAGGTAAAAGGCATTCGTGCTGCATTGTGCTGGAGCCCCGAAACAATAGTCAACAGTCGCGCCCACAATAACGCCAACGTGCTTACTATGGGAACATTACAACATTCAATCTCAGACATGGCTTCGATGGCCGGTTTATGGCTTGAAACACGTTTTGAGGGAGGAAGACATTGGCCCAGAATAAATAAAATGATGTCGATTGAAAGAATTTAAAAGAATATGGAAGAGAACGAATTGATAGAAAAAATTACGAAAGAAATTCTTTCGAAACTAGAGAAAATGAATGTCACTGGTGGTTCTGCTGTTGGCAGTGCAACTAACAAAAATACATCTGTCAAAAAGATTACTCCTCTGGAATTAGCGGGACTTATTGATCATACTTTACTAAAACCGGGAGCAACTGAAGACCAATTTTCAAAGTTGTGTGATGAGGCATTGCAATATAATTTTAAATCAGTTTGTGTAAATTCGTCCTGGGTTCCCTTTGTAGCAAAGAAGCTGCGGGGATCATCGGTAAAAATATGTTCAGTCATAGGTTTTCCTTTAGGTGAAATGGATACCCGAAGCAAAGCATTTGAAGCCAGAAATGCGCTTGCCAATGGTGCTCACGAATTGGATATGGTGATTAATACCAGCGCCCTTAAATCAGGAAACTTGAAATTGGTTGAAGAGGACATCAGAGCTATTAAACGAGTTTGCAGAAACAATACAATATTGAAAGTTATTATTGAAACATCTTTATTGACCGATACCGAAAAAATACTGGCTTGTGAGATTTCGAAAAAAGCAGGAGCCGATTTTGTAAAAACCAGCACCGGGTTTACCGGTAGTGGAGCCACCGTTGAAGATGTTGCCCTTATGCGCCGAGTTATTGGTCCTAAAATAGGGGTAAAAGCCAGTGGCGGCATCCGCGATTATAGTTCGGCAATTGACATGATTAATGCCGGAGCCAACCGTATTGGGGCAGGAGCCAGCGTAGCCATAGTTACAGGGACCCCCGCCGGCTAAAGTTAAAAAGATTAGATCAAGCAGATTGACCGACAATGTTTTTAAAGAGATAATTAAGTGATATTATAATTTAACAGATTAATAATTACTTTAGCAAACTAACGCAACTATTCCACTATGATTAAAAAACTATTATTACTAACTACTTTAGCATTAATTATTGGAGGAGCCACTTCCCAAACCACCTTAACTGAGGCTGTTGATTTTCATGTGAAAACAATTTATGGCGAAACTATTTACCTTTTTCCATTGCTCGATGATGAAAATCAAATTGTAGTTATTGATTTCTTTTCAACAACTTGTGGCCCATGTCAGGATTATGCACCCGACTTTCAGGCATGTTACGAGAAGTTTGGGTATAATGAAGGAAATGTTTATTTCGTGGGAATAAACTGGGGTAATGATAACGCAGGAGTTGCCGAATTTGATTCTATTTACGGACTTACATTTCCAACAGTAAGTGGTAGTCAGGGTGGCGGAAATATTGTATATTGGGATTATGATATACAATCATATCCAACTGTTATTTTAATTACCCCCGATCATTCTGTTGTAGAACAATATATTTGGGAACCCAGTGAAGAAAATATTACCAACGCTGTAATTGCTGCAGGAGGCATTCTCGTAAATACTCCTGAGAATAAGCATGAAAACAATACTATTAAGGTTTTCCCGAATCCTGTGCAGGATATTGGCACTATTGATTTTAATCTAAAAAAGGCAGCAAATATATCTGTTAGCATCTATAATTTGGTTGGTCAACAGGTATATAATTCAGATTCTAAAAGGTATTTAAGTGGTAATACACAGTTTATTTTTCCTGCGGATGGTTTAAAAAACGGTTATTATTTTGTGAAAGTTAATTCTGATGATGCGACCATAGCAACAACACGTTTTTCG
>JACNJS010000004.1:7823-28815 GCA_014382445.1 Bacteroidota bacterium
AACTGATGATGAAAGCGATGATATAGCAAAATATATTGGCACATGGAATGTTAACGACCAGCCTGCAAGATTAAATTACACAGTAACAATTGTTGCAAATCCTTCAAATACAGCTGAAATTTTATTGAATAATTTTGCTGACTTGGGGAGTACTGCTGTAGGTTTGGTGGTTGGGAAGTCTGTTGTTATCGATAACCAATCCCTAAGCTCCGAATATTCGGTAAACGGAATAGGTAGTTTCGTAAATAATACAAAACTTGAATTTAATTTTGAGCTTAATGATGGTATAGATATCGAGTCCAGAATAGCTATATTTTCTAAGTAATTATTTAGCGAGTTTTTTTATAATGCTGTCATCCCTCTCTTGTGAAAGGCTGTCGATTAAACCCGAAACACTATCAATTACAATTTCCTTTTCAATTTCCTCCTTTTCTGCAAGCACTTCACTTTGAATTATGCTTAAGTTGGCTAAAACCAATTCGTAGATTTCTTCCATATCTTCGGGATAATCATGGTAATAATCAATATTATCTTTTAATTGTTGAAGGGTAATTCCGTATTGATGAAGTATCCTGTCGTAGTATTTTGGCTTAAGCTCATTTGCTTTATACCTGTTATTATTAATAATAAATCCTGCTTCGGTTATTTGAACCTCCGTTAATATTTCCACCAACTGCGATTTAGATAATAATATCTCGGGCTTAACAACTTCTCTTTTGTTTATGTTATAACAAGATGAGAGAAGTAGAATAAAAGTAAGTGTAAAAAGTAGTTTTGTCATTTTAGTTTCCAATTTCGGATAAGAACTTAATACGCATTAATCTAATCTCTTCTTCAGTAAATTCCGATTCCCCTAATACATCAAGAGCATCCTGAATTGAATCTGTTTCAGCTTCAGAAAAATAGTCAAATATTTCTTCCTGATGGTATTCGTCTACTTTGCTATCAATATAATAGCTAATGTCGAGCTTGGTGCCTGACGAAACAATATGTTCAATCTCACTCAGCATTTCATCAAGGGTTAGGTTCTTACCATAGGCAATATCATCCAGAGGACGTTTTCGGTCGATACTTTGAATGATATACACTTTCAATCCGGATTTATTAATGACAGATTTGATAACCATATCATTTGGTCTGGTTATTTCATTTTCTTCCACGTAATTGGCAATAAGCTCAAGAAATGGCTCTCCATATTTAGCTGCTTTCCCGGTACCAACGCCAGAAATTTGTATAAGTTCTTCTTCAGTAATAGGATACTGAATAGTCATGTCTTCTAATGAAGGATCTTGGAAAATTACAAAAGGTGGTAGATTTTCTTCTTTTGATATTTGCTTACGAAGATCTTTTAACAATGCGAATAGCACAGTATCTGCACCGCCCTGTTGCTGACCACCGTCCTTAAGAATAATATCATCGTCATCACCACCGTCATAGTCATGGTCTCTTGCTATTAATATACTATAAGGATTGTTTAGGAAGTTATGACCGCTTTCGGTGAGCTTTATAATACCATAATTTTCGATTTCTTTTTCACAAAGCCTATGGATAAGCCCTTGGCGGATAACCATTACCCAATACTTTTCATCATGGTGCTGACCTGCTCCAAAATTTGGTGATTTATCAAGGTGGATAGATTTAACATCGCCGCTTTTTTTACCAGCAAGGACTTCTCCAATTATTTTGGCTTTAAATTGTTCTTTAAATTCGAATATAGTTTTTAATGCCAGCTGTATATCATCTTTCCCCTCAAATTTTTCTTTAGGGTTTAAACAATTATCACAAGCGCCGCAATTCTCATTTGGATAATATTCTCCAAAATAATGCAGTAGTAGTTTGTGGCGACAAACTGATGATTCAGCGTAAGCCACAGTTTCAAAAAGAAGCTCTTTTGCTATTTCCTGTTCAGCCACTGGTTTATCTTTCATAAACTTTTCCAGCTTTTGAATATCGTCATAGCTATAGAATGTAATACAATTACCTTCTCTTCCGTCGCGACCGCCTCTGCCTGTTTCCTGATAATAACCTTCAATACTTTTGGGAATGTCGTGATGAATAACAAAACGGATGTCGGGTTTATCAATACCCATTCCGAAAGCAATTGTAGCAACAATTACATCAGCATCTTCCATCAGGAACATGTCCTGATTTTTTCTGCGCGTTGCACCATCAAGCCCGGCATGATAAGGCAAAGCTCTTATTCCGTTTACAACGAGCGATTCTGCAATTTCTTCAACTTTTTTCCGACTCAGGCAATACACAATTCCTGATTTGGATGGTTGTGTCTTTATATATTTTATTACGTCTTTTATAACATTTTTAGTTTTGGGCCTTACCTCATAATATAAGTTAGCCCTGTCGAAAGATGCTTTAAAAACGTCAGCATCGGAAATTTCTAAGTTCTTTAGTATATCTTCCTGAACCTTGAGTGTTGCGGTAGCCGTTAAAGCTATTGTTGGCAGACTTGGATTAATCGCGTTAATAATAGCTCTTAGTTTTCGGTATTCAGGCCTGAAATCATGACCCCATTCTGAGATGCAATGAGCTTCATCAATAGCAAAAAAAGAAATCTGTATATTTTTCAGAAAATTTACATTACTCTCCTTTGTTAACGATTCAGGAGCCATGTAAAGCAACCTGGTTTTTCCACTCGAAAGGTCACCTCTCACCTCATTTATCTCTGCTTTCGACAAAGATGAATTCATTACATGTGCTATTCCGGTTTGTGTACCGAAATTACGAATCATATCAACCTGATTTTTCATTAATGCAATCAGCGGTGAAACAATAATAGCTGTCCCTGGTTTCAGTAAAGCTGGCAATTGATAACACAATGATTTGCCACCGCCTGTTGGCATTACAACAAAAGTATCTCTATTAACCATAACATTACGGATAATCTCCTCCTGCTCTCCTTTAAAAGTCGAAAAACCAAAAAAAGATTTTAATAGTTTTTTCGTTTCGTAATTATGGTTATTGGTTTCCATCAATTAGTTAGATAAAATATATCTTTGTATTAAAATTATGAAATAATCTTATTAGCTATAAGCTGAATAATCGAAGTTTATTAATTAGTAATTGAAAGTACTAATACAAATATAATAATAATAATTTTTTAATTTACAAGTTTTAACAAAAAAAAAGAATTGAATAACAACGATAAAATAAGAAATACAGCTATTTCGGTTATTACTGATGAATATATGGCTGTTAAAAATTTAATAAAATCTGTAAATGATGATTTCATTAAATCCGTAAAGTTGATTTTTGAATCAAAGGGAAGGGTAATTGTTACAGGAATTGGGAAAAGCGCAAATATTGCTCAAAAGATGGTTGCTACTTTTAATTCAACGGGAACTCCATCAATTTTTTTGCATGCAGCTGATGCCATTCATGGTGATTTAGGTTTAGTTACAAAAGATGATATATTGATTGCAATTTCAAAAAGTGGAGAAACCCCTGAGATTAAAGTGCTGATACCCTTACTTAAAGCCCGTAAAAATAAAATAATTGCCTTAGTTGGCAATACAAAGTCGTATCTGGCTCATCAGGCAGATTATATATTGGACGCTACCGTTGAAAAAGAAGCATGTCCAAATAATCTTGCTCCTACAACAAGTACCACTGCCCAACTTGTTATGGGTGATGCAATTGCAATAAGCTTACTTGAACTTAAGGGTTTTTCCGCGACTGATTTTGCCAAGTTTCATCCAGGCGGGTCAATAGGTAAGCGAATGTTTATGCGGGTTATCGACCTTGCAGAAAATAATCAGGTTCCTAGTGTTGATGCTAATGAACCGATATCAAAAGTTATAATTGAGATATCCTCTAAGCGATTGGGTACAACAGCCGTATTGGAGAATGGCAGGTTAACAGGCGTTGTTACCGATGGCGATTTAAGAAGAATGATTGAGAAATATGCTGATTTCAGCAAACTAGTAGCCCGCGATATTATGACAAACAATCCGCTTACAATTGATAAAAATGAGCTGGTGGTTAATGCCCTGTCGCTAATGCGGGAGAATAATATTACCCAACTACCCGTTATTGATGATGGTAATTATATTGGCGTAATTCATTTACATGATATACTAAAGGAAGGGATTTTTTAGATGAAACTTTGGACCAGGGAGCTTGTTAAAAAATATAAACAGCGTACTGTTGTTAATCGTGTTTCGATGGAAGTAAACAGAGGGGAAATCGTAGGCTTACTTGGGCCAAACGGAGCAGGAAAAACAACCTGCTTTTATATGATTGTTGGATTGATCAAACCGTTTATGGGGCAAGTATTTCTTGATGATACTGAAATTACTACCGAGCCCATGTATAAAAGAGCAAAACGCGGAATAGGTTATCTTGCACAGGAAGCATCTGTTTTTAGACATCTGAGCGTTGAAGACAATCTTAAAGCGGTAATGGAATTTACTACATTCACTAAGGAACAGCAGGCAGAAAGATTAGAATCACTCCTTGACGAGTTTGGTTTAGCTAACATTCGTAAAAGCAAAGGTATTCAATTATCGGGAGGTGAAAGGCGCAGAACAGAAATAGCCAGGGCGCTCGCCGTTGATCCTAATTTTATTTTGCTCGACGAACCATTTGCAGGTGTGGATCCTATAGCTGTTGAGGATATACAGTTTATTGTGTCAAAATTGAAAGAGAAAAATATTGGCATACTTATCACGGATCACAACGTGCATGAAACACTAACAATTGTTGACAGGGCATACTTGTTGTTTGAAGGTTCGGTTTTAAAATCGGGATCAGCTGATGACTTAGCCAATGATGAACAGGTTAGAAAAGTATATTTAGGAAAGAATTTTACACTTCGTAAAAAGAATTTTAAATAATTATTAACTTGCATTTTATTTATTAACAGTAATTTACGATTTTTTTCTAATTTTTTTGAAAATTATTTGCTTTTTTAGATAAAATCTAAACAATTTGTATTATATTTGCAACAGTTCTTCACAGAACTATTAACTTTAGCAGGTTAATTTTTTGGGTTATCCCTCGGTAAGAGGGTTTTTAGGTTAATATGTGAAAAGTCCCTGTCCGCCCGGACAGGGCTTTTCGTTTTTATACCTAAATATTTGAATCTGAGGCACCTGCTGCGAAACCGATGAATTGGCTAATTAATGGATTTTAAACCCTTTTAGCCTGAATGAAAATAATTATATACAATTACTGCTTTTGATTTTCCTATTATTGGAGTAAGTTCTTCTTCCTTGGCTTCTTTAACTTTTTTTACAGACCTGAACTTCAAAAGTAATTTTTGAGCTGTTGAAAAACCAATACCATCAATAGAAGTTAAAACTGACTTAATCGTTCCTGCTTCCCTTTTTTTTCTGTGATGCGTAATGCTGAAACGATGTGCTTCGTCTCTGAGCCTTTGAATTACCTTTAAAGTTTCTGAAGTTTTATCCAGATAAAGAGGTATTGGATCATTAGGAAAGTATATTTCTTCCAGCCGTTTTGCGATACCTATTATTGTGATTTTCCTATACAGATCAATAGACTTTAAAGCTGACACAGCTGAACTTAACTGCCCTTTTCCACCATCTACAACAATTAATTGTGGCAAACTTTTATCTTCGGCAATCAATCTGCTGTATCTTCTTTTCACCACCTCTTCCATTGAAGCAAAATCATTAGGCCCTGTAACAGTTTTAATATTGAAATGACGATATTCTTTTTTATTTGGAACGACATTTAAAAACTGCACCATAGCAGCAACCGGATATTCTCCCTGAATATTTGAATTATCAAAACACTCTATTTGCACGGGTAATTCCTCCATGTGCAAATCTTTCATTATCTGTGATAAAATACGGTTTTTGTGCCTGTCGGGGTCTATCAGGTCTTTCTGTTTTTGCCTCTCAATCTTGGTATACTTAGCGTTTCTTTCACTTAATTCCAACAAATGCTTTTTATCGCCGCGCTGAGGAACTGTTATTTTAACTCCCGGAATTTCAATTTCCGGAATGAAAGGTAGTACGACTTCTTTCGATAAACTTTCAAATCGTTGTCGGAAATCAAGTAAGGCAAATGTAAGCACTGCATCATCTGTTTCATCTAGTTTCTTCTTAATCTCAATCGTATGTGCCTGTATAATTGCACCACTCATAACTTTTAAGAAGTTTACATAAGAATAACCATCACCATTCACTAACGACAATACATCTACATTGTTTATTCGAGGATTAACTATAGCCGATTTACTTTTATATTTTTCCAGTATATCGATTTTCTCTTTAATAACCTGAGCTTGTTCAAATTCGAGCTTGTCGGCTTTGGCTTTCATAATTTGAGTTAATTCTAAGATTACTGAGCCAATATTACCTTTAATTATTAATTTTATCTGCCTGATTGTTTCATTGTAATCATCTTCACTTTGTTTGCCCACACACGGGGCTTTACAGTTGCCAATGTGATATTCAAGGCAAACTTTGAATTTCCCGTTATTAATATTTGACGAGGATAGATTTAATAAGCAGGTTCGAAGTTGGTAAAGCTGCTTAACAATACCTATTATAGTACGCATCATCTTAACCGATGCATACGGACCAAAATAATCCGATCCGTCATGTATCATATTCCTGGTGGGGAAAAGTCGAGGGAAGGGTTCTTTTTTCAAACACAACCAGGGGAATGTTTTATCGTCCTTTAGCTGAATATTATATTGAGGCTGATATTTTTTAATAAGATTGTTTTCGAGAAGGAGTGCATCTAATTCGGTATCGGTAACAATAAATTTAATATCAGATATTTTTTTTACCAGCATCTTTACTTTAGCCGATTGGTGTGCTTTTGTAAAATAACTTCCTACTCTTTTTTTTATGTTTTTTGCTTTTCCTACATAAAGTATGCGTCCATCAGCATTAAAATACTGATAAACTCCGGGTTTCCCAGGAAGTGTTTTTATCAAACTTTCAGTATTGTTATTTTTAACCAGCTTATTCACGAAATCGTCTTTGGTTGCAAATTTAATAAAGCCCTTTTAATTACACTTATTAGCGTTTGAATTAAAGTGAATCATTTTTTAATAAATCCCCGGAAAAGGAAAAATAAAATATTATTCTAAAACTAATTTATACGCTTGTTAGTCTTAAATTTTGCTACATTGCAGCGTAAAAGTTATAAATAAAGCATGGATAATAGCAAATTCAGCATATTACTAGTTGATGATGAAGAAGACATAGTTGAGTTTTTAAGTTATAATCTTAAAAAAGAAGGCTATAAAGTAATTACAGCTAACAATGGGCTACGGGCTGTTGAAAAGGCAAAAAAACATAGACCCACTCTAATACTTATGGATGTTATGATGCCTGAAATGGATGGCATGTTGGCAGTAAAGGAAATAAGGAAGAACTTTGAATTAAATGATACAATTATCGTATTTCTAACTGCGCGCGCTGAGGATTATTCGCAAATTTCAGGATTTGAAGCCGGTGCTGATGATTATATTACAAAGCCAATAAAACCAACTGTTTTAATTAGTAAGATTTCCGCCTTACTTCGTCGTCATTCAGCAAAAGATCAACTACAAAAAGTTGTGCTGGAAGTTAATGGGCTGATAATTAATCAAGAACGTTTTATTATTACTAAAGGTAACGAGGAAATAATTTTACCCAACAAAGAGTTTAAAATTGTTTTTTTACTTGCGTCTGCTCCGGATAAAGTATTCACAAGGGATGAAATATTTCAAAAAGTATGGGGAAACGATGTTATTGTTGGTGATCGCACTATTGATGTTCACATTAGAAAAATTCGAGAAAAAATTGGAATGGAATATGTAAAAACAATAAAAGGAGTTGGTTACAAGTTCAATAGATAATGATAATAAACTCACCAAAAAATATTGCACTTTTAAACTCATTAATAATATCAATTATTGCAGGTTGTGCTTTTGTTATCCTTACAGATTCATTTAATGATATTAATGTAACTTCACTGTTGATTTTTGTTGCTTTTATTTTTGTTTCTTCTTTTGCTTTAATTAATTTTAGTGTAACCCGATTCATTAGCGAAAAAATCAAAGTTATTTATAGTACCATTGGTCTTGTAAGGCCTAAACCTGATAAAAAATCAAAAGTCAAGGGCGATGTTCTTGAAATAGTAAACCAGGTAGTTTTGAGATGGAGCGAGGAAAAAAAGAAAGAAATTGAGGAGTTAAAAGAGATGGCGGCATACCGACGCGAGTTTTTAGGTAATATTTCGCATGAGATAAAAACACCAATTTTTAATATTCAGGGTTATGTTCATACTTTACTTGAAGGCGGATTAAAAGACGATTCAATTAATACAAAGTTTTTACAAAAATCGGTAAAAAGCATTAACCGTATGATTGCTCTTGTTGATGACCTTGAAGAGATAAGCAAGCTCGAATCGGATGACATTCAGCTAAATGAGGAAGTTTTTAACCTTTATGAATTAACAAAAGAAGTAATCGATTTTATGGAGCATAAAGCTCTTGAATACAAAACAACAATTTCAATAAACACTACTTCGTCAAGTTCGGTGATGGTTAACGCCGACAAAAAAAGAGTACGTCAGGTATTAATCAATTTAATTGATAATGCGATTAAGTATGGAAATCTGGAAGACAACCGTATACGGATTTCATTTTACAATTTTCAAAACAATTACCTTGTTGAAGTTAGTGATAACGGAATGGGAATAGCTGAAGAGAATATTAAAAGAGTATTTGAGCGATTTTATCGTACGGAACTAAGTCGTACACGCGATAAAGGAGGAACCGGCCTTGGCCTGGCAATTGTAAAGCATATTATTGAAGCTCATCGGCAAACAATTAGCGTTAGAAGTAGTGTTGGCAAAGGCACAACTTTTTCATTTACCCTAAAAACAGCGTAGTACTACTTTTTTCTGTCAATTGTAAATTCAATTATTTGTTCCAGGGCTGTGCGGTAAGTGCTCGCCGGGAATTCTCTTAGTAACCCTAACGAACTGGCTTTAAATTCTGACATTTTCTCAGAAGCATACAATATGCCTCCCGAATTTAGAACTTCGCTTATAAGCCAATTCACCTTTTCCTTATTTGTATTATGCCTTTTAACAATATTAATGATTTTGCGCTTTTCTAATATTGATGATTTATTTAGCAAGTAAATTAAAGGCAGGGTCATTTTTTTTTCTTTAATATCGATACCGCTGGGTTTACCAGTGATATTGCTTTTCTCAAAATCAAGAAGGTCATCTTTAATTTGAAATGCCATACCGGCATATTCGCCAATGGTCCACATTTTTTTTATATCTTCCTGATTATTGCAAGATGATGAGGCACCGGCCGCAAAGCATGATGCCATAAGGGAAGCTGTTTTTTTTCGTATTATATCATAATATATTGATTCATCAATATCTAGCTTTCGTGCCTTTTCAATTTGCAGAAGTTCCCCTTCGCTCATTTCCTTAACCGCCTCCGATACAATCTCTAAAGTATTATAATCCTTTGCCTGTAACGCAATTAGCATTCCTCTTGATAGCAAATAATCGCCAACAAGTACGGCAATTTTATTTTTCCACAAGGTGTTTATCGAAAACCTTCCCCTCCGCCTGTTCGAATCATCAACAACATCATCGTGCACAAGTGTAGCCGTATGTAACAACTCAATAAGTGTTGCCGCACGATAAGTTGACTCATTTATTCCGTTAAATAATGCGGCACTGTATAACACGATCAAAGGTCTGATTTGTTTGCCCTTAGCCTTCAGAACATATTGCATAATAACATCAAGAAGGGGAACTGATGATTTTACAGATTGTCGAAAAACCTGCTGAAATTCTTTAATTTCTTTTGAAAGTGGCTTTTTTAAATCTTTTAATGATGTCATAATAGTATAATGACTCAGCTTTTAAAACTCTCAATTAATAAAGCTAAATAAATTATTAACGCTGGTTTAAGATACCTCTTCAATACAAAAATCAAAATTAAATCTATTTTTGCACAAACTTGAATTATGGCAGGATTTTTATTCGACGATCTTATTTTTGGACCCGTATATAGCAGAAGACTTGGCGTTTCGCTTGGCATTAACCTTTCCCCGGCAAACAATAAATATTGCAACTTTAACTGTGTGTATTGCGAATGTGGCTGGACCGACAAAAGCAATGAAAATAAAATAGTATTACCTAAGCGTAAAAACTTCAAAACTTTACTCGAGAATAAATTAAATGAACTACAGGGTACGATTAACGAACCCGATGCAATAACCTTTGCCGGTAATGGAGAACCGACTATCCACCCTGATTTTGCAGAAATAATCAATGACTCAATTGATGCACGAAACCAATATGCACCAAAGGCAGCCATTAGTATCCTATCGAATGCAAGTATGCTTCACAAACCTTCTGTAAAAGAGGCTCTTAAAAAAATTGATAAAAACATCCAAAAACTTGATACGGGAATTGAAAATACTTTTAAAACCATTAATCAGCCATCGGGAGGTTTAACATTGGACAAGATTATTCAAAACCTGATGTCATTTGAGGGAAAGCTTATAATTCAAACATTATTCGTAAGGGGTGAATATAATGGCAAAGTAATTAACAATACCACTGATGAGGAAATAGAAGCATGGTTAAAAGTACTGACAAAGGTAAATCCAGAATATGTTATGATTTACCCCATCGAAAGAGGAACTCCCGCCAAAGGTCTTGAAAAAATACCAGAAAATGAGTTGAAAGCGATAGCTGAAAAAGTTGAAGCGCTTGGTATAGCTACAAAAGTTTATTTTTAGATAATCTTTTCAGAAAAACTATAGTTTACATAACTTTGTCATTTTGCTTAACCCGTAATTATGCCATCCTTAAAAATAATTGAAAACGACCCTTGGCTTGATCCATTTAAAGCAACAATTATTGGGCGTTTTGACAAAACAAATTTGAAACTTAATACCATAATTAAGAATAACACAAACCTGTCCGATTCTGTTAACGGACATCTTTACTATGGTCTGCATCGAGCAAAATCTTCATGGGTAATACATGAGTGGGCTCCCAACGCAACTTCAATGTATTTAATTGGCGATTTTTCCAATTGGAAGCCCTTGGAAAAGTACAGGTTTGAAAAAAGTGAAAATGGAAACTGGGAATGTATATTGCCATTAACCGACCTCCAACATGGTATGTTGTACAAATTACTTATCAACTGGGGGACAGGAAGCCATGAACGCATACCGGCCTATTGCCGACGTGTTGTTCAGGATGAAGTGACAAAAATATTTTCAGCCCAGGTTTGGGAACCTACAACCCCGTATCTGTGGAAGAATCGTTCGCCTAAGAGGATGAAAAATCCTTTAATTTATGAAGCCCATATTGGCATGGCTACCAGTGAGCAAAAAGTTGGCTCGTATGTTGAGTTTAAAAAAAATGTTCTTCCTCGTATAGCTAAACTTGGCTACAACACAATCCAACTAATGGCAATTCAGGAACATCCTTATTATGGATCGTTCGGTTATCAGGTGTCAAATTATTTTGCCCCTTCTTCGCGTTTTGGAACGCCGGAAGAATTGAAAGAACTCATTGATGAAGCACACATACTTGGAATTGTAGTTATACTGGATATTGTTCATTCACACGCTGTAAAAAATGAGGCTGAAGGCTTAGCCAAATTCGACGGAACCGATTACCAATACTTTCACAAAGGTGCCAAAGGCGATCATCCTGTTTGGGATTCGCGGTGTTTTAATTATGGTAAAGATGAAGTGATTAACTTTTTACTTTCAAATTGTAAATACTGGTTAGAAGAGTTTCGTTTTGATGGATTTCGTTTTGATGGAGTAACGAGTATGATTTACACTCATCACGGACTTGGAATCGACTTCGTTAACTATGATATGTATTTCAACCTTGATCAAGATGAGGATGCCTTAACCTATCTTACTCTGGCAAATATATTAACTCATGAAATTAATCCAAATGCTATTACTATAGCCGAAGATGTTAGCGGAATGCCCGGCATAGCTTCTCCATTTGAAGATGGAGGAATTGGATTTGATTTTCGCATGTCGATGGGTGTTGCCGATTATTGGATAAAAACCATCAAAGAAAAGAACGATGAAGAATGGGATATGGGCGAATTGTATTATCAACTTATCAACAAACGTGATGACGAACGTACAATAAGCTATGCCGAAAGTCATGATCAGGCTATGGTTGGGGATAAAACAATAATCTTCCGATTAATCGACAAACACATGTATACGTCAATGCAAATATCTGACAATAACATTGATGTCGATAGAGGCATTGCATTGCATAAGATGATACGTTTAGTAACAATTGCAACAGCAGGCGATGGCTACCTGAATTTCATGGGTAATGAATTTGGTCATCCCGAATGGATTGATTTCCCGCGTGAAGGAAACAACTGGAGTTTTAAGTATGCACGAAGGCAATGGGAACTGTCTGATAACAAGAAGCTAAAATATTTTTTATTAAACGAGTTTGACGAAGCCATGGTCAACTTAATTAAGAAAGAGAAAACGCTAACGTACAAGCCAACTGGCATAATTCATAACACCTCCGATGGAGTGTTAATTTTTAAACGCGGAACCTTAATATTTGCATTTAACTTTAACCCAGCAACTTCCTTTACCGATTATGGTTTCGAAGTTGATTCAGGTAAGTATCAAATTGTGCTAAATTCCGACAATAATCATTTTGGCGGATACAACCGAAATGATGACAAATTAATGCCCGAAACTCAACCAGCCAATGGAATTAACAGACTTAAGCTATATCTGCCAAGCAGATCAGCAATAGTATTGAAAAAAGTAATTACTTAGTAAAAAACCTTTCCCAAAGTTTTAAATTGAAACAGACTCTTCCATGATCTACGGCCGCCTGAAGGTTAATTCGGCTTAGCAAGAAAACTCAATTACTTTTCTTCGTCCATGCACCCAAAATAAACCCATTAATTGTAAAGCCAACCATACTGAACCCACCAGTAATCCAAGCTAATCCATAAGGACTTTGAGCAAACATGTTGTTAACCATGGTGGTTAGAAAAATGAAAATAAAGGCTATTAAAAAACCGATTAACGCACCCTTAAAACCTGAAGTAATATTCAGTTTTACAAAAAGCCAGGCTAATAAATAAACCGACAACACACTAGAAACTATATTACTTATCCAAGTTCCAATGTGCGCAGAATCGGCATCCATGGTTGCCATATCCAACCCAACAAAATTCATCCATTGCTCTCCAAATAGAACGCTATACCATAAAAACCCTAATGCAAACATCACAACTACACCTACCCATACGGCAGCATGATTAATTTTTAAATTTTCCATAACATAATTATTTATTAATGAGACAAAAAGATTGTATGCAATAATAATCAATAATTTTAATAAAACTACAACTCCTTAATTTCACCAACCAAAGCCTGCAAGGTATCCTTTGCATGACCAAATAGCATGCGTGTTTTTTCGTTGAAAAACAAGAAGTTCTCAATTCCTGCATATCCTTTACCCATACCACGTTTCATGACAATTATGTTTTTCGATTCGTGTGCATTTATAATTGGCATTCCATAAATTGGACTTGAGGGATCATCATAAGATGCAGGGTTAACCACATCATTTGCCCCAATAACTACCGTAACATCAGTGTTAGGCATATCAGGATTGATATTATCCATTTCAACAAGTTTGGTATAAGGCACATCAGCTTCGGCTAACAGTACATTCATATGTCCGGGCATTCTTCCGGCAACGGGATGTATGGCAAATTTAACTTCAACACCTTTACTTTCAAGCAGCTTAACCAAATCGTTGCAAGCATGCTGCGCTTGTGCAACTGCTAACCCATACCCGGGCACAATCACTACTTTTTGTGAATAACTAAGTAGTACTGCGGCATCACTTAAAGTGATTTCCTTAATGTTTCCCTGTTCCTTATCAACTCCGGCTCCACCACCTCCAAATGAACCTACAATAACGTTAATCAGTGATCTGTTCATCGCTTTACACATTAGCAGAGTAAGTATAGAACCTGCTGATCCTACAAAAATGCCACCTAATATCATTGCCTGATTTCCATAAATAAATCCTGCCATAGCAGCAGCAATTCCAGTTAACGAGTTTAGTAAGGATATAACAACCGGCATATCGGCGCCGCCAATGGGCATTACAAACATAATTCCATAAATAAGCGCAAGTGTGAGTAATATGTATGAAAGCGTTGTTTGCATTTCGGGGCTATGGTCAAAGGCAAGCATGTAGACAGTTAGAGCTACTATAATTCCTATCATAAGGAGGTTAAAATATTTCACCCAACCGGCAAAAATGTCACCAATCTTACCATCTAATTTCCCGTAGGCTATCATGCTTCCGCTGAAAGCAATTGTGCCAATAATAAGTCCAAGCAATGTAACTAATGCTGATGTATTATCAGGATTTGAATATTCCATCAAAGCTACCAACGCCGAGGCAGCACCCCCGGTTGCATTAAAAAATGAAACCAGTTGCGGCATTGCAGTCATTTTAACTCTTCTTGCAACTATGGTTCCAAAAATTCCACCAACAGCTATTGCAACCACGATAACCACAATATTTATCATGCCAATATGGGCACCTGAAGCATCTCGATGAAGAAACAAGGTTGTAACCATAGCAAGGCCCATTCCTCCTGCTGCATAAAAATTTCCTTTGCGTGCGGATTCAGGGTGGCTCATTAATTTTAGTCCTATCACAAAAAATACTGCTGCAAGGAGATAACTTATCTCTAGAAATACATCACCTGCAGTTATTCCAAGGTCTTGTAAAGTAGTATTCATATCTTATTTCTTCCTTTTCTTTTTAAACATATCAAGCATTCGATCAGTAACCACAAAGCCACCAAATACATTTAATGTTCCAAATATTACAGCAAAAATTCCCAATACCATATTCAGACTAAACACCGATAAATCGGTATGCCCAAGTAGGATTATTCCTCCGATAATAATAACTCCACTAATGGCGTTAGCCCCCGACATTAATGGAGTATGTAATACTGAGGGAACATTGGAGATAACTTCTACTCCCAAGAATATGGATAGTGTAATAATAAAAATTATCTCCTTGTTTTCATAAAAGTAAACCAGAATATTTTCCATGGTCTTTATTATTTTACATATTTATAATCAAGTATATAACTTAATGAAATTACTTATTTTTAAGTGTGTATAGTAACCTGTCACTTACAATTTCATTATTATGAATCATACACGTACCTTTAACTATTTCATCTTCAAAATCCAGTACCAACCCTCCATCTTCTGAAATTAATAACTTGAGGAAGTTAACCAGATTATTACCATACATTCGGCTGGCATCGTTTGGCATTTCTGATGGGTAAGTTGAATTTCCTACAATTGTAACGCCATTAATATCAACATCTTTGTCGTTTTCTGTATAGGCACAATTACCGCCTGTTGAGGCTGCAAGGTCGATAATTACAGAACCCGGTTTCATTGCATCTACCGTGGTTTTTTCGATTAACAGAGGAGCTTTTTTGCCTGGTATTTGAGCTGTACATATTACCACATTTGAACTGATAGCGTGATCATGTATCAACTGCTTTTGCTTTTTAATAAAGTTTTCGGTTTGTTCAACTGCATAACCACCGGCAGCTTCATCTTCTTTGGCTCCTTCAACCTCAATAAATTTACCTCCTAAGCTTTGAACCTGCTCTTTTACAGCCGACCTTACATCGAATACTTCAACAACGGCTCCCAATTTTCGTGCAATTGCAACAGCCTGAAGACCTGCAACTCCTGCGCCCAAAATCAGCATTTTTGCCGGCCTTATTGTTCCGGCTGCAGTCATAAACATGGGAAAAAAGTTAGGTAACCGCATGGCGGCATCCAATACAGCTTTGTATCCAGCTACTGTTGCCATCGACGAAAGTATATCCATAGCCTGACCACGTGAAGTACGTGGAATTAAATCCATGCTAAAGTATGTTTGATCTGTTTTTAACATACCATCAACAAGCTCTTTATCGGCTAACGGATTAAAAACACTGATAATAACCTGCCCCTTTTTAAAATGTACTATGGTATCCTTTTCGGGAGGGTTTATTGAGAGCAGCACATCACTTTTTTCAATTACTTCTTGCCTTGAAACTATTTGTGCTCCTGCCGAACTATACTCATCATCCAATGCCATTGCGCTTTTTCCGGCACCTTTCTCAACAATGAGTTTTGTCTTTAATTTATCAAGTATTTTAACAGCTTCGGGTAATAAGCTAACCCGGCTTTCAAACTCCGGTTCTTTTAAAACTCCTATAATCATGTTGTTACGCTTTAGCGGGCAAAAGTAAGCGAAATAGTCTAAACGACCAAATTATTTGGAAAGATTCTAAATAAATTACATAACATAAAATATATCACCCAACTGGCATAAGAGTCAATTTGTGCTATAACTACCATCCTACTTTTTTAATTTGATAATATTATCCAATTAATTATCTAATTTTGTTTAACAATGGCAAAAGCAAAAACAATATATTACTGTAGTAATTGTGGGCATCAATCAGGTAGTTGGATAGGAAAATGTCCCGCTTGTGGCGAATGGAATACTTTTGTAGAAGAAGTTATCTCAAAGCCAACTGCTAAAAATGTTGGTAATATCGATAATATCAAGTCGACTCCAACTGCTGTGCAGGATATTTCTTCTGACAATGAAAGACGAATTGACACCAATAGTGTTGAATTAAACAGAGTGCTTGGTGGCGGACTTGTAACTGGTTCTGTGGTTCTGTTTGGAGGCGAACCAGGTATTGGTAAATCAACACTATTACTTCAAGTAGCGCTTAATCTTGTTGGCAAAAAAATACTTTATATTTCGGGTGAAGAAAGTTCGCAGCAAATAAAAATGCGTGCCGACAGAATTGGAATACAAAACGCCGAATGTTTCTTGCTAAATGAAACTTTTACAGATGCAATTTTTAAACATTGTAAAGACGTTACCCCCGATATAATTGTTATTGATTCCATTCAAACACTTCATACCGATATAATTGATTCTTCGCCGGGAAGTATATCACAAATTCGTGAAACTGCATCACAGTTGCAGCGCTATGCAAAATCAACAAATATACCGGTTCTGCTCATCGGCCATATTACAAAAGATGGTCAATTGGCAGGTCCAAAAGTACTTGAACACATGGTTGATACTGTACTTCAGTTTGAAGGCGACAGGCATTATGGTTTTCGGATATTAAGGTCGGTAAAAAACAGATTTGGCTCAACTTCGGAACTGGGTATTTATGAAATGCAATCAACCGGGTTACGTGAGGTAACGAACCCCAGTGAAATACTGCTTTCGCAGCGAGATGAAATCACAAGTGGTGTTGCCATTGCGGCAATGGTTGAAGGTCAGCGCCCATTACTCATCGAAACACAGGCATTAATTGGAACGGCTGCCTACGGGACGCCCCAGCGTTCGTCAACCGGATTTGATTTACGCCGACTAAATATGTTGCTGGCAGTACTTGAAAAACGCAGCGGATTTAAATTAAGCACCAAAGATGTTTTTCTAAATATAGCAGGAGGAATAAAAGTTGATGACCCTGCCATCGATGTAGCCGTTGTAGCAGCAATCATTTCATCCTTTGAAGATGTTTCAATTCCTCCAAATATTTGCTTTGCAGGCGAAATTGGTCTTTCGGGAGAAATCCGTGCTGTTTCACATGTGGAAAACCGAATTAGCGAAGCGGCAAAGCTTGGATTTGAAAAAATTGTCCTTTCAAAATATAGTTTGAAAAACATGGATGTGAAGAGCTATAATATTGAAATTATACCGGTTAGCAAGGTAATGGATCTTGTGGATATTTTGTTGTGATTGTTAACTTGTCATAACATAATTCTTGCATTGTAAAAAACCAAATCTAACATTTTTGTTTTCAGAACAGTCAGTTTATTCGCTATGGCTCCTTGAAACACATACTCAATCTTTTCAATCCTCTGAGAGTTTTTCTTAAAGAGAGAAAAATCCACTCAGCGGATTTTAGTTGATGTATTACCAATAATTGTACATTTGTTATATAAACTCGTACAACATTTATGAATAAGTCGGAGGTAAAGGAAAAAGTAAGTGACATCATTGACTATCTGATATTCATCAGAAGACATCTGCATTCTAACCCTGAAATGAGCTTTAACGAGAAAAAAACTTCCCTATATATTTCCGGGTTACTAACGGAATGGCAAATCCCACATCAAACAGGAATTGGAGGCTATGGCATAGTGGGATTGATTAAGGGCAAAAACCCTGAATCAAAGGTAATTGCATTGCGTGCCGAAATGGATGCTCTGGCTATATCCGAACAAAATATTGTAGATTACAGGTCGTTGAATGAAGGTGTTATGCATGCCTGCGGACATGACGTGCACATGACTTGTTTGCTCGGAACAATTAAAGTTTTAAGTGATAATAAAGATGCATTTGAGGGAACAGTAAAATTTATTTTTCAACCTGCCGAAGAAAACTTACCTGGTGGTGCTATTAAAATGATTAAAGAAGGTGTGCTGGAAAATCCCAAACCGGAAATGATATTTGCACAGCACGTTTTTCCGGATTTAGAGGTTGGAAAAGTAGGAGTAAAGGCTGGAGTTTACATGGCTTCTTCCGATGAAATAAATCTTTATGTAAAGGGTAAAGGCGGTCATGCAGCCATACCCGGCAGTTTTGATAATACTATTCTGGCAGCATCGAGCATTATTGTTGCTTTACAAGCAATTAACTCAACATTATCACCTCCAGATGTACTTACGGTATTATCCTTTGGCAAGGTAATTGCCGAAGGAACTCACAATGTAATCCCATCAGAAGTAATAGTTCGTGGTACATTCAGAACTTTTGATGAAACATGGAGAAAAAAGGCCCATGAGCTAATTAAAAAAATAGCATCCAACAATGCATCAATATACAATACACATTGTGAAGTTATTATTGACAAAGGGTATCCTGTATTGAAGAATGATGATAAGGCAACTATGTTATTCAAGGAATCAGCAGTTGATTTTGTTGGAAAAGAAAATGTAAAAAATCTTAATATAAGAACTACTGTTGAAGATTTTGCCCGTTATACTCAATTAATACCCGGGTGTTTTTACCGTCTCGGTACTGCAAATAAAGAAAAAGGAATTACTTCAAACTTACACTCTCCAACTTTTGATGTGGATGAACATAGCATAGAAATAGGAACAGGACTAATGATTTGGACAACCATTAGAGTACTGAATAGTAGTTGATGAATGCTAAATTACTATCAATGACAACCACGACAACAATGACAACCACGACAACAATGACAACCACGACAACCACGACAACCACAACAACCAACAATAACTTCTCTCTCCCATGATCGTAAACAACCAACTGTACCAAACCGTTTGGATTGAAGGCACCTCTGTTTTTATGATCCAACAAAATCTACTGCCTTTTAAGTTTGAAATTCATGAATGCAAAACTTACTGGGATACCTGCATGGCAATTACTGATATGACAATTAGAGGCGCAGGGGCAATTGGTGCAGCAGCAGGTTATGCAATGGCTCAAGCTTTTTTGCAGTTTCGTGATGATAACGATAAAGCATTAAGCATTCGCGAAGCCCGACAGGATATTGAAAATACGAGACCAACGGCAAGAAACTTGTTTTACGCAGTGGATCGTGTATATCATGCAGGTTTGATATCTCCCGAAAATGCAATGGTTGAGGCTCAAAAAATTGCTCAACAGGATGCCAGGAATTCAAAAAAAATTGGTGAACTTGGTAGCAGTCTTATAAAAAAAAAGGCAAATATCCTAACCCATTGCAATGCCGGGTGGCTAGCGTTTGTTGATTATGGAACAGCTTTAGCTCCAATTTATCTTGCAAAGCGTGAAGGAAAAGAGGTATTTGTTTATGTTGACGAAACACGACCACGAAACCAGGGAGCAAAACTAACCGCCTGGGAATTATTCAACAACGGAATTCCTCATGTTATTATACCCGATAATGCTGCAGCTTCACTTATGGCACAAGGCAAAATTGATATGGTTATTGTTGGAGCAGACAGGATTGCCGCAAATGGCGATGTTGCAAATAAAATTGGAACCTTAGACAGGGCAATTATTGCAAAAGAATTCAATATCCCATTTTATGTTGCTGCCCCAACATCAACAATAGATGTTAATTGTGGCACCGGAAAAGAAATACCAATCGAAGAACGCAAACCTGAAGAAGTCCTATTTCAATCGGGTATTGACTCAAATAACAATTACGTTCAAATAAGGGTTAGTTCACCGGGTTCACAGGCATTAAACCTTGCATTTGATGTAACACCTTCAAAATATATTACCGGTATAATTACCGAAAAAGGAATTATAAAGGCTCATCACCAATCCATTAAAAAACTAATGGAGGAATCTGTTAATCAATAACAAATTTTAAATGCAAATACCGATATTTCGCTGGTGTAATTAATCAGGAAAACAAATAATTCCACAAGCGAATACCCTCATCCCCGGCTTGACTGATAAGTTTTTGATAAAGTGATTCGTCGGATGGCTGGTTATTGGCATCCCAGGGTGCTGATATTATTTCTGCTGAAAATTGCTCATCTCTAATTGTGATGATCTTAACTTGTGAAGGAAGTTTATCAGGAAATAACTCAGTGTATGCTTCATCACTTTTGACAACTATTTTATCTATAATTTTCAATATGCTATTATTGGTGAGGTAAGAAGGGATAAACTGTTTGGGTGTAACTTCTCCATCCAACAAACTTACAGCAATACAATATGGAAGATGGAATTGTGCCTGAACTGAATTTTGCGGATATTTATTTCCGATCAGATCGATGGCCCTGCTAAAGATGTTAATCTCAATTGTGTTTATTTCTTTAAGTATCAGGTTGTGGTCGTTTTTGATTTCCATAACTGCATTGATAGCACTATGCAACCACCTGCAACAAGCATAAGGTTTAAAGTA
>JACNJS010000004.1:29225-31508 GCA_014382445.1 Bacteroidota bacterium
CGTGTTGCTATCTCATAACCAATAATTACCGACTTAAATCTCTCTAATTTAGATGCTTTAAGATGTTCTCCAAGTATTAGGGCAACTGGTACAATCATACTAGCCGGGTGACCTACAGCTTTACGATGTCCTTCATCGTAATCGGTTGAACTAATTGCCATCGCATTATAAAAAACTCCACCTCCCAAACTTGTCGTGCTATCAGTTCCAATTATTGTAAAATTGCCTTCACCAAATAATGATTCTTTGCTTTTAAGTGCTCTCCTAAAAGGTTCGGTATTAACGCCGCTAAATGCTGTTCCCAATGTGTCGGCAATTACCCGCGCAGCCTGATGCAGGGTTTGCTTATTATAAGCATGCTTTCTGTCAACAATTGCTGCTGATATCTGATATAATACAGGAGCGACTTTTTGCAATTTATACATCTGTTTAAAAAATCAAATGACCCTCAAGCGTATTTACAATCGCTTGAAAACAAAAACATTTTTGCACAGCGAAAATATTGTATTTGTAATCCAATTCAAAATATTTTGAGGCTAATGTCAGTGTAAAGCCTATCCGCCCCCGTCAGGTCGGGATGTTATAACTCCTCAAACTGTATATATTTGCACGAAATTTTTAATTTGGTTCTTTCTATCAATAAATAAATCCACATGTTTAAAAAAGTACCTCATACTTACGTAATTATATTCAGCATAATAATACTGGCTGCTATACTAACCTGGTTTATACCGGGCGGTGAATATAGCAGGCAAACCATTTTGGTAAACGGAATTGAAAGAACGGTTATTGAAAAAGGTTCGTTTGAATATATGGACAGCCAACCTCAAACATGGCAGATTTTTGAAGCATTCTTTCAGGGATTTGTAAATCAGGCGGGTATCATTGTATTTATATTGATGATTGGCGGCGCCTTTTGGGTAGTGAACAGCTCAAAAGCTATTGATATTGGAATATTTTCATTTCTGCAATTCACGAAAAAACTTGAAAAAAACAAGCTGCTTAAAAATACAGGTGTTAACAACATTATATTAACCATGATAATGCTGGTATTTAGTGTGTTTGGTGCTGTATTTGGCATGAGCGAAGAAACCATTGCATTTATAATAATACTCGTTCCATTATCCATTTCAATGGGTTACGATTCAATTGTGGGAGTAAGCATTAGTTTTGTGGCCGCAGGTTTGGGATTTGCAGGAGCCGTGCTTAACCCATTTACAATTGGTATTGCACAGGGCATTTCTGATTTACCTTTATTTTCGGGATTTGGTTACAGGCTGTTTTGCTGGTTTGTAATTAACCTGATTGGCATTACATGGATTTTGCGTTACGCATCTAAAATCAGGAAAAATCCGAAACTGTCGCCTGTTTACGATACTGATATTTATTGGCGCAATCGCAATGCAACTGAAAAGGAAGAAGTTGTTTATAGTACTCCCCGAGCAGCCTGGTATACATTTATTTTTATCTCCATAGGGCTTGTAATATTTTCGTGGATATACCCCTTCACAGAAATGAAAATAGGAAATTCGATAAATATTCTGCCAACTATTCCCATTTCAACTGTTCTATTCATAATTATTGGGTTTATCAGTCTCAGAAAATCAGTACATTTTTTCATTCTTAATTTATTACTTTTCACTATTGTATTTCTGATAGTCGGTGTAATGGGTTATGCATGGTATATAGAAGAAATTGCCAGCTTATTCTTTGCCTTAGGATTGTTTTCGGGAATAGCATTTAATTATGATGCAAATGAGATAACAAAACAGTTTCTTGAAGGGGCAAAAGATATTATGTCGGCAGCATTGGTAGTTGGGCTTGCCGGAGGCATATTAGTTGTTCTTGAAGACGGAAAAATTATCGATACTATATTATACAAAGTTTCAACTTCCATGGAAGGTATGGGCAAGTTGGGGACAGTTAGCGTGATGTATGTTATACAGAATATAATTAACGTTATTATCCCCTCAGGATCAGCCAAAGCAGCTTTAACTATGCCTGTAATGGCTCCCTTTTCTGATCTGGTAAACCTATCACGCCAGGCAACAGTTATGGCTTTTCAGTTCGGCGACGGTTTTACAAATATGATAACCCCAACATCAGGAGTTTTAATTGGCGTGTTGGGAGTGGCAAAAATTCCTTACGATAGCTGGGTGAAATGGGTTGCTCCTTTCATACTTGTATTGGTAATACTTGGCTGGTTGCTGCTTATTCCTACTGTAACAATGGAGCTTGATGGGTTTTAGGTGTGGATGCAAAAAACTCTTTCCGGAAAAATTA
>JACNJS010000004.1:31780-98269 GCA_014382445.1 Bacteroidota bacterium
TAGCTTTGTCGAAATCTATTTAAAAACACTAACGAACTCCGAAGCCTTAACTGTTCCAAACACGGCTTTATTGGAAGACCAAGGCAGTTATTTTGTTTATGTGCAAACAACGCCGGAATTATTCGAAAAGCGAGAAGTGAAAATTGGAGTTACTGATGGTTTGAAAACCGAAATAATCAAAGGAATAGCCTACAACGAACGAATTGTAACTAAAGGAGCTATTCTTATCAAACTTGCTCAAGCTACCGGCACTTTAGATGCTCATTCAGGTCATGTTCATTAATCACCTATAGCTATGTTAGACAATATTATTAAATTCTCACTGAACAACAAATATTTTATTTTGCTTTGTTCGGTGCTACTGGTGGTTTTCGGGATGAGAACTGCCACAAACATGGATGTAGATGTATTTCCTGACCTTACAGCACCAACAGTGGTTGTAATGACAGATGCTCACGGTATGGCTGCGGAAGAAGTTGAACGATTGGTCACTTTCCCAATTGAGGCGGCTGTTAACGGTGCTACCGATGTTCGCAGGGTGCGGTCAGCTTCTTCGCAAGGTTTTTCTTTTGTATGGGTTGAATTTGACTGGGGTACAGATGTTTTCAAAGCACGTCAAATTGTTAGCGAAAAACTTATTCGTGTTTCAACGCAAATACCTTTGGGGGTTGGGCAACCAGTATTAGCCCCACAGTCAAGCGTTATGGGCGAAATCTTTTTTATTGGTATACAAGCCGATAGTACAAGTATGATGGAATTACGGACTATTGCCGAATGGAATGTTAAGCCATTGATTCTTGCTACTGGTGGTGTTTCGCAAGTTACGATAATTGGGGGCGATTACAAGCAATACCAAGTATTGGCAAACCCTCAGAAAATGAAATATTATAAGGTTTCGATGACTGAATTGGCAGATGTATGTAAAGGTATTAGTCAGAATTCAACGGGTGGTGTTGTAAGACAGTATGGAAATGAATATGTAGTGCGTGGAATAGCCCGAACTTCTGACATAGATGCATTAGGCAATTCATATATAAAATCAGTACAAGGTAAATCTATAAGAATCAGAGATATTGCAGAAGTAAAAATTGGTGGTGCTCCTAAAATGGGGTATGCCTCTGAAAATGCAAAACCTGCAATTATTATTTCGATTTCAAAACAACCCAACGCAAATACGCTTGATGTTACTCAACGTATTGAAGAAAATCTTGCAGTATTACATAAAACATTACCTGCTGATGTAAAATTGGATACTAAAATTTTTCGTCAGGCAGATTTTATCGAAACTTCGGTTAGCAATGTTCAAAACGCATTAATAGAAGGGGGAATATTTGTTATCATTATCTTGTTTGTTTTTCTGGGTAGTTTCCGAACCACAATTATTTCAGTTTTGGCAATACCCTTATCATTACTGGGAGCTATCTTGGTAATGAAATTATTAGGATTAACTATTAACACAATGAGTCTGGGCGGTATGGCAATTGCTATAGGTTCGCTGGTTGATGATGCTATTATTAATGTTGAGAATGCTTATAAACGGCTCAGACAAAACCGGCTAATTCCGGTGGAAAAAAGACAATCGTCATTTAATGTTGTATTTAACGCTGCGAAAGAATTACAAGTTTCAATTGTCAATGCTACATTGATTATTATAGTGGCTTTCTTGCCATTATTTTTTCTTTCGGGTATGGAAGGACGAATGTTGCAACCGCTTGGAATTTCTTTTGTTGTTTCTTTATTTGTTTCTCTCATTGTTGCAATGACAATTACTCCATTATTATGTAAAATGATGCTTACAAATGAAAAATATCTTGCAAAAAATGAAAAAGAAAAATGGTTGGTACGCAAATTATCTTTCTACTACGAACAATCACTTTCATGGTCTTTAAAACATAAACAAGCTGTCATTTTTTCAACGCTTGGGTTATTCCTTATATCTCTTATTGCGTTTTCAACATTTGGGCGGAGCTTTTTACCAGAATTTAATGAAGGTTCATTAACATTATCGGTGGTTACAAAGCCCGGCGTTTCGCTCGAAGAAAGTAACCTTTTGGGTAATTTAGTTGAAACAGAATTGCTGTTAATCCCTGAAATAGAAAGTACAGCACGTAGAACAGGCAGGGGCGAGTTAGACGAACATTCTCAAACAACCAATAGTGCGGAAATTGATGTGAATTTCACTTTGAATGACCGCAGTCACGAAGAGTTTATGGCTGATGTTCGCAAAACATTAGCACGAATCCCTGGTATTGCATTTACTGTTGGTCAACCACTAGGACATAGAATTGACCATATGTTATCGGGTACCCGTGCAAATATTGCCATTAAACTATTTGGTACCGATTTAAACAAGATGTTTACAATCGGGAATCAAATTAAAGGCTCAATTGTTAATATTGAAGGCTTGGTTGATGTAAATGTTGATCAGCAAGTTGAAATACCTCAAATTCAAATTCGTGCAAATAGAGATATGTTAGCTCATTATGGAATTACGATTGAACAATTTAATGAATTTATTGATATTTCTTTTGGTGGGGAAAAGCTATCTGATATATACGAAGGACAACGAAGTTTTGATTTAGTGCTTCGATTGAATAAAGATTATACCGAAACTATTGAAGGAATCCGCTCTGCATTAATAGACACCGATGATGGTAATAAAGTGCCTTTAGAACAGGTTGCTGATATTGTTTCGGTTTCAGGTCCTAGTTCGATAACCAGAGAAAATGTACAGCGTAAAATAGTAATTTCGGCAAATGTTGCGGAACGAGATTTAAGAAGTGTTGTTCAGGACATACAGAAAAATATCAATGCAGATATTAAATTACCCGAAGGTTATAGAATTGAATATGGCGGTCAGTTTGAAAGCGAAGCGAAAGCTTCACAAACTTTGATGTTGACTTCAATTCTTGCAATATTGATAATTTTTCTTTTGTTATTTCAAGAATTTAGAAACTTTAAATTGGCCGGGATTATTCTGCTTAATCTACCTTTAGCATTGATTGGCGGTGTGTTTTCAATTTGGGTCACTTCGGGTGTTTTAAGTATTCCTGCAATTATTGGTTTTATAACCCTTTTCGGTATTGCAACTCGTAATGGAATACTCTTGATTTCAAATTACCAAAAATTGCAAATACAAGGTATTTCATTAAATGAAACTGTTACTAAGGGCTCATCAGACCGCTTAAATGCTATTTTAATGACTGCATTAACTGCCGCTCTTGCTTTGATTCCGTTGGCTCTACAAGGCGATTTGTCGGGTAATGAAATTCAAAGCCCAATGGCAAAAGTTATTTTGGGTGGTTTGCTAACATCAACTTTACTCAATATTTATATTATACCAATAGTTTACAGTATTTTAAATAATCGAGGAATCATTAAAACCGTAAAGAAATGAAATATATAATTTTAGTTGTAATCAATATAATTACGTTTAGTTCCAATCTTATCTCTCAGAATAATATTGACAAAATATTGACTGAGATTGAGAATAATAACACAACGCTTTCAGCATTGCGAAAAAGTATGGATGCTGAGAAAATTGGAAACAAAACAGATATTTATCTGCAAAACCCTGAAATTGAATTTAACTATTTGTGGGGCAATCCGTCCACTATTGGTAATCGTACAGATGTAAACATTAAGCAAACATTTGATTTTCCAACAACATACAGTTATAAAAATCATATTTCCAATTTGAAAAATGAACAAGTCGAGTTTGAATATCAAAAGCAAAGAAAATCTTTGTTTTTAGAAACTTATTCAATTTGTTTTGATTTAGTTTTTACAAATGCTTTAATATCTGAATTATCAAAAAGAATTGTTCATGCTCAAAGTATAGCAAACTCATACAAATCAAAATACGATATTGGAGAAATAAATATTTTAGAATACAACAAGGCACAATTAAACTTGCTAAATATTAGCAAGGAATTGGAATCAATAGAGATTGAAAGAATAGCTTTATTATCTGAATTAACCCGCTTAAATGGTGGTAATTTTATTTATTTTAACGATACTTCATTTCAAACACCTGTAATTCCCCACGATTTTGAACGATGGTATGTTTTGGCAGTACAGAATAATCCTGTATTAGGTTGGTTAAAACTGGAGATTGAAATCAATCAAAAGCAAGAAAAACTGAATCGCGCTATGAGTTTACCAAAACTTCAAGCAGGTTACATTAGCGAAAAAGTTATAGGTCAACAATTTCAGGGTGTAACGGGCGGTTTATCAATTCCATTGTGGGAAAACAAAAATAAAGTAAAATTTGCTAAGGCAAAAACTATCGCTTTAGAAAGTATAGCTACTGATAATAAATTACAATTTTATAATCATCTTAAAACTATGCACACAAAAGCTATAGGATTACAAAAAAATGTAAATGATTATCGTTTAAGTTTACTTTCATTTGATAATTCGGAATTATTAAAAAAAGCATTGGATAAAGGTGAAATCTCTTTGATTAGCTACATTCTTGAACTTTCAATATATTATGAAAGCGTAAATAAATTACTTGAATTAGAAAGAGAAATGAATAAAACCCTGGCAGAATTAAATCAATACATATAAAACGAAGGAAATAAGGGTCGAAGACTAAAAGCGGATGGGAAAACAAGTATTTATTGAATGTTTTAAATTTATGATGCGTTCGCCCTGTGGTTATATATATTATGTTTGTAAATCACAATTATTAGATGTAATTTTGCCGCCCAATTTTTGTGTAGGGTGAAAAAGATGGTGGAATATATTATACCTATCAAGGGTTTATGCGACGGTGATCATCAGTACACTTATAAAATTGATGATGAGTTCTTTAGAAGTTTTGAGCACTTTGATATTGAAAAGGGATTATTGAACCTTATCATAGATTTGACAAAAGAATCAACACTGATGGATTTCAGGTTTCAATTTAAAGGTAATGTTGAGCTGCAATGTGATCGTTGTTTGGATAAATTTAACATGAACATTGAAAATAGTTTCCGGCTTATTGTTAAATATGGTGAAATTTATGAAGAGGTTTCTGATGAAATTATAACAATACCATCTTCCCAAAACAACATTGAACTCCGGCAGTTAATTTATGAGTACATAAATTTAATGGTGCCTATTAAAAAAGTTCATCCTGATGACGATTTTGGTAAAACTACATGTAATAAGGAAATGATAATTCAGCTCAATAAGTACTCAGAACAAAAAAGTGATCCTCGCTGGGATGCTTTAAAAAACATTAAACTTGAATAAAATTAATCACGTAAAGAAATAAAGAAATGGCACATCCAAAACGGAAAATTTCGAAAACCAGAAGAGACAAAAGAAGGACTCACTATAAAACTGAGGCTCCTCAATTGGCAACATGCGCTACTACCGGAACAGTTCATGTTTACCACCGCGCCTACTACGTTGAAGGAGACATGTATTACAAAGGCAAATTGATAGTTGAAGGTGCTAAAGCTGAGTAAATTTATCTGAATTGGTCAAATAATAATAAACTCTTGAATATCAAAAACATTCAAGAGTTTTGTTTTTGTTTATGTGCTAACTGTTGATTTTTGACCCTTAAGAAATGCCGGATTAAAAATTTGTACTTTTGCGCGATAATAATTTGAAAAAACGAAGTATGTCAAAAATTAATGCCGCAATTACCGGAATACATGCATGGGTTCCTGACTATATCCTTACAAATAAAGAACTTGAAACCATGGTTGACACTACCGAAGAATGGATAATGTCGCGTACCGGAATAAAGGAAAGGCATATATTAAAAGGTAAGGAGCAGGGAACATCAGTTTTGGGCACAAAAGCAGTTGAGGGGTTGCTAAAAAAAACTAATACTGCCCCCGATGAAGTAGATCTTGTAATCTGCGCAACTGCAACACCCGATATGCTATTTCCTGCCACAGCAACTATTATTAGCGACCTCGTTGGAATTAAAAATGCATTCAGTTTCGATTTAAATGCTGCCTGCTCAGGTTTTCTTTTTGCCCTTGAAACAGGACGTAGATATGTTGAATCGGGACAGTATAAAAAAGTTATAATTGTTGGTGCCGATAAAATGTCTGCAATTACTGATTATACCGACCGCACTACCTGCGTTTTATTTGGTGATGCAGGAGGGGCAGTTTTGCTGGAGCCAACTACCGAAAATCTAGGAATTATTGATTCGGCATTATACAGCGATGGTTTTGGAAGAAACTACCTTTACCAAAAAGCCGGAGGCTCAGTTAGACCCCCTACACATGAAACTGTTGATGCACGTGAGCATTACATTTATCAGGAAGGACAAGCTGTATTTAAGTTTGCTGTTACCAAAATGGCTGATGTTTCGGTTGAAATAATGAAAAAAAATAATCTTACCTCAGATGATATTGCTTACCTGGTACCTCATCAGGCTAACATGCGTATTGTTGATGCCACAGCAAGGCGAATGGGGCTTGAAAAAGAAAAGGTTATGATCAACATCGAACGATATGGTAATACTACTAATGGAACAATTCCTTTGTGCCTTTATGAATGGGCGTCAAAATTAAAAAAAGGCGACAATCTTATTTTGTCGGCCTTTGGTGGTGGATTTACCTGGGGTTCAATTTATTTAAAATGGGCAATTGACGGAGTATAATCATCCACTCAAAATGAAATCTTGATAGCCATTCGTCAATTTTCGGATGGCTTTTTTATATCAGCCAAAGATGTATTTCTAATGAACATTAAAATAAAATGCTCTCAATCACTTCTGGGAAATGTTTATATTCTAATAGATGAATTTTTTCAGCAAGACTTTGTGGCGTATCGTTTTTTTCGATATTAACTTTTGCCTGGAAAATAATTTGTCCATTGTCGTAAATCTTGTTTACATAATGTATTGTTATACCCGATTTGGGTTCCCCCGCCTCAATAACAGCTTCATGAACGCGCTGCCCGTACATACCCTTTCCTCCATAATCCGGCAATAAAGCAGGATGAATATTAATAATTCGGTTTTGATATTTTTCAATTAACGATTCGGGCACAAGCCACAAAAATCCTGCAAGAACTATCAAGTCGATATTTTTTTGTTTAAGAATATCTAATATTTTATCTGAATTGTAAAAATCATTGCGGTTAAAAACATGGGCATCAACAAATAATGACTGTGCCCTTTTAATTACACCTGCATTGCTGTTATTAGTAAGAACAATATTAACTTGTACTATACTGCTTTTCTCAAAGTACTTAATAATTCGCTCGGCATTTGTACCATTTCCTGATGCAAAAACAGCAATGTTTTTCATTGTGTAATATTTTTCATTGAATTAAGGAGCTAAATTAATGCAATTTATTGTGAGGTTATAAGTTTATAACTTACTCAAAGTGCGTCCAGAATGCCCAAAAGCAAAGATGAACGCACATCCTGATCTTTAAATTAATATATCCGCACATCAATACCTTTAAAAAGTTTTCTTTTTTTTGTTTTTTATTGCATTAATACCTTTCTTTGCAACGAGTTTAACCAAAAATTATACAAATGTCAGATGTACGTTCAAAAGTAGTAAGCATTATTGTTGATAAGCTTGGTGTAGAAGAAAGTGAAGTAACTAATGAAGCAAGCTTCACCAACGATCTTGGTGCAGATTCACTTGACACTGTTGAATTGATTATGGAGTTTGAAAAAGAATTCAACTTATCAATTCCTGATGAAGAAGCTGAGAAAATTGAAACTGTGGGTAATGCTATTGCCTACATAGAAGAACACCAATAGAATAACAAGTTTATGGAGTTAAAGCGAGTTGTAATAACAGGACTTGGAGCAATAACTCCTATTGGCAAAAATGTAGTTGATTATTGGGCAGCGCTGATTGCGGGAGTGAGCGGAGCTGCACCAATAACAATTTTTGACACAGCCAAATTTAAAACTAAATTTGCCTGCGAAGTAAAAGACTTTGATGCCAAGGAGTATTTCGATCGTAAAGAAGCACGAAAGTACGATCGGTATGCGCAATTTGGCCTTATTGCAGCCGAGGAGGCCATTAACGACTCTGGAATATTGAACAATCCGTCCGTCGATCGTGATCGTATTGGCGTTATTTGGGCATCCGGTATTGGCGGACTAAACACCTTTCATCAGTCGGTAAAGGAACATACACTGGGCGATGGCACACCAAGATTTAACCCGTTTTTTATTCCTATGATGATTGCAGATATTGCTTCGGGACATATTTCAATTAAGCATGGTCTCAGAGGGCCCAATTTTGCAACAGTAAGCGCCTGCGCATCATCGGCTAATGCCCTGTCAGATGCATTTAATTATATTCGACTTAACAAGGCTGTAGCTTTTATAACCGGAGGTTCTGAAGCTGCTATTACCGAAAGTGGTGTTGGCGGATTTAACGCTATGCATGCAATATCAACCCGTAATGATGATCCCAAAACAGGATCACGTCCATTTGACAAAGACCGAGACGGTTTTGTGATGGCTGAAGGTGGAGGTGGCATTATTTTTGAAGAAATGGAGCATGCACTTGCAAGGGGAGCAAAAATTTATGCAGAAGTTGCAGGCGCTGGTCTGTCGGGCGATGCTTATCACATGACATCCCCGCACCCAGAGGGATACGGAGCACAGCTATGTATGAAAGCCGCAATTGATGATGCAGGAATAACTATTGAGGACATTGATCATATAAACACACACGGAACATCAACCCCGGTTGGCGATATTGTTGAACCAATCGCAATTATTAAACTTTTTGGTGATCATGCCTATAATATAAATATTAACTCAACAAAATCGATGACAGGACATTTGCTTGGGGGGGCAGGAGCTGTAGAGGCAATATCAACTATATTAACAGTTCTCAACGACGTAATCCCACCAACAATAAATCACTTTACCGATGACCCTGAAATTGATAATAAACTCAATTTCACTTATCATAAAGCACAAGAGCGCAAAGTTAACTATGGGTTAACCAATACTTTTGGGTTTGGTGGACATAATGCGTCACTTATTTTTAAGAAGTTTGTAAAATAAAACTTCCCGATTTGCTCAATTGCAATAAACTACGATTTTATTTTTCCTCTGATAAAAAACTTTATCAGGCTATTATAAATATTTTCGGTTATTATCCCGGAAATATACATCTATACAAATTAGCCTTTCAACATAAGTCGTCATTCACTAGAAAAATTAATGGCATAAGCATAAACAACGAGCGGCTTGAATACCTTGGCGATGCTATACTAAGTGCGGTTATTGCAGATTATTTGTTTAAAACATTCCCATTTAAAAATGAGGGTTTTTTAACAGAAATGCGATCGAAAATTGTAAGCAGGGCATCACTTAATAAACTCTCCTTAAAACTTGGCTTGCCTCAATTAATACAATCGGGAACCGAGCCTTCGGCAAAACCTAAATCAGCAGGAGGAGATGCTTTTGAAGCACTCGTTGGCGCTTTATTTCTTGATAAAGGTTACACGTTTACACGTAAAATTATTATTGGCAGAATTGTAAATATTCATTTTGATATTGAACAACTAATCGAATCCGAAATTAGTTATAAAAGCAAACTCAATGAATGGGCACAAAAAGAAAAGCGTAATATTGTTTTTAAGGTAGAAAATGAAATTGGTGAAAAACACAAAAAGCAATATCTTGTTGCCGTAGAGATTGACGGTGAAATTATTTCGCGCTCACAGGATTACTCCATAAAAGGAGCCGAAAACCTTGCCGCCGAAAAAGCCTGGATGATTCTTTATGGTGACGAGGATGATAATTAGTCGATCCGTACGAACAATATATATGTTTGTTTAATTTTCTGGGGTCGCATATTTCGCGGATTGAAAATAATGTCCAAAATAATTGTTCTTTAATTTTATTGAGTAATCCCCTGAAATTGAATCCAGCTGCTGCTAAATTTGCGTTTATATCGTTACCAACCATGCCTTTAAGATAATTTCTTGCCATTCGGCAATCATGCTTTACATGCCCAATTATCGGTTCAACTGCTGCTCTTGTTCTGCATTTTTTTCGCATAGTTGCCTTATTGTAAGGCTGTTTTGCGTTTGGAGGACGGGGTGTTACTATTATGGTTCCATTTATCTCCTTTTTTCCCCTATATCCTCTATCAACAATTACATTCTTAAATTTTATTCCCCTAATCTTTTCAACATTATCAAGTGCCGGTTCCAGTGTGGTAGTATCATTTGGATTTCCATTAAAGTTCTTAACGCCAACAATAATATTTACCCCTGGAACCACTGCAAATGAAATCTTTGAGCCGAATTCAAATTTTTTGTGCGCTTTACCTATGGCGATACATGCTGTAGATGGTTCATGAAAGCTGTAAATCTTATTCTTATCCTGTATTTGTTGTGCAATTATTTTATTGCAGTTGATAAGTTGTTCCGCATATTGTTTTAGTCCTAGATCATTTAAAGTCCTTTCAAGCTCACGAACAAGTCTTCCCGCTATTGTCCTTAGTTTACGCAATGTTGCTTTTGCTTCTTTCTTGCGATGATGAGCAAAACGCTGTTTTAACAACAATTTCTTCATCGTACGTTTGTAGCTCTGACGTTGGGTAATTTCTCTTGCTTTGCAATATTGTTACATAACTGGATTACCTTTAGTAATAGTTTAGCATCTGTAGGATAAGTGATGTTTTTTTCCTGGGCTGTTGTATCAACTAATATATCTTTGGTCTTTATCTCATCTTTTCTGGTTTCTACGGATACCTGAAATATTTTTTCAGCTCCATCCTCACCAATGCGTTTACGAAAGTGAACAAGGTCAGAAGGATCACATGGGTATTCCCATTGAAACTCGGCCTCACCACAAAAATATTGGAAATAGGGATTTTGAAGCCATTGAGCCATAACTGTTTCATCACCCAAGTTATAAATCCTTTTTAGTAACAATAATCCAACCATAGTACGGATTGGAATACCTGGTTGTCCAGTGTGAGAGTATAACTTGGTGAAACTTCTCTCAAAAGTATCCCAGTTAATTCTATGTGATAAAATCACAAGTTCGTGATTAGGATTGACTATCTCTTGTATCACTGGACGGAAAATATTCTTTTGTCCCTGATTTGGTAAATTTCCTTTCATCTTTCTGCAAGCTTTTGCTCTAAATTACTAAAAACCTTGCAATCTGAAGTGCGTAAAAACAATAGGTTATTCACAAATTACTGTTGATAATCAATAGGTTATAGGGTTGTTAAGGATCGACTAATTAACGACGACGCAGATAATTTTGTAAACAAGCGGTAAAAATAGCATCAGTTGAAAAACCCAGTGATGAGTTTATTCTTTCGGTAATTAATAAAATTGAAGGCTTAAGCACTGAAACCACTAAACCTAAGGCAGTAAGAGCAATAATATCTTTGAAAGGGTGGGTGGCAATTGGATTGATTATTATCTCAATTTTTTCATTACAATTTTAACTGATTCATCTACACTAAACTTTTCTATGTCCAATAAGTTTATTGATAACCTGATATCAATATTCCCTTCTGTATCTATTTCTAAAATTTTCCTTACAGGGCTTTTCGCATTTGTATTTTACTTTTTTATCTAAATTTCACTGATTATTAATAGGATAAATGAACCTGAAAAAGTTTGAACCCCTGATTATATTATGATTTGTATGATGAGCTATAATTAATCAAAAAGTTAAAAGTTTAGGTAGTTTATTTACCTAACGGTTCAAGGATTAGAACCCTACTTAAATCAAGCTCCTCTTTATTCGTATTTATAATTCGGTAATTACCATTATTAAACATATATGCCTGATCAGAGTAATGTGGACTCATTACATTACCGGATTGTCCCGTCGGAATTATCGACCAGGTGTGATCGGGATCTGCAAAATCAACAAGCATGCGCATAGCCGGTCCATCGATTACAGGATAAACTCCCGATTTGTTATACTTATAACCTTCTTTATCAATAACATCATTACCTCCTGATTTAGCAAACGGTCCTACATTAAATACTTTGTCCATCGGTTCTTCACGACCGATCGGGTGAACGTGTGTAAGAGTGTGTACTTTTCCCCAAGTCCATGTACTTACATTATCTCCAAATTGGGCAATCAACGATTCAATAGCTTGCTCCAGCGAAAGAGTGAATATCTCGTTTCGCAATTCTTTAACTTCAGGAGTAGTTAAATCGTCGTACCAAATTGAATTTTGGTTTGAAAATAATGCAGCCATCTTTGAACGTACAAGGAATGAATTCACAAAACTGCTAAAATCCTGTTCACTAAGCTCATCCGCCAATGTATTATACATAATGAAATAAACAAGGTTGCTAAATATTGTTGCCCCAATACTGCTAACATCGGTATTACCATTCCAATCTTTAAGTTGATTTATTGCAGATGTATATGTTGCACCTATGCTGGCAATTTTTCTGGTGTCGGCCTCCGACAATATCAGTGCAGCAAGCATAGTGTCTTTTTCTGATGTATTATCAAGCTGAATTGAAGTTAACCCTTCAATACCCCACTTATCGCGAGAGTTTATTAACCTCTTAATGCGTGCAGCCCGCAATCCTGGGGAGTAATAACCTGGATATAGTATACCTTCAACTCTTTGGTGTTCATCGTTTGAGGTTGTAATAAATCCGTCTTTGGGATTTATTGTCTTCGGATTTTTCTCGAACGGGTAATAGCCAAGTATTTCATCTTTTCCGCTTGCCCCATCCAGTATAATTTTTGAATTTACATGTTGAGGCCTGATAGGGATTTTTCCTACAGCCCACAGTGCAATATTGTTCTCATTATCACCATAAATCATATTCATGCCAATTAAATCGATGTAATGCATGGCTTTTTCAAACTCATCAATATTTTGAGCATTATTAATTTTGTACAAAGCTTCGAGCACCATAGATTCCATTTTGTTTAAGGACCACCATAAAGTAATAGGGGGATCATCAATTGTAGCAATATTATTGTAAATACCGTTCAATACCGGACCGTGGCGTGTGTAGCGGATTGTAAATTCAATATCATCATCCCCCTTTACAGGAATGTTTTTTGTTATTGTTACATAATCTTCCCAATGATCATCTACCCAAATCTGGGTCGGATTATCAGGATTTTGCTTTTCGCGATACAGATCCATATTGTCGAATGGAAATATTGTAGTACCCCATGCAAACCTGTTGTTATGACCAATAATAGCATAAGGTACACTTGACAGATAATAACCGGCCATCGCAAATCCCGGATATTCCATGGATGCCTCATACCAAACAGCGGGTTGGGAATATTGTATATGAGTATCGTTTGCTAATAGTACTTTCCCGGATTTTGACCGTTCACTGCTTAGTACCCAGTTATTTGATCCATGCCAAACCGGTAAAGGTAATGTGTTAAAAACTTCTTGTACAGTTGATGACAAATCGAATAGTTGCTCTGTTTGATTTTCATTTTCAAAATAGTGCATTGAATTTGAAATAGAATCAAGGTCAAGATCAAACAGATAATCCTCACCAAGGTTTTCGAGTATGCGCGTTACTATAGGCTCCTGCGAAAGAGCCGAAGTGAACGATAACGCCATATAACCAATTGCTGTATAAACATCAACAGGTTTAAATGGCTCGGGTTTGAAACTTAACAAACTAAACTCAATTGGGAGGGTCCCATTTTCAATAAAACTATTAATTCCATCAAGATAGGCGAGAGTTTCATGTTTATAAGGTTCATTCATTTCCTTAAAAAATTTGTCAGCACTTTTTTCTGCCATTTTTCGGATGCCAAGAGTAAGCATTGTTTTATCGGTGTTTAAAAATTTATCACCTAGCAATTCTGATAATCTGCCTGAGGTTACACGCCTTATCATTTCCATCTGAAATAATCTTTCCTGTGCCTGAACATAGCCAAGAGCCAAATATGCATCGTGCGAATTTCGTGCATAAATGTGTGGTACACCATAATCATCAAAAATTACTTCCACTTTGTTAATAAGGCCAGGGATACTTATATTGCCTGAATAATGCGGACCAGTTGATTTTAACCAAAAGTAACTCGCAATTCCACCAATAAATAAAATGAGAAGCAGGATGAGAAATACTTTCTTTAGGATTTTCATTATTATGCAGATTTAATGCAATATTACAAATTCTATTTTTATGATCCGTCAAAGTTAGAAGGCTTATTTTTGGAGTTGAAAATCTACAGTCAGGTTAACAATTTTTCGATATTGAGTTGAAACAAATATGCCACAGGTTGTTTAATTGACAATATCAATATGTTAAATTATTACTACATTTGTGCTAATAAAAAAGTTAAACTTAAATAATTACTAAATAAAATGGAAAAAATAACAGTTATTGGAGCAGGAAATGTTGGGGCTACCGTCGCTAATGTAATTGCTCATAAAGATATTGTAAAAGAGGTTGTTTTAGTTGACATTATAGAAGGTGTAGCTGAAGGTAAAGCATTGGATATCTGGCAAACTGCCCCTATCAATGGTTTTAATACCAGAGTAGTTGGTGTTACAAATAATTATGAAAAAACAGCTGGTTCCGGTATCATTGTGGTTACTTCGGGCATTCCACGCAAGCCCGGTATGAGCCGCGACGATCTTATTTCAACAAATGCCGGTATTGTTAAAACCGTAGTTGAAAAAGCCATGAAATATTCCCCTGAAGCAATAGTTATCGTAGTAGCCAATCCCTTGGACGTTATGTCATATACCGCATATAAAACAGCAGGCATTGACTCTTCTAAAGTTTTTGGAATGGCAGGCATACTAGATACAGCTCGATATAGAGCATTCCTTGCCAGTGAATTAAATGTTTCTCCACTTGATATTCAGGCTTTAATAATGGGTGGTCATGGCGACACTATGGTTCCTCTACCACGTTATACAACTGTAGGAGGCATTCCAGTAACTGAGTTAATAGATGCTGATAAATTAGAGGCAATTGTTCACCGAACAAAAGTTGGTGGTGGCGAATTGGTTAAATTAATGGGTACTTCTGCCTGGTATGCTCCAGGTGCCGCTGCTGCTCAAATGTGCGAAGCCATAGTGAATGATCAAAACAGAGTATTCCCGGTTTGTGCATTATTGAATGGGGAATATGGCCAGAAGGATGTTTATCTTGGTGTTCCTGTTAAATTAGGTAAAAATGGTATCGAAGAAATAGTTAAAGTAGACCTTACTGAGGACGAACAAGCATTGTTAGATGAATCATCAATCGCAGTAAAAAGTGTTATGAAAGTGTTGGACAACATGAAACTGTTCTAACTTGATGAACTAAAAATATTGCCTAATCATTAATGGTTGCGATTCTTGTTTAGGTATATGGTGCTCTCTTCGGGGGGCACTTTTTTTTTGTAATCCATCAACTGGCAAAATTATTTCTTATCTTTATCCAAAATAATCAAATAACTTTTCTGATGGAAAAGATAGTTATACTTACAGGAGCCGGAATTAGTGCTGAAAGCGGAGTAAGCACCTTTCGCGACAATAATGGTTTATGGGAAAATCACCCCGTTGAAGAGGTTGCAACACCTATTGCCTGGGAAAATAACCGCCCATTGGTTATGGACTTCTACAATCAACGAAGAAAGCAACTATTTGAAGTTAAGCCTAATAACGGGCATCTTTGGCTAGTGAAACTGGAAGAAAAATTTGATGTTCAAATAATAACACAAAATGTTGATGACCTGCATGAACGTGCCGGCTCATCAAATGTGCTACACCTACATGGCGAATTAAAAAAAGTAAGAAGTACAATTAACCCTGAGCTAATTTATACGCTAGATCACTGGGAATTAAAACTTGGCGACAAATGTGAATTGGGGTCACAACTTCGTCCACATATTGTTTGGTTTGGAGAAAGAGTTCCTATGATTGAACCTGCAATTACTATAGTTTCAAATGCAGATATATTAATTGTAATTGGCACATCAATGGTCGTTTATCCGGCAGCAAGCCTTATAAACTTTGTGGGCAATAATATTCCAAAATACTATATCGACCCCAAAGCATTTCAGGTACAAGGAATTTCAAACCTCAATATAATTAACGAAAATGCCGGAGTTGGGGTGCCAAAACTCGTTGAAGAGTTACTAAAACGGTTTGCTGGATGAAACGTTGGGATTTTGGAACTCCAATTTTTTAATTTCCTACACTGTTTATTTACAGCAAGTTAGGCTATATTTACACCTTCACGCCAAATTCTTTATATGGCTTATTTATTATCTCTCTTAAAAATATGTTTTCACAGCAAATTCAAATTGATTAATAAATATCTCTTTAAATGATGAGATGTTGTTTTGTTCATAGAATAACAACATTGCTTTTTTATAATCTATCGAATCAACAGTTCTATATGAAATTGGACAATAATTATTATTCATTAAAACGGCATTACTAACAATTCTGGCAGTTCTTTTATTTCCGTCGATGAACGGCTGGATGTAGGATATTAGAACTATCGCTAGTAAAGCCTTTTCAAAAATATTTCTTTTATTATTAATCAATTCACAAGCGCTGTTTAGTGCCTCAGTAATTTGAAATTCATTGTCCAAAGGGCGATAATTAGTTCCTGAAATACCAACTCTCCTTTTTCTTAAATTCTTATCAATGGCTAATTCTTTAATCAATATGCAATGAATGTCCTGAATTTTGGAAATTGATATTGGAGTCAAGTAATCAGGATTTTCAACTATAAAGTCAATGGCGTCTTTGTGATTCAGAAGCATAATTGCTTCATCCTTTGTCTTACCTGATGCCGTTTCCTTTTTCTTTAATAACCTTTCTGTTTCTAGGAGTGAATAAGTATTTCCTTCAATTTGTGATGATTTCCAACTTAGATCTATTGATAAGCGTTCTAATTCCTTCTTGTATTCGGTTTCGGTTAGTTGAGAAACATTATTCACATAATTATCCTGAAGGTATGCAAGTTTTCCCAATTCTGTATCCGTGAATATATTGTACTTGTTTAGTATATTTGTAATTAGGTGAAAATTAAAACTCCCCTTTATTTCCCTTTCATCAATCTCCTTTTTATAATACAATTCTATATCAATTGGTTGAATTAATTCATATGAAGATGATATTAGGTATTTTGTGCCTTTCCCTTTTCCTTTTGTTTCAACTAAATTTGCAGCAGTTAATTTTGTCAGGATTCTTTTTAGAGTTGCATAACTTACCAAGGTTGTTATACTCTCAAAAACTTCTTTAGAAGAGCATTCTCCTTTTTCCTTAATAATTTCAATTATATCTGATTCTCTATAATTTAACATCCTAACTCATTTTAAGCTCACAAATATAACAATTAAAGCTCAATTGTCAATTTAATTTGAGCTTAATCTTTTTTTTAATGAGCTACAAAGGTGGCAGTCGAGTAGGCAAATGGAATTTCACCCCAAGTCTCTTACAGACCCGTGGTGAAAGTCTCCTGTCGTGCGGCTCTCGTTTTACATATCTAAACGTTTTACTTTTGAATCAGTGAGGCTTTGATTCCAGGAACGATAGTGAACTGGAATTAATTAGCCGAACTGATCCTGAGCAAAGGCGAAGGATCTCTTGGGTCATATTCCCCGCCCCTTGGGGCGTATTAAAAAAGAAACCCTTTGCCGATACCTCGTCCGCTTGCGGCGAGGTAGTTCATTTGAAATACTGGCATACTTTTCGATTAATATAAACGTAACTAATCAGTATCACAATCGAAAAATCAATTGTTTGAAACGCCCCTGATAAGACTGCCTGTAGTTTCTTTTCGTGCTTTCATTCAAAAAAGATGAAGATATCATTTTTTCTACCATTACTGACTGAGTTAGCATCAGAGTTAGAATATCATTAGAAATCTTTTCAATGATTCCTGCTTGCTCCGCAAGTATGGCAAATTGTTTACCAATTTTCCCTTGAGCTAAATTTCCAGGTAAAAGTGCATCTTCCAGTGCAAAGTCTTTATCTTCAATATGAATACAACTATTCAACAGGTCATAAGCAGGACTTAATCGATAATCACCCATTGAAGTTTCGAGCAACGAAAAATTTTTAAAGTGAGCATCTCCGTTTGAAAAGAGATAGTTGAATATTAGAATTTTCAAAAGTTTAGGTGCTTCCAATTTGTAGGCAGGCACATTCATCTGCATTAATTGAAATAAGTCTAAATAATTTCCTAAATACTTATAATGCACTCCGTGGGTTTGAGGTGTTCTGCCTGCTAGCGAAGCAAAATCATCCTGAGCCAATTTTGTACCATCTTTATTTGTATCAAAACGTTTGGTAATATAAGCAGGAGCTCCATTTTTAAAAAATATTAGTGCATTTTCAGCAGTTTGTATACCATAAACCTGACGGGCAATTTGCATAGTTAGATGCTCATTAGCAGGCATTTGGTCTAGTCTTTTACCTGCACTTGGAATAGGTTTTAGAATATATGTACCAATTTCTCCTTCATTGATAAGTCTCAACTTGTTTTTTTCAAGCAAAACAGAAAATTTTTCCTGAACACCTGAAATGGACATATGTTTGCGGTTTTCTTCAAATAGTTCATCTGTCTCAGGATTGGATGTGGGTGAATCGTATGGCAGTACATGATGCACTTTTTTACTTTGAAACATTCTATTTAAACAGGTTCTACTGTAAGTGTTAAATCCTTCAGCCAATGTACCGGGGCAATATTTTATTTCGGGTAAACTCATGGTTTTTCTATTTTAATTACTCTTACCGCTCCTATGCTATCACTTTTTGCAGTAGTTATTAATAAGCCGAAATAATCATTCTGGTCAATTCGATTATGTTTACATACAACTTGTTTGTTCGAACCTTCAGGTAGCATATTGTAGAAAAATGGGAACAGAAATTGTGAATGATATTCTTGTTCGATTTTAGGTAAAGTAAGGCTAATACCGGCTTTTTTATTGTCTGCCATCCAGGTATCAAGATAACGGAAAGTAAATGAACCATCATCGTGTTGGGTTAATACTCCTGCTTCTTCATCCTTGTATAATATTTTCGCCTGTCTCATTTGCTACGAGTTACGTTTTTAAGCTTAAGACAAACCTCCATGCCTAATACATCAGCTAACTTTTGTAAAGTCAGCAACGTTGGATTTCCTTTTCCGCTTTCAAACTGTTTTAAGGTTCTTAAGCCAACTCTCGATAGTTCTGCCAAGGCTTCTTGCGTTACCTGCATAACTTCTCTGCGTTCTTTTATGGTTTTTATTAATTCTTCGAAGTGCATTATACAGCTCTTTTTTTTGCAAAAATATAACAAAAAATGCAAGATGCAATAAAAAGTGCATTTAAAAGCACTAATTGGCTATTTTATCTTTGTTTACTCTCGTTTTTGTCGAACAGTGCTATGTAATGCACTATTTGTCTTTGCGTTCTGTCTTCAAGCCTTGTTGCTAACATGGAGATAAATAACACATCATTCCATTCTCACCTAAACCTTAAAAAACGCGAAGAACAAAACTGCATCAAATCTATCTCTGAAAATACTAACTACTAATTACCTGTTTTTTGAATAGGGAATCTTTTAAATATCTGACCGATATTTTTCGGGAGCCTTTTGTCGCGTGTGGCGGGATTATTATCAACTTCTCCAGTACCTATCCCCTGCCAAACAAGTTTTTTATTTGCTAATTCGAAAATATCAATCATTAAAGTTCCCTGAACATAATCAACCTTTGTAATTGTTGTGGCGCCGCCATAATAGCCCGGGCCCCAGCCATAACCGTAAGCCCATGGTGAAGCATAATATCCCCAGCCTCCCCCAAATCCGGCATATCCGCTATAATGATTTGTATATGCCTGGTAGTTGGTTTTATTTTCAAGAATAACGAAAGTCGAAACTATTAAATCCCCTCCTTGCTCAATATGTTTGTACCCCCTGCTTTCCATTTCGCTTTTAACTGACATGATAATCGTTTCCTTGTCATATGGGTTTACAAGCGAATCGTTGTGCTTGTTCCATGGATACATGCTAAACGTATTAAACTCTTTAAAATTAACAGAATTATCATAATTGCTTGTAATCTGAACGGTAGAGCAGGAAACCAGAAATAGCAACATTATCGGGATTAGTAATTTTTTCATTTTAGTAGATTTTATAATTTGTTATACGACAAAGATATAACATAAATCCAAAATATTCAGATTCATCCAAAAGAAAGGCTCAGTCAGCCAAACTTAAAAAACGCTTTTGGATATATTATTGACTGGTTAGCCTTAAATATGTAATTTTGCTGTTTTAAATAAACGAATAATGATCATAAGACATTTTTTTACACTTATATCAATTGTGTTTTTGGTTTTGATTATTCAATCTTGTAAGAAGGATGCAAATCAACCTGAAATCGACCACGGACTAATTGAAGCTTATGCGCTGGATAATCAGCTGGATGGCGAATACACATCTACAGGTCTATACTATGTAATTGATGAGCCAGGAGCTGCCGATTACCCTTCAGTTAACTCCCATATTACTGTTTCATACGTGGGTTATTCCCTTGCCGGCGATGTGTTTGATGAAGGTGATTTCATAACATTTAGGCTTTACGAAGTAATTGCAGGATGGCAGGAAGGATTGCAATTAATTGGCGAAGGAGGCAAAATCAAACTTGTTATTCCTTCTGGGCTGGCATACGGATCAAGTGGCTCGGGAAGCATACGACCAAATGAAGTAATTGTTTTTGATATTACACTACACTATTTTTCAAATTAGTAAAGTTATTTGTTATGGCACCTGAACATACTTTTTTACTCGACAAAGCACGAAATTTTTGTGCATATCAGGAACGGTCAATTTTTGATGTTAAAGCAAAATTAATAAGTTGGAAAGTAAGTGAAAAGATTATCTCTGAGATTATCCTGCAACTTGAAAAGGAAGATTTCATTAACGAGGAACGATTTACCTTTGCTTATGCTACTGGAAAATTGCGCAACAACCGATGGGGAAGAAATAAAATTAGTTATGCTCTACGACAAAAACAACTTCCAGAACTAACCATCCAAATAGCCCTTAACTCGCTTGATGAGGAGGAGTATATCAACACATTAAAAGCGGTGCTATCGTCAAAAAAAATTGATGATAATGATGAATTCCGCCGTAATAACAAGCTGGTAAAGTTTGCACAACAAAAGGGCTTTCAACCCGAACTTGCATGGAAAGTTTTAAAGGGAGAAATTTAGCCTTGGCTATATGGAGGTAAGTCTGCATTGCAGGCAATTTAGCTATCGAATCCGCCTTCATTACATTTCATTGGGGGTTAAATAGATCATTATAAATATTAAAATATGTTTACAACAGAAGGAAGAAAAGACCTTAACAAGAGGCTGGAAGCTTTAAGGGGGTATCTTTGACATCGATCGAAAAAAAATGGAGATCGAAGAGGAAGAAGAAAAAACTCAATCGCCACATTTCTGGGATGACCCGAAAGCAGCAGAACAACATCTAAAAAAAATCAAAGAAAAAAAACACTGGGTTCGTTCATTCACCAAAGCTAATGAAGCAGTGAGTGATTTAACAGTTTTGGAAGAGTTTTTTGAAACGGATGAAGCAACCCGTAAGGAGCTTGATGCACAATATGGCATTACCGAAAACCTAATTTCTGAGCTGGAATTACTACAGATGCTAAGCAACAAAGAAGATGCTTTTGATGCCATACTCAAAATTAATCCGGGAGCTGGCGGTACTGAAAGTCAGGATTGGGCCGAAATGCTAATGCGCATGTATATCAGATATGGCGAAAGAAATAATTTCACAGTTAAAGAGCTTGATTATCAGGCCGGTGATGGGGCGGGAATAAAATCTGTAACATTACAGTTTACCGGTGAATTTGCATTTGGATACCTCAAGGGCGAAAATGGGGTTCACCGATTGGTAAGGCTATCGCCATTCGACTCAGCAAACCGCAGGCACACATCATTTGCTTCTGTTTATGTTTATCCGGTTGTTGACGACTCGATTGAGATTAATGTAAACCCGTCGGATATTAGCTGGGATACTTTCCGTTCAGGTGGACCTGGAGGGCAAAATGTTAATAAAGTAGAAACTGCTGTAAGATTACATCATGAGCCATCAGGGCTCGTAATTGAATGCCAGGAAACGCGATCGCAATTACAAAATCGCGAAAAAGCGATGCAGATGCTCCGCTCACAGCTTTACGAAATTGAACTCCGCAAAAAACAAGATGCCATAGCACAAATTGAAGGAAACAAAAAGAAAATTGAATGGGGGTCACAAATACGGTCGTACGTCATGCACCCGTATAAAATGGTTAAAGACCTTCGCACAAATTACGAAACATCAAATGTTCAAGGTGTAATGGATGGTGATCTGAACGAATTTATTAAAGCCTATCTGCTTGAGTTTAGTGGCATTAGCTAACTCCATATTAACAATTGCATTTCTGTCAATAACTTTTATGCAATGGCATATTTTTATAAAGAGGACTGATCAGTTCTTAATTTTGCAAATCTTATCTCATCATTAAACTTCCCGTTTTTGAAAACCGCTCTTTTAAAAACCCCTTCTTTTTGAAACCCGCATTTTTCCAAAACTCTCACAGAAGCCAAATTATAATCAAATATTCCGGTGTGGATTCTCACAAGGTTAAGGATTTCAAATCCATAATTGGTTATTAAGTTTACCGCCATTGTCATGATGCCCTTATTCCAAAATTGTTCACCAAGGAAATAACCAATCTCAGCACTCCTGTTATAAACATCGGTTCCTAAAACTAATCCGATGTTTCCAATATAGTTTCCTTTATATTCAATAGCAAAAGTTGTGGTTGGGTTTTGTCCAATACATTTCTCAATAAAGGCTTTAGCATCTTTTGTCGTATAAGGATGCGGGAACCCATCCCGGAGATTTACACTAATGTTTCTGTTGTTAGCTAAAGCTGCTAATTTTTCAACATCAGGTAATTCAAGCGGCCTGAGCTTTACTTCTTTATTTTGTGGAAATTTCATTTATCAGTTAAAAATTTAGGAGCCTTTCGATGTTTTGTTCCGTTCTCAAATGAATAGGCAATTTCTATTAGTACCGGCTCGCTCCATGCCCTGCCAAAAAAGGAAATGCCAACAGGCAGCTCATCAACAAAGCCCATAGGCACAGTAATATTTGGATATCCGGCCTGAGCCGCAGGAGATGAGCTTCCTAGGTGATAGCTGTCGCCATTAATTAAATCTGTAAGCCATGCAGGGCCACCTGTTGGGGCAATTATTGCGTCCAGTTTATGTTCGTTCATTACCCTGTCAATTCCTTCCTCTCTGCTTCCCTTTAGCATTTTGGCTAGCGCGTCTTTATATTCTCCGGTTGTCAGATCTCCTTTTTCCTGAGCCATTTCAAGATATCGTTGGTTAAAATATACTAATTCTATCGAATCCACCCTGTTAAATGCAATAAGTTCTTCAAGGCTTTTGATTGGAGCATCAGATCCAAGCGATTGGAAATATTTATTCAGTCCGTCCTTGTACTCATATAACATGATTTCGAATGAATAACGTCCCACATCATCACTCAATATTTTTTCGATCTCAATAATTTCTGCTCCCTGGCTTTTCATAAACTCAACAGCTTTGTACATCAATGTATCAACCTTGTAATTTATCCCAAAAGGCACTTTATACAGACCAATTCTTTTGCCACTTAAACCGTCTTTTATTAAGAATTGTGTATAATCAGTGTAAAAATTTCCCCTGCTTTCTAAAGTTTTTGCATCGGATGAATCGACACCCACTAATGCACCCAAACAAATTGCAGCATCACTTACAGTACGTGCCATTGGACCGGGAGTGTCTTGTGTGAAGGAGATTGGGATAACTCCAGAACGACTTACCAGCCCAACTGTTGGTTTAATTCCCACAACACCGTTGGCATGTGACGGGCAAACAATCGATCCGTTTGTTTCTGTTCCGATAGCAAGCATTGCAAGGTTGGCGGATAAGGCAATGGCAGATCCAGAGCTTGAGCCACATGGGTTTCTGGAAAGCACATACGGATTTTTAGCCTGTCCGCCTAATCCGCTCCAGCCACTGGTTGATAATTCACCACGAAAATTTGCCCATTCACTTAAATTAGCCTTTCCAATTATAATGGCTCCGACCTTTTTGAGTTGTTTGGCAACATAGCTGTCGTTTATTGGATAAGAGTTTTGAAGTGCCCTTGAACCGGCAGTGGTAGCCATGTCGTATGTGTCGAGATTGTCTTTTAATACGATTGGAATGCCGTGAAGAGGGCCTCTGATTTTTCCCTCGCGCATTTCATTATCCAATTCTTCTGCAATCTGAATTGCGTCAGGATTTACCAGAATAATTGAATTGAGTGAGGGCCCATGTTTGTCGATTTGCTCAATTCTGTCCAAATATGACTGAACAACTTCTTTGATAGTAAAGGTGCCATTTTTATATCCCATTTGAATTTGAGAGATGTCGTGTTCCAGAAAACTAAAAGTGTCAAACTCATCAATTTGAGAATCTTTTAATGGAGGGTGACAGGAAATTTGCAAGAACAATAGAGGTATCAGGATAATTTTAACTTTACTCACTAAGTGATTCATGTTTATCATTTTTTAGTTTATACTTATCTGCGAGGCTAATAACCAGCAGCCTGCCCATCTTTTCTTGATTCGGAGGCGCCATAATAAACGCCATTTTGCTCATCCCACAAAATTGCCTGATAGCCGCCATAGCTTCCTAAATCAAACCCCACATTATGACCTTTACGCATCAGCTCACGAATGGTATGGTAATCAAACCCCGATTCAAGTAACACCCGGCCACCGTCTATCATTATTTCACCGGTTGGTTGCGAAGAACCGGTATGCTGTATGCGCGGAGCATCTCCTGCTTCCTGCAAATTCATACCAAAATCAATTAAATTAATAACTATTTGAGCATGACCCTGAGGCTGCATCGCTCCACCCATTAGTCCAAAACTAACCCAGGGTTTTCCATCTTTTGTTATAAATGCAGGAATGATGGTATGAAATGGCCTCTTGTTAGGCTCAACTACATTGTAATGTCCTTCTTCTAATGAAAACAGTTCTCCTCTGTCCTGCAACATCAATCCTAATTCCGGAGGAACCATGCCCGATCCCATACCACGGTAATTGCTCTGAATGAGGGATACCATGTTCCCAAACCTGTCGGCCACTGTAAGATAAATCGTATTGCCCTGCTCTAATTTTCCGGCATCATATCTCGCTGCAGATTGATTTGGATTAATAAGTTTCCTGCGCTCATCTGCATAATTTTTTGATATTAATTCCTCAACCGGTAATTCATTAAAAGTAGGGTCAGAGTAATATTTAGCCCGGTCCTCAAAGGCCAACTTTTTGGCTTCAATAAAATTGTGTATGTATTCTGGACTACCAAAACCCATTTCTACTACATCCATTCCCTCCATAATATTGAGGATTTGTAAAGCAGCTATTCCTTGCCCGTTGGGAGGTAATTCCCAAATATCATAGCCCCGATAATTAGTAGATATCGGCTCTACCCATTCGGATTTGTTATTTGCTAAATCCTTGGCGCTCAAAACCCCTCCCTGTGATTGTATGAAGCTGGCAATGGTTTGAGCAATTTCCCCATTGTAAAAAGCATCCCGGCCCCCTATTGCTATTTCTTCATATGTATTTGCCAGATAAGGATTTATAAATACATCTCCCTTTTTCAGAGGTTTGCCATTAGGCATATAAGTATCTGCAAAATTGGGATAATCTATAAATCTGCGTGCCGATGAAGTCAGATAATATCCAATGAGTTCTGTAACCGGAAAGCCGTCGCGAGCATAATTAATTGCAGGAGTAAGTATTTTTTCCATGCTCATGGAGCCAAACCTGTCATGCATCTCAAACCAGCCATCAACACACCCGGGAACCGAAACCGGCAAAGGCCCGAAGGCCGGAATTTCTGTCATGCCCCGAGTTGTGAAAAATTCTAAATTCAGATTTTCAGGCGATCGACCGCTGGCATTTAAACCATACAGCCTATTATCTTCTGCAATCCAGATTATTGCAAACAAATCTCCTCCAATACCACACCCCGTTGGTTCCATCAGACCCAAAGCTGCATTTATTGCAATGGCAGCATCAATAGCATTCCCGCCCTCTTTAAGTATATCCAGACCGATTTGTGTTGCTAACGGATGACTGGTAGCAACCATACCGTTTTTAGCAATGACTTCTGAGCGTGTTGCAAAATTACGGCCTGTAACCCGATCCTGGGCTTGAATTATTGAAGCATTTAATAATAGAATTAAACTTGTAAAGCTTATTATTATTACGACTCTTTTCATTTTTTAAAATTTATTAATCAGAATTGTTCAGACTCAACTTTTTTTTAAAAGCTTACGTCTTTTCGTTTTTTACCAAGGTTACCCCTATCAATTACTTTAATTATGTAATCAGTTGCAAGAGGAACTTTGCATGCCGTACCACCAACGTCAACATTTACTTTTCCAATTGTTTTTGCAACTTCTTTCGCCCTTTCTGTTAATTCAACTATGTAACTTCCTATTGCAATTACAAACCCGTTCATAGTATAGCGTACTCTGTTCTGGGCATTATGGATATTCTTTTCTATCCTTTCCAATAATTCATGGTTCTTTTTAATTCTTTTTTGAATTTTTTTTAAGTCCTGAACCTTGACTCCGTAAAACGGCTCCCGAACACCATGTTTGGCAAAAATCTTCTTTGTTCCATCATTTCCGTAGCCTTCCAGCTCTTTTAATATTTCTTTAGCATTGGTTATTTTTTTCATTACGACTGCAAGATTGCAAAATTTAGGCTTCAAAATCAATTTTATAAAAAAAGCATTCTATAAAATTACAAATTTTATCTTTGCCGTTTATTTTTTTGATTATGAATAAACTGAAGACAAAAGAAGGCATTTTTCAGAAGATGTTGAATTGGACTGAGCGAATTGGAAATGCACTACCACATCCGGGAACTCTTTTTGCAATATTTGCATTAGGGGCACTTGTGTTTTCAGCAATAGGCCATGCATTAGGGTGGGAAGTAATTCATCCGGGAACAAAAGAAATTGTAAAAACAGTTAATCTTCTATCACATGATGGCATCCACCGCGTTCTATTAGAAATGGTTGATAATTTTACAGGATTTGCTCCACTTGGAATTGTTATGGTAGCCATGCTCGGTATCGGTATTGCCGAACAGAGTGGCTTGATAAGTGCCATTATCAGGATGTTGGTATTGAATTCACACAAACAGCTGTTAACCTTTATAATTGTTTTTTCGGGGATATTATCGAATGTTGCTTCTGATGTAGGCTATGTGTTGCTAATACCTCTTGCCGGAGTAATCTTTTTAGCTGTAGGCAGAAACCCTATTGCCGGTATGGCTGCTGCATTTGCCGGTGTGTCGGGCGGATTTAGTGCCAATTTAGTGCTGGGAACAGTTGACCCGTTATTGGCAGGGTTATCCACCGAAGCAGCACAAATTCTTGACCAGGTCTATGAAGTAAATCCAACGGCTAATTATTATTTCATGGTGGCATCTACATTTGTAATTGCTTTTGCCGGCACATTTGTTACGGATAAAATCGTGGAACCAAGGCTGGGTAAGTATACTGGCAAAGTTGAAGAAAATGAAAAATCATTTGATAAACTTTCCGGTATTGAAAAAAAGGGGTTGTGGATGGCTTTATTAACATTGATAGTCATCGTAATTATATCCCTTATCGGGATTATTCCCGAAGATGGTTTCTTTAGGGGAAGCAACGGTGAAATTCTTACCTCACCACTAATCCGCGGTGTAGTAGCAATGCTTTTTGTTACTGCCGGATCAACAGGTCTTGCATATGGTTTTACAACGGGAGCCTTCAAAAATGACACTGATGTTATGAACGGGATGGCAGCCTCAATGCGCTCTTTGGCTACCTATTTTGTTCTTGTATTTTTTGCTGCTCAGTTTGTAGCTTATTTTAAATGGAGTAACCTTGGAATCATTCTGGCTGTTGAAGGAGCAAACCTACTTATGTCGGCCGATATCGGACTTATTCCTTTGATGATCCTGTTCATATTGCTATCTGCGTCAATAAATATGCTGATGGGAAGTGCTTCTGCAAAATGGGCTATTCTTGCGCCGATTTTTATACCAATGTTTATGATTATGGGTTATTCACCTGAGCTGTCGCAAGTTGTATATCGTATTGGTGATAGTGTAACCAATGTAATTTCACCGATGATGAGTTTCTTTGCTTTGATTATTGCATTTGTTCAGAAATATGATCCTAAAGCCGGAATAGGAACAATTATTGCTACAATGGTTCCTTATTCCTTTGTTTTTCTAGTCTTTTGGGTTGTATTGCTGGTGGCATGGTTGTTACTGGGTTTACCGCTGGGCCCGGATGCAGGAATACATTATACAATGCCAAATTAGAGGTAATTTCCAAAATTTCATCACTTAAATATAAACGCTTATATGTTGCTCTCGCATTAAATTTTTTTCTATCTTGCCCTCTGCTACAAAAGCGCATTAATATGAAATTAATTTGCTTAGGAAATTATCCACCACGCAAATGCGGAATAGCCACCTTTACCGAGAATCTGGTTAATGCAATAATGGATGCTGCTAAAATGCAGCATTTGGAAATAAGTATTGATGTAATTGCAATGAACGATAAGGGGAAAAATTATCCCTACCCACCAATCGTAACCAGATCTATAAACTGTCTTAATAAACAAGAATATATTGATGCCGCAGGTTATATTAATCAGTCGGGGGCTTCAGCTTTGCTACTACAACATGAATACGGCATTTTTGGAGGAGAAAGCGGGTTATTGTTGCTTGAATTATTGCGAAAGCTCAAAATCCCTGTGGTAACCACGCTACATTCGGTATTAAAAGAGCCCTCGTTTCATCAGAAAGAAGTACTAATAAAAATTGGACAATATTCAAGCCGTATAATTGTAATGAACCCAATTGCCATTGAATTTCTTACAAAAGTATTTTATATTCTGGAAAAGAAAATTCAGGTTATCGAACATGGGGTTCCCGATTTCAGCCAGCTAAAAGATGTTGTCGGGATAATTCCAGACGATTGGAAAGACAGGAAAATCATGCTAACTTTTGGACTGCTTGGCAGAAGTAAGGGCATCGAAACAGTTATAAAGGCTTTGCCGGCAATCATCAATAAGTATCCTGAAGTTCTATATGTGGTACTCGGAAAAACACACCCACATGTTGTAACACATTCCGGTGAAGAATACCGTGAGTTTTTGGAGGAGCTTACATCCCAGTTTAATCTGCAAAATCATGTCAGTTTTATTAATGAATATGTTGGTGAAGAAGTGTTAATGCAATATTTAAAAAGAGCTGATATTTATGTTACTCCCTATCTAAATAAAACACAGATAACCAGTGGAACTCTTGCATATGCAGTTAGCGGAGGAGCCGCTGTTATTTCAACACCTTACTGGCATGCCGAAACACTTTTGGCAAACGGAAGAGGGAAATTGTTCAACTTTTCTGATGACAAGGCTTTGACTGAAATAGTAATTGAACTCCTTGACAATCCTGGTAAGATGACCAGGCTCAGAACTAATGCCTATAATTACGGAACTAAAATTATATGGCCTAAAATAGGACTTGAGTATTATAATGTGTTTGTTCAAATATTGCAAGCAGGTGTCACGGTTATCCCGGAAATGATTTTTGACAGTTTTAATTTTTCTATTCCAAAGTTTATTAGTTTTCATCTTGAGATGCTTACAGATAAAACCGGACTGGTGCAACATGCCAACGGGTCGGTAGCAGATTATCGAACCGGATATTGTACAGATGATAATACGCGGGGTCTTATAGTGGCCACCAAGGCGTTTGTTCGTTTCGAAGAACAAAAATACTTAAAGCTAATATACCGATATCTTTCTTTTATAATGTATATGCAAAATCCTAATGGCAGCTTTATTAATTATTTATCGTTTTGCCGTAGTACTGATGAAGAAAGGGGCTCCGATGATGCGTTCGGAAGAGCTGTTTGGGCTTTGGGATATGTCATCAGATATGCACCCAACGACTCATTGTTACAAACATCGAAAGAACTGTTTTTTAAGACCGCAACTAATCTTGATCAGCTGGTTTATGCACGTGGCTATGCCAATTGTATATTGGGATTATACCATTACATAAAACGGTATCCTGATCATGATAACTTTGTGGAAATGTTGGTGTCGTTGTCGAATCAGCTTTGTGAAAAAGTAAATGAACATAGTCGTGATGGGTGGACGTGGTTTGAGCCCGAACTTACATACGACAACGGATTACTGCCGGCAGCGCTTTATCTTGCGTATGAAATCACTGACATTCAACAATATTTTGAAGTGGCTGAAAAAACCAGACATTTTCTTGAAAAACAATGCTTTAAGAATAATTACCTTACGATCATAGGAAACGATAGGTGGTTAAAGCCGGATGATTATACACATGAGTTCGCACAACAACCCATAGATGCCATGGCTATGGTGCTAATGTACCATTGTGCACATAAAGTAAATTACAAACAGGAAATAATCGATAAACTAAAACTGTCTTTTTCATGGTTTTTAGGTAAAAACGAATTAAATCTTCCGCTGTACGATTACCAAACTCACGGGTGTAACGATGGACTTGAAACTTTCAATGTCAACAGAAATCAGGGTGCTGAAAATGTAATTGCATATCTTTATTCCTGGTTGTTGGCCGAACCGTTTTTTTAAACAAACTTTTCCCTTTTCTGAAGATTAATTAAGGCCCATAGTATTGAAATTACCGACCCAGTTACCAACATTACCCTGTTTTGAAAAACGATGTTTTTCCATATCGAATAGCTTATATCTGAAGGAATGTTAAAGGGATTTAAAAAGATATTCCATTTGCTATGTGCCAAAGGTTCGGCCATAATCCAAAAAAACAAACCGATAATAACCATAATTACCGCTGCACCGCTGGCATTTTTAACCAGAGTAGTAAATAAAAATGATAAACACGCCAGAAACAAGAGCGGATACATTACCTGATATACCATATAAAATATCGGAACATGAATAATTGCTATTACTGAAAACAGGGTCATAAAAAGAAGAACAACAGCCAATAATAGCATGCTGATAATGAACCGGAGCAGATATATTTTATATCTGTAATTTGGTATGCTGAACACAATTTCGAGCATTCGCGAATCCTTATCGTTTTGTATGTTGAATATAACCGGATAAAACAGTATTAACAAACCCGGAAAAATAAGAGTGCTGTAGATATCTTCTTCTCCCGGAGTTCCTTCTGAAAAAAGCATAATTGCAGTTACTAGCAGATAGAATGCCACAGCAGCTATCATGAAGTAAATAAACTTGTTGGCAAATATTATCTTTAGGTTATAATTAACCATGTTTATTGCAAGATGTATTTTGTTCTTTATCATTTGATTTAGTTTATTATGATAAATTAGTTTTTTAAAAACCAAGCACCCCTCTTTTTGTCATACTTAGCGATTGTGAAGGATCTCTATTTAATTAATTTAACCATTGAGATTCTTCACTCACTGCCCACATGGCCTATACAAATCCATTCATAATGACAACGTTAACATAGTTATTAAAGGTAACTTTACCCTAACTACTAATTCCCATTCTTCTTAAGCAAATACAAATACGCATCCTCCAAATTTGCCTTAACCGACTGTGCTCCTTCTGCAGGGGGCTCATCGGCTAAGCATCTAACCTTAATCATTTCTTTTTCACGGATGTGATATATAATTGTTAAGTTGTCTTTTATTTTTTCGAATTCACTAATGTGCAAATTAAGCGTCCAGATGCTACCCTCAGCAATATCAGCCATGTCAATTGGTTTGCCAAGGTATACAACGCTCCCTTTTTTCATAACTGCAACACGATTACACGAGCTTGCAACATCTTCAATAATATGAGTTGAAAATATAACAATGCGCTCCTTGCTTAATTCAACCAATAAGTTTCTGAATCTTATTCGCTCTCTGGGATCAAGTCCTGCAGTGGGCTCGTCAACAACTAAAATCCGCGGCAGATGTAATAATATTTGCGCAATACCAATACGTTGTTTCATGCCTCCCGAAAATGAACCAATTTTCTCATTACGGCTATCGTACATATGAACAGCTTTCAGTACATATTCAACCCTATTGTTTCTATTAACCTTATCGTAGAGTTTTTTTAGAATACCGATGTAGTTGAGAAAATCCCAGGCAGTCATGTTTTCGTACATTCCAAATTCCTGAGGTAGATATCCGATAAGCCCCTGAAGCTCTTCGCGTTTTTCCTTCAGGTCGATTCCATTGATAGTTATTTGCCCGTAGCTGGGTTCCAAAATTCCACAAATTATCCGCATCAGCGTTGACTTACCGGCACCATTCGGGCCTAATAACCCAAACATGCCGTTTTCAATTTCGAACCTTACACCAGTTACAGCTTTAAATGGTTTCTTTTTCTTGCCAAGCAAAGGAATCACCAGCACAAATCTGTAAAAAGCTTTTCTAATGCCTTTAAACAAACCGGTTACACGATTAACATCCACATTGTTTTTGTGCAGGTTATTGGCTGTAAAATTTACTGCTATGGCAAGATACCAAATAACGCCCGTTGGAATAACCAGCCCTGCTATCGAGTAAATATCATAGTAGCTATATAATGCTATGGCAGGATATCCCCAGTAAAAGGCAGCATATATCAACTTGTATATTATTTGCAACCAGCGACTTCGTTTTGTTGACATAAAGAAAATCGTTGCTGCAGAAGAGAAAACTAAAACGAGAATGTAAAAAATAAACTGCAGTATAAAATACCAAAAGCCACTTTCAATATGGAAATAGATGAAGTAGTAGGAGAATCCAATTACTGGCAGTTGCCAAATAAGCTGAGTAAAAATATTTGTTGAGGAGGATGAATCCTGAATGCCAAGCCGTTTTCTAATATTTAACCCCGATTTCCATTCACGCATAAAGCGATTATCCCAATCGTAAATTTTTACAATATTTCGTATTTCGATGTATAGCAGTTGATTATCTGCAATTAGCTTTTCGCTGGCTTTTCTGAGGCTTGTTTTTATGAAGTATATTGCAGAAGGAACGGATATCATCAGCAAAATAAAGTATATTAATTGCCATACTTTGCTGTCGACTTCCATGTAGATGAAATAGGTGCCAATAACCCAAAGTGTTACCTGTAATATTTTAATTGCAATATGTTGTTGTTTCATCCAGCTAATGGCCGATTCAAGACCTGAATACATAGTGGGGATAAAAACGAGGGTTAACATTGTACTTAAAGCCAGTCCGCCAATAACTGTTATTGCAAAAGGAACTCCAATCTGGGTAACATATTCGGCTTTTCCAATGGCCAGAGGGATTAATGCAATTATTGTTGTAATGGCAGTAATAAGAATCGGCCTTACTCTTGCCAACCCTGCCGTCATTAAGGCTCTTGATTCCCTGTAACCACGTTTTTGAAGTACGCGGGTATAATCGATCATCATTATACCGTTATTAACAACAATGCCAAGCAGTATCAAAAATCCTGTAAATACATTAGCGTTCATTATTGATGTGCCAGTAAGAATCAGCAATATCAACGACCCAATTGCGGCAAGTGGAATTGAAAACATCATAACTACAGGCATGGTGAATGATTCGAAAACTGAAGCAAGTATCATGTAAATTAATAGCACCGCCATTAAAAGTAAAAAGCCGAATTCTCCAAGTTCATCATCTTCATGAACGACTTCAATTATTGTTCCTGAACTAATCCCAAGGCTTTCAATAAGGTCGTCCACTTCAGCTCTTGAGGCGGTTAGAAGGTCGTTTTCATCATTAACCTCATCCAGGAATTCATATACTACTTCTATTTGTTTTTCCTGATTTTTGCGCTTAATTGTTGAGAGGCCGGTGGTGAAGTTAAAACCGCTGATATTCTGCAATTCAAAAGATGAACCGCCACTCCCCCTAACATTAAGAGTTTTGAGGTCATGAATATTTCTATTTGTAATATTTTCATCAATATCGGGCATCTTTATTTGAATATCAAAATCCTGATTGTCTTGTTTAAAAAGCACACCGCTTGAAAATTGGGGCTGGAATGAATTAAGCTCTGATAGCACAGAAGTAATTGGAATATCGTACAGCGACATTAACTGTTTGTCGAAAAGCAATTGTACTTCGGGGCGTTTTTCAGGTAGCCGGATGTTGATTTTCTTTATGGAAGTCAGCCTCCCTAAATAATATTCTACATCATGTGCTTTATTTAACATTTGATCAAAGTCCTCGCCTTTGATTATTATTTTTTCCTGCTGAGTACCGATGCCTAAAATTCGGGCCATACCGTCGTCATCATCAAAACCACCACTCCCAAATCTTCCTCCGGTTACTGGCGGATCCCAATCGAATTGGGCCTGCTTAAAATCCTCTAAGCTTTCGATAATGTCGTTTTTAATTCCCGGTATGTCCAGATTTCTTATATCCCTGTAATTATCAGATAGTGTAACAGTAATTACTGCTTCTTCTTCATAAATCTGACTTAGTATATCTTTCTTTTCCTGCAGGCTGTCAAGTTTTTTTTCAACTTCGGCAATAAATAAGTCTGTATTTTCCAGGGTTGTTCCGCCCGGCATTGTAACATAAAGTTTAAGGTCTTTTATTTCCGGCTCCTCTGTAGAAAAAGTACTTATGCCCAGACTTATGATCAAGGTAACGAAAAATATGCCCAATGCACCAGGAATCACCCTCCCCGGATTGCGCATGCTCGTTTTTAGAAAAACCAGATATATTTGAATTAACCTGTTATGATACGATATGCGCTGAAAAATAGCTGAATTTGAACTTTTCTTCAAACTGAGAAAAACATAAGATATCATTGGGATGAAAAGCAGTGCAACGGCTAATGAGACCAGTAATGTTGAAATTATTGAAACACCTATATGTTTACCCAATAATCCTATAAAAAAGTTAGATGAGAACACAAATGGCAGAAATACTGTAACGGTGGTTAAGGTTGCTGCAATTATTGAACGTGATACTTCTTTTGTCCCCTGAATTACAGCCGTGCCAATGTTAACATTTTTTGCAGCCAGGCGATAGATGTTTTCAAGAACAACAACACTGTTATCCAATAACATGCCTATTGCCAGCGCCATACCAAGAAGGGTTAAGCTGTTGATCGTAATATCGTAAGCGTAAAAGCAGTTAAACGCTGTAAACACCGATATGGGAATTGCCAGTGCAACCGCAATTACTAGTTTTAAATTTCGAAGAAAAACCCAAAGGATAAATATGGCAAGTAAACCTCCTATGAGCGCAAGCTGAATAATGAGGTCGATGTTTTTTTCCATTATTTCGGCTGAATTGTTTTGAATAACCAGTTCGATATCTTTTCTGCCAAACTCTTCATTAATTAAAGCTATTTGTTTTTCAACTATTTCTGCAAGTTCAATTTGGTTTGCCTGCGAATCGCGCGTTAGCTGTATGGTTACCGACTCCTTTCCGTTTACACGGCTGTACGACTCCTGTTCTTTTAATCCAAAATTAATTGTGGCAATATCTCTAAGCTTGACGTTTTCCGATTCAATAACAACAACTTCATACAAGTCGTTAAGATTAACAAACTCCGAAACAACATTTACCGAATGTAATTGGCTATTTTGAGTAACCTTTCCAACAAAAGTTCTGGCAAGACTATTGTTATTTAAAGCTGTGCGAACATTTGCAGGAGTAATATTATAACTGTTGCAAACATCTTCTTTCAATATTATATCAACTGATTTTTCTCTTCCTCCAAAAATCTCAGCGTTTGAAATGCCGTTTATATTTTTAAACTTGTTTATAATTTCCCGCTCAACAACCTGCCGTACTCTGTCAACACCACCACTGCCACGGGCCTGTATTGTCATAAACATATTGTTTAACTGCTCCAAGTCGAATTTGAAAACCTGTACCCTAAATTCTTCTGGAAGATTGTTTTTTGTCTCATCAATTTTTTCAATCAGTTTTAAATATGCAAACTTTATGTTCGTCGACTTATTATACGAAACCCTGATTGTTCCTTGTTGCTGCCCTGCAGTAGATTCAATTTTATCAACACCATCCAAAGTTCCAATTGCCCCTTCAATTGGGATTATGGCTTGTTTCTCCATATATTCGGGGTCAACCTCCAGTACGCTTCCCACATTTACAAACAGAAAAGGAATTTGGGCATTTGGATAGAGCTCAACAGCAAGCTGCTTATACGAAAACCAACCAAGCATGGTAAGCGCGGTGAAGAGCATGGTGATTAGTATTTTCCTTTTTATTATAAAACTCATCTGCGGTTAGTTTAAAAACATATCTATCAGGAAAACGCCTTTTTACCACTTACCTTTTCCCTTCCTGTTTCAAAAACATAATATACACATGGTATTACAACCAGCGTTAACAAGGTTGAGCTTATTAACCCTGCAATTACAGCAATTGCCATAGGAGAGCGAAGTGCGGCGCTTTCGCCCATACCAATTGTGAGTGGTAACAGGGCCAGGATGGTTGTAATACTTGTCATAATAATAGGCCTAATGCGGTTTTCTCCGGCACTAATTATCGAATCGCGTATTGATTTACCAGTTTCCCGGAATTTGTTAATTGCATCAACAAGTATAATTGAATCGTTAACAGCAATTCCGGCCAACATTATAATACCAATAAATGCCATTATACTTAGAGGCTTTCCCAGTATATAAAACGCCCATATGGCACCAACTCCAGCCAGGGGTATGGTTAGCAATATGGTAAACGGATGAATTAATGATTCAAATTGCGATGCCATAACCATGTAAACCAAAATGATTGATAACATCAATGCAAAACCTAAATTCGACATAGCTTCCTGACGCTTTTCTTCCTCGCCAATTATACTTATTTCGTAATCGGGAGGGTAATCTGTCTTTGCAATTTGTTCTTCTACTTTTTTTATTACAATATCAAAAGGAACCGACCTGTCGATATCAGCACTTATTTTACCTATCCTGTTTTGGTTTCGGCGGATAAGCTGCTTTGGTGATACAGATTCTTTAATACTTGCTACTTCATACAAAGGTATTTCTCCGTCATCAGTTTTAAGTGTAATTGAGTTGAACTCATACCTATTGATGTCAGGCATTTTTACGGTGATGTCCCTCATCTCTCCACTACTTTCATATTTTCCGGCTTTTTTACCCATGAGCATATCGGTAAGTTGTGAGCTGATATTTTCTGCGCTTAGGTTGTTAATTCCGGCCTTGTATCTGTCGATTATTATGTCGATTTCAGGAGCACCTTCTTCAATACTTGTTTTCGCATTAACAATAAGTGGCAGTCTGTTCAGGCTGTCTTTAATATCAAGAGATATCTTATTGATTTCCTTGAGGTCTTTACCCTTTACTTCAACTACTAACGGTGCAGTTTCGGCTCCCATTGTCGACATTAAAGCGGTTTCGTCGCGAACAATAGAAATTTCGGCATCAGGAATCAGTGTAATCATATCACTTGTAGCTTTGATGATATCCTCAGATTGTTTCAGAGCATTATTTGCTATATTAATTTTAATAACAGCGGTGTTTTCATTTTTAAAAACCGATTTATCAGAAGTGGTTGTTGCCTTGCCGATAGTAGAATATATAGTTTCAATTTTATCAGAAAAGGCTTCATTTAACATCGTTTCTATTGCCTCAACAGTTTTTGACGTACTTTCAAGAGCAGTACCTTCTTTTAGTACTATATCAATGCTAAATTCGCCAGTGCCTCCTCTTGGAAGATATTCACTTCCCACATAAGGGAGTATTAATGCTGTAAGTGCCACAATTAAAGCAGCCACAATGATTACGATAAACCTAAAGTTGAGAATATTAGACAGCACTCTGCCATACCAGCCTACCCTGACAGATTTAGTTATTTTGTTTGTCGATCTTTTTCCATAAGCAAAATTAAATAGCATGGGTATAACCAAAATGGCAACAAATAAAGAAGCCAGTAGAGAAAACGCTACTGTCCAGGCCTGATCTTTAAATAGCTCTCCGGAAGCTCCATGCAAATAAACAATTGGTAGAAACACAACGATAGTCGTTAATGTTGATGCCACTATAGCTCCCCCCACTTCCGCAGTTCCGTTGATGGCAGCTTCTTTTACCGACATCCCCGACTCCATATTTCTGAAAATATTCTCTACAACAACTATCGCATTATCTACCAGCATTCCGGCCCCAAGGGCTAATCCGCCGAGTGTCATTATGTTAAGGCTTAACCCGTTAAAATACATTAGGTTAAATGTTGCTATAACAGATACAGGAATTACGAAACTGATAATAGCTGTTACTTTTATTCGTCGCAGGAAAATATATAGAATAAAAACGGCCATTAAAGCACCCAAAATTGCAGTTTCTTCAACCTCATCTATTGCTATACTGATAAATTGTCCCTGATTTTGAATTACTTCGAATTTATACCCGGGCAGTGCCTTTTTAATTGTCTCCAACGATGTTAGAAGATTGTCAGCGGCTTGTACCGTGTTATAACCCGTTTCCTTAAATACCGATAGCCCGATACAGCGTTGCCCGTTTATACGAACAATGTTTGTTGGGTTTTTATTTGTGAAACTAACACTTGCTACATCTTTAAGAAATACAGGTATTCTTTCATTAATATTATCAATGGCTGATGCCGAATTGTTTTGATTAGTATTTGATTGCAGGTAAGCAACAACAACATCATTAAGTTCATCTATATTATCAATAAGCGAAACGCCTTTAATGATATATTTCTTTCCCATTTCGACAATGGTACCCCCTGAGACGTTCCTGTTTAAATTTTGTATCTGTTGAACAATCTGCCCAGCAGTTATTCCATATGCATCCAGAAGATATTTGTTTGTTTCGATCAGAACTTCTTTTTCCTCTGTGCCGCTTAAAACAACATCAGCAATTCCATCTAATCTAATAAGCTCGTTGCGTATATAGTTTTCACCCACCAGCCTAAGCTCATCCATATCTGTTATTTCGGGGTTAATCATCCCGATAATCATTATTGGAGTGGCGTTTGGATTGTGCTGACTTATTGTAAACTCATCAATATCTGAATTCTGACTATAGGCTGTAAGGGCTTTTTGCAAATCCAGAAAAGCCTCATCCATATCATTACCCCATTCGTATTCAACAGTTACCTGAGCCGATCCAACCATACACACAGAGCTAACCTGCTTAACACCTTTTTGCCTGATACTTTGCGCTTCAATATCTTCAATATATTGTTTTTCAATTTCTTCGGGAGGTTTTTCGCCGGCAGTAATTTCGATAAAAATACGCGGGGCATTCAAATCGGGTAACAGGTCAACCCCAAGCCTGCTAAAGGAGATATATCCCAGCAGGATAATCGCAACTACCATCATCGAAACGGTTACAGGATAGTTTACCGAAAACTGAGTAAGTTTTTTCATGAAAAATTGGAATTATATGTTGTGGGTGTTGTCAATGTTATCGTTGTTGTCATGGTTGTCATTAATAGTCAATGATTGTCATTTCACCACCTTTACTTTTGACCGATCACGCAATGTTTCAAAGCCTTTTGTAACAAGTTTTTCTTTGAGATCAAGTCCTGAAACAACCTCCACATATTCTGGGTTTTCCAGCCCGAATGTTATAATACGTTCCTGTGCCAGTCCTTTATCAATCACAAACACTGTATGCCCACGTTGTTTTGATAATATGATGTTTTTAGGAATTACAATAATACTGTCTTTTGAGGCAACAATAATTTCACCTTTTGCAAACATTCCCGGTCGTAATAATAACTCAGAGTTGTTAACGCTTACAACTGCTTTAAATGATCGCGATTGTGGATCAATAGCCGGGGACAGCTGAGCAATTATCCCCGAAAGGGTATCATCAGGAATTGTATAATTCATTATCCTTACCCTTTGCCCAACCTCAACAATGTCAATATTTTTCACGGCAAGGTTTAAATCCATGAGCAAACTACTATAATCCATTAGCTTAACCATGGTGGTTCCGGCATCTATTTTTGTTCTTGAAGTTGTATATGGCAACTCGACAATAATACCCGAAAATGGAGCAGCTATTTTCATCTTGTGTAATTTGATGAGAGCATCTTCATAGGCATACGTGGAGTTAATATATTCAATCTCTGAATTTTTAAGTTCGCTTAAAGTAACGCCGCCCTTTTCATACAGCGATTGTTGTTTATCAAATATTTGTTTCGAAATTTCGAGCTGCAGCTCGAAAGATGAAATTTTAACGCTGTTTTCATATTCATCATCTTCAATTTGAATGATCGCCGTGCCGGCTTTAACATAATCGCCTAAGACAAATGGTTTACCTGCTGCCGGATTTTTTAGCAGCTTGTATTTTCCGCTTATCTCCGATTTAAGTGTGACTTCCTTCATCGGATTTACTGTACCGGTTGTTGAAATGTACTCTTCAAGAGAGCCGGGTATTAGTTCCATTACCGACACAGGCACCGAAATATCTCTATTCAAATCCTTACTTTCATCATCACATGATGCAAGCATAATGGTTATTAGCACTATAATTGTTATTTGTTTCATATGAGTATGTTTTAATTTTCGGTTGATAAATTTCCCTGAAGTTCTTGTGGAATAAAAGATATGTTTTTCTCAAAATCCCACAGCGACTGAACCTTCATGTTTATTATTTCGAGTTTATAATTTATAAGAGCATTTACAAGGCGGGTTTTCTTATCCGATAATTGGTTTTGAAATCGTTGAAGGTCGATGCTTGTAAGGTCGCCATTTTGATATCTTTCAAGGTTAATTTCGTATGTTAGTTGTGCGTTTTTCTCATTTTGCCGTGCGATTTCAATTTGATAGACAAGATTTTGCAGGTTGCGGTATGTTTTTCTAATATTAATAATGATGTTGTTTTTTTGATCCTCAAGGTCAATATGTTTGGATTGGATGTCGATTTCTGCAGCTTTTATTCTTGCTTGTCTTTGTCCCCAATCGAACAAAGGAATTGAAAAAGTAATTCCTACAGAAGGGCTGTTTGTGGGTTTATCATAAATATCGGCAAAATACTCATTATTACCCATAACCCCAACCGACAGACTTATGTCGCCCCGAAACTCATTTTCGGAGGAAGTTTCGGTAAGATTAAATTCCGACATTTTCAGGTCGATATTTCTTTGTGTTAACTCCAGCCTTTGATTAAGGCCGTTTTCGATTGCTTTTTCAGGGTTTACATAAATAAGCTTGAAATCAATATCCGACTCAACCTGAATATCATCAAAAAGTGACATGCCAATTAGTAGCTTAAACTGGTCGCTGGCATTTTCTAAATCAACCCTGTTGTTATCAACATTCGATTCGCTTGTGGCATAATTAAGCTCAGCCTGTAACAATTCTTCTTTTGCCGACAAACCTGCCTCAACCTTGCTTTTAATAATTTCGAGGCTTACCTTTTGGTTAGCAAACTCCTCTTCGGCAATTTGAACCGCCGTTTGTTTTTGGTAAACAGCGTAAAAAGCCTGGTTAACCTGATACTCCATATTTAACATTTCAATTGCATAAGCCATGGTTGCTGTTTCCAGATTTAGTTTTATCCTGTCGAGGTTGAGTTTTAGCCTGTTATATGTAAAAACCGGCTGGTCGTATTGCAGATAAAAGTAGTTGTTAAATCCCATGTCGGTATAAGTTGTGTTGTTGGCTTCCGAAAAGTTATCCTGATACCCAAAATCGTTTCTAATGGTTAACAAACCATCGGTAAGTTTAATAGGTTGAGAGACGACAAAACTGGCTGCTGCACCTTTATTTTCAGATGTATACCATTCGGAAAACCGCTCATCGTATCGTTGCTCCCGCGAATAACTTACCGGAGTAACATCAAGGAAAAATCGCGACTTCAGCGAGGCTAATTGTGCCTTCAAATACTCCTTGTTTTTTTCCATGTTTAACCTCGACTTTTGAATGGCAGGGCTGTTTAGGCCTGCTATTTCCATAGATTCATCCAGCGTTAATGTTCTCTGAGAAAACATGTATCCCTGGCTTAAAAACAGGCACGTTAATATTAATGGTTTCACAATTTTCATTTGTTATTTTTTTGATGTTACAATCATTCATCTTATTTATTTTCCACCCATTTAACAGCATCGGCAAAAACCATTGTCCCAACCGACTTATTACTTAATTCAACCATAGCCGTTGCAGGTGTTATAAAATACGTTCCAAGATAATTCCACCCATTTTCCAGATCGCCATCGGTCAAATGTATTTTTTCAAAACCACCCTCATGGTATACCCTGAAATTGTAATCGGCTTTTTTTGTCTCACGCCTTCTGTTAACATTTATTTTTTCGACATGGCAATATACATCATAATAAGCGTCATGTTTAATAGGGGCAGTCCAAATGGCTAATCGTTCATCATGGCCGCTACTAGTATACATAGCAGAGCGCACATATTTTCCGTAAAACCCCGACCTAAGCACCTGTTTCCATTCGGATGGCGGGTTCCAATACCTTATTCCAGAGTATCCATACCCAGGGTCCTTTTTTTCATCGATCAGCTCCTTTATATAACTTTTTTTGCTTTCCTGAAGGTAGTTAAACAAACTATCCTCATTATCCACAATTATTTCACCATCAACCAATATGTTATCAAAAGGCTCACAATCTGTTAACCCATCAATCACCACAACTTTCTTTGTTTCGTTAAATGAACCAAAATCATAAATAAGGTTATTGGGAAGGTTAAGCGAAATGTGTGTGTATATGTTCATTCTTACTGGCTCTGTAGAAAAAACAAAACTTACTTCTTTTGCTGAACCGGCAGCAATAAATATCTTCTTTGAAAAATCAGGAGGGTCATCACTTTCATTGTTTTGTTTGTTTGGATCGTATAAATCAATGTTGATAGTTATAATACCATCGGTATTTTCAGGATTAGCGACTTTAAATTTAATTTGATATTTCGTGTGCTCATCAACCATAACCTTATAGGTTTCCATGTCCTTTAATATAAAACCGGGCAGGTTATGTTCATAATACCAATTGTTTACATTATTAATTACCGATTCGTTAAAGTTGCTAAGATTCAATGAGTCGAAGGTGGATAGGCTGAAAGATTTATGCTTGTTGGATATCACAAGACTGTTAAGAAGCGAATTAAATTTTTCATCACCATAACGGGCCTGCAATACTGAGAAGAAATAATCGCCTTTTGCAATAATTAAATCGTAAAGCGAAATGCTTTCTTCATCAACATCATCTTTATCATGTAATTTTGAAAGGTCAGAAAGTGGTGTTTCTTTTAACTCCAGGTTTATTTTCTCACTTTTGCTAAGATCGGTAAAAAACCACCTATATGAAGAAATTGGGTTGGCATACCGGTCTTTTAAATATGTTTGCATCGACAAATTAAGGGCAGGCCAATGTTCCGAGTCGAGCGAAGTAACGAAAGTAACATAATTGGGAAACAGCGACAGGGTGTTTCTGTCCATCCCATCAAACATGAACCTTTCGCTATATGGTGCCATAAAATTGCCTCTCACAAAACGCTTAAATATTCGTGATTGCAGTTCACCCGGAGAAACTTCTTCTTTGTTTCTTTTCATACTCCTTTCAGTTCTTTTCTCGCGTTTTTTGAAATCGGTTTCTTCCAGTACAACACCTTTTTCGGTGTAGAATGTAATTTCCGGCTGAACCGCATCACTTGATAACGACCATAAATGTTTATTTAGTGCAAACTGAATAGGCACTTCTGCAAGCGAAAAGCGTTTAAAAGGATATTCAAAACCTATTTGAGTTTCATATTCGTTTTTCAATTCACGGATAATGCCAGGAAGGCTGTCGCTGATATCGGTAAAATATTCAGTATAATAGTCATTTCCGTCAATAGTAAACAGGGTGTAATCGATCGAATCAACACAAACGGAGTAATTAATATAATCACCAATAAGCAAACTTATTTGCGGCAATGGCATGTCAGCAGAAAACTGAAAAACACCCGGCTTGGGTCGTGTAATCGAACCTTGTGAAATAGCATATAAATTTGAGTCGGTAGTAACCGTAAGCGAGTAATTTGTAAACCCGGGAGTATGGCTTGTAGGGTTTTCTGATGAGAATCCAACTCCTGCTAAAGGATACCACAGCGCCTCACGGGTAAGTAGTACAAATTCGTTAGTGAGATATGCATATCGCTTTCTAATCCTGAATATCTCAAAAGAGAAATTATCAGAATAATTATTTAGGCTTTGATCGAGAAAGCAGGTGTTTTCATCAATGGTTCCGGAGTAATTTAAGGTTAGCTGTTTTGTTTCTTCGGGCTTTATTCCACCGGGTATAACAATTTTAAGAATCTGCATTTCCCTAAATAAGGGCACATCACTGTTATTAATTTTTGAAACATTAACGTTAAGTGATGGGTTAAGGCTAAAGATTAGCGTGTCGATGTTTTGATCGTGATTATTTGTTATTACGAGTTGGGCTTCTGCTTCTATTTGTTTGCCAGAGTGTAACAGATTTATTTTGCACGAATCAATACTTGCCTCCGGATAGTTAAAGTATTTGTTGTTTAAACTTATGAGCTCATTTTTAAAATTAATAATGTCATTTTTGTTATCAATATATTTGTAACCAGTAGTAAATCCGGCAATTAGAAACACAAATGAAAGATAAATCGGAAATGAAGTAAATTTTTTTGATTGCGGCAGCCGGTCAAGTTTTATTATTGTGAAAATAATAAGAGCAAGCCCCAACAATAAGTATATACCCCGATGGATTAAAATTTCATTAAAATTACCAAAACCGCCAATTGTTGAATTCATCATTGGCACCTGGTAAGCAATAAAGTCAAATAAATGATAAAATTTTGTGTTCAGATAAAATACCGAAACGGCTATATAACCCAATAGTAGTATAAAAGTTACGGCCTGGTTTTTAGTTATTATCATCAGAAAAAATGATAGGCCAAGAATGTAAACTAATGTTGGAATACTAATAAGAAGAGGGTAGTACAAATACTCAAAAACTCCCGGCGAAGCATCACTGCTTAAAAACGACGAGCCAACTCCTATAAGTAGGATTATAATATTTAAGAAAAGAAATACGGATAAAATTCCAATAGCTTTACCAAGTATATATTCGGCGTTTGTCATCGAGCGAGCGTAAATAACTTCAACGGTGTCGTTTTTTCTATCTTGTTTTAAAAACTCAGAAGCAAGAAAAACAGCAACAATGGCCTGGCCAAGGTTTAGAATAAGAAGGTTTGTATAAGGTAATGCAGCTGGTAAAGCTCTGTAAATAAATGGTGCTCCGGATTCTACAATGTTTGCAACAATATTAAAGATACCTATGAATAAAATTGACAGGCCTGCAAAGATTCTAAAAAACCAACCCCGCAGTAAGGTGCGCATCTCATAAATAGCAACTGTGAGTAATTTATGAATTGATATCATTGGTCAGATTATTATTACTTAAATATTCCATAAAATACACATATGCATGTTCGAGAGTAGGCTCAATTTCCACGGCATTCATATCTCCAATGCTATCTGCAACAAATTGAACATCCCACCCATCATTAGTTGGAATTGTAGAGATAACGGGATAACTATTTTTAAGTATATCATAATCAGTACCTGATGTACTAATTTGCCAAACATGCCCTACCGCTTTCTCAATCAGTTTTTCCGGGGAACCGTTAAAACTTAGTTTGCCGTTATCTAACAAAGCCACACCCTGACAAATGCTTGATATATCGCCAACAATATGAGTTGAAAGAATAATTATTGCATCATGCCTGCTTATATCCGACAGGATATTTCTAAATCTGATACGTTCTTCCGGATCGAGGCCGGTTGTTGGTTCGTCAACAACAAGAATTTTTGGGTCACCAATTAGCGCCTGAGCGATTCCGAGACGGCGTTTCATGCCTCCGGAAAGTTTGTCGGCATTACGTTCGCGCACATCAAAAAGACCTACCTTTTCGAGCCACATGTCAACTTTTTGGAGTCGTTCCTTTTTGTTTTTAATTCCCGAAAGTCTTGCCGCGTAATCTAAAAATTCCCATGTGCGCAGCTTTGTAAAAAACCTAAAATCCTGAGGCAGGTAACCAAGCATTTCCCTGATTTCAGCTCTGTTTTTTGAAAAATCCTTACCATTTAAAAACACACGACCAGTGGTGGGCTTCATTAGGGTCACCAATATTCGCATTAAGGTTGATTTTCCGGCACCGTTAGGACCGAGCAAACCAAACATACCACTTCCTATCTCAAGGCTTATGTCGCTTAAAGCATGTCGGCCGTTATCATATACTTTACTTAACCTTTGTATAGATATGTTCATACGGCAGTAATGCTGGTTTTAAAAAGATGGTTAAATTAGAACTTATTTTTTAGTTATTTGATATTGGGTGTGAAAAATGTTTTTATTTGTGATTGAGATTGGTAGTCATTAATCTTAGTGGCTGTCTCCTTATTCCTGACTCTTTGTTCTTTTTTCTTGGTATCTACAACTCGATATCATCAATATATCCTTCGTCTTCAAAATTAAATTCAACCATTATGGCTTTTTGATATAAACAATCTATGGAAATACATTCTGTGTCAAAAGGGATGTCATCGATATATGACTCTTCTTCAAAATCAAAAGCAACCAAATTTTGCTCAGTTATAATATCACTAAGTACTTCTGTTGTATTAAAAGGGATGTCATCAATATATGTTTCATCTGTGAAATTGTATATTGATGCACTAAGGTTTATCGAGAATAGTATTGTTAGAATAACTAGCAGCGATGTGTTTTTTATTAGTGTTTTCATTGTTATATATTTTTTGTTTTTTCTAAATTATTTATTGGCAAAAATATAGTTAGAAACAACGCCGGTAAATGAATATTAGGTGAACGGCGTAGTATTTTCGGTGAGTGGCGGATTTATGTGTAGATATTATTTTACATGAATTATAATTGTTGTGTTTTACGCATAGATCAGGTTTTTTTGTGGAGTTAGGGTTGTAGGGTTGTTAGGTTATCAAGTTGTCAGGTTGTCAAGTTGTCAGGTTGACGGATTTCGATTAATAAACAACGACAACCATGATAACAATGACAACCCAATCACAACACTCCCAATTAATTATTACTTTTGTTATAAAATAAGTACAGAATGCCAAAAAAGTTATCAAGAGATATTGATTATTTTGAAGACTATCACATGCTTGCAATTGTAAGTCATTTAAAAGATTATACCCTTTGCTATCATATAAATATTAACTTGAACATTGACCTAATTAAATATGAGGATTTAATTTTTGCCCCTCCTTTAGTTGGCGAAAACAGCTTTTCGTGGTATTATTTTCATGACAAGATAAATGGGGCTATCTATTATTTAATCGGAAACAAAGGAGAGAGCGGTAACTTAGTCCAATCGCAAAATATTGCTGATTATTTTTTGCTTATAAAAAGCACGGCAAGCAAAGAGTTAATAATGTCCGTAACGGGCAGATTAAGAAAAACCCCAAACATAAGTGCGGTGTTTGGTATTAACATGCAACAAACCAGAGACATGGACTTGCTGATTGAAACCAACGAGTTACATGAACTGGAGTATATAAAAAGACGGAATGATAACAACAAGTTTCTGTAAAGGAAACAAATTCATTAAAAATTCGTTAATTGTTTACATGAAGTCGATAAAAGAGATACAACAATATGTTAAGCATTATAATGAGCTGGATCTTCTCGACAAGATCAAGTTTGTAGGAAAAAAAATAGGGACTAAGGTTGTTTCTTCAGTGCTTATTATGGTAATACTTATTAGCGACACAAAAATACCATTAAAAGTCAGGCTGGTATTTATGGCCGCAATTGGATATTTAATATTGCCTACTGATTTAGTTGCCGACCTATTACCAGCAATAGGTTTTGCAGATGATATAGCATTTTTAACCTACGCTATTAGCAGAGCCCGCGAATATATAACTCCCGAAGTTAAAGATAAAGCAAAGCAAAAATTAGGGCAATGGATTAGTGAAGACGTTGAAGACGCTGAAATTGTTGATGTTTAGTTGTTTAACCTTCTAAATAGTTGATTTAAACTGCTCCAAAAACCGTACATCATTTTCAAAAAACAACCTAAGGTCGTTTATTTGATATTTGAGCATTGTTATACGCTCAACGCCCATTCCAAAGGCAAAACCGGTATATTTAATACTGTCGATAGCACAAGCATCCAACACATTGGGGTCAACCATGCCGCAGCCTAAAATTTCAACCCAGCCGGTATATTTACAAATGTTGCAACCTTTGCCGCCACAGATATTGCACGAAATGTCCATTTCTGCTGAGGGTTCGGTAAATGGAAAATATGAAGGACGAAATCTTGTTTTAGTATGTTCGCCAAACAGCTCTTTTGCAAAATAGTATAAGGTTTGTTTAAGATCGGCAAACGAAACATCTGTGTCAACATACAATCCTTCAACCTGGTGAAAAATACAATGAGCACGGGCAGATATTGCTTCATTACGAAAAACACGCCCGGGAGAAATTGTTCGAATCGGTGGATTGCTATTTTCCATAACCCTTACCTGAACTGATGATGTATGAGTGCGAAGTGCTATATCGGGATCTTTTTCAATGAAAAAAGTGTCCTGCATATCACGGGCAGGGTGATCGGCAGGGAAATTTAATGCTGAAAAATTATGAAAGTCGTCCTCAATTTCAGGACCTTCTGAAACAGTGAAGCCAATACGTGAAAAAATATCGATGATATCGTTACGTACAATTGATAGAGGATGGCGAGTTCCCAATGGTGCTGAGGCAGGCAGCGAAAGGTCGGCCTTAACGGCAGTTTCCGTAATGTTTTCAAGGCTTTCCTTTAATGAAACAATTTTATCCTGAACTGCTGTTTTTAGCCCGTTCATCATCAGCCCAATTTCTTTTCTGTGTTCGGGCACAACATTTCGAAAGTCGGCAAACAAGGCTGCAATTACACCTTTTTTGCTTAAATATTTTATTCGGAAAGCCTCTAACTGTTCTATGTTTTCGGCTTTAAATGCCTTCACATCATCCAGTAAGGTGCCGATTTTTTCTTTCATTAGTCTACTATTTCTATCGTCATTGTGACAGCCTCAACAGGAACGTCACCCCTGCCTGTTTGTACTACAGCAATTTTATCAACAACATCAAGGCCTATAATAACCTCACCAAAAACGGTATATCCACCATCAAGATGTGGTGTGCCTCTCGGGTTCTGAACAATATAGAATTGACATCCGGAGGATCTTTTTTCCGGGTTTGCCTGATCACCTAAGCGTGCTGCTGCCAATACGCCTTTTTTGTGAGAATGGTTAGGCAGAATCTCGGCTTCAATTGTGTAGCCGGGATCAACTTTCCCGTTTTTATCGTGACCACCTTGTATCATAAAATTGTTAATTACTCGATGGAACGGAGAGTCATCATACCATCCTTCATTAACGAGCTTGATAAAATTATCGCGATGAAGTGGCGTGTCGTTATATAGCTTAACAGTAATGTCGCCAAGCGTTGTATGTATAACGGCTACCGTTTCAGGCTTTTCAGTTTGTGATATTAACTGTAAGCCTAATATTAATCCAATTATTAAAAATAAATTTTTCATGTTTTTCTGTTTTAAAAATGAATCGCAAAAATAATAAAATTGGTGAATGAAATGTGAGGGTTAAGTTTGCCTGGTCTTCTTTTCATAAAAAATAGCACTTTATGTAAGTCACAATAAACCAATGAGTTTATTCCTTAAGAGCCAATTGAAAACAACTCCTGCATAGAGGTTCATATGCATCAGTTTCGCCAAGTACCACAAGGTTATCGTTCTTAATTGTACGGTGAGAATGGTTTGCCAGGCTGCCACAGCGCATACAGATAGCATGCACTTTAGTAACATATTCAGCACACGCCATCAGGTTTGGTATTGGCCCGAAGGGGTTGCCCAGATAATCCATATCGAGGCCTGCCACTATAACCCGCTTACCTTTGGCAGCAAGCTCGTTACAAACAGTAACAAGCTCGTTTCCAAAAAATTGGGCTTCATCAATTCCAACTACTTCAAAATCTTCGGCATAAAAAAGGATCTGGGAGGCATTTTGAACAGGGGTTGATGTTACAGAGTTCGAATCATGAGAAACAACAGATTCTTCATCATAACGTGTGTCAACAGCAGGTTTGAATATCTCCACTTTTTGTTTTGCTATCCTTGCCCGCTTTAACCGCCTGATTAATTCTTCGGTTTTTCCGGAAAACATGGAACCACATACCACTTCAATCCACCCCGATTTAATATATTTAATATTGTCTTTTTCAAGAAACATCTGCTAAATATTGATATTCTTTTTACTTTTGAGAATTACAAAAATAATGAACTTTTAAAGAATGGATAAAGAAAAAATAATAATTAAACTGATAACTCATATTGATACTGTTAAAGCACACGTTAACAGGCTAAAAAAAAGCAATTATAATATTCACCCATTGGATGTTGATATGCTTCGGCAGAAAACGACTGAGTTGTACGCGCTGGTTTTTGAACTGGAACAGTTTATTGATAAAAACAAAGGGCATAAGGAAAGTCATATAGTTGATATAAGTGTTGTTGAAAGCAGGGGGCAAAACATTGATGTGAATATCGAAGAACCTGTGGAAAATCTAATAGATGATAATCCTCATAATGAAATTGTAGAAACAGAGATTGCTATTGAACCTCAAATTTCTGAATCTGATGAAACAAGTCCGCCAGCCGAACCGGCCATACATCATACATCAGAAAAGAATGAAAGGGAAACATTAACTGTGGAGGTTGAGGAAAAACAAACCAAACTACATCAATCAACGTACGATTTGTTTTCGGTTAACACAGACCATCATATAGCGGAAAAATATCATTCAAAAGAAGAACCAAATATTGGTGATAAAATGCAGAAATCACAAGTATTAAATATTAGAGAAGCAATAGGGATTAACGAAAAGTTTCTTTTTATCAATGAATTATTTAATGGTGATTTGGGCAGGTATAATAGTATATTGGATGACATCAACGGTCTGACTACTAAACAGGGTGTTGACACTTATCTTTTTGAATTAAAAATACAGTTGCAGTGGTCTGATGACAATGATGCTTATTTGAGACTCAAAGAGATTCTTGACAGAAAATTTAGCGCATGAAAAAATACATTGCAGTATTAATAAGCCTGTTTTTTGTAGTCATTTCATCTGCTCAGGATGTTGTTTATGCACGACATATTGTAAACGAATTATCAAAGGAAAAATTTCATGGCAGGGGTTATGTTAAAAATGGTGATGTTAAGGCTGCAAAGTTTATCGCAATACAATTTAAGCAACACGGATTAAAAAACTTCAATGGTAATTATTTTCAAAGGTATTCATTCCCAATAAACACATTTCCAGGTCGTTTAATAGTTGCTATTGACAATTGTAAGTTAATACCAGGCAAGGATTATGTAATTAGTTCTTCGGCCTCATCAGTTGATACCGAATATGAAATACACAATCTTAGCCACCTTGCGTCAAATCAAGATTCATTAATAATGGCAATGAATGATATTGGAGGACAAGGTATGTACTTCATTAATGAAAAAAACACAAAAACAAACTACGGAAAAACCATTCCCTGCATTGAATCAGTTACCATACTTACCGAAAAAACTCCAAACTGGCATGTGTCAAATGGTGGTAATGTTGTAAATCTTGATATGGTTGGAAGTGGAAGTGATGGTATTACAGTTGTCAACGGCTCTCTGTACGATACGCTAATGCAAAAAATGTATGCCATTAACGATGAAAATCAATTTCTAAAGGAAATAAAATCAAGAGGTGAATCTTGTAACAGCGATCATTGTCCGTTTTTTCAAAAAGGTGTAAAATCAATATTTATTTACACACGAGGGAAAGAACTCACCGAATATCATACTAACTATGATACCCCCGATGATTTCCCGTTCACAGCATACAATGGATGTTTAGGCTGTTGGCAGGTTTGTCCAGGGATAATTGAACGGATTTGCAAAAAACCAGTCACAACTAATTTTGAGTAATTTTTAATTTGTAAAAGAAACAGTCTAATCTCATAACAATGTCAAAACTAATAATTGTCCCAACACCAATTGGTAATCTTGATGATATAACGCTCAGGGCGATTAAGGTGCTGAAATCGGTTGATGTTATACTTGCTGAGGACACTCGCAACAGCGGAAAACTGCTCAAACATTTTGATATTGAAACAAAAATGACATCCTATCATCAACACAACGAACATAAAGTGATAGACGATATAACCCTGCGAATTGCCAATGGCGAAACAATTGCGTTAATAACCGATGCAGGAACCCCGGCAATTTCCGACCCCGGTTTTTTATTGGTCCGCAAATGTGTTTCTGAAAACATTGAGGTTGAATGTCTGCCCGGACCAACAGCTTTTGTTCCTGCTCTTGTTAATTCTGGCCTGCCATCAAACAGGTTTTTCTTTGAAGGTTTTCTCCCTCACAAAAAAGGCCGCCAAACAAGACTAAAAATGCTGGCTCAGTTTCCATATACTGTAGTTTTGTACGAATCTACACATAGATTGTTAAAAACGCTTTTGCAGATTGGTGAGTTTTTTGGTGCAAACAGGCAAGTGTCAGTTTCACGTGAATTAACTAAAATACACGAAGAAACAGTTCGTGGAACCGTGACCGAAGTAGCGGATTACTTCAAAAATAACGTCATTAAAGGTGAAATAGTAATAGTTATAGGGCAAGCGGCTAACGATTAAGACCATGGTAATGAGTACTTTTAAAAATTTAAATCTATCAAAACAACTTCATGACGCTATTGATGAATTAGGATTTGATAAGTTAACACCAATTCAAGAAGAAGCGTATTCTGTTATCCGTTCAGGGAAAGATATTGTTGGAATTGCACAAACAGGTACCGGAAAAACACTTGCATATATGCTTCCTATATTACAGGAATTTAAATTTTCGAAGCAAATTAACCCACGAGTACTCATATTAGTTCCAACTCGTGAATTGGTATTACAGGTTGTTGAGCAGATAGAAAGTTTTGCCAAATATATTAATGTCCGTGTTTTAGGCGTGTATGGAGGAGTAAACATTAATACTCAAAAGCAAGCTGTTGCTCAAGGAACCGACATTCTTGTTGCAACACCGGGACGATTATATGATTTAGCAGTAAGTGCTATTTTACAGCTAAAAGTAGTTAAAAAATTAGTTATAGATGAGGTTGACGTTATGATGGATCTTGGATTTCGCCATCAATTAACAAATATTTTTGATATTCTACCTAATCGCAGACAAAACATAATGTTTTCAGCTACTATGACAGATGAAGTTGATGCACTTATTAATGATTTTTTTATCGCTCCTGCCAAAATTTCAATTGCTGTAAGCGGCACTCCTTTACATAATATTGCTCAACAATGTTACCATGCCCCAAATTTTTATACTAAAGTAAATCTGTTAAAGTATTTATTAGCTGATAAAAATGAATATAGTAAAGTATTAGTGTTTGTATCAAATAAAAAAACCGCAGATAGATTATTTGAAACCTTAGAAGAATCATTTGGTTCAGAAACTGGTGTAATACATTCTAATAAGTCACAGAATTATAGATTTAGATCTGTTAAACAACTTGACGAAGGAATAAATAGAATATTAGTGGCTACAGATGTGATGGCGCGTGGATTAGATTTAGAAAAAATCACTCATGTTATCAATTTTGATACACCTAATTATCCGGAAAATTACATGCATCGTATTGGCAGGACGGGTAGAGCTGAGCAGCTGGGGAAATCCATTCTCTTTTATACCGAAAAAGAAACCGCAGCAAAAGAAGAGATAGAAACATTAATGGCTTACAAAATACCACAGGTTGATTTTCCTTTAGAAGTTGAAATTTCAGCAGAATTAACACCTGAAGAGCGGCCGAAAATCGCAGAGATTAATTCCAACCGCAGTACAAAAACAGATAATATAGAAACTGCCTTTCATGAAAAGAAAGAGAAAAACAAGAAAACAAACCAGGGAGGGTCATATCTGAGGAAAAAGAAAATATATAGTAAGCCTCAAACAAGAGGGGATAAAAGTTTTAATAAACGTAATAAAAAGAGATAAGGCGAATTTGTCCATGGCATTACCCTTTTTTGGTCTTATACCAAATGCACACTTTGTTTTATTTCCAACTCCGCAACAATATTCTATAGTTACAAAATCATACAACTAACAGGAATTTTACTATGGCGACAACCGTTGTTTTAATCTTAAGCAGTGTTCGCTTACGCACAAAAAATGTTCATTAATCTGCATTAATAATTATGAGAAGGTGTTGAGGTCTGTTTGTAACTATCACCAAACAAGGGCGGTATAATTTTTGGCATGATAATAGAAAATACATAAACAGATTCAATTAAAATTTGGAGAAAATGAAAACTCTAATAAAAAAATCAACATTAGCTATGGTTACAATAGTAGTTTTGTCTTCATATATTTTTGCATCGGCAACATATCTAATAATTTCACAAACTACAGAAGCTAATACAATACCTTATGCTACTAATTCATTTGATTATAGATATGAAAAAGCAAGTGTAATAAATTATAGCCTTGAAGAAGAAAATTATATAGATGATATTCCATTTGACACAAGAGAAATATCTGCCGAATACAAATATTTGAAGGCGATGAAAGAAAATTTTGAGTTTAACGAAGAACCGTATATCGACGATATACCTTTCAAAACCGTTGAAACTGTTCAGAGCCTCAATAACCAGGAGGACTACACAAATAATTAACCTTTAAGACTGCATCTTTTTTATAAAGAATAGTTTATTCAGTATATTTGTGATTTGTAATGTGAAACCTTTGCAAAACCTATAGAAAACTGTCATTTTGAGTATAGTGAAAAATCTCAATAGATGTGCGTGGACTGGCAACAGGCAACATGATATCCAATATCACGATGATGAATGGGGTGTGCCGGTTCATAACGACAATAAGTTATTTGAATTTTTAGTGCTTGATGCTTTTCAGGCGGGATTGAGCTGGACGACAATATTAAAAAAGCGCGAAAACTTCAGGGAGGCAATGGATGGTTTTGATGCATCAAAAATTGCAAATTACGGAGAGGCAAAGATTTCTGAATTAATGCAAAACAAAGGGATCATCAGAAATCAGCTTAAGATAAAATCAGCTATCACTAATGCCATACTTTTTTGGGAAATTCAACAAGAATATGGTAGTTTCGACAAATACATATGGCAATTTACCGGAGGCAATACTCTGGTTAATAGCTGGAAAACAATGGATCAGGTTCCTGTTAGCACCAAAGAGTCGGATGCGATGAGTAAAGATTTAAAAAAACGAGGATTTAAATTTGTTGGAACAACAATTTGTTATGCTTTTATGCAAGCTGCCGGGATGGTAAACGATCATCTTGTAGATTGTTTTAGATATAATGAGGTAAGCAGATAACAGAATAGTATATTTGTATAATAATTTCATAACGTGAATATGTAATTGATCTGAAAATCAAATTCGAAATGATGAATATTACTAATCTTGCAAAAACATCTATTGTTTCAATTGTTTCAGCTATTTGTGCTTATATTTTTGTTTTCTTCTTTTCAAATTATGCCTCATTATTTTTTGCATACGATTTCGATGTGCCGGCATCATTTTCCCTTGATGGAATAAGTTTTTCTACAGAAGCCAACAGCCATATTTGGTCGCGCGATGCTTTGGTTACGATACTTCTTTCAAAGCCAATTTCTGCGTTTATTGGGGGAATTGTTTTTCTGTTTATTTTGATGCTGCGGACTAAAAAAGCTGCATCGGTAATTTTGTTTTTGTTTTGGCTAAATGTATTTGCCTTCAATACTGCAATTGGTTTATTAATAGAAGATGCTATAATAGGGGCGGGCACATATGAGGTTGCTGTTGTGATGAATATTGACAATATTTATCTGATAATAATGTCAATTATTTCGGCATTTATTATGTATAAAATCGGGATGATGAACGGGCGGCTTATAATGCTTTCTTTCTCTCACCAAAAACTATTTTTATTTAAACCCCGAATAATTTTTTTCATTACAATATTCTTAATTCCATGGCTGCTTGTTATTATGTACACATGTCTAGCGGCAGGCTCATCATTTTCCTTATCGGAACTATTGATAACATTACCGTTAATAATTTTGTTATTCCCATTTTTAACGATTAACAAAGCCCCTCCTCCTGAATATAAGTATTTATCGGCTGAACAATTTACTACCACGGATTTAATCTTATCTGTATTTTTCATTGCAATATCAGCAGGATTAATATTTGCAATGAAAAGCGGCATCACTATTTCAGGATAATAAAAAATTTTAAGACAAGTAATTCGATTTTTATACTTTTATCGCTAATTTAATCAATAAACAAATTCATTTCATCATGAAAAATTTACTAATCGTATTATTAATTCTATTGATTGGGGTTACTCCCACCGAAGCTAAAAAGAAAAAAGATGAAGAAAAAAAGACAGGTTTTGAGGCCTCAACATTTAAAGGTCTCAAATGGCGAAGCATTGGGCCTGCATTCGCGTCGGGTCGTATTTCCGACTTTGCGGTTGACCCCGATGATTTCAGCACCTACTATGTTGCTGTTTCATCAGGAAATATCTGGAAAACAACTAATAATGGAATCACGTTTGAGCCCATTTTTGATAAACATGGAGCATATTCAATAGGTTCACTTGCTATGGACCCCAACAATAGTAACGTGGTTTGGGCAGGAACCGGAGAAAACAATCACCAACGTGCACTGGGTTATGGCAATGGCGTTTATAAAACAACCGACGGTGGAAGTTCGTGGAAAAACATGGGATTAAAAAACTCTCGTCATATAGGCGAAATACTTATTGACCCAAGAAATTCCGATATTGTGTATGTGGCTGCAGAGGGTTCGGCATGGGGGCCGGGAGAAGAAAGAGGAGTTTATAAAACAACCGATGGAGGCCAAACCTGGGAAAAAGTACTTTTCGTTAGCGAAAACACCGGAGTAGCAAACCTGAGTTTTGAGCCCGGTAACCCTGATGTTATTTACGCTGGAGCAGAACAACGAAGAAGACGCCAGTTTACTAAAATCGGTGGTGGCCCCGAATCAGCATTCTATAAATCAAAAGATGCAGGAATTACCTGGGAAAAACTTGAAAACGGGATTCCCGATGTTGATAAAGGAGGAATGGAAATAGTTGTTTCACCGGTTGATCCAAATATTGTTTACGCAATGTTTGAGGCTTCAAATGGAAAGGGCGGTGTTTATCGGTCAACCAACAGGGGAGCATCTTTTACAAAACAAAACGATTATTACAGCAGCGGACAATATTATAGTGAGTTAGTTTGCGATCCGGTTAACGCTGATAAATTATATTCATTAGATACCAGGTCGAAAGTTTCTGTCGACGGAGGAAAAACTTGGGAAAATGTTGGATTAAGCAATCGTCATGTTGATGATCATGCTTTGTGGATCGATCCCATAAACACAAATCATTTTAATATTGGTGGCGATGGTGGAATTTACGAAACATGGGACGGAGGGAAAACATATCTTCATAAAACAACCTTGCCGGTTACTCAATTTTACCGCGTAAATGTTGATAATACCGAGCCTTTTTACTGGGTTTATGGAGGTACTCAGGATAACGCCAGCATGGGCGGCCCGTCACAAAACACTAAATCGGGAGGTGTTGCAAGCGATGAATGGATTGTTACCCTTGGCGGTGATGGTTTTTGGCAGGCAATTGAACCCGATAATCCTGATATTGTGTATTCAGCATATCAATATGGAAATATTTTCAGATATGATAAAAAATCAGGAGAGAGGATAAAAATTAAACCAACTCCGAGAAAAGATGAATTGACCTACAGGTGGAACTGGGACACTCCATTTTTCCTTAGCCCTCATTCCGGAACAAGATTATACATTGCAGCTAACAAAGTTTTCAGAAGCGATGATCGCGGAAATACATGGGAAGTTATTAGCGAGGATATAACCCGTAACGAAGACCGAAACCAATTTAAGGTAATGGGTAAATATTGGCCTGCCGATGCTGTTGCTAAAGATGTATCAACATCGCAATGGGGTACAGTTGTTTCATTTGCCGAGTCGAAATTAAAAGAGGGGCTCTTATATGTTGGAACAGATGACGGCTTAATTCAGATTAGTGAAAATGATGGCGGTAGCTGGACAAAAATCTCCACTTTTCCAGGCGTTCCGGAGTATACATATGTTAGCGATATTTTTCCTTCATTATTTGATGAGAATGTGGTTTTTGCTTCATTCAATAATATGAAAAGTGATGATTTCAAACCTTATCTTCTTAAAAGTAACGACAAAGGGCGCACATGGGTATCTATTTCTTCTGACCTTCCTAATGACCAGAGCGCTCATTCAATTGTTCAGGATCCCGTTAAAGAAAACCTATTATTTGCAGGAACAGAGTTTAGTATATATTTTACTGTTGACGAAGGTAACCATTGGGTGAAACTTGACGACGGATTACCGGATATTCCGGTTCGTGATATTGTTGTGCAGGAAAGGGAAAATGATCTCGTTATTGCTACTTTCGGGCGTGGATTTTATATAATTGACGATTATACACCATTGCGTCAGGTGACTGAAGAATCACTTGAAAAGGATGATGCGATTCTATTTCCTGTTAAAGATGCCCTCATGTATATCCCGCAGAGAGGAGGGCGTTATGGCACTGGAGCTGGATATTATGAGGCTAAAAACCCTGAATTTGGTGCCGTTTTCACATATTATCTAAAGGATGTTCCAAAATCACTTAAATCAGTTCGTCTGAAAAAAGAAAAGGAGTTGTTTAAAGAAGGAAATCCAATTCCACAACCAAATAAAGATGTTCTTGAGGCAGAAAAAAATGAAACAGGACCATATTTAGTGTTCACTATTAATGATGAAGAAGGAAATGTTATTCGAAAAATTTATGAAAAACCTTCAACCGGCATTAATAGAATTAATTGGGATTTGAGATATAAAAGTACAAGTCCTGTAAGATTATCCAGTGATAAATTCGACCCACTTAAAAGTGAAAGAACCAATCTTCGGGCATTGCCTGGAAAATACTCAGTAGCCATGTCAATGTTTCATAATGGCGAAATAAAGGAGCTGGCCGGCCCTGTTGAGTTTAACACGGTTGTTCTGAACAATACAACACTTCCTGCACCTTCACCTGATGATGCCCAGGCTTTTTACAAGAAAGTATCCGAGCTGTCGAGAGTATTGTCGGGAGCGATGAAATATCGTGATGAGCTTGCAGTGAAAACTTCTTATATTCAACAAGCTTTACAATCGGCTGATAATGCTACAATTGAGATGAAAAACCATGCTCAAAAAATTAATCTGGAACTTGAGAAAATTGAATTTGAATTTAATGGCACCCCGGCCGAAGCCAGTTCAGAGGAAGTTCCTCCCGAAGAAGTGCCTCTTAGTGAAAGGCTTAGTGAAATTACTTATGCATCATGGCAGTCAACCTCTGCCCCTACAAGTACGCAAAAAATGAACTATGATATTCTTATGGAAGAGTTTCCTCCAATACTAGAAGAGTTAAATAACATTAACGCAAAAATTGTAGAAATAGAGAAGGAACTCGATAGGATGAAAGTCCCGCATACACCAGGGAGGGTGCCGGGGTTTTAGGTGCATAGAGTGTCTAAAGTTTGGAGTGCCTGGTACTAATAGCTATTGGGACTAGGTACATCAGATTAGCGTTTTAGATTTTTCCCAATAGATGTAAAAATAGCGAGTATTTCATTGGCTTCGCCCAAGAGTAATTGCACTTTTGTTGCATCAGGCCATTTTAATATTTCGATTATTTCAATCCAAAAAACAGTTTCACTTGCTTCGCTTTCACAAATCTTAATTTTATTTGCAAAATCTGATTTGCTTCTTGCCCTATTTGCTTCCCTGTAGTTTCCTCCTACACTTGTACCCGATTTAGTAATCTGATTTCTTATTACGTTGCCTTCAGGGGTATTTGGCAAAGATGACGATAATTTGATAATGCTAATTGCGAACAGTTTTGTCCTGTTTTCCAATATCTTTCCGAATTCTTTATTGTCCATTTTGATTAATTTATAAGGTTAATATATTTTATTATTACACTCCAAACTCTAGGCACTCAAAGATCCCCCATCAAATACCAATAACCAACAACAAGTATTGCCCCCTCAACGGCTATTGATAAAATCATTAACGGAATAGCTTCATGCCTGTCCCCATAGTATTTTCGCAAAAGAAAAGCCCCCAGTACCAGGGAAATAAGAATTGGTGTAAGAATAATTATGGTGTACATTCCATATGTTCGGCTTATTTTAACAAGAATCCGGTTTCTGCGGGTAAATTTTTTCTTGGTTAATCTTTTTAATTTACGTTTATGTTTAAACCGGTTATAATGATATTGAATAAAAGAAGGAATAATTGTTTTAAGCAGAGGTTTTAAATGCCTTGATGAAACTATTACTATGTTACTTAAATAGTAATAAATACAAAATCCTAAGATTCCCCCAACAATCATTGTAACTAATGTACCCCAAAAATCCAATCCTATCATGTATGCATAAAAGGGCGTGTAAAAGTATTTTACCGTTGAAATAAAAAGGACATTAAATATCTTTAAATAATAGGCCATATTGTATTGAAAGAAAACAAAAATCGAAACTAATCAATATTGTCAGTAAATGTAGTCGACTGATAAAAAATCAAGAAATAAATGAGATTTATTTATAAACCTACCCCTGCACCCCTTCAAGAAGGGGATTATCGGTATTTATTTCTTGATTTTTCAGTTGCGACACTGATTAATTACCAAAAATAACATAATATTATTTTCAAAAGAAAAATGAAGTGAAATACAATTAGTTGAGCCTTCCACGGGACTCGAACCCGCGACCTGCTCATTACGAGTGAGCTGCTCTACCAACTGAGCTAAGAAGGCTTGTATAGTAAACGGGTTAATCTGAAAAACTCCGCTCCTAATAAAATCGTAAACAATTAGTACTGGAAACAAATGTAGTTATTGAGGAAAAATCAATTACTGCAGGAAAAACCCGTTGTTTCGCATTCAATTATAATTACGCTTGCGGCACTACAGCCGGTTCCGCCGCTTATACCCACTTGCTGGAAATCATGTTCGCCGGCAGCAAGAGAAATTTCCTTTTCCTCACCGGGATCAATGGTTCCGTGATTAACACCATCAATCATTATTTTTTGAACGGTGTTAAGCGATTTGTTTGTTAGTTTCAATGTACCCATTCCTGAGCAGGATTTTTCACACGAAGTTGTGCTAAAGAGCACCAAAAGGCTGAAAATCAAAATAATAAATGCAAATTGTTTTCTTTTCATAAAAGTATTATTTAAATTATCGATTCAATATTAAACAAAAATTGCTGTTCATTCTACAGCCTTGCCAATATCAAAATTGCTATTTTGATATTAGTTATTTATTTTTCTCAAATGTATATATTTTTTCATTTGGTATAAAAAAAGTAATTGATTTTTCGGAATTGGCAATAACAAATATTCAATATTTCGTTTAGCTCTCAAAATTGAATATATTTGACCAATAATTCTAAACTATATGTATGGTAATTATTAAAGTAGTTGTTGGGAGAAAGTTGTTTAATCGCTTTTTGGGATTTCCATACCGGCTTTATAAGAACGACAAAAACTACGTTCCTGAACTTAGAATTGCCCAGCGCGAAGTGCTAAACCGAAAAAAAAATCCATTTTTTCAACATGCCGAAGCAGAATATTTTTTGGCAATCGATGAAACTGGAAAAGTCGCAGGGAGAATTGCTGCCATTACCAATGAGAGATATGTAGCGCATTGGAATGAGAATTTTGGCTTTTTCGGCTTTTTTGAATGTGTGGATAATAAAAAAGTGGCCAATGCGCTTTTTGATAGTGCCCTTAATTGGCTTCGGGAAAAAGGAGTTGATGGTGTTTATGGCCCCATGAACCCTTCCACTAACGATCAGTGCGGAACTTTGATTGATGGATTTGATACACCTCCATACATTATGATGGTGCACAATAAACCGTACTATAATGACTTGTTTATTAATTATGGGTTATCCCCCAAAATGGATCTGTTAAGTTATCATTTAATTCGTGATGAGGTTTCGGAACGCATGCTGGGTTTAGCAAAAAAAATTGAGGAGAGGCTTAACAAAAGAGGTATTAAAATCAGGCAGGTTAACTTTAAAGATATTAAAGCAGAAACACCTAAACTTCTTCATATTTACAATAAAGCATGGGAGAAGAATTGGGGTTTTATACCCATGACTCCGGTTGAATTTGAAAAGCTTGTTAAGGAGCTAAAAATGGTTACCAGCCCCGATTTGGTATATATTGTTGAGGATATGGGCGAGCCCATCGCTTTCGTTGCATGCTTACCAAATATCAATGAAGTAATTATTAAAATAAGAAATGGGAGGTTGCTACCATTCAACTTTCTCAAGCTCATTGGGTTTAAGAAAAAAGTAAAAAGCTTGCGAGTCCTTACTCTTGGCATTCTGGAGAAATACAGAAAAACGGGAATTGACGCCTGCCTATATGCCAAATCGTTTGAAGGAGCACTTAAGTTAGGTTATAAAGAAGCAGAAGCAAGCTGGATACTTGAAAACAACCTAATGATGAACCGCGCGCTCGAAAATGTAAATGGTAGAGTGTACAAAAAGTACCGCATTTATCAGTATAATTTTAGTGATAGTAAGTGAAAACCTTACTCATAACCGGAGCAACAGGATTTATAGGGCACCACCTTGTTGAACAAGTCATAGGTCTTGGTTTTAGGGTTATTGCTTCAGCACGCATAAGCAGTAATATCAATTGGCTGGAGAAGCAAAATATTCCTGTTGTCATGTTAAGTTTGGGTGAAACTGAAAAGCTTATGGTAGAACTTAATAGCGTTGTTGAAGAGTATGGTGAGATTGATGTTGTTATCCATAACGCCGGAGTAACCCAAAGTTTAAAGGAAGCTGATTATTATGCAGTAAATTATGTGCTGACAAAAAATTTGATAACAGCTTTGGCAACTTCATCCAGCCTGCCACCGAAATTTATTTTTGTTAGTAGTATTGCGGCAGTTGGTCCAGGTGACGCTGTTACATTTGTGCCCATTCGCGAGGATGACAGCCCTCATCCTGTAACTCATTACGGGAATAGCAAGTTATTAGCGGAACAATTTATTATGGCTCAAAAGCAGCTTTCATGGATTATTGTTAGACCTACAATAGTTTATGGCCCACATGAAAAGAATTTTTTCAACATGATTAAAGCAATTAACAAAGGCTTTGAGCTGTATATTGGTTCCCAAAAACAAATGTTAAGCTTTATTCATGTGAAAGACTTGGCAGATGTTTTAATAAGGTTAATTGTGACGAACTTATCAAGGGAGGTTTATAATTTATCTGATGGTGAAGCATATTCGGTGATAAATGTCAATCAAATAATTAAATCCGAATTAAACAAAAAAACAAGGATTGTAGTACTGCCTGTTTCATTGGTTCGTCTGATTGCCTTTTATAATGAAATACTTGGGAGGTTTGCACTTTTGTCCCCAATACTGACCCGTGACAAAGTAAAAGAATTAAAGCAATTGAACTGGCTGTGCGATAATTCGAAAATTAAAAGGGATGTGGGCTTTTCTCCGGCTTACTACTTAGAAGAAGGAATGACTAAAACAATAAAGTGGTATAAGAAAAATGACTGGCTATAAGTTTGTAAAAAATATTAAAACCACCGATGTAATTACTGTTTACTATATTGTAGTAACGGCGGTTTACATGTTAATTTTTGAGGGTATAACAGGGAAAATATTGATGCCAATGGTTATTAGGGCGCTCTTGTTCTTGTTTGTCGTGGCAGTGATTTATGTTAACTCCAAACTTAACAATAAAGCAATAAAATTCATTCATTTATTTTATCCAATTATCTTACTTACCTATTTTTATGGAGAAACAGCTCAGCTTAACCATCTTATTTTTATCGATAATTTAGATCCAATAATTTATCGATGGGAAGAGGCATTGTTTGGGTTTCAACCTAGTCTTAAGTTTTCAGTTTTGGTTCCACAATATTGGTTTAGCGAATTAATGAATTTTGGATATTTTTCATACTATTTACTAACATTTGGTTTAAGCCTGGCATTTTTTATTCAAAGACCGGCTTTGGTTGAGAAAGTTATTTTCATGATAATCAGTTCTTTTTTAATCTATTATTTTGTTTTTATTGTTTTACCTGTAGTTGGTCCTCAATATTATTTTTCACCACCCCTTTCAGAAATTCCTGATTCCGGTATTTTTAGCCGTGCTGTAAAACTGGTTCAATATTATGGTGAACATCCCACAGGGGCTTTCCCCAGCTCTCATATCGGAATGGTAGTCATCTTCCTTTATATTAGTTATAGTAATATCCGTTGGTTTTTCTGGATAATCGTCCCCTTATTCTTATTAATACTTTTGGCTACTGTATATATTAAAGCTCACTATGCAGTTGATTTGATTGCCGGGTTGGTATCTGCTCCGATTGTTTATTATTTGAGCGGTACACTATTTAAGTTGATAAAAAAGAAATTACTCAGGTTATTCTGATAGTGACAGCCAATGAGTGAATACAGCGCCATAAAAAAGACACCGGGTTTTGCATCGTTGTTTTATTAATCTTTTCATGTGTTTCATTTAAAGAGAAGTAACTAATCAGTGTCAAAAAAAAGCAATAGTTCTTTTAATTTTATTTACAATAACACATTATATTTTCTCCTTAGTGACCCTTCGTGGTAAAAAAAATAACCACAAAGGAACTCAAAGGATTTCACAAAGGTAACCCAAAGGAAAAATTGTTTATAGTAGCTCTATTGTTACAAAGATTGTCCTTAAACTGATTAGTTACAAAGAGAATAGTATTTTTACCGGCTTATAAAAAATGCAAGATGGATCATATTAAAAAGGCTTTAAACGAGTATGCAGCTGCACGCTGGGGAATATTATTATTAGTAGGGTTAATACTTTCTGTTAACTATTACTTTTACGATGCTTTCTCAACCCTGAAGGATTTAATGACCAAGGAGTTTGGTATTACAAACACTCAATATGGTTTGTTTGTTGCATTTTACTCAATACCAAATACGTTTTTACTTATGGCTGTAATAGGCGGCGTTATCCTTGATAAACTTGGCATACGCCGGACGGGATTTATATTTGTGTTTTTTATGGCTCTCGGCGCATCCATTACTGCCTATGGCGCTTCCGAATTTTACAACGAAGGTGCATTTGGCTATGGTTTCATGCAATCATTTTTGCCCAATTATTCACCTGAACTAAAAATGATGCTTGTTGGCAGATTTTTTTATGGACTTGGGGCAGAGACAAGTATTGTTGTGGTTAGCAAAATTCTTGTTAAGTGGTTTCGTGGTAGAGATCTTGCCCTTGCCTTTGGCTTAAAAGTAGGTTTTGGTCGCCTGGGCACATTTGCTGCCTTACAACTATCGCCGGTAATAGCAGATGGAGGAAAACACCTAAGTACTGCAATTTGGCTGGCGGCCATACTAGTATGCATTGGATTGCTCGCAATGATAATTTATATATTGTTCGACACTAAATTAAACTCACAAATAGAAAACCCTGACATAAAAACTGAGAAAGACAAGTTTGCTCTTGCTGACATATTTAACATCCTTGGCAACAGAACGTTTATATACATTGCTCTTTTATGTGTTACTTTTTATTCAGCAGTTTTTCCATTTATGGCATTCGCACCCGATTTTTTCTTGCATAAATTTGGGATGAGTTACGAAAAAAGTGGGCAAATTGCTTCGCTGCTTCCCCTTGGCACTCTGTTATTTACTCCCTTGTTTGGTTTTTTAATTGATAAATATGGTCGGGCAGCTTCTTCCATGATATTTGGATCGCTAGTGTTATTTGTTGTTCATTTGGGATTTGCATTTACCAACATATATCCTTACGTACCTATGATTCTTCTTGGAATTGCATTTTCACTTATTCCGGCAGCAATGTGGCCATCATTGGTTAAACTCGTTGATTATAAACAAATGGGTACAGCATACGGCTTAATGTATTCAATTCAAAACCTGGGTTTATTTGCAACTCCAATTGCAGCAGGAGCAATATTGGATGCAACAAATCCCGGTGATCCAACAACCATAAATTACACTTCTGCGATTATAATGTTTGCCATCTTAGGTTTACTTGGATTAGTATTTGCAGTAATGCTTAAACGCGAGGATAGTAAGCGGGGCTTTGGAATCGATTTGCCAATGAACAAGAAATAACCTCTGGAAGGTGTGATTCTGGCGAAATTTAAACGTATGACTATCCAATGTCTTTAATTAGTCGATCCTTAACAACCCTATAACCTATTGGTTATCAACAGTAATTTGTGAATAACCTATTGTTTTTACGCACTTCAGATTGCAAG
>JACNJS010000030.1 GCA_014382445.1 Bacteroidota bacterium
GAATTTACTACATACACAAAAGACAACGGCCTTCCTTCCTCAAATGTACTTTTTACTAAAATCGACAATAAAGGAATTATTTGGGCTGCAACAACCTCAGGCATTACTGCTTTTACTGGAAAAGAATGGGTGCAGGTTAAGAGTATTTCCGATAATAAAGGTTACAATAAAAACCTTGGCCGAGTATCCAGGATATTTGAGGCAACAAACGGCCATATATGGGTTGTAACTGACAAAGGATTATTTATTTTCAATGGTGGTTATTGGACATTCTTCCATGAAAGTGATAACGATGGATTTGATATAACCAACATTTTTGAAGACAGGCGTGGCTGGATTTGGGTAATGCTGGAAAAAAGTACTAGTCTTAAAGATATTAGTGATCTGGGATTTTCTCTAAGGGAAGGAAAAATTCAAATGTTTAATGGCTGGCAGTGGTTTAACTATCCCACAGAAATTGGCGGTTCGGCTGCGGTAACAATCGGTGACCCGATGGAATATTTTACATCTCATTTACAGGATACTAAAGGAAATATTTGGATAACAAGTCTTGATGGCCTGTATAAATTTGATAGTATAGTATGGGTTGAATTTAACGAAGAGGAATTGCCTTCCGACAAATGTTATAAGGTGCTTGAAACCTCAAACAATGAAATTTGGGTAGCCACTCAATATGGAATTGCAAAACAAAGCAGGGATGAATGGATTAAATATGATAAGTTAAAGGGATTGAAAGGGAACTTAATATATGACTTGTTAGAAGATCAGGAACAACGGCTTTGGGCAATTACGAGAAAAGACAGCAGGTTTAAATCATTATGTGTTTATGAAAACGGGAAATGGAAAGCTTATTTTAAAGACAATATTAAAATCAAAGGCAACATTATTCAACTAAGTGATTTTGAAGACCAGCTAATTGCCTTTTCCAAAAAAGGGGTGTCAGCATATGATGGAAAAAACTGGATCAATCTCGTCAAGAAATTCGATATTGAAGATGATGATTTTATCTGTTTAACTCCTGCAAAAAACAAAACTTTGTGGTTTGCAGCGCAAAAAGGTCTTTACAATTTAAGTGATAAAGGGATACAGATTACTTATTCACCTGAGCAGGGCTGGAGAGTAACTTCAATTTTCGAAAGTGTTAATGGGAAGATTTGGGTTGGCACGGAAAAAAATGGGGTTTATATAATATCAGGCGCTGAGTCCAAAAATTACACATCTGAAAACGGACTGAACGATAATCATATAATCGAAATATTTGAGGATAAGCAAATGAATATTTGGGTTGTTACTAAAACGGGGATTAGTCGTTTTCAGTAACACACATCCATTGTAATTACTCTCCTTTTCTGTGCCTCCACTTATGAAATTATTAACAAACGGATCTTAGTTTTAAAATGCATGAGCGAACATATCCACCTGTAATACGTTTTCTAATTAACATCTTCATTATCAAGAATATTTTGCAGTAAACCAATTGCTTTTTCCACGCTTGATACTTTCTCAAACCTCAGGGTTAAACTTCCTTTAATTTCTTTCATAATGGTTGCTGAAGGGTTTTTTTGAATAAATTCCAGCACTCTTCCAAACTTGTCAGATTGAAAAAAAGGTGAATCGTGGCTTCCTGGAAAGTAACCCGTCATTCGACTGTTTTTTAAGTACAGCTTAATAAATCCGGTTTTTTTAGCCATCCAACGTAATCGCACTGCATTAATAAGTGAAACCGTTTGAGGTGGATGAGGTCCAAAACGATCAATAAGCCTGTTACTGAATTTTACAAGCTCGTGCTCCTCATTAATATTATCAAGTTCTTTATACAGGCTCAACCGTTCTGTTATATTCGTAATATAATCATCAGGAATACGAACTTCCATGTCGGTTTCAAGCTGACAGACTTTGGTATAATCGTCATCCAATTGCTCCTTATTATATAGCTCAGCAAATTCACTTTCCTTTAGTTCAATGATAGCTTCGTCTAGTATTTTTTGATACATTTCGTAACCAATATCCGAAATAAATCCACTTTGTTCAGCCCCTAATATGTTTCCTGCTCCGCGAATATCCAAATCTCGCATCGCAATATTGAAACCACTGCCCAGATCGCCATGTTCTTCAATTGCTTTTAGCCTTTTTCGTGCTTCCGAAGTTAAAGTTGAAAGCGGAGGCGATAATAAATAGCAAAAGGCCTGTTTGTTCGACCGTCCAACCCTCCCCCGAAGTTGATGCAAATCGCTTAACCCGTGAGTTTGTGCCTCGTTAATTATTATTGTATTTGCATTTGGAATATCCAACCCCGACTCAATTATTGTTGTGGCAAGCAATACATCGTAGTCACCATCAATAAAATCGAGCATTACTTTTTCGAGTTTTTGCCCCTCCATTTGGCCGTGCCCAATTCCAATGCGTGCTCCAGGAACAAATTTTACCAGCATATTATATACATCCATAATATTTTGCACTCGGTTGTGCACAAAAAATACCTGGCCACCTCTTGATATTTCGTAATTAATTGCATCGGTAATTACTTCCGCCCCGAACGATCTGATTTCGGTTTGTATAGGATGCCGGTTTGGAGGCGCAGTATTTATGATACTTAGGTCGCGGGCACCCATCAGCGAAAATTGTAACGTTCGCGGAATTGGAGTGGCTGTTAGAGTAAGCGTGTCAACATCTGCTCTTGTTTGCTTTAGTTTTTCCTTTGATGCAACACCAAATTTTTGTTCTTCATCAACAATAAACAAGCCCAAATCTTTAAACTCAATATCTTTGCTTAACAGCCTGTGAGTACCAATAAGAATATCTACTTTTCCTTCCTTAAGCTTTAGTAAGGTTTCTTTTTGACGTTTTGCACTCTTAAACCGATTGATATAGTCAACAGTCACAGGAAATTCCTTCAGCCTTTGACTAAAAGTGTTAAAATGTTGCAATGCCAATATTGTAGTAGGAACCAAAACAGCTACCTGTTTGCTTTCACAAACTGCCTTAAATGCTGCTCGTATGGCAATCTCTGTCTTGCCAAAACCCACATCTCCGCATATCAGGCGATCCATCGGATATGAAGCCTCCATATCTTTTTTAGTATCATTGGTCGCTTTTAGCTGATCGGGAGTATCTTCATAAATAAATGACGCTTCAAGCTCATTTTGAAGATATGTGTCGGGTGAATATTGTACACCTTTAGAATCTTTTCGTTGGGCATATAGTTTTATTAAATCACGGGCAATATCTTTAACCCTGCTCTTCGTTTTATTTTTTAATGTGCTCCAGGTTTTTGATCCTAACTTATTTAGGGCCGGGGGAGTGCCATCTTTCCCAACATATTTTGAAATTCGGTGCAAAGAGTGGATGCTAACATACAGAATGTCGTTGTTTTTATAGATCAAACGAATTGCTTCCTGCTTCTTACCGTTGTTATCAATTATCTGGAGGCCGTCAAAACGACCAACTCCATGGTCAATGTGAGTAATAAAATCACCGGGATTTAGGTCATAAAGTTCTTTAATAGATATAACATCCTTATGACCATAACCTTCGCGAAGCCTGAATCTGTGATATCTGTTAAATATTTGATGATCAGTATAACATGTTAGTCCAATATCGCTATCAATAAAACCGCTGCTCAGGCTTTTGTAAACAGGTGTAAATTTGGCCTTTTCCTTTTCGGGACGATCAGCTTGTAAATCTTCAAAAATTGCATAAAGTCGCTCAATTTGTTTTTGGTTGTTTGAAAATATCAAACACTTATATCCTACTGATGACCAATCAGCTAAGTCATTAATCAACAACTCAAAGTTTTTATTAAACGATGGTTGCGGTTTTTGGTTAAACTTTACTATTGAAACATCATTAAAAAAGCTTCTTCCTGAGAATTCCACAGTAGAGAAATTAGAAATGTAACCGATAAATGATTTGCCGGTTGAGAAAAGTTTTTCAGGTACAATAGCATTTTCACTGTTTTCGAGTTTGCAAAATCCTACCAATGCTTTTTCATATTCTTTTTCAATGCTGTCGCAAGTAAGTTCAATATTATCAAACCAAAGTATTGTTGAAGAGGGTATGTAATCAAGGAAGTCAATCCGCTTTTCAGCAATTTGCCTACTTTGAACATTTGGCAATAAAGTAATTTGACTCAGCTGTTTTATTGATAATTGAGTAGATGAGTCGAATGTTCTGATGGTCTCAACTTCATCGCCGAAAAACTCTATGCGGTATGGATGTTCGTTTGAAAATGAAAACACATCTATAATGCCACCTCTTATAGCAAACTGGCCAGGTTCAGCAACGAAATCAACATGCTCAAAATCAAGCTCAAAAAGCAGATCACTTATGAAATCAAGCGAAACTTGTTCGCCTTTTCTTAATTTCATAAGGTTTTTGGAAAGATAACTCTTTGTAATAACTTTTTCAGCTATTGCTTCGGGATAAGTAACAATAATGGTTTTTTTGTCTCCCGATATTGTTCGTTTCAGTACTTCGGTTCTCGAAAGCTGATATGCACGGTCGGTAGTTTCCGGTAAGTAAGGTTTGCTATATGAAGTTGGGTAGTACAGTACTTTTTTTTGATTTAAATCTGAACCTGATTCATCCAGCAAACTTTCAGCATCGTTGTAAAAATATGCAGCCTGTTCTTTATCTGGTAACACAACCATGTGTTGCTGTTTACCCTTTTGATTAAAAACAGATGCGACCACAAGTGGGATTGCCGAACCTACTAAACCCAAAGCATGAATATGAGTTGTGCCATCATCAATATAATTAAGAAGAACCCCGGTTGAGGTGCTTTGAGAAAATAAATTTATGAGTTGAGCAGGGGTCACGTTTTATAATGTTGTGGTTGTCATTGCCTGCCTGCCTGCAAGGCAGGTTGTCAAGTTGTCAGTGATTGTAATTTGTTATCGTTGTAATCAATGTTGTGAAGAACAAGACAACCCTTTCAATTTTTATCATGCGCCAAAACTAAATAAAAAATGATCTCTTTTTGACATTGTTTTATTTGATTATGGATTTTGTAGTTTTGCAAATATTAAATAATAAGAGGATAATTTGAGGAGAGTAATGAAATTTGGTGGAGCATTAATGGGAAATGCTTCGGGGATTGAAAGGGTAAGAGAACTTATTGAAGAATATAGTTGCGAACCATTGGTTGTAGTTGTTTCTGCTCTTGGTAAAACAACCAATGCGCTTGAACAATTAGTTATGCTTTCACAGGATGGCAAAGATATGGAAATTGATTTTTTAAAAGTGAAGCAGTTCCACCTGAATATAACCCATGACCTGATGCCTCAATTAACAAATGAACTGAGCACTTGTCTTGATAATCTTTTCGATGAGCTTTGGGATGCTTTGAATATCAAATATGCCGACAGATATGAAGCCTACGATAATATTGTTTCCATTGGTGAGAACCTTTCAAGTTGTATAATTTTTCATTATTTAGTATCTTTTGGGTTAAATGCTAATTTAATTAGTGCAAAAAATCTTATAGTTACCGACAGCAATTTTACTGATGCATCAATCGACTGGGAGTACACTTCAAAAACCATAAATGCAAGAATAATACCAGCACTTGAAAATAATAAAGTTGTTATAACACAGGGGTTTATTGGTGCTGACAAGTTTGGCAAATCAACCACTTTGGGCAGAGAAGGATCAGACTTTACAACTGCCGTGCTAGGTAACTTATTAGATGCTGATGAAGTCACGATATGGAAAAATGTTCCGGGAGTGATGAATGCCGATCCTGCCAGATTTCCAAATGCTGTTAAACTCGACAGTTTGTCGTATCACGAAGCCATTGAGCTTGCTTATTATGGGGCATCAGTTATACATCCTAAGACCATTCAGCCTCTAAAACAAAAAAATATCCCTCTGTTTGTGAGGTCTTATTATGATTCGTCGTTACCTCCTACATCAATTACCAACGATGTTAGTAATGATGGCGCACATCCAAGCATTATTGTTAAAGATAATCAGGTGTTGCTATCAATCAGCACGCTTAATTTATCGTTTATTGCAGAAGAAAATCTAAAGCAGATATTTGATGCGTTTAGCAAAAACAAAATACATATTAACTTGATGCAAAATTCAGCAGTAAGTTTTTCGGTTTGCTTTAACGAGGAACCAGTTAAACTTAAAGATTTTCTTAATGATTTGAGAGAGGATTTTGCATTAAAGTATAATACAGGTTTACAGCTTATTACGGTACGACATTATAATTATGAGTTGGTTGATGAGCTTATTGGTAACAGAAAAATATACCTTACGCAAAAAAGCCGTATTACTGTACAGTTATTGGTAAAAAGGGAAGACGAAAGATATAAGTTCTAATATCCTAAACATAATTACTATTTTTTGACAATTTAATAATACATAAGTGCATTTTCTATCTTTGCATTTAAAATAAATATTAAAAGATAACAATGAAAGAGTCGATTGCAATATTATGTGGAGGAGGACCGGCACCAGGAATTAATTCAGTAATTAGTTCAGTATCACTTGTTTTTTTAAAATCAGGGTACAGGGTAATAGGTGTTCATGAAGGATATAAAGGACTGTTTACCGAAAATCCGAAAACTATAGAGATTGACTTTCAATTTGCTGATGATATTCACAAACAGGGTGGCTCAGCACTTCAAATGAGCAGGCACAAACCAAAGAACTCCGAGTTTTCGACAAAGTTTTTTACGGAAAATAATATTCAGCTACTGGTAACAATAGGCGGTGATGATACTGCATCAACTGCCAACAGAATATCAAAATATTTACGCGATCATGATGTAAGTATTCAAAACATTCATGTCCCTAAAACCATTGACAATGATTTGCCGCTCCCTGAGGGTATTCCTACTTTTGGTTACCAATCTGCTAAGCAAGAGGGTGTTCGCATTTCACAAACAATTTATGAAGATGCCCGAACAAGTGGTAATTGGTTTGTTCTATCGGCCATGGGTCGTGAAGCCGGCCATTTGGCATTTGGAATAGGAGCTGCATGTCATTTCCCCATGATTATTATTCCCGAGATGTTTGATAAGGTTGAGGTTACTTTCAACCGCATTATTAACCTGGTAATATCGGCTATTATTAAACGGAAGATCGAAGGCATCGATTATGGTGTGGCAATAATCAGCGAGGGTGTTTTTCACTTTATGAGCGATGAAGAAATTGAAAACTCTGATATTAATTTTACTTACGATGATCATGGTCATCCTGAGCTCGGTAATGTAAGTAAGGCTCATATATTCAACGTATTACTTCAGAAGAAACTTAAGGAGCTTGGTGTAAATGTTAAAAGCCGCCCGGTTGAACTTGGCTACGAACTCAGATGTGTTCAACCTACTGCCTACGACTTGTTGTATTGCGGAATGTTGGGCTTTGGTGTGAAGAAACTTTATGATGAGGGAAGAACCGGTTGCATGGTTACCGCCAACTCTGTAGGTAAAATTGAACCGCTTTTTCTTGATGATGTTGCTGATGATTCGGGCAAGGTTAAGCCGCGGCTCGTAGATATGAATAGCGACAAATCGAAGATGGTATTTAATCAGGGTTTACAGTTTATTGAACCAGGTGATTATGCAAAGGCCAAGAAATTTGTTGAAAATCCTGAGGATTTTGACTTCAGAGCAATTTTGAACTGGTAGCAATATTTTTTCCTTTAATTTCTTTCAATAAAAACGATATAAATATCGTGGATAATGATATTAGTTAATTTTTCTTTATTAATACCAACGGAATCGATATCAGCGTATCCCCACGCAATTGGAATTGTGCTTTTTTAAAAGACGGAGGAGTTGCTGATCCGTTGGCAGGATAATTAGAGATACCTACAGGTTCAACAGGAATATTAAGTGTTTTGCTATCTAAAACGCCGTTATTGTTAATATCCTGAAACACTGCCACAGCATAGTTACCCCAAAAGATATTTTTCAAACTTACTTCTAAATTTTCTTCTTTGGGGACAATAATTACTGAATCAACAGCACCTGATTTCAGCTTAAAACTACTTTCATTATCATATAATCCAACAAATATTCTGCTTCCGTTTAATTCAATATTCGAAACGCTAACAGTTATGATTGCTGTTGGTTGTCCGAAAATAAAAACGGCAAATAAGAGCATTAATATTAAAAAAGATATTCTATACATTGTCATAACTCGAAGTAACAATATAGTTTTTATAAACAATTTTTCCTTTGTGTTATCTTCTATGTTGCAAAACAAACAAAACAGCTAAAACTTCTATATTTTTTTCATTTTTTCTTTTATTGACTTAACTTTGCATATTAAAGGAAGAATGAAATAAATATACTACATCTTCTTCCTTTCATCTGTATCCTCTATTCAAATAACCTCTTTAATCAATCTTCTATCAGCAGTCTGTTTTTTTGCTGCAATGTATTTTTTATTTTAAAGAGGAGGGGGACGTAACCTTCGTGTAGCGGTCTTCCCTTTGCAGGGTGCTGCAATCACAAAATACCGTTTGTTCCCCCATCCAATTTACCAAGGTTTTTGAATCTTTTTTTATCGCTAATTTACAACACTTAATACATATTCTTGTTTATTCATAAGCACAAATCGCATTCTGCTAAGCATTTTTCTTGCTATTCTAATAATTGCCTTGTTCTTATGCATTTTCTTACTGAGTTCATTGAACTTTAACATCAGTGCTGGATCCTTTCTTATGGCTTGCCATGAGACTTCAATCAACATGATTTTAATCTCTTTTCTGCCACGTTTTATCATTTTGCCAGTTACCATTTTTTCTCCAGAACCATACATCCTTGGAACTAAACCAATATAATTGCAAAGATCATCAAGTCTATTAAACCTCCTAATATCTCCAATTTGGGTTAAAAATGTCATAGCTGTCATTAAACCTATTCCAGGTATGCTTAATAGTAGATTATAATTGTTTATATAGGGTTTTGACTGGGACAAACCCTTACCTGTTTGTTGACCAATAATAATTTTTTCCTTTGAATCTCTCCTATACGGATATAGTTAGCAATAGTCTGTCTTAAAGATTCCTCTTGCAAAGGAAGTTCACTTATCCAATTGATAAACACCCTGGACCAATGCCGTGTTTGTGAAGCAGAAAACCGTTCAGGAATATCTATTCCAAATTGAAAGAGTAAAGACTTGACCCTATTTTTAGTCCGGCTTATATCTTTTACTAACCTGAACCGCTGACGAACTAACGCCCTGTCAGCTTCTAAATCACGATCAGGTATGTTAATGGCTTCAAACTCATTAGCCCTTAGTGTTCTTGCTAATTTACGACTGTCGGCTTTTTATTTCCCTCCAGGAAAATTACGGTGCATATAGGAAGCTATAAACCTTGACTAGGATTTTGACTCATCGTCTTATGTTCATATTGCTCAAATAAAATTGTCACTTTCCAACTTTTCTTGTGATAATCAATCCCTATAAAAAAAGATTGGTCATTGAACGAATTATTACTAATTTTGGTATGCATAAGCTTAATTTTTAAGTTATTAATCTAAAACTAAATTAAAAATTTTAGCTTATGCACTTTTGCAAACATAGTACCTTTGTGGTTATTTTTTTTACCACTAAGGAACACCAAGTGAGGCACAAAGGGTCACTAAGGAGAAAAATAATATATTATCATAAAATATAATTGAAAAAACTATTTGCTTTTGTTGATACTGATTAGTTGCAAAAATTGATATTTGGTTATTATTTGTAATTTATTTTTTGATATTTGGTGCTTAATCTGACAATCGACGGGTTTATTCGCACACACTTGAAATTATGGAAGACTCTAATTTTTTAATAGTATGGCAAACGTAATAATTGGCATTCACGGACTGGGTAATAAACCACCAAAAAAATTATTAACAAAATGGTGGAAACTCGCTATGATTGAAGGTTTAAAAGCCAACAATTTTAATGCTGTTCTGCCAAAATTTGAGTTAGTATACTGGGCTGATATAATGTATGACAAAGCATTGCGGATACGGGAAAAAGATGAGAAAAGTCCTCGTTTTGTTCGTGAGAAATATGTTAAAGCAACCCGAGATTTTACAACGGAAAATCATAATACGCGAAAAAAGCTTGTTGGTTTTTTAGGGCAACAACTTAATCGTATTTTTCTGAATAAAGATTTAAGTCTTAACTATTCATTCATTGCCGATGCCTTTGTCAATAAATTTTTTAAAGATTTAGAAATTTATTATAAAGATGATTGCACTGACGAAAATGAACATTTATGTAAGGCCAATGAACTGATCAAGGAACGATTAATACGTGTATTGGAAAAGTATAAATCAGATCGGATTATGATTGTTAGCCATTCAATGGGTTCAATAGTTGCATTTGATGTGCTCAGTTTCCATTCATACAATATACCGATTCATACTTTTGTAACAGCAGCTTCTCCACTTGGTTTGCCGGTAGTTATTAGCAAAATAGCCGCAGAGCAAAAACGAAAACTATTAAACGAAAATTACATGGTAACCCCTCCTTCCGTGTATAAAAACTGGTATAATTTTTCGGATATCCTTGACAAAGTAGCTCTTAATTATAAGTTAGCCGACGATTTCTCTGAAAACAAAAATAGAGTAGCACCTGTTGATCTTTTAGTGGTTAACAATTATGAAATAAAAGGGAAACGCAATCCACACAAATCATACGGATACTTAAGAACTCCTGAATTTTCAAATGTTCTGAATGAATTTATACTTACAGAAAGATTAACTTTGAAACAAAAAGTAGTTAGTAGGGTCGCGCAATTTGTTAATGTGATAAAATACAAACTGCAATTCGGAAAAAATCGGAATAGCTAAGTCAACTTCACACAATGTAATATTAACTATGAAACAAAAACCAAGATATTCTGAAGAAAAATTATCTAGTACATTATGGGATATAGCTATAATAGGGGGTGGTGCAACTGGTGTTGGCACTGCACTGGAAGCAGCATCACGCGGTTATAAGGTTGTGTTGTTGGAGCAATCCGATTTTGGCAAAGGCACTTCAAGCCGGAGTACAAAATTAGCTCATGGAGGAGTTCGGTATTTACAACAGGGAAATGTTTCATTGGTGCTTGATGCTTTAAAAGAAAGGGGAATTATGCGCCGGAATGCACCACATCTTGTGCACGATCTGCCATTTGTTGTCCCTGTTTACGATTGGTGGGAAGGGCCTTTTTATGGCATTGGGCTAAAAATTTATGACATGCTTGCCGGAAAAGAAGGATTTGGTCCATCGAAATTTCTTACTAAAGAGGAAACTTTGGCGCTTATTCCTACCGTCGAAACAAAAGGGCTTAAAGGTGGAGTAATATATCACGATGGTCAGTTTGACGATTCCCGTTTATTGATCAATATGGTTCAAACTGCCAAAGAACAAGGAGCAACTATGCTTAATTATGTGAAGGCCGTTTCGTTCATTAAAGAAAATCTGAAGATAATCGGCATTTTAGTTCAAGATATAGAAACAGGAAAAAATCATACAATTAAAGCAAAAATTATTATCAACGCAACCGGTGTTTTCACGGATGCCGTGAGGAAAATGGATGACAATCAGGCGAAGGAAATTATGACCAGTAGTCAGGGGGTGCATCTGGTTCTCGATAGTTCATTTTTACCCGGAGATTCAGGGATAATGGTTCCTCATACCGATGATGGAAGGGTGCTGTTTGCAGTACCCTGGCACAACATGACACTAATTGGCACGACTGAAACTTTGGTTACCAAATTCCCACTTGAACCAATACCCATGGAGAGTGAAATAACTTTTTTGCTGGAACATGCTGCTAAGTATTTGACCAAAGACCCTAAGAGAAGTGATGTAAAAAGTGTTTTTGCTGGCTTACGACCATTAGTAAAAAATGGTGATAATGAGGATGATACTGCTTCCATTTCGCGCGATCACACCATAACAATTTCAAAAAGTGGACTTATTTCTATCGCAGGTGGGAAATGGACAACCTATAGAAAAATGGCTGAAGATGTTGTTGAACAAGCCATTATACTGGGCAACCTGCCATCAAGTGACTCGGTAACCAGCACATTGCAAATACATGGATATCATAAAAATTCTCACAACTATGGTCATTTAAACAATTACGGCTCAGATGCCATTAAAATTGAGGAACTTTTAAATGCAAATACTGAGTTTAATAAACGATTGCATCCTGATCATGAAATTCGGATTGGCGAAATAATTTGGGCTGTACGAAATGAAATGGCCAGAAATATTGAAGATTTTCTGGCACGTCGGTCACAGCTTTTAATTCTCGACGCAAAAGCAAGTATAGAAGTTGCGCCAATTGTTGCAAAAATAATGGGAAAAGAATTGGGTCAAAGTTGGAGATGGAGAAAAAATCAGATTCAACAATTTTCAGAATTGGCAAAAAATTATTTACTATATTAAACATGAATAGCTAAAAACCAACACTAAACTTACAGAAATGAATAAAAAATTAATAGGGTTAATACTTGGAGCACTTGCAGGTGTTATAGATGTAATACCTATGATAATCCAAAATTTAAGCTGGGATGCAAATATTTCTGCATTCACAATGTGGGTTGTAATTGGCTTTTTTATTGGTTCCGTTGTATTGAAAATAAATTCATTTCTAAAAGGAATTTTAATTTCACTTTTAGTTCTCTTGCCATCATCAATTATAATCGGGTGGCATGGACCTTCCACTTTAATTCCAATAGTAACTACGACTGTAGTCTTGGGAGGATTGCTTGGTTATTCCGTTAACAAACTCACCAAAAAATGAAGGAATTTCAGAGTGTCTATTTTTCAAACAGGAAGGATTTTAGGGATTGGCTTAAAAAAAACTACAATAGTTATAGTGGATTGTGGTTAGTATTTTATAAAAAAGGTGCCAGTATAAAAAACATTACTTACGATGATGCTGTTGAAGAAGCATTGTGTTTCGGCTGGATTGATAGTATTGTAAAAAGAATTGATGAAGAAAAATATGTGAGAAAATTTACGCCTAGAACCAACAATTCTAATTGGTCAGTCTCAAATAAAAAAAGAGTTTTAAAGTTAATTGAAGAGGGCAAAATGACAAAACCAGGTCTGAATAAGATTGATTTTTATTTAAATACTGGAAAGGTTGATTGGACAGAAGACAATCTATTAGACAAAAATCCGTGTAAATTAAATATTCCTGATTTTATGGTTAAAAACCTTAAAAAACAAGAACCCGCATTTCAAAATTTTACCGCTCTGGCTCCTTCCTATAAGAAACATTATATTGATTGGATTACAACTGCAAAAAAAGAAGAAACTACTGTCAGAAGACTTAAAAAATCAGTTGAATTGCTAAAACGAATAAAAAATTATTTTGATATCACTATTTAGTTTACTAACCCTTAAGCTTTTACTTTATCATTATGAGTACAATAACAATCAACACACACAAACGAGAAGCTTTATACGATATTACAAATGAAGTGGAGAAAATTGTAAGCAAATCAAGTGTGCTTGGCGGACTTGTAAATGTTTATGCTCAAGGTGCTACAGCAGCTATTATGATTCAGGAAAACTGGGATGATTCGGTTCAACTGGATGTGGTTAATTTTTTCCAAAAAATAATTCCGAGAGGGATATGGTTACATGATTCCCAGGATGGTAATGGAGATTCCCATATTAAGGCCGGGCTGATTGGACCATCTGAAACTATTCCGATTATTGATGGCAAAATGGGCCTTTCAACATGGCAGAATATTTTCTTCTGTGAATTCGATGGTCCTCGTAACCATAGGAAGATTGTTATAACAATTATAGAATCATCTTGAGATTAAATCCTTGAGGCCTTTGCAAAACTAATATTTGCTGTCTTTCTGGAGCGCAGCGAAGAATCTCCTTTAATCTTCTTTTGGTATATGGGAGATCCTTCGCTATGGCTCAGGATGACAAAAAAGAGAATGGTGAGCAAAAGTATTGAATTAACACTACCCTCTTTTATAAACAATTGCAACAACAGTAACATCATCGCCACCCATGTTTATAGTCATTCCGTAAGGGCGATCGTCTAACATCTTAATTTGTGCTTTTCCTGCTTTTCCGGTAAGTTGTTGCCAGATTGTAACAGCCTGATGAACTCCTGTAGCACCAGTTGGGTGACCCCAACCAATCAAACCACCGGTTGTATTCATAGGCATTGCTCCATCGCGGGCAGTATTTCCGGCTGCTACATAATCAGCTCCTTCACCCCTGGCTGCAAGACCTAATGCCTCAGTTGCCAAAACACCGGCAATTGAAAAGCAATCGTGTGTTTCAACAGTACCCAATTGATCAACTGTAATACCTGCATCTTTCAAAGCATAATGTGCAGCTTTTTTAATGGTTTCGAGTTCGGTAAGATCTGTAGGATCACTTGTAATATCTCTCACAACCTGTCCAAAACCAATAACTTCAACGGCATCTTTTTTGGATATACCAATTTTCTTAAGTCCTTCTTCTGAGCAAATTGCTATTGCAGATGCACCATCACTTACTTTTGAGCAGTCAAGCACACTTAGGTTATCAACAAAAGCTGCACCATTTGGCTTTAGTTTGTCGTACAATGCATCAAGGTCGGGAGTTTTATTGTGATGTTCCTGAGCAGTTTCGTCCAAACGTGCATTTTCCATCGCATTACGAAACCAGCGTTTCATGCCGGCACGAGCACGATCGTAGCCATACTTTTCGTAGTATGCTCCTGCCCTTTCGCTAAACTGTCCGGGGAAAAAATAAGCATGTCCGTTTTTACGGTTCTTATACCATCCGGCACCGGCCAATATATCAGCACCATAAATAGCTTTTACGGTATTTTGAACTTCAACGCCAAGTGATAATACTACATCGGCAGTTTCGGCCAATACAGATTTAATTCCGCTCATTAGCGCAAGTCCTCCTGAGCCGCAAGCACCTTCAACACTAATAGCAGGTTTCCATAATAGCCCTTCGTCAATCATTGGCACAAATCCCGGAAGATTAGCCTGCTTGTTAAAGCGTGCAGCCATAAAATTTCCAATAACTGCTTCATCAACATTTTTGGCACCACCTATTTGTTTAAGCGTTCCTTGTCCGGCTTCTTTAATATAATGTTCTAAATCCGGACGGGCTTTTTTAGGATGAAATTCATTGCGCCCGGTTCCCATCGATACGGTATTGTAACCGCCTGTCATATATACTTTTTTTCTCATTTTTCTGTATTTAAGGGTTAGTCGAAGAAGTTATTTACCGGACCATAAGCATGGAAGAAACCTGTAAGCATAACCGTGTTAACATGGGCAATTTCGTTGGCAACTTCGTCAGCTACGAGTTTTTCGCCAATTGCTTTTGAGCGGCGTCCGTATTTAACCGCAATAAGAGCCCCGAGTTCGTTCGATGCTTTAAGGTCGTTAAAGAAGTTAGATAAGAGGTCATCCTTCTTTTTATTTCTTAGAATAGATTTCCATGCAACAGTTGATTCCGGTAAATTTCCAAGTATATCGTCACACTCATCTTTAAACTCATCAATATCAACATAAGTTTGCTTGTGAATATCCCAAACTGAAGTTATACGGCCACCTTTATATTTAAGGAAGCCGTCTTTTTGTGCACCACTTGACATTTGCCCTCCTTTAACTCCCTGTAACATCATTTTATCGAGAAGATCACTGCTTAGGTCTTCATCCGTAACAAACGGATCCATCACGTTAAGTATAAACTGAACCACATCAATTCCAACATAATCAACAAGTTGAAAGATGCCCATTGGCCTCACAAGATAATCCTGAGTAACTTTATTTATCATATAAATAGCTTTATACAATGGGATGTTCTTTTCGGATGCCAAAGCTTGCGCTTCTTTTATTCCGTGAAGCGCGTCGCGCATAAAATGCCCGTTTCCGATAAATCCTGCAAAGTCGTTTGAAGGCACGATAATTTTACTGAGTTTTTTTGCATATGAATTAGCAAACTCAACAACTTCTTTTTTGGTGTTGCCTGTTTTTATCAATTCAACCAAACGCTGAACAGCCGGTGGGTTATAAAAATGAAAACCTATCACACGGCCATCAAGCCCTGCTTCACTTTCGATGAGACCAATTGGTACCGATGAAGTGTTGGTAAAATACCATGGTTTGTTTTCATTGTTCTTGTCGATATCCGACAGTAATTTTACTTTTAAAGCTCTGTTTTCGCTAACCGCCTCAAAAATTAAATTAGAATTGTAAGCAGCACTCATGGTGGTTACCGGGCGTACAACATTCATCACATCAAAAATATACTCATCTATTACGTCGTAATTTTCGATAAGGTCGTCACGATCAGCATAAACTTTGCGTAGCCAAACAGTTTTCTTCTCAGCTACCTTGCGTATCTGGTCACGGAGATATTTCATTAATCCGGATAGTCCTTCAGGTGAAACATCTATGGCATTTAAAACAAAGGACTTACCCTTGTTCTCGGGCAAGAGACTAAGGTCGGCCATTTCAACGGCTGTGAGTAGTAGAATTCCGCTACCCATTTTACCAGCCGCACCAAGTACCGATACATTTTGTAATCTTTCTTCGTAGGTCATATTTAATTAATTTAAGTCTGAATTTAAAAAGGTTCAAATTTAGGAAATTTAGGTGAATTACTTGTGTATATAACACAATATTTCATTTTTTTTATGTCATTACATAATCAGATTTTTCATTATAAAAATAAATAAAGAGCTGTTAATCTGCTGATTATAAAAATGAAGATATCTTTAAATAAATTATCCAAAATTTATCAAGCAACAATATGTAGTAAGCTTTGTCTATCTTTACACCATCAAAATTAAAACCATTTTAATGATAAAGAAAATTACTTTTTCAGGTATAGCGATATCAACTATTACAGTATTAGTTGGCGGATATTGTATAATAAATCAACAGCCCAATATTAGGGAGAGATACGAAGAAGGTATTCTGCAAAAAGCACAAACAATTGAGAAGCAATTAAACATTAGCAAAAGTGACCTCAAATCACCCGATAAGCCTGATATGGCAGCCTTTCAGGAGTACATTATGACCGCTGACCCAGCCACTGGGGAAGTGCCTACAGACAGGTTATTGCATGCCTACGAACAAACACGAGCGCTTCAAACAGAACAGTTAACAGGAAGAAATACTAATATAGTAATGGACTGGGAAGGTACCGGAGCCAATATGGGGGGACGTACTCGTGCTATTATGTTTGATCCCAATGATCCAAACAACAAAAAAGTGTGGGCAGGCGGTGTTACAGGAGGATTGTGGTATACCGATGATATTACAAATACTAACGAAAACTGGATCCCAATTGGTGATTTCTGGAGTAATCTGGCCATTAGCTGTATTGCCTACGATCCGAATAATACTCAAACATTCTATGTTGGTACAGGCGAAGCTCAAACGGCCAGGATAATTTACAGAGCATCGTCGGGTATCGGTGACGGTATTTATTATACTAACGATGGCGGAACAACATGGGAGCAAATGGGTAGCACTGATAATTTCGATTATATAACCGACATTGCTGTTAGAGACGAAAACGGCACAAGTGTAATATATGCCTGTGTGGCTTCCGGGACTTACATGGGTGAAGATCATCAAAGTGAGCCATCGGATGGTGTTTTCCGTTCGGATGATGGTGGCGATACTTGGGAACAGGTACTGCCAATAATCCCCGAAACACTTACAAACCAACCCTATACTCCAGCTGATATTGAAATTTCATCAAACGGAAGAATATTCGTAGGAACAATGGAAAATCTTGATAAACAAGGGGGGGCAACTGTGCTTTATTCCGATAGTGGACTAACCGGGAGCTGGACAAACTATGATCATTATAATGACCTGATTTCAAACGAATCGTATTATAAAATACCGGCACGGACACTGGTTGCAAGTTCTCCTTCCGATCCTGGTGTAATATATGCTCAGTTTGCTGCCGGCTATACCAATGGTTTTGTTTATTACCGCGGGCGGTATATGGCAAAATCTACTGATGGAGGAAGCAGTTGGTCTCAAATTAATATACCAAGTACAGATTGGTCAACTCTGGCCTGGCATGCATTTGCTCTTGAAGTAGATCCCTATAATCCTGATATTGTTTATACCGGTGGATTGGATTTGTGGAAATCGTTAAATGGGGGAGCCAACTGGAATAGAATATCCAACTGGGCATTAATGTATTATGGGGGGGGTGATGATTACGCTCATGCTGATCAGCACACTGTTCAATTCCAACCCGGATCTGGTACAACTGCCATTTTTTCAACTGATGGAGGAATATTTTTAACTAATACGGCAAATTATTCTTATCCCGTTTTTATTGAACGAAATCAGGGATATAATACCTTACAATTTTATTCCTGTTGCATTAAGCCTACTCCTTTTTCCCAGCAATTTATCGGTGGACTACAGGACAATGGTACCCTACTCCATACCGGACAACCTCTTGATATTAATGATATGATTGATGGTGGCGATGGGGCATATTGCTTTTGGGATCAGGATCAGGCGAATATATATATAACTTCAGTTTATTACAATAGTTATACTTCATGGAGCAACGGGAGTCAGGCAGACAATTTTGGCGGTAATTCCGGAACTTTTATTAGCCCTGCCGATTACGATTATAAGGAAAACATCCTTTATTCAAATGCTGTTGACTTTTTTGGTGGTAACAGCAATAGGCTTCTAAGAGCAAGCAATATCCCATTTGATGTTAATACACAACTTATAAACTTAGGAACAGGCACCTTTGTTCCTTTTTCGCATGTTAGCTATTCACGCTTTTCACCTGTTGGAACTTCTACATTATTTGTGGGTACACAATCAGGTAGTTTATATAAAGTAACAAATGCACAATCTGAACCAGAAACGATTGAGATTGGGAGCTCTGATTTCCCTACAGCTAACATATCATGCATTGCTATTGGCAATAGCGAAGATAATCTGCTGGTAACTTTTTCAAACTATGGTGTTTCTTCGGTGTGGCTTACAAATGATGGAGGAGCAACATGGGGAGAAAAAGAAACAAACTTACCGGATATGCCTATCCGCTGGGCTATCTTTCATCCTGATAATAACGGGCAGGCAATATTAGCTACCGAAATTGGAGTTTGGTGGACAAATACTCTTAATGAAGTTATGACTGAATGGGCACCTTCAGTTGATGGAATGGCAAATGTTCGTGTTGACATGCTTAAGCTTCGCTATGGAGATGATATTGTTCTTGCTGCAACTCATGGACGTGGTTTGTTTACTGCTGAATATTTAGAAGACATATATGTTGGTTTTGAAGATCATCAAACTTTTGAAAGTAAGTTTAATATCTATCCAAATCCTACTGTTGATAATATTACCATTTCTTCAAACTCAACAATTAACGGAACTGTAATTATTAATATTACTGACCTTAACGGGAAAACTGTTTATACTGACCGATTGGAAAATAAATCAGGAAATATTGTTTACAAGCTTAGTTTGCCTGAACTTACTGCAGGTACATATTTGGTTAATTTCAGCTATGGTGGAAGAAGCGAGAGTAATAAATTGATTGTTAAATAGAGATATTTGTCATCTTGAACCCAGCTTGCGGAGTGAAAGATCTCTATCTCTATCTTTATTTTAATATAAGAGAGCCCCTTCCCTTCATAAATTCTGTTCAGTAGGACAAGGATCGTTAAATTTGCCGTTTCTTACTGGATCCCATTGAAACTTCTTAATAGCAAATACCTTCGTGGTCTAATCACAAAATACCCAAAACAAAAGTTGTAATCAAAATGCAAATAGTAATGAAACAAATAATCCTAATTGTTTTTCTGCTATTTTATATCTGATAAAAAATTTGTAAAATAATATCTTTTAAAGTCCAAGATATAGGTTCTCTTATATTAAAACAAAATCCAGATCAATCTGAACTGGATAAAATCATTTACAGGACACACTCCATTGGTTCTGAAGTAGGGAAGCAAATCAAAATAAGTAAACGGTGGATATTTGAATTCTCCGTTGGCCCCTATTATTTTCTTACTGATGATTACGAAGCGAATACAAGGGATCAATCTGCCTCAAGCCTTCTGTTTTTTTCAGAACAGTGGGGAATTAAAGTTGGCTTTCGGGTTGGAATCAAGCTCTGAGATTAGTAATTACCCACAAACAATTCGCACGCTATTTATTGTGGGTTTTCAATAACTGTCCTCCATCCAATCATATGGCTTTCTTTTTATCCATTGTGCACGAGTAAAATCAGGGAAATCCTGTACTTCGCCATTGTTAGCTATCGACACTTCTGATAAAGGAGTAATCGCACTCCATGCAGCAGCGTCATAAGCGTCGAGCGGTGGGGCTACATTATTTTTTACACTTTCGATAAATGCATTTAATACGAAAAAATCCATGCCGCCATGGCCTGCTCCTTCGGCCTCATCTTCATATTTTTTCCATAACGGATGATCATAAGTCTTTAACCATTCTGTAGCATCATCCCAACGATGAGGATTTGATTTTCCTTCAATATAAATTCTGTTTCCATCAACTTCCCAAAGACCATTTGTGCCCTGCACCCTAAAACCAAGTGAATATGGGCGTGGCAAATTAGTATCATGAGTTACAATTATTGTTTCGCCATTTGCGGTGTTGATTGTGGTAGTAACAACATCTCCCAACTTCCACTTTAATTTTGCATTTGGATTATCATGACCGCCTTCCCTTACAATATAATCATGAAGTCCGCGTGATTTTGTGGCATGTGAAGTAAGCGAAACAAATCGGTTCCCCCGGTTAATATCAGCATAAACGGCAACGGGGCCAATGCCGTGTGTAGGATATATAGGTCGGCATTTCGTTTAAGGCTGTGTAATGTACGCCATTGTGCTTCACTGGTAGCTTTTTTACCAAACAACACACCTCCACCATAAGGTTGCATACCGTTATTAAATTTCACTTCACGTAAGTCGTGCTGATAACCACAGCGAAAATGAATTAGCTCTCCAAAAACATTCTGACGCACCATATTTAGAACTGCCATTACATCACGACGATAATTAACGTTTTCTAAAATCATCATATGGGTACCTGTTGCTTCATGTGTATTAACCAAATCCCAGCACTCTTCGAGCGATGTAGCTGCACTTACCTCGGTACCGGCATACTTTCCTGCTTTCATGGCATCAACAGTCATCGGAGTATGCCAAAGCCATGGTGTTGAAATAATTACCGCATCAACATCCTTTTCATCAAGTAAGTTGCGATAGTCATAATCACCCTTTTCAAAAACTTTCGCCTTTGGATAACCAGCACTTATCAACTTATCCTGAGCAATTTTTACCCGTTTTGGATCAATATCACAAATGGCAGTAATTTCTACATCATTTCTGTTGAGTGCATTATTCAAATTCTCTACACCTCGCAGCCCAAGTCCAATAAATCCAAGTCTAACCATAGTATCTGAACGGTTATTACTAAAAGCAATTTTTGGTGCTAATGCCAATCCTGCTCCTGCGATGGTTGCAGTTTTTATAAAATCTCTCCTATTTTTTTTCATGGTTTTTTACTGATTAGTAAGTGCAAAACAAATTTAGCTAAATTTGCTTTAAAACCAGTAAACTATGAATTCGCTATATCCATTAAAATGCAAACCTATATTTAAAGATAAAATTTGGGGTGGACAAAAAATAAAAACCAACCTTAATATGGATTTTGGTGACCTTCCTAATTGCGGAGAAGTTTGGGTTATCTCTGGAGTTAAAGGAAATGAATCGGTTGTAAAAAACGGCTTTTTAAAAGAAAATGAGCTAAATGAACTTGTTGAAGTTTATATGAGCGATTTGGTTGGTGAGAAAGTGTTCGACAAATTTGGCAATGAGTTTCCATTGCTGATAAAATTTATTGATGCCAATGACTGGCTTTCTGTACAGGTTCACCCTGATGATGCATTGGCTACTAAAAGGAGGATAGGACAAGGCAAAACCGAAATGTGGTTTACACTTGAGGCAGATGAAAGCACGCAGCTGATAAGCGGTTTCAACCGTAAAATGGATAAAGAGACCTACTTAAAGCACCTCGACAACAACACGCTCAAAGAAATTCTGAATTACGAAGATGTTAAAAAAGGCGATGTATTTTATATTCCTGCCGGAAGAGTGCACGCCCTTGGACCCGGCATGCTTCTTACTGAAATTCAACAAACTTCCGATACTACCTATCGCATTTATGATTGGGACAGGCTTGATGAACAAGGAATTACGCGCAAACTCCACACCCAAGAAGCCCTCGATGCAATCGACTTCGAGAAACATGATTCATATCGCACTCATTATAGTTCTGAAATAAATCAAACAAATGAAATTGTTAGTTGTGATAAATTTACAATTAATCTGGTTTATTTCGACAGGGCTATTCATAAAGATCTGATAACATTGGATTCCTTTATAATTTACATTGGAGTGGAAGGAAGTACCATTCTTATTTGGGATGAGGGAGAGATTAAAATTGATGTAGGCGAATCAGTTATTGTCCCTGCGCTAATCAGCCAGATAGAACTGGTTCCAAAAACAACATCAAAACTTTTGGAGGTTTTTTGTAATGTTAATTGACCTTATATAGTCGGCAGCTCATAGATGTCAATCAAATCTTTTTTCTAATTTCTATATGACTTTGAAGTTCTCATATTTTCATTCAGTTATTATTTATGTATTTTTGCGAATCAACAAATGCAACTGATCAAAAATTAAAGTTGTCAGGTTTTGTATCAACTGAATTAATCAACATGAATAAAATAATAGTCTTAGCTTTATCTATATTAATAGGTGGATTTTTAACTGCTCAGGAAGCCAATCAGGGGAGTAAATTACCTTCGGTAAACATCAAAACACTTGATGGCGAAACTTTTAATACACAAGACATTTCAAACAATGGTAAACCAATAATTATCAGCTTTTGGGCGCTGTGGTGCAAACCTTGTAAAAAAGAACTTGACGCCTACAATGAAAATTACGAAGACTGGAAGGAAGAAACAGGAGTGAAAATTATTACCATTTCAATTGATGACTCTCGTTCTACTGCTAAAGTACTTCCTTTTGTAAATGGCAAGGCATGGGAATTCGATGTATTGCTTGACCCAAATGGCGACTTTAAAAGAGCCATGAGTGTTAATATGATTCCTCATACTTTTATTCTGGATGGTGAAGGTAATGTTGTTTATCAGCACACGTCTTATTACGAAGGATTGGAAGATGAGATATTTGAGATCGTTCAAAAGGTCGCCGCAGGTGAAGATATTTCAGATAAAAAATAGAAAATACATATTGAAAAGTTATAGATGAAAAAGGTAATCACAATTTTAATATTTGCTCTCTCATTTACCTCTATTGTAACGGCACAAGGCTTTTTAGGCAAATCGGAGGTGCATGGCAGCTTTGAAGCTGATGGAATGTATTATCATGCCGATAATGCTCTGGGTATAACCGATTCAATAATTAACGGAAACGCTTTTGGATTTAACGGTTTTGCAGACATAATATATACTCTTGGTGACTTTTCTGCCGGTTTCCGTTATGAAGCATATTTACCTCCCATTGCCGGATTTGACAGAAGTTTAGACGGACAGGGGTTTCCATATCTATGGGCATCATATACTACTGAAAAATTCAGTTTTACCGTAGGTAATTTTTATGAGCAATTTGGAAACGGGCTTACTCTTAGGACTTATCAGGAGTGGACTCTGGGTTACGACAATTCTATAAACGGTGCCCGTGTAGTTTATGAACCAGTTAAAGGTATAATACTCAAAGCGGTTTATGGAACACAGCGTTATTACTGGGCTAAATATGAAGAAAACAGCAGAGGTATCGTTAAAGGATTCGACGGTGAAATCAATATTAATGATGTTTTTGGTTCGATGTCCGAATCAAAAATAAAATTAATACTTGGTGGTAGTGCTGTAAGTAAATACCAGCTAGACCAGAACCCGTTTTATAAACTGCCTCAAAATGTAGGTGCTTTTGCCGGAAGATTTAATATGGGTGTTGGAAAATTTAATTTCTCATCAGAGTATGCCTATAAAATTAACGATCCTTCAGCTGTTAACAATTACATTTATAAACCAGGCGATGCTTTAATATTCTCGGGGTCATATTCCACTAGCGGTCTTGGCATTTTTGCTATGTTCAAGCGTATTGATAACATGGGTTTTAAATCGGATGAATCGGTTACTTCAAATGCTCTTGATATTAATTTTCTGCCGGCAATGGTTGAAGCTCACAGCTATATGCTTGCATCAATGTACCCATATGCAACACAGCCGAACGGTGAAATTGGTTTCCAAATTGAAATAAATTACAAGGTGCCCAAAAAGAGTAAACTAGGTGGCAAATATGGAATGGGTGTTGCAATCAATTATTCACAAATAAACGATATCGCTCGTGAAAAAGTAAATGACACTTCTTTTATTGGGCAAAGTGGTACCTTGGGCTGGAAATCTGATTTCTTCAAGTTTGGCGAACAAATTTTTAACCGGGACTTAACTATTGAAATTGATAAAAAATTCAGTAATAAATTTAAAAGTATTGTAAAGTATATCTATCAGGACTATGATATAGCTACAATTCTTGGTCATACTGGCGATCCAAATGTAAAGGCAAATATTGCTGTTGTTGATATGACCTGGAAATTTACATCTAAGAAATCAATCAGATGGGAGTTACAAGGTTTGTGGACTAAACAAGACAAAGGTGATTGGGCTGCCGCATTAATTGAATACACAATATCGCCTCATTGGTTTTTTACCATTGCCGACCAATACAATTACGGTAATAAACATGCCAGTGAAAAGATACATTATTATACCGGTTCGTTTGGATATACTTTGAAAACAACACGCTTTGCGTTAATGTACGGTCGCCAACGTGAGGGTGTTGTATGTGTTGGGGGTGTTTGCCGACAAGTGCCTGCATCAAGTGGGTTTTATGTAACCATATCAAGTAGTTTTTAATATTGAACGTGATGAAAACCAGATATATAACTATAATAATATTACTTTTGGCAACTATTTTTAATTCATGCGACAAAGTATCACCACCTTACATCGAAGCTCGTGATTATTGCGGTGGAAATAAAAAAGTGCTTATCGAAGACTATACAGGACACGGATGTGTAAACTGTCCGGGTGCTGCCGTACTTGCCCATGAACTTAAGGAACAATTTTGTGAAAGGGTAGTAATAATAGCAGTACATGCCGGATATTTCGCAGCACCTGATTTTGAAAACAACCCGTTGTTTGCAGCTGATTTTACAACCGAAGCCGGCAACACATGGGATTCATATTTCGGTAATAGCAATATGGGTAATCCAAACGGATTAATCGACAGAGTACAAGGTTCGACCGGTTATGTTATTTACCCGCAAAGTTGGGCCACAACCGCCGACACACTGCTTATGGAACCTGCCAAAGCAATTCTTACAATCAGCAACGATTTCGATAATGATAGTAAATCTCTTTCTACTACCATAAAAACAGAATTTCAGGAAAATGTTACCGGAACTTACAAACTTATCGTATGTATCACACAGGATAATATTGTTGCTCCTCAAAAAAATAACAATGCAGAAATTGGGCCTACTCCGATTTTTGAGAATTATGTTCATAATCATGTGCTTAGGAAAGTTATAAATGGAGCATGGGGCGAAAACATCAGCGCTTCAGGTAGTGTAGAAATGTCATCAACATACGAAAAATCATATACTCAGGTTTTCGATTCTAGTTGGGTTCCTGCTGATTGTCATGTAGTAGCATTTGTTTACAATGAAGAAACTAAAAGGGTGCTTCAGGTTGAAGAGTTGGGGGTGATGGAATAGGTTGTCATTGTTGTCATTGTTGTCGTTGTTATCGTTGTTGTTTATTATTTGAGATGCTTCGCTCCACTGCCCGCAAGCAAACTCAAAACCGCTAAGCAGGACAAACTACTCTTATTTTTACCGATCTCCGTCATATAAGTGAAATAATTTTTCTTACTTTAGAAACTTTGTTCTTTTAACTTTTAACTTTTAAATCTTATCCTTAACTCAACTCCAATGTGGATAACCGATTTTCTCAATTTATTTTTTCCTAACAATTGTCAGGCGTGTGGTAAGCCTCTTGTTAGAAAAGAGAATATAATATGTTTATCATGTTTATATAAACTTCCAAAAACTAACTTTCACTTTCATATAAACAATCCAATATCGCGGATATTTTGGGGAAGGGCTAATATTCATGCAGCTACTTCGTTTTTGTTTTTTAATAAAGGTGGTAATGTTCAAAACTTAATACATCAATTGAAATACAGGGGAAACACAGAAACAGGAAGACATTTGGGAGAACTTCTGGGGAAAGATCTAAAAAAAAGTAATTTGTTTAACAATATAGATTTGATAATTCCTGTTCCATTACATCCAAAAAAACTGCACAAACGTGGTTTTAACCAAAGTGAAGTTATCGCCGAAGGAATAGGTTATGCAATGGACGTACCTGTAAACGCTGACGAATTACAGAGAACCGAGCATACTGAAACACAAACAAAAAAAACACGGTACACACGCTGGGAGAATGTAAAAGGAAAGTTTAGAGTAGTTAATCCGGAAAACCTGGCAGGTAAAAATATATTACTAATTGACGACGTATTAACAACCGGCGCTACACTCGAATCATGCGCACAAACATTGCTTGAAGTACCTAAAACAATTGTTAGTATTGCAACTCTTGCTTATGCTCAGGTATAGCAGGTATAGTGTCTAAATATCTGCCCATCTGATACATAAGCTGGTTATATTCCTTTCGGTTTCTTATTAACTTTCGTTGTAACCTTGCACTATAGTTAAATGCATCATACAGAGCCTGGATAGGTCCTTTAAACGACATAGGTCGTGGTTCCATATATAACAATTCTGTCCCTTCCCAGTCGGGGTAAAACTGGCTAAGATCGATGGGCTTCATATCAATTACAATTTGTTTCATGGTTGCATAATCCCAGTAACCCCTGATAACCACCTCGTTAATAGTTACAGTATCTTTCGGCAACCGTATTTCTACAATACTATCAATTGATAATATTGAAGGTGTCATCTGTAAAATTAGTGGACTATATCCTATTGATGTGATTAGTATCGAATCGGCATTTTGCACATAAAGTTTAAACCTTCCCTGCTTATTGCTGATTGTACCCCAACGATTAAACTTACTTATTATATGTGCATTTTGAACAGGAAGCAGGCTATCGCTTGTTAATATTATAGCATCAAGTATAAACAAACTGTCTCTTACCTGTTGTGCGCTTGTAGTTTTCAGGCCAACTATGGGCATTATTAAAAATAACAATACACTGTAATACAGCTTGTTGCCATTTAGTTTGGTCATGATGTGCAGTTTTATTTTCACCAAACGAATATAAAGTTTAAATTAGCATCAAAAAATTTATTCAACTTTTCGTGCTTAATAAAAAGTTAAAAAAATGAAAAATATTTTTATAGTAGTAATATTGATAGGGTTAGGTTCCATTACCTCAGCCCAAACCCTTCCGAATGCCGAATTTCAATCATGGGTTGACTACGGAATTTATGAAGAACCCGAATTTTGGAGCACACCAAATCCGTTTACAGCATTACCGCCGATTTTTGTAATAACTGTTTCAAAATCTCACGATGCCTTTTCAGGAGATTATTCGGTCAAACTTGAAACAAAAGATGTTCTTGGGGGTACATATCAGGCGCCGGGACTCATAACATTAGCCCAGTTTTCAATCGATTTTATTAATCTGAGTTTCAATATTAGCGGAGGTTTAGCACTACAGGAAAACGTTTCAAAACTTACAGGGATGTACAAATATCAAGGAGCTGAGGGAGATTCAGCATCCGTTTTGATCTATAATTTTAAACGCGACGAAGAAGGAGTAATTGACACTATCGGTTATGGCCTAAGTTATTTACATGATACTGCTATCTGGACACCTTTCACAGTAAATATGGAAAATCTCAATAATAATATACCCGACACATTTAATGTTATTATTATGTCATCCGCTATGACACCAAATTTTGAATTCCATTCGGGCTCGGTGTTGTATGTCGATAGTCTTGCTATAGAAACAAATACCGGTGTTATAAATCTGAGTGACTATCAAATTAAAGTTAAGGTTTTTCCAAACCCCTCATCCGATTTTGTACAGTTTGAAACATCTGAATCTGAAAACAAAAGGCTAATTAGTATATATAACGCGGTTGGTAGTATAATAAGCACCAACAACTTTTTCGAGAGCAAAACAAATATCTCGGTTAATGAACTTCCTTCCGGACCGTATTTTTATCGGGTAACCAGAAATAACCGTTTGCTAAACAGAGGATCGTTTATCAAAAATTAAATTGCTATGATTTATTATGCGAATAATTAGAATTTACGGTGACATTATTAGTTTTACTATTTTTGAAATCAATAAAACCTTAAAATTGGACATTTTTATTTATTAACACTAAAATTAATAATATGAATAATCTTAAAAAAACATTGCTCATTATTGTTGGATTAATATTTATTATTTCTGTTTCGGAAGCTCAACAGAAGGAAAAGAAAAAAACAACTGAGAAAATTAAGACAGGATGGAATCTTGGCGCACTTCCAGCGATTTCTTATAATTCCGATCTGGGATTTCAGTATGGGGCACTGGTAAATTTATATGATTATGGTGATGGTTCACGTTACCCCAAATACGATCATTCCCTTTACATTGAAGCATCAATGTATACAAAGGGTAGTGGCCTTTTAAGATTTTATTACGATTCGGAGGCCCTTATTAAAGGCATAAGGGTTAGCGCCGATGTAAGCTATATTCCTGATCAAACCTATAGCTTTTACGGATTTAATGGTTACGATGCCGTTTACAACCATGCATGGGAGGAAACCGATAATAGTGACTATAGATCACGAGTGTTCTATCGTCAGAAAAGAGAATTCTTTCGGGTTAAGTTAGATTTTCAGGGTGACATGGTGGGTAACTTTAATTGGTTAGCAGGGTTTAACTTATTTAGCATCTATACAAATTCAGTTGATATTGAGCATCTTAATAAAAATAAGGAAGATGCTGACAAACTACCTGAAATTCCAGGTCTTTACGACAAGTACGTTGATTGGGGAATTATACCCGAAAGCCAGAAAAATGGCGGTTTGTTAACTAATTTTAAACTTGGTGTGGTTTATGATACACGCGACAATGAACCAAACCCAATGAGTGGAATTTGGTCGGAAATAATTTTGATCGGCGCTCCAAAACCATTGTCGAATATGGACTTTGGTTTTACCAAGTTGGTTGTGACCCACAGGCAATATTTTACGTTAATTAAAGAAAAACTTTCATTTGTTTATCGTCTTGGACTTCAAACTACTATTGCCGGTAAAGCACCGTACTATGTTGAGCCAATAATGTATATGTCGAAAATGAATGGTGTATATAGTGAAGGTTTAGGAGGCGACAAAACGCTTAGAGGAATACTGAGAAACAGAGTTGTTGGTGATGGTGTTGTTTATGGTAATCTTGAATTTAGATGGAAAGTATTCCAGACACAATGGTTTAACCAGAATTTCTATTTCGCATTGAGCACTTTCTTCGATTCAGGCAGGGTTATTAAGAATTTTGAAGTTGAAGACATTGTTAACAAAATTGTCCCTTTTCCGGATGATAAAGAACACTACTTTGCATTTGGCACTGAAAGCTTCCACAACAGTGTTGGCGGTGGGCTTCATATTGCAATGAATCAAAATTTTATTCTTGCCATTGATTATGGTAAAGCCCTGAACGAACAGGATGGTAATTCAGGAATTTATATTGGTTTAAACTTCTTATTTTAAGACTATACTATATACGGAATTGTTTAAATTAAAGATGTAGATAATTTTGTGAGTTAAAACGAATGCAAAAACTCCGCTATTAACACCCCGAGGTAATTACCTATGGCATAACCTATTATCCCAACGGTTAATCCTGGAACTATTATTTCTTTGTTTTTTATGGCACCTGCTACGGCCGGCACAAAGGGCGGACTGCAAATTAGTGCGGTTGATGTAATTATTACTGTGTCGGTATCAATTTTAAAAATTGCGGATACAACTACCTGCAAAAACAACGAGCCGAATACAACAAGAAACACATAATAGAAAATTGTTGGTGAAGCATTAACCATGCTTGATATATCAACCATTGAAGCCACATCAATGCTGAATATCAAAATAAAGTACATGCCCAACTCAAACGTATTGTTAAGTTTATTTACAGAAGGTATTAACGATAGTAATATACCAAGTGTAGTAATCAACAAAATAACCACAATCATCTGACTATTCGCAGGCGTAAACAACGTTGTTGCTCCTGCAACCGCAAATATTGCAATTGATATTCCCAACGCTACTAGCATTGGAATGTGGTTTGACCTTTTAAAAAGTCCCCACATTGGGTTCTCCGACATATCGCTTAATACATTCTGGTCGTTGCTACCTAATCCTGGTTTAAACTTCGGTAATACATAACTAAATACCTTTTGCCCAATTGTTAAAAGAAAAAAGAAATAACCTGCTCCAATTATCATATCATAAGCATGTGTAATAAGATAGGTGTCGTTATTAACATCAAGCATAAATTTTAAAGCTGCCAAATTTGGAGTTCCTCCAGTATAAACTCCAATTAGTAATCCCCCCACTTTCCATAGTTCAGGAATATCATCTGTAAGAAAAATTAAATAACCGACCACAACAGCGGTAACAACAGCAAAAAGTGCAATTATCATCGAAATAACAGTATTGCCTGCCAACCTTGACCATGATTTCATATTCGATGAAAACAACATCAACGGAATAGCCAAAGGAATGGATATTGTAGCTATAATATCCTGTATCTCGGCACTGTTTTCAGGAAGAAGTCCCGATACACCCGCCACAATACCAACGCCATACGCAATAATTATGGCACCAATCCTCCTTAATATGGATAATTTTTTACATGAATACAAAATTAACAATGGTGTAAGCAGGTAAAATGCAACTAATAGTATAGTAGAAATCATTTTGTTGAGTATTAATTTATTATTACTTTTTAGTTACTAGTGATATTGTCAAATTAAGCAAATATAAACATTCTTA
>JACNJS010000035.1:0-105647 GCA_014382445.1 Bacteroidota bacterium
AGCCCCACTAATATCCGCAAAAGTAGTTCCATCCGTTGAATTTTGCCATTGATAGATATAGGGAGTATTACCTCCTGTTGGAGCTACTCCTGTTAATTCAGCCGGGGCTGTGTTATAGCAAAGAGTTTGATCTGTTGAAATCGAGCCAACAACAAAGGTCGGATATACCAACATTTGCACAACATTTGATTCGGTAGCTCCAGTCCAATCACTTTTACAATCAACTCGAGCCAGCCTTTTGTACCATGTAGTAACGGTTATAGTTGGAGGATCGTAAGTGGGTGAATTGCTGCTTGAAATATCTGAAAATCCTGTGCTGCTGCTGGTGGTTGATTCCTGCCATTTGTATTCCAGGGTTCCTGTATGTCCTGTTGGCAGAGATGTGCTCGTTATTGTAGCAGGATCAAAACCTGAACAACTGGCCTGATCTGCAGCAATTGCTCCACCTGAAGTTGGATTGATGCAATCAAGAGTCGTGAAAGAAAGCTCATTTCCGTATGATGTTCCAACAACATTTGTTGCATAGGCTCGAACATGATAGATAGTATTGAGAGAGAGCCCCGTTAGTGAACTGGTAAACGTACCAGTTCCAGTACCATCAGTTGTAAAACTGTCTGAGGTGGTAGGTGTACCTGTTGTATTCCAGCAAACACCACTTGCTGTAACAGGCTCACCACCATCATCAGTTACATTACCACCACTTGCTGCAGAAGTTTGGGTAATAGATGTGATTGCAGTAGTTGTAACCGTGGGTTCTACTGCATTGTTTCCTTCTACCCAGTTACCGGTTGTGCCGTTTAAAGAAAATGAAGATAAAGTACCGGTATATGCATTTCCGCTTTCATCAGCTAATGTTGTAGCTTGAGGAACTGCTGTGTTATCTCCGGCAGGAGTAATATAAGTATTGTTAAAATCGTATAAGGCCACAATACCTGTTTCGCCACAGGTTGGGCTTGTTGCCAAATAATTATTTATCTCTGTGGATGTAAGAGAAACGTCCCATAACGAAAGTTCATCAATAGCACCATTACAGCTTCCTTGAATTGTGCCATTAAGTAAGGCAGAACCCATTGAAGAAGTTGTTGGAGAAAGAACTTTTGATTCTGTTGCCGAAGCCTCAGATACTCCATTAATATATACAGTAATAAGTCCTGCATTTCTTGTAACGGTAATATGGAGCCAGCCTGCATTAACTATCGTGGTTGTTGAAGTAACGACTGCCCCTCCTGAACCCACATAATATCTTAATTTTCCAACATTATTAGATTCAATGTTAACATACCCGTCTACAACCGGACTTCCCCAGGAAAAAATCTTTGAATTATTGGCTGTAATATTTACCCATCCCATAACTGTATAACTCGAAGTATAGGGTATCATTGGACTTATATCAACCATTTGTCCGGTAACGCCATCAAAATTTAAGGCCGTATTAAAGGGGGTTTGTGCTGTGAAAGAAACCTCACTTCCGTATGAAGTGCCAATGGAATTTGTTGCATAAGCACGAACATAATAGGTGGTCAGGTCAGTAAGTCCTGTTATAGAACTTGTAAAAGCGCCTGTACCTGTACCATCCGTTGTTTTAGAGTCAGCAATAGTTGGTGCACCTGTTGTGTTCCAGCAAACACCACGGGCTGTGACAGCCTGGCCACCGTCAGCAGTTACATTACCACCACTTGATGCCGAAGTTGGGGTAATTGATATTATTACCGGATTAGTTGTTACTGTGGGTGGAGATGATACTTCCAAAGAAGAAGCTGTTGATCCTCCTGTCCACCGTGAAAAAGCATCAATGCCTGTGAGAGTAAGTGTGTTATTTGTGGTATTTACAGTTCCGCCTTGATCAAACCATGTGCTGCCGGTGTTTGTTGATCGGAACAATACTAACGTTGATTCAGTAAGGCTGTTCAGTTCGCTATCAGCATAATTAAAAACGAGTGTGGCATCTAAACCAGTATTGGTTGTTGGTGTAATATCATAATACCGCTTGATACCCTCGTTTCCATTTCCGGTTTGAGCAGCATGTCCTCTGGAAATAACAGTACTACCCATGTTGGCTGCAGTTGTAATTGTGGCGCCAAGTCCGGCTACATTTTGAGCTGTAATGCCTGATAAATCTCTTGTTGTGGTAATTGTTCCACTTGTACCATAAATAATTCCACTTCCTTCAACTAATGTGGCAGTACTTCCAAGGGTAATAGTTTGTCCGTTTAAATTTAAATCGTTTTCTACAGTAAGAGTTCCATTTACTGTTAAGCCGGCAGTTGGAGTCAATACTAACCCGTTAGGTATGGTTATGTTATTGCATGTGGCTCCGGTACCAAAGGCAGTATTACTTTTCGAACTAGTAGGCAGGATTACATTATCACTTGCAGTAGGTAAGGAACTTCCATCCCAGTTGGATGCGGTACTCCAGTCGGAGCTGTTCCTTCCTGTCCAGAAATGAGGAAAAACATTGCTTAACAAATTAGGGTAACCATTGTTCGTGCCACCGGCAATTGCCCATATTGGTGAGGTGAAATCCCAACCGCCATCAGTAAAAGTAGATTGCGTTTTCATTTCAGCCGTTGTTTTGCCTGTGCCCCCGGGACTTGTGGATTGACCAGAAGTTTGAGTATCCCAAAAACTATTATAAATATAAGAAGAACCGCTACCAGTCAACCCTCCTATCGTGACAGGAGAGGCATGCCCGCCGGTATAATTTACAACAGTGGAACTATAAGAATTTAACACAGTGGCACTTCCTAGATTTAATCCAATTAATCCCCCGAGATACTGGTTAGGCGTAGTGGGTGGTGTGGGATTCCAATCCGAAGATACATTACCTGTAGCGTAGCAATTGGCAACGGCTGCGTTACCCCAGCTACTACCACCATGACTATAACCTAAAAGACCGCCAATTGTATTGGTTCCTGAAACAGTTGCACTACTATAACAAGCTGTAACAGAATTACCTCCCGAAAACCCGATAAGTCCTCCAACAGATTGATGTCCATCAATACTTCCCGTGGTATAGCAATTTGAAAATACAGAACTTAGTGCAGCTCCGGCAAGTATTCCATCATTACTGTTCCCTGCAAGCAATTCAGCATTTAGTAATCCAAGATTTTTAATTGTTGCACCGTTTGTTCGTCCAAAAAATCCAAAATTGCCATATCCATGACTAACCGCATTATTCAAATTACTTATTGTTTTCCCATTCCCATCATAAGTGCCTGTAAAATTTGTTGTGGCAGTTCCTATACATGTTAAACCATAAAAACCATTCCACGTTGCTGTTCCTGTTGCATCAATATTTGCAGTTTGTTGAAAATAGCTTCCCCATGATGCTGAGTTTTGGGTTAGCCAATACAGGTTATATTTTGTTGCAATTAGATAAGGATCACCACTGGTTCCACTTCCAGCTGGTGCAACTGCAACGGGCACTTCTACCCAATTGCCGACTTCACCTGTAAGAGGGAACCCAAATAAGGTACCTGGATAATTCCCGGTTAGGTCCGACAAGGTTGTGTAGCCAGTGTTATTACCACTAGGTGTTATGCCAGTAGGGTGAAAATCATAAACTGCTAACGCACCTGTTTCGGTGCCTACTGGCGGGGTATTTTTATATGCTAAAATTTGAGCATCTGTTAAGGCAATACTCCAAACCGATAATTCATCAATAAGGCCTTCAAATTTCCCTTCGTAACGATTATTATATGAAGTACCCATAGTAGTTGTAAACGGGGCAGGAGAAGGGGTAGAAACAGTACCTGTCGTTTCAGCAACGCCATCAACATAAAGGGTAACACTACCTGCATTACTGGTAACTGCAATATGATGCCATCCATCTGCCATGCTGGTAGTTGACGAAATATTTGTACCATTACCGTAAATGCGTAATTTGTACCCATAAATGTCAATTTTTATACACTTATTATAGCTAGCAACACCCCAAGAAAAAATAACTGAATTTGTAGTACCATATACCCAACCCATCACGGTAAATGTAGTAGAAAAAGGAACCATAGGCGTGGTATAGATCAGCTGACCTCCCATGGTAGTTGTATAAGAACTTTGAATGCCTTGAAAGTGCAGAGCCGTGTTAAGCGGGGTTTGTGCAACAAAAGAAAGTTCACTTCCGTATGAAGTACCAGCAGAGTTTGTAGCATAAGCTCTTACATAGTAGGTTGTTCCATCTGTTAAGCCAGTAAGCGAACTGGTAAATACTCCGGTTCCTGTACCATCTGTTGTTTTAGAGTCAGAAATTGTAGGCGTGCCTGTTGTATTCCAACAAACACCTCGAGCCGTAACCGACGCACCGCCATCTGCTGTAACATTGCCACCACTTGAAGCCGTTGTTGATGTAATAGCTGACATTGCTGTTGTTGTTACGGTGGGTGGAAGCGGTACTGCCAGTGTAGCAGCAGTAGACCCTGCTGTCCATCGTGAAAAAGCGTCGATGCCGGTGAGTGTAACGGTATTATTGGTGGTATTTACAGTCCCGCCTTGATTAAACCATGTACTGCCAGTGTTCGTCGATCGAAACAATACTAACGTTGATTCAGTAAGACTGTTCAGTTCACTATCATCATAATTAAAAACGAATGTAGCATTCAACCCGGTATTGGTTGTTGGTGTAATATCAAAATACCGCTTGACACCCTGGTTGCCATTTCCGGTTTGAGCGGCAACACCGCGGGTAATAACTGTACTACCCATGTTGGCCGCAGTTGTAATTGTGGCGCCAAGTCCGGCCACATTTTGAGCCGTAATGCCTGATAAATCTCTTGTTGTGGTAATTGTGCCACTTGTACCGGTAATAATCCCTGTTCCTTCAACTAATGTCGCACTGCTGCCAAGGGTTATTGTTTGCCCGTTGAGGTTTAAATCGTTATTTACGGTAAGCGTGCCATTTACTGTTATACCGGCAGTTGGAGTTAATACTGCTCCGCTTGGTATCGTAAGGTTATTGCATGTGGCTCCGGTACCAAAGGCAGTGTAATATCTCGAAGTTTTGGGCAGGATTACATTTTCACTTGCAATAGGTACAGATCGGCGATCCCAGTTGTTAACAGAATTCCAGCTAGTGCTGCTTATTCCAACCCAAAAAGGAGGGAATACATCACTTAGTAAATTAGGGTAACCATTGTTTGTTCCACCGGCAATTGCCCATATTGGAGAAGTGAAATCCCAACCCTCATCAGTAAATGTAGATTGTGATTTCATTTCAGCGGTTGTTTTGCCAGTCCCCCCGTTGCTTGCGGATTGGCCGGAAGTTTGAGTATCCCATAAACAATTATGGACATTATTAGTATATGTATTTTTACCTATAAGGCCGCCAATATTAGTTGGGTTCACTGAGGTTACTAAACCAGTACTATAAGAATTTAATACATAGGATGAAAGAGATCCCACTAAACCACCGACATCTCCATAAGTTGTATTATCACCTGTTACACTTCCGGTGGCGTAGCAATTAGATATCACACCAGAAGAACCAGAGGCTGTTCCTAAAAGACCACCAGTCTGGCAGGATGATGTAACGGTCACACTACTCCAACACCCGTATAAAGAAGAAGAACTCGCAGATCCAACTAAACCGCCGACATGTTGATGCCCATCAACAGTACCGCCTGATGTGTAGCAATTTGAAAAGATAGAAGTTGAAACTATGCCCGCCAAAACCCCAGTGTAAGAGCTCCCAAGTATATCTCCATGATTAATCCAAGATTTTTGATAGTAGCTCCAGTTAGTCTACCAAAGAATCCATGGTAAGCTCCTTTGTTCACATAATTCCTCAAGTTACTTATTGCATGTCCGTCCCCATCATAAGTACCGGTAAACGATGTTGTTGAATTTCCAATATGTGTTAAGCCAGCGTTATCGTTCCAGACTGCAGTTCCGAAAGCATCAATATCTACAGTTTGTTGAAAATAGCTTCCCCATGATGCAGAGTTTTGGGTTAGCCAAAACAGGTTATGTATTGTTGCAATCAGATAAGGATCACCACTGGTTCCACTTCCGGTTGGCAATACCGCAACAGGCACTTCTACCCAGTTGCCGGTTTCACCTGTAAGTGGAAACCCAAATAAGGTGCCAGGATAATTACCTGTTAGGGATGGTAAGGTTGTATGTCCGGTATTATTACCAGCAGGTGTTATGCCGGAAGGGTTAAAATTATAAACTGCTAACGCACCCGTTTCGGTGCCTACCGGTGGTGTATCTTTATATGCCAATATTTGAGTTTCAGTTAAGGCAATGTTCCAAACAGATAACTCATCAATTTGGCCTTTACATTTCCCTTCGTAACGACTATTAAATGCTGTTCCCATAGTGGTTTTAATTGGAGCTGGAGAAGGGGTAGTAACAGTACCTGTTCCTCCAGCAACACCATCAACATAAAGGGTAACACTTCCCGCATCACTAGATACAGCAATATGATGCCATCCAACATAAATTTCAGCAGTTGACGAAAAATTTCCATAACTACCATTATAGAGGCGTAATTTACCAACATTGCTACAATCAATTCTTACCAATTTTTCGCTGGTGGCACTACCCCAAGTAAAAATATTTGAACTTTTAGCAACGTTAACCCAACCCATTACGGTAAACGTAGTAGAAAAAGGGATCATAGGCGTAGTATAAACCAGTTGACCTGACATAGCAGATCCATTAAGACCAGAAGTGCCATCAAAGTGTAGAGCAGTGTTAACTTGACTAAATGAACTTAATCCTGTCCATAATATAAGGGCAAATAATAAAGTAATTTTTTTCATAGTAGTAAGTTTAATTATTTTAAAATATTTATTAATTCTATTTAATTTATATACTTTAATTTTCCAAGGCATAAACATTTGTGTTAGTCAAAATCGAGTACGTTGTTAAACATGGGAGTGAGCGCCCAAAAGATTACAGAGGTTAATAGTAGTAGTTTTTTCAAATGAATGAGATTTAATCGTTATGTCATACAATAATGACAAATGTAAGTGCAAAAACTCTGAATTAAGCATATTTTCACCTTAGCAATTCCTTAGCAGGGTTACATAAGTGCGTGAAATAGATTGATTTAACGTGACAAATAAGAGCTGGAATACGGCTATGTGTGGCTTCGGGCTAAGGGGGATTCCAGCCTTCCATGCCTCCGGCAGGTAAACCGGCTGGCAGGTCTCCTGGTGGTCGAAATGACATCGATAATTTACCTGTCATCTCGAGACCCAAGTCACCTGGAAACCGGGGCGCACATAGTGAGATGACAAAAATTCCAAATATCAATTATCAAACCTCAAATAAATCTCAATCCCCAATAATTAAATTTCAAACGAAACTATAACATTTGAAATTTTGTGTTTTATAATTTATTTGTTATTTGGGTTTTGATTATTGTTATTTCATATAAAAACAAATTGCACAAAAACTGCATATCATTAATATACAATGGTTTATAAAACGTTGTCATTGATAAGAAGGTACGACTGAGAAACGTAAGTTCGTCGGAGCCAAATCCCCTCATGATTATCATGTCATTTCGAAGGAGGTACGACTGAGAAATCCCCTGAGTCCGATGAATGGTTTGTGTACTATGGTGTATGACTTCGGGCTGAGGGGATTTCTCACGCTCCCTACGGTCGGTTCGAAATGACAGGGGGTTCGGGCTGGGGGGATTTCTCTCCGCCTCTGGCGGATCGAAATGACAGAACGCTCACAACCCTACACCATCATCAACTCGGCAGCTAGGTTTTGTTTAGTAGAAAGTTTCATTTTTTTGCGGATGCGGTGCCTGGCGATTTCCAGTGACTTGTTTGAAATATTGACAATAATAGCAATATCCTTAGTTTGCATATTAAGCCTTATTAAAGAGCAGAAAAGCAATTCGCGTGGTGTAAGATCGGGGTACTTTTTAATTAACCGTATATCAAATCCCGGATGCAAGGAAGAGAACACTTTTTCAAATTCATCTAACGGATTGATATTGTTGGTATTCTTCATGTTGCGTAGCAACTTTTGAAAGTTCTCACGATCATGCTTGCCCCTGAATTTTGGTGTAAAATCATTTAACTTTTCAATTCCTTCGCGAAAAGCAACTGCAAGTTTTGCATCTGTCAGGGTTTTAGTTATTATTTCCTGTTCTTTATGATTTAGTTCCAACACTATTTCCTTTTTTCAATTAAATTAATTAGTCAACACTGATTCAAGTTTGCAACTTGAACTTATTAATAAGCTTAAGTCACAGACTTAAGCTAGTGATGCTGGTTTAAAATCTCAGGTCTATTCTTCCAGTTTTTCCTTCCGCAAGTCATACAATTTTTTCCAGCCATAGACCAGTCCCATCAAAATCGAGGGCGTTGTTTTGGGCGATAGTAAACATGGGGGTGATCACCCAAACGATCACTGCGGTTAATAGAAGTAGTTTTTTCATATGCGTGGGATTAATTGTTATGTAATTCAATAACAGCAAATGTAACTGCAAAAACTCTGAATTAAGCATAATTTTACCTTAGCAATTCCTTAGCAAGGTTACATAAGTATTAGAGAATGAAATATATAACGTGTCAAAGATGAGCTGGAGTATGACGGTGTGTGACTTCTATGTTGGGGGGATTTCTCACACTCCCTACGGTTGGTTCGAAATGACAGAACGCTCACAACCCTAAACCATCATCAATTCGGCAGTCAGATTTTGATCGGAGGAAAGGTTCATTTTTTTGCGAATGCGATGCCGTGCGATTTCCAATGAATTAGTGGAAATATTTGTGATGATGGCAATATCCTTAGTTTGCAGATTAATCCTGATAAATGCGCAGAAAAGCATTTCGCGAGGTGTAAGATCGGGGTGCTTTTGGATTAGACGTGTATAAAATCCAGGGTGTACCGTTGAGAAAACTTTTTCAAATTCATCCAATGGGTTTATGTTGTTGGCAGTTTCCATATTATTAAGCACTTTTTGAAAGTCCTCACGGTCGTGCTTGCCCCTGAATTTATTTGTGAAAGCATTGAGCTTGTATATTACTTCATGAAAAACATTAACAAGTTTTGCGTACAGCAGTGTGTTAAAAATAATTTCCTGCTCCTTTAGTTTTAGCTTTAGTTGTGCTTTATCTTTTTCAGCGACTTTTATCAGGGTATCTTTTTCAACCTGTACAATGGTTAGTTGTTGTGTTCTATTTTTTTCTTTGGCAAGGAGGTTCTTTTGCTTGAGAACAGTTTGCCTCCTCCTATAACTAATTGTAATAAAGATTGTGGTAAGAATTCCCAGAAAAGAAACCAAAATCAACACCCATATCTGTGTTTTTTTGAGCAAATTGGCTTTTTGAAGAAGGACGATTTCAACTTCTTTCTTTTCAAAATTATAGGTTGTTTCCAGCTCAAGTAATTTTTCCCTGGTTTTTCTCCCTGCAATGCTATCGGAAATTACTTTGTATTCGCTTAAGTAATTAATGGTATCCGTATTAGACTCTTTCATCACCAATTGCGCGAGTTGAAATAATAGATCTTTCTGAAATTCAAAATTTTCCTCCTCCCGTGCCAACTGCAGTGCTTTTTTGTAATAGGCTCTCGCTTTTTCGAAATGAAGATGCTTTGTTTCGTTTTCTGCCAATCCATGGAGCGACCTGAACTGCCCCTCGACAATAGCGTATTCCTTACTCCAATTGTATACCTGATCCAAGGTGGTTTTTGCTTCTTCATAGTTACCTAATAGTATAAGCGTATTTCCCAGATTGAAGGTGCCGATAATCTCACCCATGACCCTATTCAATTGTTTTTGTAGTTCAATGTATCCTTTAAAATAATAAATTGCTGAATCGTAATGCCCTTCATTTTTCAACATAATACCCATATTGTTAATATTTGAGCTTAATTCGAAGAGATTATTAATGGAATCATTGATGTGAATGGCTTTTTTAAGATAAGCTTTTGACAACTCGAAAAGTTTTTGTTCACCGTAAACATTTGATATGTGGTTTAGTATGATGGCCACATTTCTTGAATTGTTCGTTTGCTCAAAATATTGAAGGCCTTTTTGGAAGTATATCAGAGCAGAATCATACTGCTGTTCATAATAATAACATTCGCCCAGTGAGGAATAGTTAGACGCAATGTTGCCTTTTTTACCTTGTGCTTCGTTTAGCAGCAATGCTTCTATCAATTTTTGCCTGGCAAGTCCGTATTTGTTGGCTGTAATCAGTGTATTTGCCTGAAGATGAAGGATCAAGCTAATATTATTAGTATCCCTACTCTCGTATGCCAATTTAAGAGATCGAGTAAACATTAGGTTGGCAGAATCAAGCATGTACATTCTTTCGTAAACAATACCGGTTTGGTTCATTGCTTCGATTAGCAGAGGCTCATCACCAAGGCTATAAGCTAGTTCGATTACTTGTTTTGCTATAAACAGTACACTATCCGGGTTTCTATCAACCAGACTGGTTTCCACTGATGCATTAAAAGCATCAACTATTTGTTGTTGTTGTGGGGTGAGATTATTTTTTCCGTTGCGGCATCCCAAAAGAGAAATTACCAGAAAGAAAATAAAAATTATATTAACAAGTCGGAACATTACATTTTTTGGGTAAAAGTATTGATTTTTTTACTTTCATTTTGGTTTAAAAATACCAAAGTGTTTATCAGATTTTTTTACTTTTGATAATCTATACAAGTAACAATGAATAATACACACTTCCCCGATAAATCCTTAAACAAAATTCAAAATGATCTTGGTGATGTTTTTTGTGATATAAATACGCATTTGGAAGTTGCCGATATTATTCGCAAACATTTAACAAATCAACTTGATATCAGAGAAATTGCGCTCAACGGGCTTAACTTAAACAACGTAAAAAAGATAGTTGATCTGGGTTGTGGCTTTGGGTTTTTTACCAGAGGATTGAAAGGAAAAGTTAAAAATGGCACGGAAATTTTAGGGATTGACAGGCATAAAAAAAACGAACAACATTATTTACGTGCTTGTGCCGAAACCGGTCTCAATGGCCGATTTGTTTCAAATGGGATTAGTGAAATTGAATCTTTACGGCGAAAATCAGTTGATCTGGTAATTTGTAGTTATGCGCTCTATTTTTTCCCTGAATATATCAAACAAATATCTGAGATTGTGAAGGATGATGGCTGCTTTATAGCAATTACGCATTCATATCCACACATGGCTGAATTTACAAGCTATGTTAAACAAATATTAAAAAAGATTGGGTTTGATACATCAAAACAATTGCCATACGAAGAATTGATTAATGGGTTTTCGGATGAGAATGGAAAGGAGCTGTTATCTTCAGCATTTAGTAATATTGAGTTTAAAAAAGTATCAAGCAGTTTGCTTTTTAAATATGAGGATTATAGTCTTTTTGAAAAATACTTCAGGTTTAAAAAGTCATTTTTCATTCCGGATAAAAATTATGACCAGGATAAACTCACCGAAATTATACTTGATAGTTTAAGAAATGACATAAAAAAGAATGGCGAAATTAGTATATCTAAAGAAGATATGATTTTTATTTGCAGGTGAAATTTCGACTAAATCGCCAATCTGGGCCGATTTTGATATGATTGAAAACGAACAAAATTAAACAGATGAAAAAGAAAAGAAAATATTGTCCGTATTGCAGCAGTAAAATTACCGTTCGTAATGAGGGAGATAGTTTGAGAGATTATTGCGATTCATGCGATATGTTTTTTTATGATAACCCCTTGCCTGTAGCATCAACAATTGTTGTGAAAAACAGAGAAGTACTGCTTGTAAAACGAAAATTTGATCCGTATAAAGGGCATTGGTGTCTTCCGTCAGGGTTTGCCGAAATTGGTGAGAGCATCCAGGCTGCTGCTCTTCGCGAACTGGAAGAAGAAACCGGAATTCAAGGAAAAGTAATAGGTTTTGTAAATGTAAATTCAACACACAATAATTTTTATGGCGATCTCATATTTGTCACCTTTGAGACTGAATGGATTGGTGGGGAACTATTAGCCGGTGATGACGCAGAAGCTGTTAAATTTTTTGCATTTGAAGAGATCCCACATCTTGCATTTGAATCAAACATTATGGCATTGCAAAGATATGCAGAAAGCAAAAAAGAATATTGGGAAATAGTGGATTCGTTTTCTATGTCAATATCCAGCAGTAAAAAGAAAAAACGAGAAGGCAACTTTGTTTCCGACAAGCTTATAAAAATTATTGAGCACAATGCAGAGGTTATTGCCGCTAGATGGCTTAACGATGTAATGACCAATAAATCAACCCCCACGTATGCAACATCAGATTCTAAAGTTTCACTTCAGCGAATTATGTGGGTGATAGGACAATTTGAAAAATGGCTCGGTGGATACTACAGTAAAAAAGATTTACGGGAATATTACCTCAAACTAGGGTGTGAAAGAAAAAAGGAAGGATTTGAACTCAGCGAAGTATTAAGTGCCATCAGTCTCACCCGCAAACACATATGGGAATTTGCATTGTCTCAGCAAATGTGGACCAGCACTATTGATATCTATTCAGCCCTTGAGCTGGAAAGACGAATGATGTTATTTTTCGACCGAGCTTCGTATTATACTGCCCGCGGATTTGAGAAGGAGCGATGACGAAGAATCTCAATATTGCTAATAATCAGGTTAATGTGATTCATCACTGCGTTCCAATTAATCAGATATGTAAAAATGCTAACCCGAATAATTCAATGAAACAGAAGGACTTTCATGCACAACTTTAAATGAACGTATAAGCACAGTGGTGGTTGCTATTAGAAAAGTAATTAGTATGCCCGCAACAAAATACCACCCGTTAATAGTTATGTGATAAGCAAATGTGTTTAACCAGCTCGTCATTAAGAAATAAACAATTACTGAAGCAATTAATCCGGCAATCATTACAACTCTTAAATAAACTTTAGCTAACATTATCATGATTTGTATTTCCGACCCACCTAAAATTCTTCTTATACCAATCTCTTTAGTTCTCTGTTGAATTAGAAATGAAGATAAGCCGTAAAGCCCCAAACTGGAAATGAAAATTACGAATACCGAAAAATAAATGAAAAGCGACAACATTTTTTTATCACCTTTGTACAAGTTTTCCAGCTTTGTTTCCAGTAATGTATAGTGTAAAAAGCTGCCTTTATTAGTTTCTTCCCACACTTTTCGAATGTGACTGATAGCGTTATCTTTTTTGCCGTCTTCAAACTTAACAAGGACATACCGTGCTTTTTTTGAATCCAATATAAACACTAATGGTTCAACATCCTCATGCAGAGATGAAAAATTGAAGTTTTTTACGACTCCAATAATCTTACCCCTATCAAGATTATCTTCGTATGCTAAATTGAGACTGGTTCCAACTGCATTATCAAGTTTTAAAAAATCATCTGCGGCTTCATTTATGATAAAGTTTCTGGTTGTATCTTCTGAAGGTGAATTTGTGAAGTGCCGACCTTTTAATAATGGAGCCCTCAATAATTCAAAATAATTATTTCCAACACCGTAATAATTCAATGCCTGAATATTCTGTTTGGATGTATCCCCAACATAAAAAAGCATCTTCCCTCCGGTGTAACCCGGAACATTCAACGCCGAAGAAACCTCCAAAATTGAATTATCTTCACCAAGTGCTGTCAAAAAATTGCTAATCCGATGTTTGAAAGTGGTATCATGTGGCGTATTGATCACAATAATGTTTTCTTCTTCAAATCCAAGATCATGCGATTTTAAAAAATCCATTTGTGCATATACGATGAAAGTTGAAATTATAATGCCAATGGAAACCACATATTGCACTGTTACTAAAAAACGCCTCAATAAACCGGCAGAAAAATGCTGCCTGCCAAATTTGCCTGATATAAAATAATTGCCTTTAATAACCGATGCCGGATTGAACGACGTAAGCACGAAAGCAGGAAAACTTCCACCAATAAGGGCAAGAATAAAAATCATGATAAACAAAATAATTCCAAAAATTATTCCTTCTCCTGAAAATATACTGCCAACAAGTGTTAGTTCCTTGCCAACCAGCTGATTAAACTTCGGCATAAGAAATTCAACCACTGACATTGCAAGAATAAATGAAAAGAAAGTTAGTATGACTGATTCACTTATATATTGAAAAACCAGTTGACTTTTAGTTGCCCCTATCACTTTGCGTATGCCGATCTCTTTTGCTCTTCTCAGTGAGCGCGCCGTTGCAAGATTTATATAATTTATCGATGCTGTTAACAAAATAAAGGCAGCAATAATTCCAAAAATATATAAAAAGGTTACATCAACATTCGATGGCGAGTCGTATTGCAGTTGGGTGTTGAAATGAACATTAGAAACCTGTTCAAACTTATTAATGAAATAGCCTTCAATTTCCATATTGTCTTCCTTAGAGGATTCAAGGCGACCTTTTTCGGCGTACCCATTAAATTTAAATGCAAAATCTTCAATATTTACTGTATCATTTAGTTTTACATAAGTATAACAGATAAGCCAATACCAGTCTTTTTTCAATCGGACAAGGCCAGCTGTATCTAATGAAGATTCCGAAACTATTGCATCAAAATTATGATGTGATGGCCAGCATTTTTTTTCAAATACTCCTACAACAGTATATTCTCGAACTACGGTACTCAGCTTTTTCCCGATAGCCGATTCATCACCAAAAATTTCCTGAGAAATTTCAGAAGAAATAACCATTGTGTTTGGTTCGCTTAGCATGGAGTCGGGATTTCCTTCCAAAAAGGGATAATCAAAAATTTTAAAGAAATTCTGTTCGCTAAGTGTTATATCCGGGATTTCAAAAACCTCTCCTTCGTATGTAACTGATGAAATATCATTAATGTCTGATGGGTCGGTAAAAAACATATTTGTAGAACTAACTACTTCCGGGAACTCCTTCCTGAAATCTTCAGCCAGTCTGAACGGTGTTAATGCAATTTTTTCAATTTTTCCATCAACATTATATTCGCTTGTAACCCGATATATATTTTTATAGTCGCTCCATTGCCTGTCGTAGCGTATCTCGCTTTGGATATAGAGGAAAATAAATGTAAAAACAGCTATACCAATTGCTAAACCAATTATGTTTAATAATGCATAACTCTTCTGCCTCAAGAGTACCCTGGTTCCTATTTTAAAATAATTGCCAAGCATTTTTATATTCTACATTCTACATTTAATATTTTCAACTCAACCTTTACTATCAACCAACTGCCATACGCCGTCTAAATTATACTATTAAAATTTTCATTAATAATTTGACCGTCAAAAAGGTGCACTACACGTCTGCTATAAGACGCATCGCGCCGTGAATGGGTAACCATAATGATTGTTGTCCCTTTTTTATTTAACTCATTTAACATCAACATTACATCTTCGCCGTGCATTGAGTCAAGGTTACCGGTGGGCTCATCTGCCAACAATAACGGGGGGTTTGCAACTACAGCTCTGGCAACTGCCACACGTTGCTGTTGTCCGCCCGAAAGCTGCACAGGAAACAAGTTTTTTCGGTGGCTGATACTCATCTGATTTATAACGTCTTCAACACGATTTTTCCTTTCTTTACGTTTCCATCCTAAATATAGAAGTGGAAGTTCTATGTTTTCATATACAGTAAGTTCTTCAATAAGGTTAAAATTCTGAAATACAAACCCTATATTTCTTTTTCTAAGTTCGGTTTTTTGCTTTTCAAATAATTGCGTTACTTCCTGACCGAAAAACAAATACTTTCCTGCTGTAATATTATCAATCATTCCCAGTATATTCAGTAATGTTGTTTTGCCGCAACCCGAAGGACCCATAACAGCTATAAAATCACCCTTTTCAACCTTTAGGCTGACATTACGCAAGGCTACTGTTTCAATATCCTCTGCCTTAAATGTTTTTGTAAGTTCAAAAGTCTCTATCATAATTGTCGGGTATGCTTAATTAACAAACTTTAACTAATTCTGTGCCAATGCCTGTATCGTGTTGATAATACTTTCTTTATAAAATAAAAATAGTTAATGTGTAACATATTATGTCCGAAATCGTTCATATATTTGTACAAAGGTGAACAATTATTTGTAATTTTATCTTAATATTACCAATTAGGATAGTTATACCAGCAATGACAATAACCCAATAAAAGACACAGATAATGAGCAAGATAAACGCAAGGCTATTAATAGTTGATGATGATGCCGATATATTGTTAGCAGCTAAAATGTTTCTCAGGCAACACATCTCTATTATACATACTGAAAAAAACCCTAAAAAAATTCCTGATATCATCAAAAATGAAAATTATGATGTGATATTACTTGACATGAATTTTTCGCGCGATGCAACAAGTGGTCAGGAAGGTTTTCATTGGTTAAACGTAATATTGGAGCATGATCCTGCCGCCACAGTAATATTTATAACAGGCTATGGCGATATTGAGTTAGCGGTACAAGGCATTAAAGAAGGTGCAACTCACTTTGTATTAAAGCCGTGGGATAATAAGAAGCTTCTGGCAACAATTCAGTCTTCTTTGCAAATCCGAGAATCGAAAGTTGAACTTGAAAACTTAAGGGCAAAGCAAAAAGTTTTTATTTCTGATCAAAACCAGGATCACACCAACCTTATTGGCTCCTCACAGTCGATGCAAAAAGTTATGAAAATAGCTTATAAAGTAGCATCCACCGATGCCAACGTATTGATACTGGGTGAAAATGGAACCGGCAAGGAGGTTGTCGCAAGAGCTATCCACCGTGCCTCAAACCGTCGGGATAATGTTTTTGTAAGTGTTGATCTGGGTGCTATTACTGAAAGTCTATTTGAGAGCGAGCTATTTGGTTATAAAAAGGGCGCTTTTACTGATGCCAAAGAAGACCGGGCAGGAAGATTTGAGGTGGCAAGCGGAGGAACAATATTTTTGGATGAAATTGGGAATTTAAGTCATGGATTACAATCTAAATTATTAAGCGTTATTCAAAGCCGAAAAGTAATCAGGCTTGGCTCAAGTAAGGAGATTCCCATTAATGTTAGACTGATTTGCGCAACAAATATGCCTCTTTACGAAATGGTTAACGAAAATAAATTTCGTCAGGATTTGCTTTACCGGATAAATACTGTTGAAATTAAACTTCCGCTACTTAAAGAAAGGCTGGAGGACATTGAACCCCTAATCGAACACTTTATTGATACGTATTGTACTAAATACAAGGTTCCGAAAAAACGAATAAGTGTAGGTACTTTGAAACGATTACAGATGCATGACTGGCCAGGAAACATACGCGAACTTCAGCATGCTGTAGAAAGAGCGGTAATACTAAGTGAATCAAATATACTTGAGCCCCATGATTTTTTTATGATGGAAAAAGAAGAAAAGAGTAGGGACGTCATCTCACAGGATAATTTAAACCTCGAAGAAGTAGAAAAAGTGCTGGTAAGAAAGGTAATAGACAAGCACGGCGGTAACATCAGCAAGGCTGCTAAAGAATTAGGATTAACTCGCGCTTCCCTTTATAGAAGAATTGAGAAATATGGTTTATAAAAAATTTAGAATACAGGTCATTATCAGAATAGTACTGATTATGGTTACGTTTACCCTGATTTTTTTTATACATCAGGAAACAGCATATGCTATTAGCTCAATAATACTTGCCGTGTTGTTTTTTGCTCAAATAATTTCATTAATTCGATACACAGAGCAAACAAATATTAAATTAACTCGTTTTTTTGAATCAATACGACATTCGGATTTTACGAGTTCGTTTGCCGATAATGAAGTAGGCAAAAGTTTTGAAGGACTTAATAAGGAATTAAATGAGGTAATAGAAACTTTCAAGAAAAACAAAAGAGAAAAAGAGGAACACTTTAATTATCTTCTTACGGTTATACAACATGTAAGTATCGGAATAATTGTTTTTAAACGAGATGGTACAGTTGATGTTTTTAATAACGCGGTAAAACGACTTTTACAAGTACCACGGTTACGAAACATCACAGATTTATTGATTATTGAAGACGATTTGCCCGATAAATTAGTTAACATGAATGCCGGAGACAAGTTGCTGATAAAGGTTTTTGTTGCTGATGAACTACTGCAGCTGTCGATGCATGCCACACAATTCAGAATGCGGGGGGAAGAATATATACTGGTATCATTTCAGGATATTCATCCTGAACTTGAACAAAAGGAAATTGAATCGTGGCAAAAACTTATAAGAGTACTTACTCATGAAATAATGAACTCCATTACACCGATATCGTCACTTGCCGAAACAGTTGATGGTATCCTTAAAAATCATAAAGAAAATCCTCCTTCCGCTAACGATTTCAAAGAAGACATGGAGAATGTTAGGCAGGCATTAACAACCATTAGAAATCGGAGTAAGGGCCTGCTGAATTTTGTTGAAATTTATCGTAACTTAACAAGAATCCCAAAACCCAATTTCCGGCATTTTTATGTTAACGACATGTTTGATAGAGCAATCGAATTGTTGGGCTCGAAATTTGAAAAAAACAAAATTTTAACTTCAATTAAAATATATCCAAATGATTTAAAACTACTGGCCGATCCTGATTTAATAGATCAGGTACTAATAAACCTGCTTCTTAATGCCATTGACGCTGTTTCGGGAATGAAAAGCGGCATTTATGTACCTAAAATCAACATTGTTGCATCCGTTAATTTAAACAATCGCACAACTATTGAAATTGCTGATAACGGCAGTGGAATTAAACAGGATTTACTTGATAAAATATTCATGCCTTTTTTCACTTCAAAAAAGAAAGGATCGGGAATCGGACTGAGTCTTTCACGGCAAATTATGCAAATGCACAAAGGTAGCATCAGTGTACGATCAAAAAAGGATGAAGGAGCTGTTTTTACTATGGTGTTTTAGTTTTTTAAGTATGTTTGATCCCTAAAGAAAGTTAGTACAAGATACAAAACGCTCATAAATTACAAATGAAACAACTTACTTCAATAATAACATCATCGTTGTTCATTCTTATTTTGAATTCATCATGCCAGATGGGTCAAAACAGAACATCAGATAAAAAACCTCCCCAAAAGGAAAGAATAACACCACCACCTTTTAATGCCGATTCTGCCTATAAATTTGTTGAGGAGCAGGTAGAGTTCGGTCCACGTGTACCGGGAAGTGAAGCGCATAATCAATGTGCGTCATGGCTTGCTGGTAAATTAACCAGCTACGGAGCTAAAATTACAGTTCAAAATTTCAAAACCAGAACTTACGATGGTGTAACCCGAAATGGAAAAAACATAATAGCTTCGTTTAATCATAAAACAGAGAAGCGTATACTGCTGATGGCTCATTGGGATTCGCGCCCGTTTGCCGACCATGATGAAAATCTGGAAATGCACAATACTCCCATTGACGGTGCAAATGATGGGGCCAGCGGAGTTGGTGTACTTCTTGAGATGGCTCGGCAGTTTCAACAAACCCCCCCCAAGGTTGGAGTTGATATTATATTTTTTGACCTTGAGGACTGGGGGCCGCCTCATGAAATGCAGATTACTTACGATGAAGAAAATTGGGGGCTTGGGTCACAGTACTGGTCGAAAAATCCTCATAAATATGCTTACTCAGCAGCATTTGGTATTTTGCTGGATATGGTTGGCGCTAAAAATGCTGAATTCCGACGTGAATATCATTCCGATCGTGAAGCCAGATTTGTAGTAGACCTTGTTTGGAATACCGCCGCCGATATGGGATATCGAAATGTTTTTATTGACGAACCCGGAGGTGCAATTACTGACGATCATTATTTTGTTAACAAATACGCAAAAATTCCTTCCATTGATATTATTCACCTTGACCCAAATAGTAAAAACCAAAGCTTTTTCGATCACTGGCACACAATTAATGATAAAATGGAATTCATTGATAAAGAAAGCTTACAAATTGTGGGTGATGTGCTAATGAATGTGGTTTATAATGAATAGACAAAACTCATCTTTATACCTTCGTGGTTAAAAAATAGGATTATAGTAGTTGGCTCATTAGTAGTAATTTAGAGCAAATGGATATTAGGGCAATTAGTAATTAATCGATTACCTATATTTAACCTGTGTTTTGATACATCAACCTTTCCCTTCCTTACTAAAAACCCTTCTTAACCATATTGGCAATATTATTACACCGATTATTAAATAAGGGTAATATGATAATAGTCTCCAGAAAATTGCAAGAGGAGCATACCATGATTCATTTAGGATAAAATCACCTAAAAAGTCGGAAAACACAAACTCGGCAATACCGCTTCCCCCTGGAGTAGGGCTTACTAATAGTATTATCCACATGCTAAGTTGTCGGCCTAAAATTAAAAAATGATCAGCAACACTATATCGGTCTGCAAAAAATGCCAGCAGCATAAAATTAACAACCCAGTATCTGCCTGTCCATGCCAGTATAGTTGCCGTAAAACTTTTAAACCAATAGGATGCCGGCTTACTTTTTATCGACGTTGATGTTTGTATTAATTGGTTTGCAGATTTACGCGCCCTCATCCTCCATCTTGTCAAAATTGGGAAAAGAAAAACCCACGAAATAAACGACTTAAACATATGGGGGTTAATGAAAAGTGCATATGTTAGAAACAAGGTGTAAACAAAAATTACAACATAACCTCCGTAAAAAGCATAAATAATTTTATCAATCGAAACTGAGTCGGGAGGGAAAATATCAGTTCCAAATACAAAATAAACAATAGGAACAGAAACGATAAAGAAAACTTCATCCAAAAAAATAGCAGTAAGCACAACCGCAGTACTTTTTCCGCCACTCAAGCCTTCCTTATAAAGGAAAAATATGGCTGGGCCTGTTCCACCAACTACCGATGGAGAAATTGCCGAGCTAAACTCCCACAACATTATAACATTAAACGCCTGTCTCCAGCTAATATCTGAATCTGTTAATACAATCAACCGATAGATATATGCCAGGTCGCGGACAGCCATCATTAAAAGTGCAATTAAAATGTAAAAAACTGTATGCCACGTAAATGAAAGAAAAGAAAACGTATCAGCACCAAAACTTCTGTACATCAAAAAAGCACTTACTCCAAGCCCTATTAAAATAGGCCAGATAATGCGAGTTGGTTTAAGGCTGTTAATTATTTTGTCCAAAACAAGTTGCTTATTGTGCAAAGATATGAGTAAATCTGTAAAAGTTAAGTGATCGATTGTTCAATTGCTCGATTGCCTTCCGCCGAAATGTAATCAAGAAGGTTTCTATTGTTGAATATATAGCCATCCATCCATCCAACTAACAATTCCCATTCAATCATTTGCATATTAATACTAATCAATCACGACAATAAGGCAGTTAGATTAAAACAATCATGCCACATTGACACTTTTAGATATTGCTTTTTGAAATGGAACAGTAATTGAAAAACGTCAATAAGAGTTTAAACAAAAAAAAATAACTAAAAAATAGGAGGAACAAAAATGAACTTAGTAAGATTTAATCCTGCCAGCAGACATATATGGCATCCCGGATTTTCAAATTTTTTTGAAAATTTTGAAAAAACCCATAATGGGTTATTTAACGAATCAAAGGGAGATGTACCTTCGGTTAACATTATAGAAAACGAAAAAAACTTTGTTATCGAATTTGCAGCCCCCGGCGTTAAAAAAGATGATTTTAAAATCAATCTTGACAATAATGTATTAACAGTTTCAAAGGAAGTTAAAGAAGAGAATGAAGACATGTCTTCCGGACAGGCAGAAAAGAAAGAAAGCTACACGCGCAGAGAGTTTGTTTTCAATAGCTTCAGCCGTTCATTCACTTTACCAAAAAGCGTGAAGTTCGACGACATTGCTGCTGATTACAACCAGGGTATACTCAAGGTTACTCTTCCGAAAATGGAAGAAGAGGCCAAATTAACTCGCGAAATCAAGATCTCTTAATTACTCAACAAGCAACACTAAATTTGGACCCTGCATTTATTGCGGGGTTTTTTGTTGGTTGAAATCTGTGAATACATGATTATTATTCAACCCCTGAATTTAAAATATGCAACATAGTTACGAATAATTAACGCATTTTACAATTAGTAGTTTTATTTACTGTTGCATAATTCAATTTACATTAGTAGCTTTGATTTTTTTATGAACTTAATTTAAATATGTTATTATGAGAAATGTTATGCTCACAGTTACCGTTATTGTTTTACTTGGCAGTATTGGCTTATTTGCTCAATCGCCTGAAACAAATAAGAAGGTTCCGTTGGATCCAAAAGTTCGTTATGGGAAATTGGATAATGGAATGACTTACTATATCCGTGCTAACGACCTGCCGAATGACCGTGCCGATTTTTATATTGTGTTTAATGTTGGTGCCATTCTTGAAAACGACGATCAGGATGGGCTTGCTCACTTAACTGAACACATGGCATTTAACGGAACTAAAAACTTTCCTAAAAAAGGAGTCCTTGATTTTCTGGAAAGAAACGGAGTTGCATTTGGGCACAACGTAAATGCATTTACAAGTGTAGATGTTACGGCATATAATTTAAACGATGTTCCCGTATCCGATGAATCGGTGGTTGATACTGCATTGTTGATTCTTAACGATTGGTCGAGCTATGTGGCTTTTGAAGATGAAGAAATTGACGCTGAACGAAAAGTGGTTCACGAGGAATGGCGTACCCGCCGTAGTGCCGATTTTAGGATGATGAAGGAGCTTATGCCAACAATTTACCAGGGATCAAAGTATGCAATGCGTGATGTAATTGGCAGTTTAGATGTTATTGATAATTGCGATTACCATACACTCCGCTCTTTTTACAGCGACTGGTATCGTCCTGATTTGGAGGCTTTAATAATTGTTGGTGATTTTAATGCTGATGTTATGGAAGAAAAAGTCAAAACTTTATTCTCACAGGTTCCAAAGGCAGTAAATCCAATTGAAAGAACAATTTATGAGATACCCAACAATAAAGAACCTTTAATTGGCATTGCCACCGACCCCGAAGCACAGAGAAATACAATACGGGTTTATTATAAACACGATAACGTGAAACCTGAAGATAAGAATGTTGATTACATGCGTGAGTTATTAGTAAGGCAGCTGTATAATACAATGATTAATAATCGTTTAAACGAGTTAGTGCAAAAAGAGAATCCTCCATTTATTGTTGGTTATTCAATGTATTCAGGTATGCAACGATCGAAAGACGCATTTACATTGATCGCTTTTGCAAAGGATAATGAGATACCAATATCTTTAAGCAGCGTTCTCCGCGAAAATGAACGGGTTCGTCAGCATGGGTTTACACAAAGCGAACTCGACAGAACAAAAAAAGATATACTTCGCAGATATGAAAAATCATATAAAGAAAAGGATAAGCAAAAAAACAATAATTATATTTGGGAGTATTTCTCAAATTACTTAACAAACGAACCATCTCCCGGAATTGAATTTGAATATGACTTCGCCAAAAAAACATTACCCGAAATAAGTTTGGATGAGATAAACAGCCTACCTACAAAATGGATCACCGAAGAAAACATTGTTGTATCAATTACCGGATTAGAAAAAGAAGGCGTTTCGATGCCGGAGGAATCAGAAGTGTTGTCGATAATTCAAACAACACGTAACGTAAAACTTGAGCCTTATGTTGATGCTGTATTGGACAAACCTTTAGTTGAAGTAGGCCCCACACCTTCAAAAATTATTAATACTGAAACAAATGATGAGCTTGGAACCAAAACATGGACTTTAGAAAACGGAGCTAAAGTTATAATAAAGAAAACTGACTTTAAAGAAGATGAGATTCTGTTTCAGGCAACAAGTTTTGGAGGAAGTTCACTGTATGAATTAGAAAAAATTCCATCAGCGGATATGACTACATCAATTGTTTCGCAGAGCGGTGTGGGAGAATTTGATAATATCTCACTGGAAAAAATGTTGGCCGGCAAGGTGCTAAGGCTTAATCCTTTTCTTTCAAATATCGCTGAAGGTTTTAACGGGTCAGCATCACCGGAAGATTTGGAAACATTTATGCAATTGTTGTATTTGTATTTTGAACAACCAAGGTATGATGAAGAAGCATTTGGAGCTTACATGAGTAGAATAAAATCATTTTTAAAAAACACAAGTACCGATCCCAGAACTGTTGCCAACGACTCAATTTCGTTTTTAATGGCTGATAGAAATCCTCGTCGATCCCCCATGAACTCTGATAAACTAAACAAAGTCGATTTTGACAAAATAGTAGAGATTTTCAACGACAGATTCAGAGATGGTTCTGATTTCAGGTTCTATTTTGTTGGAAACATCGATGAAGCAAAACTGGCTCCCTTAGTGGAAACTTACATTGGAGGAATAGTATCAGAACAAAGAAAAGAAACATGGAAGGATAATAATGTACGGCCTCCAGCAGATAATGCAGTGAATAAATTCAAAATGCAAATGGAAACACCTAAAGCAACCGTATTTGTTAACTATAATGGTGATTCTGAATATAATGCTGAAAACCTGGTTTATCTGAGCGCAATTCAATATATACTTAGCTTGAGATATACTGAAACTATTAGAGAAGAACAGGGAGGATCATATGGCGTTGGTGTATGGAAGTCAACAACTAAATATCCCTATGAAGGTTTTGAACTTAATATGAAATTTGATTGTGCGCCGGAGAGGGCTGAGGCTTTAAAGGCTATAGTTTATGAAGAAGTTGAGAAACTTCAAAGTGAAGGGCCAAAGGAAGTTGATGTTCATAAAACCATCGAGTATTTCATAAAAACCCGTGAGGAAGACCTAAAGGAAAACCGTTTTTGGTTAAACTCATTGGTATCAATGGATAATAATAATCTGAATACAATTTCAGACGCAAATTATGTTGAGATTGTTAAGGAGATGACACCCGAGAAACTTCAAAAATTCTCTAAAGAGTTGTTTGATGGAAGTAAAAATGTTGAAGTTGTAATGCTGCCTGTGGAAAAAGAATAGCGTTTATATGGGAGTTACCAACCATATTAAGGAAAAGGCAGAAGTAAAATGAAAAGAATCTTAATTTTAACAATATGCATTGTAATGTTCTCTATGACGAATTATGCTCAAGAGCTTAATTCAAGTGACAGTGTTTATGAAAAATACACTTCAGAACAAGAAGTTTTAAATCAATCCTTTTCAAAATACTTTTATGGAAATTTTGTAAAAATGTATTCTTTCGATAAGGCAGAATTTGTAAATGCAATTGATTCTTTGAGGGAAAATTATACTGACCTATTGACACTCTTCGAAAAGGAAAATCCTGATTTTAACAAGTCCATTATTTTCAAAGAATCAAAAGATATTCATTACACTTTTGACAAATTATTGTTAGAATATCCATACTATCATGAAAGATATACCGGCAAGAAAGAAACTGCTAATGCAAGGCTTGATGAAAACGTGAAAGATTTCAATAATCCTGCATTACTGAATATCGATAGTTATGTAGAATATATTAAAGCTTTTTTATACTATCAGTCCAAAATTGAACTTGAAAAAAAAGCATACCACAAACTCGACAATCAACAACTTAACGCAACACTAAATCTGATTCCCGAATATTTTTCAAATCAGGTAGTAATTGATTATTTGAAGTTTTACTATCTCAATAATCATATTGATAATTTTGGGATTAAGAATTTTGGCAATCTGTATAGAAACTTCGTTACCACTTGTAAAGACACATCCTATGTAAATAAAATAAAAACGTTTTATGCGGAAGAAGTAAATGGAAGAAAAGGCCATCTGATTAAAATATATAAAACGGTTGCTGATTATGATTTAGAGATACATTTGTTTTTACCTGAAAACGATAATCAACAAAAGAAAAGGCCGGTAATTGTTTTCTTTAACGGTGGAAGTTGGTCAGAAGGCAAACCTGACTGGAGTTTTCCTGCTTGTCAATCCTATGCAGATAAAGGTTGGGTTGGAGTTACAGTTGAGTATAGGTTAGGTTACCGTCAGGGAACACTTCCCTTTGAATCGGATATGGACGCAAAATCAGCAATTCGATGGTTGAGGCAGCACACAGATGAATATAATATTGATGTAAACAAAATTGTAGCATCTGGCAACAGTGCAGGTGGACACTTAGTTTTAGCTACAGCACTAGTCGAAAACTGGAACGAAAAGACTGATGATTTAAGATACAGTTCAGTTCCTAATGTTTTAATGATAAATGCGGGAGTGTATGATTTGACAGACGACAATACTTCTTGGATTAGGCAAGGTTTACGCAATCGAAACCAAGATGAAAATCTTGTAAAAGAAATATCACCGAACTATCTTATTAAAAAAGGCTTACCACCAACCTTAATTATTCATGGAACAAATGATAGAAATGTTCCGTTTTCATCAGCCAAGGAATTTGTAGATAAGATGAAGCTTGAAGGAAATGATATTGAATTTCATCCATTAGAAGGAGCTGGTCATTTTATTTGGTGGGGTCAATATGGAAAACAGGTTTCAGAAATTAGAAGTAAATTTTTAGAAAAACTCGGGTATAAATAAAATACGATTGGTAACAATGTATAAAAATTATAGCCGAAACAGTAGTGAATTCAAAGGGTTTAGCCCGCTTCAACATTCTTTTAACCTGAAAGATTAGAACTTCTAAAACGCTTGCTTTGCTTAAAATAAAAATTGTAAGATATTGAAAGAAAAGAGTATCGTGAAAATGGCTGAGAAAATATAATTATAACAAATAGGAATTATGGCAAAACAGATTTATCAAATTAAGGTAGCCCTTTCTGACACAAAGCCGAGAATATGGAGGAGATTGTTAGTATACTCCGACACATTATTGGTTGACATGCACAGAATTATTCAAACATCAATGGGGTGGACAAACTCCCATTTGCATTTGTTTAATGATGGTATGACCGATTATTCTCCCAAGGAATTCGAAGTTGAAGATAGTAAGAATTCACGGACAGTAAAATTGAAGACCATACTAAAGCACGAAAAATCAAAAATTCTATATGAATATGATTTTGGAGATGGTTGGTGTCACGACATAATATTAGAAAAAATAATAAGAGAAGAAGAAGTCGGTCAAATACCGAGGTGCATTAAAGGAAAAAGAAATTGTCCACCAGAAGACTGTGGAGGAACCTGGGGATATCTTGACTTGTTACGGACTATTTCTAACCCCAAGCATGAAGATTATGAATCAATGATGGAATGGCTAGGAGGAGAATTTGACCCGGATCATTTTGACATGGACGAAATTAATCAAGGGTTAAAACAAAAAGATTATGGTTGTTTATGGATTGTATAATATGTAAATCAATTGCTTACTACAACTGGTAACTGGTAAAGACCTGACGAGGTAGGTTTAGGCAAACATCAGAAGACTAAAAGCCATCACTCCCATACCTGCAATTAATCCATAAATTGATAGGTGATGTTCGCCATATTCTTCGGCGGCGGGTAATAATTCATCCAACGAAATAAATACCATAATACCGGCAACACCGGCAAACAATACACCAAAAATTACTGGTGATAAGAAAGGCATAAGTACTAAAAATCCAATAATTGCTCCAACAGGTTCTGCTAACCCTGAGCTTAACGAAAACCAAAATGCCTTTTTCCGGCTACCGGTGGCGTAGTAAATAGGAATGGAGACAGCGATACCCTCTGGAACATTGTGAATTGCGATAGCCACAGCAATTGCGATACCAAGATGCGGATCTGTTAATGCAGCTGTGAATGTAGCAAGACCTTCAGGGAAATTATGAATGGCAATTGCTAAAGCAGTAAAAAGTCCCATACGCATTAACTTCGATTTATCTTTAGGAAGGTCGGTTGCCATTTCCTCAACTTTATGCACCTCGTGTGGGTTTTCCATTGATGGAATTAATTTATCGATTATTGCAATCAACAAAATGCCACCAAAAAATGCGGCAACCGTTACCCAATAGCCTTGTGTTCTCCCCAGCTCCAAAACCAGCTCGGTTTTGGCTTTTGCAAATATTTCAACAAACGAAACATAAATCATAACGCCCGCCGAAAAACCTAAGGCCAGTGATAAAAAGCCGGTATTTGTTTTTTTAGCAAAAAAAGCTATAGCACTTCCAACTCCTGTTGATAACCCCGCAAAAAGGGTTAATCCGAATGCAAATGCAATTGTGTTCCAGTCCATTTTTATATTGTTTGATGATTCAAAAATACAGAAATTAAGACAGTTGAATTATTTATATGCCATCCATAATTATTGGCTTAATTTCCTACCCATCCTTCTTGTAAAAAAAGCAGAAGTTCCGCTTAAAAATTTGACCTAATTTTGCCACTAAAATTTACATGATGAAAATCAGGATAATAATAATTGCACTAATTGTGATTTCAGGATTACAAACTAAGGCTCAAATGAACAGTATGGTGGTTGATCCTAAAACAAACAGCAAAATGCTGATGGGCTATTGCGATAAAAAAGGACTTGAAAAGGATATTTATGGCATCTATTTTAAAAGTCAGTACGATATTTATAAACCATCTGAATCCCTCATAAAAAAACTTGAGAAGAAAATTGATGAGGTTGAAATAACGATCGTATTGGGCACATGGTGTTCTGACAGCCAGAGGGAGGTTCCGAGGTACTACAAAGTTTTAAACGAAGCCGGATATAACGACAAACGGGTGAAAGTAATAGCGGTTGACAAAAACAAGGAGGCAATTGTAGTTGACATAAGAAATTTGAATATTCAAAAGGTGCCTACTTTTATTATTTATAAGAACGATGTTGAAATAGGGCGTATAATTGAAACTCCAAAACGGTCGCTTGAAAAGGATCTTTGGAAGATCATTAATAAGTAAAACATACTCCGGCATAAACCCTTGATAGGTAAATATGGCTATGATTACATTTTCTAAAATTTCTAATATTAATAGCTTTGTGAGGGAACAAAGATCGCAAGGGAAAACCCTTGGATTTGTTCCAACTATGGGTGCTTTACATAAGGGGCATCTTGAATTAATGAAACGGGCAAAACAAGAAAACGACCTTCTTGTTGTAAGTATATTTGTAAATCCGATTCAGTTTAACAATCCGGATGATCTTAAGAAATATCCAAGGGATATTAATCAGGATAAAAAATTATTGGAATCAATAGGTTGTGATGTGTTATTTGCGCCAGCAGTTGAAGAGATGTATCCCGATAAGGTGGTTAAAAAGTACAATTTCGGCACACTTGAAACTGTTATGGAAGGAGCTTCAAGATCAGGCCATTTTAATGGTGTTGCAGTTGTTGTGCATAAACTGTTTGACATTACGCTGCCTCATAAAGCATATTTTGGAGAAAAAGATTACCAACAGCTGGCTATAATTAAAAAGCTGGTTGAAATGGAAGCAATCCCTGTGAAAATAATTCCCTGCCCAATTGTTAGGGAAACTGACGGACTGGCAATGAGCTCAAGAAATACACGCCTCACGTTTGAGGAGCGAGCATCTGCGCCATATATTTATCAAACATTAAAACGTGCCAGGAAAAGCAACGAAACTATTTGTCCGGGTCCATTAAAACAGATGGTTATAAACATGTTTGAAGCCAGAGAAGAGTTTGATTTAGAGTACTTTGAATTGGCCGATGGCGAGAATCTTCAACCAATTAACTCTTGGAGTGCTTCAACTGAAATACTTGGGTTTGTCGCGGTTAAACTTGGAAACGTGAGATTAATCGACAATATTAGAATTATTTAATAATTTTGCATCTGCATTTAACTGAATCTATTACTTAAATAATGAATATAGAGGTACTAAAATCGAAAATCCACAGAGCCACTGTTACAATGGCCGATCTAAACTATATAGGAAGTATTGCCATAGATGAGGATATTATGGATGCAGCGAACTTAATTGAAAACGAGAAAGTTAGTATTTATAATATAACTAACGGCGAACGTTTTGCAACCTACGTAATAGCAGGTGAACGCGGGTCGGGTATTGTTTCAATAAATGGCGCTGCAGCCCGAAAAGTAGCAGTTAACGATCTTGTTATTATTGTATCGTATGCAAGTATGGAGTTCGAAGCTGCCAAAACTTTCAAACCTCATATCATATTCCCTGATAAAAACAACCGGATAAAATAACAACTTGGCACCAATTTTAAAAAGAAGAATTTTTACGATAGTTCAATACCTCTTTTTTTTAGGGATTGGTATACTATTGCTATGGCTGAGTTTCCGAAAACTCGACATGCAGGAGGTTTTGAATGATATACAAAAAGCAAACTACGTTTGGTTGATTTTTGCACTCATATTTGCCATTGCATCTCATATTGTAAGAGCATTAAGATGGAATTTGCTGATTAATTCACTTAATTATAAAACCAAATTATCCACAACATTTTATGCTGTTATGATAGGTTATCTTGCAAATACAGCTGTTCCACGAATGGGGGAATTTGTTCGCTGCGGGGTATTGTCAAAAAAAGAGAAAATTCCTTTTAATACATTATTTGGAACTGTAATTTCAGAGAGAATTTTTGATTTGATAACGCTTGGAGTGTTGATCTTTTTAGTTATCATATTTCAAATTGATACTCTCAGCGAATTTTTAAATCAATTCTTTGGGCAAGCTGCGAGTGATTTCTTCTCTAATGTACAAAGCATTTTAATTTTTACACTTGCCGGTATTTTATCTGTTGTTGTATTTATTATGGTTGTTAGGAAGCTAAAGGCACAAATAAAGGGAATGCCATTCTTTCAAAAAATTCAGGGGTTTTTATTAGGGTTTATGGATGGAATTAAAACTATTATGAAGCTGAAGCAAAAATGGCTTTTTCTTTTATATACGTTTATAATCTGGCTTTTTTATGCAATAATGGTTTATATGCCGGTGTTGATGCTTGAAGAAACAAGTCACCTAACTTTTATTGACGGTCTGACAATATTAGCAATTGGCAGTCTTGGCATTGTAGCTCCTGTTCCGGGGGGTATCGGCGCTTACCATTTTATCGTTAAGGCAATATTACACGAATTGTTTAACATCGGGGCAAATGCTGCCGGATCGTTTGCTGCCATAACACATGCCGGACAAACCATTCTCAATGTTGTTGTAGGAAGTTTATCGTATTTTTACATTGGATTAATAGCAAAAAAAGAAAGGCCATTGAATGAATAGTTTATTTGCCATAACCAACAAAGTGCTTGATAAGCAATCTTTAAATTTAAAATTGAATGACTGGAGGCAGAAAAAACAAACTATCGTTTTTACAAATGGAGTTTTTGATTTGTTACACCTTGGTCATATTGACTACCTTGGTAAGGCAAAAGATAGTGGTGATATACTTATTGTTGGTGTTAATTCCGATGCATCGGCAAAACTGCTTGGTAAAGGAAGCAACAGGCCAATTACAGATGAAAAATCACGCTTAATAATTATTGCTGCTTTGGAATTTGTAGATGCTGTAATATTGTTTGATGAAGATACACCTCTGGAGCTTATTAAAATTGTTCATCCTGATGTACTGGTAAAGGGAAGTGATTATAAACCCGAAGACATTGTTGGTTATGATGTAGTTACTGCCAAAGGAGGGACAATTAAAACTATTGAGTTTTTGCCCGGTTATTCCACAACAGATATCGAAAGCAGAATAAAAAAGTGTTAAAATATTAGTTACAAATTCTAATGCTACATATTCCCTATCAATCTGTTCACAAGCTCTAATTGAATTTGAGCTACTTTTTTACTTTCCACGTCTCCATTAATTCCAACAAGCAAATATGCAGTGTGCGACAATCGGTAGTCGCAATAAATATTATTTCCCGATGTACGATAAACTTTTTTGAAATGCATGTGTAGCGGTAAATTTAATGTAGCGCATACCTTTTGTGCCCTAATAAGTGATTGGTTAAAAGCCTCCTTGTCAATCATCTCCAGTTCAGGATATAAGTCGGATGCATAATGTTTTAACCGAGAGTCGATTAGCGCCTTAATGAAATTTGTCAAATGTTGGGTAGTATATACGTCATCTGTTTTAATTATTGCTCTCATGGTTTATTTCTTTAAGTTTTATAAAAAGCTTCTCTTCTTCATTACTTAGATTAACTGGGATTGTAATATTTGTTTTTACATATAAGTCACCATATTTTAACGCGCTTCCATATACAGGCATACCCTTACCCTTTAACCGTAGTGTTTTGCCTCCCTGCGTGCCTTTTGGAATAGTCATATTTACATTTCCGTTAAGAGTAGGTATTTCCACTTTACCGCCAAGCACTGCCGTATACATATCGAGGGGAATCTCAGAATACAGATTATCGCCTTTTCTTTTAAAATTAGGATTGGGTAACACACGGATAGTAATGTATAAATCACCCGGAGTGCCGCCATTAATCCCAAGACTGCCTTTTCCCGGAAGCTTAATTTTTTGTTTATCTTTTGATCCCGGCTTTGTTTTGAACCGGAGTTTTTTGCCGTTTACATTAATTATTCTTGTGCCCCCATGAAAGGCTTCTTCAAGAGTCATCTTCATCTCAGCTTCATAGTTCTGCCCCTTCCTCACTGTTTGCCTTCTCTCACTCGAACGAGCATAACCACCACCAAAAATGTTGTTAAAAAATTCAGAAAACATTTCAGGATCACCTTCAAAGGATTGATGGGCACCTTGTCCACCAGTATTTGCATAATATTGCGAATAGTCAAATCCACCACTGCCTCCAGCTTGTTGCTGATTTTTCCAGTTTGCTCCGAGCTCATCGTATTTCTTGCGGTTTTCGTCATTGCTCAACACTTCGTATGCTTCCGAAACCTCTTTAAATTTTTCTTCCAGCTTACTATCTCCGTTTGTTTTATCAGGGTGGTACTTTTTGGCAAGATTTCGATAAGCCTTCTTTATCTCCGCTTTTGTTGCCGACTTATCTACACCCAGAAGACTATAATAATCTTTGTAATCCATCGCAATTAGTTTTTATACCAATGGGCTTGTCTAAAAAGCCGTTGTGTTCCTCGTATGTTTGCAAATGTAACATTAAAGGGACATTTGATTATTAATTTTGTAGTTTAATCATCTCAAATTTAATAATTTTGCAAAAAACTTATTGATGAATAAAAATAATAATAAAACTCAGATATACCTACCAATTGCCTTTTCTTTAGTGCTCATAGCTGGCATGTGGCTTGGTTCACTTTTAGTTAGTAACAAAAAGATAAGTAACACAATATTGCCAATAGGTAATCAGTCGTACAACAAGCTTGGCGATGCTCTTGATTATATAGTGCAGGATTATGTTGATACTGTTGATTTAACAACCCTTGAGACAGATGCAATAAGAGGTATGCTTGAGAAACTCGACCCACATTCAGTTTATATTACCAAAGAGGAGTTTCACGAAGTTAATGATCCGCTACTGGGGAGTTTTGAAGGAATAGGAATATCGTTTCGTATAGAGAAGGATACAATTACAGTTATTAACCCTATTCCCGGAGGGCCTTCTGAAAAGGTAGGACTAATGGCCGGCGACAGAATAGTAAAAATTGACGACACACTTGTTGCAGGGATTGGAATAACAAATAATAAGGCCATACGTAAACTAAAAGGTAATAAAGGCACAAAAGTAAAGGTAAGCAATTACCGAAGGGGAGTGCCCAAGTTAATTGATTTTACAATAACGCGTGATGTAATCCCCACATTCAGTCTTGATGTTGCTTATATGGTAGACGATAGTATCGGCTACATTAAGCTGAATAAATTTTCTGCCACTACTTATGATGAGTTTAAGGAAGCTGCAGGTCAACTTAAAGACAAAGGAATGACTAAGCTGATACTTGACCTTCGAGGTAATCCTGGAGGATTACTTCAGGCTGCAATTAACATTAGCGATGAATTTCTTAAAGATGGGAAACTAATAGTTTACACCGAAGGGAAGAACCGATCACGGAGGCATGCTTTTGCCACAAAAGCAGGTGATTTAGAGCAAATTGATGTTGCCGTTCTTATTGACGAAAGCTCCGCATCAGCCAGTGAAATTGTTGCCGGTGCGTTGCAGGATAACGATAAAGGACTAATAATAGGTAGACGTTCGTTTGGAAAAGGCCTTGTCCAGGAGCAGATAAACCTGCCTGATGGTTCTGCTATTCGGCTTACAGTTTCAAGGTATTATACGCCAACGGGTCGCTCTATTCAGCAACATTACGAAAATGGCGATGCCGAGGGCTATTATGAGGAACATTATCATCGCTATATTAATGGGGAGATGAAAAATAAAGACAGCATCCATTTTGATGATTCGCTAAAATATATTACTCCTGGTGGAAAAATAGTTTATGGCGGCGGCGGAATTATGCCTGATATTTTTGTCCCTTTAATTACCGACTCAATTCATACATATTATAATCTTCTTGCAAATAAAGGATTGATTTTTCAGTTCGCTTTTGATTACACTGATAAGCACAGAGCACGCTTAAATAAGTTTACTGACTTTGAAACGTTTAACCGCAAGTTTAATATGGATAACAATACGTTTAATGAGCTTGTGGCTTACGCCGATGAAAAAGGAATTAAGAGTGATGACCATAAAATTCAGATATCCAAAGAAAAAATTGCAAATCTTTTCAAGGCATTTGTAGGCCGTAATGTTCTCGACGAAAAAGGGTTTTATCCTATTTATCATAGCGTTGATACTACTTTTAACAGGGCAGTGTACGAAATAAGGAATTTGAATTAGGATACTATCCCATTTATTAAGCAATGTCTTTCCGAAGGAATTTGCGTTGGTTTTATGGCCGTGAACGAAGAATCTCTGTTTAAAATGCATGAGTTCATTCTCTGCCTGAGGCGGATCAGGAGGATAAGGACACTGAAAACATAGTACTATTCCTCACCAACCTTCACCCTCAACCCCTCCGAGTGTGCTGCAAACTCAGGAGCGTACATGCTTTGTATTGTTGCTATACCATTGGTAAAATCTCCTTTTTGAGTAACATACAAAGGATATTCAAGTATATAAGTACCCTTATTCAAATAGCGTATAAAGAAGTCGATGCTTACATCACTTATGTTTTTGTAATACCACAGTCCACCATTGTATGAATAACCAGATGTTGATGTTACCGGCTCAAAAGTAGTAGCACGCATATCTTTTAAGTGTATGTATTCCATAGTTCTGTCAGAGACTATAGTTAGCATTACAACTATTTTATCACCGGTTGATAATGTTTGATTTGGTTCAAGCGCATCAAGAACAGGTCCTTCGTTTGTAAGCTTTTCAACAAATAGTTTTTTGGTTATCGACAAAGGTGAATCATGCGACTTGATCTTATCCATATCTTCAAAATATTGCCAATATGCTGCTCCCCAGGCAATATTATTGTTGGGATTAGTGACCAATATATTCGAAAGTTCATTTGAAATCTCACCTCCCGTCCACGAAGTGCTAAAATAACCTGTGCCTGCTTCTGCAGTGATATCGGGGTTGCCCTTAATATCGATGGTTTGATTTCCAACTGTTAAATTAACAAGGTTGTTGTTATCAAGATCATTGTTTCCGTACATCAATAACGCAAAAACTGCTTCCGCTGTAGCGGATGAAGTATTCCAGTGCTGGGTTTGCTTCTGCTTTAGCAGACATATTTTTAACTGCTCAATTATTGTTGGATTATTATCTAACTCGGCCATTGTTTCAATCATCATGGCCTGTGTTTCAACAGGAGCCTCATACCAGTTCCACCCCGCATCCTGGCGCCAATACATTCCCATTTCTTTGTTGTAAATCGACCTTTCCTTCAGCGAACGTATAATTGCTTCCGATTCATTGCGATAACCAAATTTATTAAGCGATATAGCAATCATTCCCTGTAAGAGATTGGATTGATTTAACCAGTATTTTTTCATCTGGCCAACATAATATTCAAAAGCATCTTTCGATTTTTCGGGTAACGGAATGATATCAATTAATAGTGCCCTGAGGTATAAATATTGAGTTTGCGAACTGCGAATATGATAATTGTATATCGAGGTTCCTTTTTTCTTTTTAATGTCGATAAAATCGTCTGCAATTTTAGCATCCAACCAGGCAACAGCTTGCCTAACCATCTGCAAACGTAAGTTATCACTGCTGATATTTAATACACCTTTATGGTGGAGTTTTGCGATTCCAAGCACAATTGTCTGTGTCGTGTGTCTGTCTTCCTGCATACCTTCAAACCATGGCCATGCCCCTGAATTTAACTGCGCTTTCTGCAATTTGTTAAGAATATTGTCTTTTTCGTCTGCCATTCTCGTTACATCAAACAACATGCTTATTCTGCGTTTTTGTTCTGTTTCATCTTCCGCATCCAGAACCCATGGTGTGGAAGAGAGTATAGTGTTTTTAAGCGACTCGTTTTTTTCAAGATTTGACAGGAATGCATTAGGAGTAATATGTTTCCAGCTTTCAAAAACTGATTTTATTTTTGGATTACTGTTTACAATAAAAGCAGAAAGTGCGTTTGCATAATAACTGCTAAAGAACGCCATAGTGCTTTTATTTTTCGGCTCGCTTAAGTAGGGTAAGGCCTGTATAGCGTACCATGCCGGGTTTGAAGTAAATTCAATTGTATACCTGTAATTTTTCAGTGATGATTTCTGTTTGTCCAATTCGGATAAACCATCAAAAGTGAAATTTTCAGTGCTCAAAGCACTCACGTTCAAGGGCATTGTATTAGTAACCAACATCCTGTTAGTTAATACGGGGAACATTCTCTCTTCACCATCACTAAAGCTCCCTGATGACGCTGTAATTCTGTATGCAATCATGCTTACATCATCCGGAATGCTTATGCCCCAGCTTACTGAGCCGCTTTGTTTAGGATTAATAGTCTGAGTTATTATTTTATTTCCATCAATAAATATCAACAATGGCTCCAACGTAATTGCATCAAAAAATTCAATTTGAGCAGTAATACTGATTTCCTTATCTGTAAAGTTAATCACTTTAGCAGTGAATAACAATGTATCTCCCTGCCGCACAAATCTTGGCAAGTTTGGTATTATCATCAACTCTTTTTGCGATTTAATTTTTCGTTCAAAAGACCCTACTTTCAAATCGCTCGTATAAGCTAGCATCATCACTTTCCATTCGGTAAGAGCATCGGGAGTGGTGAATTTAAACACAGCATTTCCCAAACTGTCGGTTTTTAAGTTTGGATAAAAGAATGCTGTTTCATTGAAATTTTTGCGCAAAGGGATTACTTTACTTTGTTTTTTAGCGTCGGATTCATTAGTAACATCTTCGTTAACCACTTCGCCACCATCTGCATTAGCAGATTCTTCTTCGTTAAGAATAAATGAATCGTCAGCAACAGCCGACTTTCGATAACCACCAACCAATTCACTATGGATAATATAGTTGTTGCCAATAAACTGATAGCCAAACCAATTAACAGATGGGTATTCAATTCGTGCTACTTTGTAATAAATAAGCTCAGGCTCAGTTAGCGTTGACGAAAATGAAGTATTGAATTGGTTTGATTGCCACCGCGCCGACTGCCTCTTATTATGATACAGGCTCATTTGCCAATTGTTCTGGCGGAAAACATCCAGAGCGGCATCATACATTCCGGCCAATAATTCGGCTGCTAGTTTTTGTCCATTATTACCGCTTATTGTCACTTTCCATTCTTCCTTTGCTCCCGGAGTAAGGTGGCTGCGAAATGTTTCCAGATCAATATCCAGTTCTTTGTTTGAAAATGGTACAGTAACATTAAGCTGGTTTGAATACAGGCGGTTGAGTTTTACCATTGCCAGATTAATCGAGAAATTACCCCTGTATTCTTCTTTTATCGGAATATCAATGGTTTTTTGGCCCTTGTTTAGTGTAATCCATTTTCGTTCAACAATATCCTCACCGTTAACAATTTCATACATTAGTTTTGATTTGCTGGCCGCTGAACCAACAACTAATTTAATGATTTCCCCTGGCTCAGCTTCTGTTTCTGATAAAGCATACCAGTTAATCATATTTCCCGGGAGTTTTTTTCCTGATGAAGAAAACAATGTAAAGAAATGCTTGTTTTCAACCGGATCGCCAAAATCATCGATACCCTCTGCAACAATCATGTATTCTCCTGGTATTAATCCACTAAAAAGTGACGCCGGAAGAGCGATTTTCCCATTAATAGACAGTTGCTCAGCTGATATTTTAATCTTTTCCCAGGTATGCGGGTCATCTTCATTTTTATAGATGGCATGTGGAAAATCCTGTTTAAACTCTGGCTCAGGAATTATATACAGATCGGGGAGTGCCCATTCTCTTTTATTTAATAATCGCACGGGAGGCGTAAGCTGATAAAGTGATATTGTTGCGTTAAAGCCAATAGCTGTTCCATTTATGTTAGTAGAAGTAATAGTCTGATTATTAAGATTGTTTATTTCAACAACATCAGGTATTTCAAATGTAAGGCTAACAGATTTATTGCCAATTTTAACATTTGTACTTCCCGATTGTACCTCACCTGTAATATCAGTTACTTCGGCACTGATAAGGTAATTAAAAACAGGCTGTTTCATTGCAGGTATGCTATTATCGGGCATGGCTTCAAACAGAAATTCAAAAGTCCCTTCAGAAGCAGTTATAAGGTTACCGTTTGTAATTTCGATTTCACGACCGAATATGTTAGGAGGATACCATCCTTTGTCTCTGAAGTGTGGTCCCGGAAATACTGCCCTGCGAACTACCCTATATTTTACATTTGCGCCATCAACCACACTGCCGGCATAACTTATTGCGTTTCCGGTTATTTTAACTTTTTCACCCAATTTTGGTTGGCCTCTTAGGCTATCAAAAATTACTTCAAAAGTAGGCAGCTTATAGTTTTCAACTATAAATGAAACATTTCCGGTACTGCTTTTAATTGTCATTTGACCGTTCAATCCACCCGTTGGAATAATAAACGAACCATTAAATGAGCCATTATTGTTCGTTTTAAATCCGGTAGTTTTAATTCTTTTTCTGCTGGCGTTAATAAATTCGAGCTCGGTATTGTAATTACCAATTAACTTAACTTCATCGCCTAACTTTTCAATTACAATTCCCTTAAAATAAACTGTTTGTCCGGGTTGGTAAACAGACCTATCGGTAAATAAGTATGTTTTTACACTCGGTTTAAGATCGTTCTTCTGCTTATAAAAAGTCAGGTAATTTTCTGAAAAAAGTTGATTACCGTCTTTTTCAAACATAAACAAATATGTACCATAATTATTATTATTAAGTGATTCGATTTTACCATAACCATATTTATCAGAAGTAAGTTTGCCTGCCTCATTAATAGTATATGTTCGGCTACGGTTATCGTATTGCCGCTTATACATGGTTATATTCACATCCCCGATGCTTTTGCCTGTTTCGCGGTTTATTGTAAACATATCGGTATAACCACCAGCTTTATTTGCGCTGGTAATATAGCTTAAGCTGGTAATCCAGATTGGCTTGAATTTGATGTATTGTGTCGTACTGAACAGGGAGTCGTTAGAAGCAAAAATTATATAATATCCATGAGATAGTTCAGGGATTTTTATCTCAACACTATGCATTCGGTGATCATTGGTTTCCGGCAATTCCTGTTTCCATGATACTACTACTTCTTGTTTTAGCTCATTTAGCAGATAGGTTTTTCTGTCCTCCTTTTTTGCATTTTGCAAGGGGTCGCCAATAACAATCTTAAAATACAATGTATTAACATTTTTAAACCGCACTAATGATAAAATTGGCATGTCGGGCATTTCAGCAACTGGTATATCAAACCCAAAGTCAATTTGATTTATTCTTTCAATCAGGTTGCGACAATTATCAGAACCGTTAACTTCTGGAAATGCTTTTAAAACCGTTTTGCAAATACTGTCAGCTTTTAACAGATGAAATCTGTTGTGCTCATCAAAACACGGAAAATAATCACTACCTGTAATAAAGTATTGATTTGCCAGCTTAAAAGCGATGACTGCATAAACAGGATGATTTTTGAATTTGTTGGATAGTAGGGTTAAAGCTTCTGTGTATACTTTTTCAATATCAGCAGATTGAGCTGAGTTTTGATAAGCGTATTGTAGTCGTCTTAAGTCGAGATCAACAAGAGCTTCAGTGTTGTTTTGCTTTATATGGAGTGCCAATAATCTTTGAAACAGCCTTAATGCTTTGGTTTTAGACGACTTCTCAGGATTAATTTTAAGATTAATATACTCTGAAACTGGTTTAAAATAATTGATGTTATTTGTTTGTAATGAGCTGCCAATTTGTGTAAGCTCAACATCAGCCGATGTAAAATAGCTTAATGCACGATTGGCAAGCAAATCGAATAGAGAAGGCCACAGGGTGAAGTTTGACGAATCGGCCTGTAATAGAATTATGTTGTAATCGTTAAGTGGTATTTCCGACAGGCTTTTTTCATTTTCTAAAGATGCCGTATAATGATCGGTAATTACCTGATTTAGCTTAACAGCATCCCAGGTATTAATATCGTTATCATCATTTTCTGATTTTGATTGTCGTTCGTTAATTTTCCATCTGTTTGCATTGTAATATGCCTGATAAAGCTCGGCTATAAGCGATTGCAAAATTTGTTTTTCAGGTACAGATGCACTTGCAAGTTCGTTTTGGAAAGTAGTAATTGAGTTTATTATATAATCTTCTTCGAAGCTACTTTGAAGACTAATTCTGTATATTAGCGATTTAATTATCTGAGGGGAATTGTCTTCTGCCTTGGCGCTTTTGTATATTTCATCAACAATTTTTAATGCCGATTTAGGTTGTCCGGTTTTAACATAAGCATCAGTTGATTGCCATTGTTTGTTGTAATCTTTCTTATCCAGCCTGGTTTGAAAGCTGCTGATTAGAAGTATGGTGAAAAAAATGGCGAGATAGTTTGTCGTTGTTTTTATAGTATTCATTTTTTGAGATTATTTGTTGTTAATTTTTTATTTACTATTGTCATCGAACCCTTATGAACAGGCTATTACGTAGGCGGTGAGAAATCTCTCCGTCAAGTGGTTGGCTCAGGAGATTTCTCACTGTGGTCGAAATAACAGCCCATATATTTTCATATCAATTTATTCCCAATCTGAATCCTAAAAACTACAAATATAATGCCTTAATCATGATGTTAAAAAAATAACTTATATTTGCTGTGTAATTCAAATCCTCATGCATGGTTATTGCATACACGGGGCGTTTTGATTTATAAAGAAGGGTGGAGAGATTAGGCTCCGCGAAGCCCTGGCAACCTTCTGCCTAAGGCAGAAAAGGTGCCAATACCTAACCTTCGCCACGGCGTGGGAAATGATAAGTTAAAAATGCAGTGTCATAAAAATCTTTACTTTTATAGAATCTGCGTATTTTGTTGACATGCTTAATATGTAATTTAGATTAATGATGAAGCCCGATATTAAAAAAGAACTCCAACAAAGAATCCTTGTTCTAGATGGTGCAATGGGAACCATGATTCAGAGATGCAATCTGTTTGAGGAGGATTATTGTGGTGAAAAATTTAAGTACTCTGTGATTCCTCAAAAAGGCAATAACGACCTGTTAAACATTACGAAGCCTGATATTATTAAAAACATACACGAAGAATATTTAAAAGCCGGTGCTGATATTATTGAAACAAATACTTTTAATGGAACCCGAATTTCCCAAGGCGATTATGGCCTCGAAAAATATGTTTATGATATTAATTTCAATGCTGCTCAAATAGCTAAACAGGCCGCTGATAAGTTTACTGATCTAACGCCTGACAAACCACGATGGGTTGCTGGAGCAATGGGGCCAACAAACAAAACCGCCTCCATGTCGCCTAAGGTTACCGACCCCGGTTACCGAAATGTTACTTTTGATGAACTTCGTGATAATTATTACGAACAAGCATCGGCACTTATTGATGGCGGAGTTGATATTCTGCTGGTAGAAACGATCTTCGATACTCTTAATGCCAAAGCTGCCCTTTTTGGTATTAATATGCTAATGGAAGAAAAAGGACAGCGTATACCTGTAATGATTTCCGGAACCATTGCTGATGCAAGCGGACGAACCCTATCAGGACAAACCCTTGAAGCATTTTTTAATTCTGTTTCACACATCGACATGTTAAGTATTGGGTTAAATTGCTCATTGGGTGCCGAACAAATACGTCCCCATCTTGCCGAATTATCTAAAATTGCCCCCTACAACGTAAGTGTTTATCCAAATGCAGGCTTACCAAATCAATTTGGTGAGTATGACGAAACTCCTGAGCAAATGGGAGCTCACATTCAGGATTTTCTTGATAACAACTTCTGTAATATTGTTGGCGGATGTTGCGGTACAACTCCTGACCACATCAAAGTTATTGCTAACATAGCTCAAAAACACAATACCCGTCTTATTCCCCATAAGGTTCATATAACTGAAATTAGCGGACTTGAGCCTGTTAAAATCAGTCGTTTGGTGAACTTTGTAAATATCGGTGAAAGAACAAATGTTAGTGGATCAAGGAAATTTGCCCGATTAATTCGAGAAAAAAAATATGAAGAAGCTTTAACTGTTGCCCGTCATCAGGTAGAGGCTGGTGCTCAGATACTGGACGTTAGTATGGACGATGGCATGTTGGATGCAAAAAATGAGATGGTTACTTTTTTAAACTATCTGGCCTCTGACCCTGACGTGTCACGCTTACCAATTATGATTGATTCATCAAAATGGGAGGTTATTGAAGCAGGGTTAAAATGTATCCAGGGCAAGGGAATCGTAAATTCAATAAGTCTTAAAAACGGTGAGAAAGAATTTTTGGAACAAGCCCATCTTGTAAAAAATTATGGTGCGGCAGTAGTTGTAATGGCTTTCGATGAAGAAGGCCAGGCAGCAAACTACGAAAGAAAAATTGCCATTTGCCAAAGGGCATATAACCTACTTGCAGCTGATGGTTTCCCGCCTGAAGATATTATTTTCGATCCAAATATCCTTGCCATTGGTACGGGCATTGTTGAACATAACAACTACGCAGTTGATTATATTAACGCCATAAAGTGGATAAAGAAAAGCCTTCCATATGTAAAAACCAGTGGTGGCGTTAGCAATCTGTCGTTTTCATTTCAAGGTAATAATATAGTTCGCGAAGCAATTAACTCGGTTTTTCTTTTTCATGCAATTGATGCCGGAATGGATATGGGAATTGTTAACCCCGGAATGCTTCAGATTTATGATGAAATACCAAATGATCTTCGCACACTCGTTGAAGATGTGGTACTGAATAGAAGAAAGGATGCAACAGAGAGGCTTCTTGTTTATGCTGAGAAAATTAAGGATGATGGACAGGTAGTTAATGTTATTGCAGAAAAATGGCGTGATCAACCTGTAGAGAAACGCCTTGAACATGCCTTAATTAAGGGTATTACCGAATTCATTGAACAGGATGTTGAAGAAGCCCGCAAACAGATGCCCCGGGCTCTTGATGTCATTGAAATATCATTGATGAACGGGATGAACATTGTTGGCGACCTTTTTGGTTCGGGGAAAATGTTTCTTCCCCAGGTAGTGAAAAGCGCGCGTGTTATGAAGCAGGCAGTTGCTTATTTGTTGCCGTTTATTGAGCTTGAAAACGATGGTAAACAGGTAAGTAACGGTAAGATTGTACTTGCAACGGTTAAAGGCGATGTTCACGATATCGGCAAGAACATAGTTGGCGTTGTCCTTTCCTGTAATAACTATGAGGTAATCGACCTTGGTGTAATGGTTCCTGCAGAAACAATCCTCGATGTTGTTCAAAAGGAAAATGCAGATTTGCTTGGAGTAAGCGGTTTAATAACACCTTCGTTGGAAGAAATGGTTCATATTGCCTGTGAACTTGAAAGAAAAAAAATGAGTATCCCTTTGCTGATTGGTGGTGCTACTACATCAGCAATACATACAGCGGTTAAAATATCTCCGCACTACTCCCATCCGGTAATACATGTGCGCGATGCCTCAAAAGTAATAGGTGTTGCCGGAAAGTTGTTGGCCACAAATGAAAAAAATTCATTTATTGATGACACAAATAAAGAATATACCAGGCTACGTGATAAACATGCTGCCAATATTGTTAGCAAAGAATATATAAGTCTTAAAAAAGCACAGCAAAATAAATTTCTTCCCGACTGGGATAGCTTTAAAACTGTGAGCCCTGCATTAATCGGCACAAAAGTTTTCGATAATATTGAACTAGGTGAAGTAAGAAAATATATCGACTGGACATTCTTCTTTCATGCATGGAAGTTAAATGGGAAATTTCCATCGATTCTAAAGGATCCTGTTAAAGGAGAGGAAGCACAAAAACTCTATGATGATGCTAAAAATATGCTCGAACTCATCATTAGTGAAAAATGGCTTGAGGCAAAAGCTGTAATTGGTTTGTTTCCAGCATATTCAATTGGTGATAGTGTAGTTGTATCCGGTTCTGATAATAATGAACTCACTACTTTTCATTTCCTGAGAAATCAGGAGAAAAAACCAGAGAATATCCCAAATTTATGTTTGTGTGACTTTATTAAACCAAAATCAGATACTGGTACAGATTATATTGGAGGGTTTGTTGTAACAGCAGGAATTGGAATTGAACAACATTTGAAACGGTTCATTGACGCAAATGATGATTACAGTGCAATTATGCTAAAAGTATTAGCCGACCGTCTTGCTGAGGCAGCAACAGAATTTATTCACAGTAAAGTAAGGAATGAATATTGGGCTTATGCCGCTGGTGAGAATATAAGTATTGAAGATAGTATAAGGGAGAAGTACAAAGGAATCAGGCCTGCTCCCGGTTATCCTGCATGTCCTGAACATTCAGAAAAAGATACTTTATTTAAACTGCTTAATGCCCATGTGGCAACAGGAGTAAGCCTTACAGAAAATTTTGCAATGTATCCAGCAGCTTCCGTAAGTGGTTTTTATTTCTCCCATCCTGATTCGCAATATTTCAACCTTGGGAAATTACTGCCCGATCAAATACAGGATTACGCAAAACGAAAAAACATGAGTACAGAACAAATAAAGAAATTATTACCAATGAATATTTAATGACTCGCAAGATTAGTTTTGTCATTCTGAGTGCAATGAAGAATCTCAAACAAGTTAATAGCACTTTGGAGATTCTTCGCTTTGCTCCTTGACAGACGTTTAGCACCACTGACTGTCGTTAGGCATGTTTGCGAGAAAAAACTAACATCACACTATGGAAAAAACAGTAGTACAACACATAGCAGACTCAAAAAAAACCTTGTTTTCGTTTGAGTTATTACCGCCATTAAAAGGGCATGATTTCGAATCAACGCAACTTGCCATCGACCCGCTTCTGGAATTTAATCCTTCATTCATAAATATTACTTATCACCAGGAAGAGGTAGTATATGAAAACGCCGGAAATGGGTTAATGCGTAAACATACTGTGCGCAAGAGGCCAGGAACTGTTGGAATTACAGCTGCAATTAAATACAGGTATGGTATTAATGTGGTCCCACATATTATTTGCGGAGGTTTTACTAAAGAAGATACGGAAAATGCACTTATTGACCTTCAGTTTCTCGGTATAAACAATATATTGGTTATAAGAGGCGATCCTCAGCCCGGCACAAGAGTTTTTACACCGGAGCCGGAAGGTTATGAACACGCGCTTGAGTTAATTGAACAAATAATAAATCTCAATAAGGGGATCTATCTGGATGATAAGCTTGAAAACACACGGTCGATGGACTTTTGCATTGGTATTGCAGGATACCCCGAAAAGCATAGCGAATCTCCAAATATGGATAGCGATCTGTTTTTCTTAAAAAAGAAAATTGATGCAGGTGCTTCTTATATAGTTACTCAAATGTTTTTTGATAACAAAAAGTATTTCGACTTTGTGAAACTATGCAGAGCCAAAGGAATTACGGTTCCGATCATTCCCGGATTGAAACCGATGGCTACCAAACAGAATCTTATAAACATACCTAAAACCTTTAATGTTGATCTGCCTGTTAACCTTGTAAAGGAAGTGCTTAAGTGTAAAGATAATACTCAAGTAAGGCAGGTAGGAGTGGAGTGGGCTATTCAACAGTCGAAAGAGCTGTTGGACTTTGGTGTACCCGTACTACATTATTACACCATGGGGAAATCAGATAATATCCAGAAAATTGCGAAGGGTGTATTTTAGGGTAGGAATGTAGAGATAACCAATAACATACATTGTAACATAATCAAGCGCATTTGTAAGCGTTTTAAAATAAAATGTATTTTTAATGGTATTATCTGCCTTGTAAGCACTTCGCATTTCAAACTAATAACGCATAAATTTGCGATTACAACCGAAATAATAATAAAATTAGTAACCATAAATAGTTTTTCCCTGTTCTGCCAATGTTTTCAACTCATTAAAAAGCAAAACAGGATTTGTCGTAAAATAGTTAACCCCTTTATAGGAAAATGAATTACATATATCCTTACGGATATGCTTTTTAAAAAATGCAGTAGTGTCTCGGTTTTGAATGTTTTTGTGTGGTACTAATGTGGTTAATTCACGACGGTTTTTATCGCCATCAATTACAATACCTGAGACCGCTTCATCTGAAAGTGTTTGCAATGGAAATTTATTCTTTAATGAATCTTCAACAACATGAACGAAGGAGAGGCTTACTACTTTTTCACCCAGACCAATAATCCGGCTATTATATTGCATTATTTTGTACATAGGGCTTTTCTCCCCATTTGGATAAATATCTAGTTGGTGTTCATCAATAAGTTCATGCGCTAATGCACCAATAGCAACAATAGAGGTAGTTGGGTGAAGGCTTCTAACTGCATTTTTATGTCTTCGGGCAAGTTCGGGTAATAACCCCATTGTTGTTGGCGACCTTCTAACATTAAAAACAGCATCAGGTTGATTCAAATAATCTTCAGCACGACCCTGGTAATGCCAACAGGGGAAAACCAGTGTGCCTTCCGCTCCAACAAAGTCTAATAAAAGCACCAACAACCTGTAAGGTGAAAAATCCAGATTCAATTTGTCAATTGAACTATGAACATACACCACCATTCCTTTTTCAATCCCTAACTTATCGCTAAGCACTTTTTTAAAGTTTTGCTCACTTAGGGGAGGAAACAAGAGTTGATTTATGCGGTAATATAAATTACGTATTTTTTTGAAATAGCTTTCAGGTAGCAGGCGATATATAACATCAGCAAAGCTCATATTTTGTCCAAATTCAGCTCATTGTAAATTTTTCTAAAAGTAGTAAATTCTATGGAGTTGCCATATTTATCCCTTGCCCTGTTAACAAATTCGGCAAGCAGTTGGTAGTGGTATTTGTCCATTGATTTTGGATGCCCTATCAAGCTTAACATAATAGTATCGTGCGATTGAAACTTCTTAACATTATAATCAAGTATATTCATTAAGTATTCGGGCGAATAAGTGTGATTGTCAACAGTTAACATCCTGCTTGAAAACAGTTGCCTGACTTTATCACGTTTTGACACCTTTTCGTTTGAATGGATCATTGAACCGCGACTTTCCACCGCCCGGTGTTCATATTTTTTCAATTTGAATGCGGTGGGTACTTCAAACATGCCTTTAGGTTTACTTGCAATAGGAATTTCGAGAATGCCCTTGTTTTCAGTATCTGGGTTCTTAAAATTACCGTTCAGCGACAAATACCAATGTGGCAGATTGGGCACATTTCTATAATCAACAACCGACACGCTTGATTTAAAAAAGTAGCCCCTGCTTATTGAGCTGTCAATACGAATACCATTACTGAACAACGACGATAGTATTTCAGCAGCACAGGGAACAAAATTGTAGCCGCCGGCACGATAAGCAATACATTTGTAATCATGTTGTACAGTTTTACAAATTTTTGATAGTTCACAAATACCACTCTCAATAATACTATTTATGCCATGAGGATAGTTATTCGCAAAATCACCCATTTTATACTTCTCTGATTGGATTATTTTACCATTGTTATAGTTCGACTCAAGCCAATGAGGATGCAAATGAAGTTGCACATCATGCCCGGTTACAGCAGCCTTTTTAAGTTGCTTTTTAAAAGGCAGAGCATATCTCTCCTTGTCCCACTTTTCAAACATAGTATAACTCAATATATCAGCAAAAAATACAGAAGGTACTTGCAATTTATGTAGTACTTCAAAAAGTTTATCAGTTGGTTCGAATAAACTGTGACCATATGATTTCTTTATGCTACCCAGAGGGAGTTCATAATCGAAAGTGAGGATTAGTTTTAGGCGTTTCATAAAGTTACTGTTTGCACTCAAGTAGTTCAATGATTCCAATGTATTTATGATAAAGAAATGCAACTAATCTTCCATCAAATGCCATGGCGGGTTTTGCGGGTTCAATTATTACATAGTTGTTACTTCTTAGTTTATCAATCTGTTGAGAAATAGAGTCCGTACAAAAACAAAAATGATATGGAGTATTGTTATTTTTTTCAATAATGCTAAATATTGGTGAGTTTTCATTACAAGGTGCAACTAATTCAATTAACCAGGTATCATTTTTCATTAATTGGATTATAACATTCCTTTCAGTATCATTATACAATTCACCAACCTTTTTAAAACCTATAAGTTCAAATTCAACAAGGCTTTTTTCAATATCCCTAACAGCATAACCAATATGGTGAATTTTCATCTTTTAAAGTTTTTTACGTATAATCTCGACTATTTTTTCAGAACTGTTCATCTCAACAATTTCCTCAGGTTCAAACAGCACATCAAATTCTGATTCCAAATCGGCAATAATAGTAATGTGTTTTAAAGAATCCCATTCTATAAATTTATCTTTTATTAAATAATCACCAAGTGTATTATTATTTAATTTAAGAGCACTTTTCAGCACTTTATTTATCTTATCTATTATTTCTTTTTCCAACATATTATAAAGTTTTTTGCAAATCTATTAATCATTTAATTTCTTCTACCCAAGAGTTATTCCAAAAAGCTCAGAACTCCTAAGTTTTTCTGTAAGCTCAAGCTTATAGACCTTTGTCCTGGTGTTGTCAGCTGAAACGCAATTAAAACCGGTATTATCATAAAAACTTTCAACCTGCATATTTTTTTCTGTTGGTATAAATGTTGCTACAATAGTTCTAAACCCTTCGTCAAAAAGATGGTTTAAAATATGATTAAGGAAAGCTGTCTCAATTCCACGCCCCAATATTCTGCAACTTAGTAAAAAACTGTCGATAAGGGCAGTTGTCCCTTCAACTTTTAATATTGCAAGGGCAGTTATCCCATTGTCGCCAAATTTATCACTAACAGAAGCATCCCAAACAATATAGCCTTTTTTTAGCATATTCTTAATTTCTCGTTCAGTATAGCGTTTTGTAGTAAGGTTAAACTGGTTGGTTTTTTGAGTCATTTGGGCTATCCTGGGGATGTGTACAGGATTTGATTCGGAAATCCTCAATTTAATTTCCATTTCCTTCAAAAAACTTTCCATGTTATGATGCTGAGCAATTGCTTTTTGCCTTTGTGTATTTTGTTGGTACTGCTCTGTTTTTGCTGTATCCTCAGCGGTAAGTTCGTATGTTTGGAACCAGTTGTTGTAAACATCTTTAATAAAATCAACTAAAAAATACGGCTGTTTCGGAAAATCAGGCACAACAACTTCAGGTAGCATTGTCTTCACATGCTCGCGCTCGAATGGACTATCGTCTAAAAATACCATGCTGTCGATACCAATGTTAAGCTCTTGGGCAATCTCAACTATATTTTCTGCCTTGTTTTTCCAGTTTATCCTTGTGGATGAAAAATCATCAAACTGAAGTACCATATCATCCCTGTTACTAAAAACCTGTTTAACATCTGCAGTATTATTTTTGCTGCAAATAGCAAGAATGACACCTGTGTTTTTAATTTCCCTTATAAACGACTGGAAATCAGTGTAACAATTTCCGGGATACGTATTGCCCAGCGTTATTCCGGTAATTCCATCTTCGCCTAATATCCCTCCCCACAAGGTGTTGTCAAGATCAACTACCAGACATTTTTTTCGAATGCTTTCCACCGCATTAACCTTTTGTTCAAACCAACTACTAAAATCACCAGCCAGTTTTGGGTTTATTGGTACCAGCGACATATAAAAATGTCTACTATCAACCAATTCTCTTAAACTATATTTAGAAGTAAAGGAACGGAAATCCATTGCTTTAATATTGCGGTTACTATTCGCTAATTCAAAAATAAAATTGTTATAAGTATCAATAGCCTCGCTAACAGGGTCATCGGCAACAAAACTAAAGGGATCAGGGTCGGTCATCGTAAAACACAACAAAATACTGCTTGAAGTTACATTAGAAGCAACAAGTTCCAGCTTCTTTCTAAAAAAATCAACTTCTGCTGCAATTGTTGCACGGTTTACCCTGATGGGAAGCAAATAGAACCAAACATAATATTTGAAGTCAGCCGGAAACTCAATATCATTATAACCACTAAAACCACAACCTTCAATTTTATCGAAAAGAGGTTCAATAGTATAGTTTCTGAATATGAAAAAGTTATGTGCCATTAAAATAATAAAGAGTGAAATTAAAGCTAATTTTTTCAATAACCACCAGCTCAGCTTACTTTTTTGTTAGTTACATATTTGTTAGTTATAATAATGCATATTTGTTACTCATAAACAAATTAACAATGATTACTCCACAACTCTGATAACAATACATTTCCCTGCTTTCAAATCAAACCAGAAAATAATTTCGTCATCAACATTTTTTTGATTTGGAATTAAGCCATTCACAGTTACTGCTTTCGCTTTTGCAACCATTGCGAGATCATTAATATCAGTATTGCTATTATTGGTCAGCCGAATTCTTCCATCGGGCAATAAGCGATAGTCTATTTCATCTACTGAAATACGATAGTTCAGGAAATCTTCAATCGTACAAACATTCAGCTTACCTTCATCGCGCAGCTGTGCCATGTTAGCAAGAGCCCGGTTAAAACCCGGTTGGGCAACTATGGTTGAATCAGCATCATAAGTCCACATCCCCTTTTGGGGATCTACCCAGGCAGGGTATGTATGGTTAATTTCAACGGCTCGATTATCAACAAAGTTTTGTAAATTTTTGGAATTGAAAAAGTAATCCCACAAATAATGTTCTTTTACAAACAAAGCACTTGTTGTTGGCCAGTGAAACAAATTACCGCTACGGGTAGGATGCTGGTAATAATCGGGCTTTGGAAAGAAGTCGCCATACCCGCTGTAAGGCTTCTCTAATGATCTGTTAAACTGCCAATCATTATAAGTGTTAAGCTCTTCATAATAAGCGTTATGCAAATAATTCACGCCGTATTTATTCCAAAGGTCGATAGCATAATATGGAGAATCTTTTAGTGTACCGTCACAAATCAGGTCTTCACGGTTATTTTGTGGTCCGTTGTTATTACCGTGATCAATCCATGATGGTGAGCCAAAGTTTTTTTCCATGTACCATAAAGCTTCGTCCAGTCTTCTATGGGTTGTGGTATATTGCTCAGGTGTATGCAGACAAATCTCACTTCCTTTACTATCAATTTGAAACAAAAACTCCGCGAACAGCGAATCAGTTAATATTGTGCTTTCCAGGGTTGTAAACACTCCTCCTGATGCATCAAAGTTTGTAATACTGTCGGGATTATCGTAAAAAACACTTTTGGTAACCGGGATGTTGAATTTTACAAACCCGCCAGTTGCGCTATCCGGATGACTGATATTTTCCGATCCGAAATAAGTAGCCCTGTTGGTTCGGATATCGCTATAATCGGCATGCTCAGTCCAAATGTAAGTAGCTTCAAATCCTGAAGGGTTTTTCATAAAACGGGGTATGTTTTTGGTATTACTTCCTGCATAAGCTGAGAAAAAATAGTCTCGTTTATCGCCTTTTTTATACCTGCTGTGCGATTGCTCAAGTTTCCAGTCGGTGCTGTCGGGAGCAAGCGGGAAACGGAAAAAAGGATGGTCGTGTTTCCAATCGAGATTTACGTATAGTCTTGAGTTTTCGGTGTCAAACTGTAGGGATGAAACATTAGGTGTGTGATAAACTATGAACGAAGTATCGCCTTTGCCTAATTTAATGCCTTGTTTGTCGAGCCAGTATTCCTTTTGAAAACTATTTGAGTGTAGCTGACGGTTAAACCTGTAAATTTTATCAGGTTTTTGAGTTACATTAATAACTATTGCTGATCTATCGACATCAATATTTTTTGTAAATTTCTCTACAACATAAAAATCTATTTGTGGGGAGTTTCTCTTACAATGCATTTCAAGTACAATTTTGTTAAATCCGGTTCTTAGAGAAAACCTCAAAATTGTTAGGCTGTTTTTTGTTCTTACGCTTTTAATATCAAAATTATTAGCAACGACATTGATTTTTTCTGTAACAAATGCTTCGGCGTAATAAAAAATGGTATTCGTTAAATACTTCTTGTTGTGGTCGGATATCATTATATTTTTGGTGGCAGTATTGTAGTAAATAGCGTAAAAACCACTATTAAACAAGAGCACTTCTTCCGCTGAGTTTGGTAAGTAGTTAGCAGGTTTAATTTTAGGAAGATAGGATGTGTTTGCTTTCTCTCGAAAAGTAAATTTTAAATCATCAATTCCTACTTTGTGCATTTTCCCTGTGTTCCACAGATATGCTTTAATGATAGCTGTTGAGGTAATATCCGCCGGGACACTTATTGAGTCGTTAAATCTAAACCACTGGTCTTTTTCTTTTAGTACAGGTGAAAGAGGTATGCCCATCCAAAAAGTACTTTTCCCATCATTTTCAATTGTAATAACAAATAAGGCATATGCATTTTTCTCATCGCTTTTTACCCAACCCTCTATTTCTATTATAGTATTTTGCCCCCTTCTTTCTTCAGGGAAATGCATTTCAATACCCAGTCCGTATGGTTGAAGCGAATCGGTAATCGAAAAATGTGAGCCCGAATATGATAAACCGCTATCTATTGTAGCAGTACCAATCCATATTTTACTATAGGTTGAGGCTTCAAGGTCGTTAGTATAGGTTTGTGAAGATGCGGAATTAATTATTGATGTTGCCAGTAACAGGAATAATAATTTGATAAATAAGTAATGAATCCTTAGTTTGCGATAAATCATCCTTAGATTTTTTTCGAATTGAGCTTTTCAGTCGCCTTTATTATTTCAACTTCAAAAATAACTTTTTATAAATCCAAAATTACAGTTTAAGTAATGGATTTTTTTTTGAATTTAAAATTTTGGGGCTCACATAACGTTAATTGGATTTCTAAAATTTTCGTTGGACGGTTGTATCTGACTATTATTAATCGGTTATTTTGGCTCCTGCTGTGAAAATAATTTTTAAATATAAACAATTCAGGCGCAACAGCCTATAATACAAAACATTATAAAGATGAAAAATAATTTTGATTTTGACGAAATAATTCAAAAATGATATAATTTTGCAGCAAATTTTAGTTATCGAATTTATGTTATTATTAATAAAACAAAAACAATTATTTTCTCTTAGTTGAGATGAAAACTAAAAAAGCACAATTGTCGATTTCTTCTTCGTTGTATGAGGATTTTGACGAACCGCCGCCTTTCAGCATTACCTCTGAAAGATTACAAAATGTTATTGAACCTTCCTTTGAATTAAATTATACCGGATTTGCGGTATCTGATAATTCATTGTCATTCAGGGATCGCAATTTCCCGGGAGTATCTCTTGCCCAATGGACTGATTGGAAATGGCAAATTCGTAATAGCTATACATCATTTAGTAAGCTTGAGAAGATTATAAATCTTTCTGAAGATGAGAAGGGGTTTAAGGAACAATCGTTAAACCTACCCATCCGGATTACGCCATATTATGCAAGTTTACTTGATAAATATGATGAGTTGCAACCCATACGTAAAACTATGATTCCTGTGTTGGATGAGTTGTTAGTTTCGCCTGGTGAAGAATCAGACCCACTTAATGAAGAGCACGACAGCCCTGTTCCGTTAATAGTACATCGATACCCTGACAGGGCTCTTCTTCTTGTAACTGGATTTTGTTCCGCGTTTTGCCGGTATTGTACCCGTTCGCATATGGTTTCGAAAAAGGACAAAATGCATGCCAGTGCTTCTGAAATGGATGGGGCAATAGCTTATATATCTGAACATAAAGAGATACGTGACGTGCTAATATCAGGAGGAGATCCTTTAACTTTATCCGATGAAAGGCTTGAGTATATACTCTCAAGATTGAGAGCTATTGAACATGTTGAATTTGTCCGTATCGGGACTAAGATACCTGCTGTGTTGCCAATGAGGATTACACCGGCGCTTACACAAATGCTTAAAAAGTATCATCCTGTATTTATGAGCCTGCATTTTACACATCCTTCCGAATTAACACCTGAAACCAAAGAGGCTTGTAATCGTCTTGCTGATGCAGGAATCCCACTTGGAAGTCAAACTGTGTTGATGAAGGGCATAAACAACAGCGTGGAAGTATTTAAAAAACTCACCCATGAGTTACTTAAAGTAAGAGTTCGTCCTTATTACCTGTATCAATGCGATCCCATTCCCGGGTCGGCACATTTTAGAACTAAGGTCGAAGACGGACTGGATATTATACGTGGTTTACGAGGTTTTACATCGGGCTATGCAATTCCTCAATTTGTTATTGATGCACCAAAAGGAGGAGGAAAAATCCCCTTATTGCCTGACTACTTTGTTGGTAGGGAAAACGGAGATGTCCTACTTCGTAACTATGAAAATAAAATCTTTCGATACCCCGATTATACTTAATAATGGAACATTGGGGATGGATTAACCTTCTTTGGACAATATTTAGTTTATTACTAAGAATTTAAAATGATAACAATGAAAGTTGGTATAACTTATGATTTGCGTTCCGAATATCTGAAAATGGGGTTTTCTGAAGAGGAAACCGCTGAATTTGATCAGGAAGGTACAATAGACGCTATCGAAAGCATATTAAATGAATTAAACTTTCAAACTGAAAGGATAGGCCACATAAAACAATTGGTTGCTCGCCTGTCGAAAGGACACAGATGGGATCTGGTTTTTAATATTTGTGAAGGAATGTATGGAAATGGCAGGGAAGCTCAGGTGCCGGCCTTGCTTGACGCTTATAATATTCCATATGTGTTTTCTTCACCACTGGCTCTAACCCTTACTCTTGATAAAGGATTAACCAAAAGGGTAATCAGGGATGCAGGCCTTGCCACACCCGAATTTTATGTTGTAAGTAGTTTAGTTGATACTGAAAAAATTAATCTCCCTTTTCCTCTCTTTGCAAAGCCTGTTGCTGAAGGTACCGGGAAAGGAATCAACAGCAGTTCTGTTATTAACAATTTGGAAGAGCTAAAAAACCAATGTAGTGTCCTGCTATCAGAATTTAATCAGGCAGTACTTGTGGAGAAATACCTCACTGGAAGAGAATTCACGGTTGGAGTTGTGGGTACCGGTAACCATGCACGTACCGTTGGTACAATGGAAATAGTATTAAAGGAAAATGCCGAAGAGAATGTATATTCGTATGTAAATAAAGAGCAATGTGAAACGCTTATTGAGTACAAACCCGTATTGGGGATTGAAAAGGATGCCTGCGAAGCGTTAGCCTTGGAGGCTTACAAATTACTGGATTGTGAAGATGGCGGACGGGTTGATATTCGCATGGACGAGAATGGTAATCCTAACTTTTTAGAAATTAACCCTTTGGCAGGATTACATCCTGAACATTCCGACTTACCAATTCTCTGCCATTTGAATGGAATTCCTTATTTGGAACTTATGAGAATGATCATGAATTCGGCCATAAAGAAGGTAAGGATTAAAACAACGGTTAACGACATGAATTTTAAAGCTGAACCATGAAAAAAGTTGTCATTTTGATAAATGCATTATCACCCACCCCGACAGAAGACGAACTGGATGTGTTGGATGAAGCTGTGGTCGTTGAAAGAGCGCTTGAGGAATTGGGATGGGAAACAGAACGATTATTTATGGATCTCAATATGGCAGAAACAAGTGAACAATTACTCCTTAAAAAACCAACGTTTGTTTTCAATCTGGTTGAAAGCCTTGATAAAGACGGAAAGCTGATTTATTTTGCCCCTTCAATACTGGAGCATTTACAAATTCCGTTTACAGGTTGCCGTTCCGAAAGCATGTATATCACCAGCAATAAAACCCTCACTAAAAAAATGCTTTTTGCTGCCGGATTGCCAACTCCTCAGCAAATTTGTGATATAACCACTGAGAAATTTAATCCATCTTTACATTATATTGCCAAACCGGTTTGGGAAGATGCGTCAGTTGGAATTTCGGATGAGAACATTCTCTCCGGTGACCTCCAAAAAATTCAGAAGTTTTTAGATAATCATATTGCTTTGAAGTATTTTTTTGAGGAGTTTATTTCCGGTCGTGAATTTAATATCTCAGTATTAGCAGGCTCAAACGGTCCGGAGGTACTTCCGATTCCGGAAATAGTTTTTGAAAACTTTCCCAAAGGAAAACCAAAAATTATTGGTTACAATGCTAAATGGGATGAGTCCTCATTTGAATATAATAATACAAACAGGGTTTTTGGGCTTGAAAAATCAGATCCTGAATTAGCTCAAAAGCTTAAACAAATTTGTTTGGACTGCTGGCATTTGTTTGGACTTAACGGATATGCACGAGTTGATTTTCGAGTAGATGAAAACGGAAATCCTATGATTCTGGAAATAAATGCAAACCCATGTTTGTCGGCTGATGCAGGTTTTTATGCTGCCACTCAAGAAGCAGGATATTCGTTTTCAGAAGTTATTAATCGAATTATTGAAGATTCATGGAAATAACAAAAATTTGTTATCGGAACAAAGTTATTAAGTCCGATTCTGAAACCGTACGTAATATTGTTGCCTCAACCAACTTCTTTAATCCGGAGGAAATTGATATTGCCGTTGAACTTGTTGACGAATTTCTTTTAAAGGGCCTTGACAGCGGCTATCAATTTATCTTTATGGAAAGCAATAATATTGTACTGGGTTATACATGCTATGGTAAAATTCCAGGAACTGTAAGTAGTTTCGCAATGTATTGGATTGCAGTACACGACGATTTTAGAAATCGTAGTTTAGGAAAGGTGTTGTTGCAAGAAACCGAAAAAGAGATTTTTATGCAGGGAGGAACAGGCATTTATGTCGAAACATCATCCCGGGAGCAGTACATTCCCACCCGGGCGTTTTACAAATCGAACGACTATCGGATTAAGGCTCGATTTGATGATTATTATGATAAAGGTGACGACCTTGTTTTTTTCGTTAAAAAAAAACTTAGAAATAACAAATGTTCAGAATTCGAAAAATATCAAATCCATACTTACAAGTAAATACAAGGGCTATTCAACAGGTTAAAAACCTAATAGATAAGCAATTTAATGATATTCAGAAAGAAAAAATTGACATTATAAGTGATCAGTTAATTGACCCGCTTAAATATCGATTCCACGCAATGCTTTTTGTGGCGGATAATTATAACGAAAATATAAAAGGGTTTGCCCTCCTTTTGCATATGCCCGATCTGCAGTTTTATTATTTGGATTATATTGCTGTAGTGCCCGGTAAAGGACAGTCGGGTGTAGGAAGTGCATTATACGAAAGGGTTAGGGAAGAAGTGAGGTCGGTGGATGCAAGTGGGATATTTATGGAATGCCTTCCCGATGATTCGCAACTCAGCCATGACCCGGAAATTCTGAAACAAAATAAAAAACGACTTGCTTTTTATGAAAAGTTTAATGCCCGCCCAATAATTAATACCAAATACGAAACCACTGTAAATGAAGGTGATGATGACCCTCCTTATCTGGTATATGATAACCTGGGAGGTGATAAAACTATATCGGCTGATTATTTAAAAAAGGTTGTTGAGGCAATTTTATATCGTAAATATGGGGATTATTGCCCCGATACTTACATAAGAGAAGTAATAGAGAGTATTAAAGACAATCCGATTAAATTACGACCTTTTAAATATCATAAAAAGAAAAGCGAATTGCAAAAAATTCAATTCACAGGAAAGCATAATATTTTTCTCTTTGTTAACGATAAACACGACATTCATCATATTAAGGATAGAGGCTATGTGGAAGCTCCCGTTAGAATAAAGCATATATTAAACGAAATTCTTCCACTTGAAATATTTAACCAGCATGAGGCTCAGAAATATCCTGATCATTTTATAACCGATGTTCACGACACTAAATATTTCAATTATTTTAAAAACGTAATTCAAAATATTGCTGCCGACAAGTCAGTTTATCCATATGTTTTTCCTATTCGCAATAATGCAAAACCACCAAAGGATCTTAGTGTCCGTGCGGGGTATTATTGCATTGACACCTTTACGCCACTTAATAAAAATGCATATCTGGCTGCAAGATGGGGAGTTAACTGCGCCCTGACTGCTGCCGATGCTTTGTTACAGGGAACAAAAGCTGCATATGTACTGACCAGGCCTCCGGGACATCATGCCGAAAAAAGTGTATTTGGCGGGTTTTGCTATTTTAACAATAGTGCCATTGCAGCCAACTATCTTACGCGTTATGGAAAGGTTGCAATCCTTGACTTGGATTATCACCATGGTAACGGGCAGCAGCAAATTTTTTATGACCGGGCTGATGTTCTAACAATATCAATTCACGGTCATCCAAGTTTTGCTTATCCGTATTTTTCGGGATTTGAGATTGAAAAAGGCGAAGGGGATGGATTGGGGTACAATGTGAACTTTGCCCTGCCCGAAACAATTACACCGGAGATATATAGTAATACATTACTTAAAGCAATATCTCGATTAAAAAAGTTTAACCCCGATTTTCTGATTGTTTCGCTGGGTTTCGATACTTCAAAAGGTGACCCGACAGGTACATGGTCGTTGTTGACCAGTGACTTTTTTAATAATGGCCGTACAATTGGTTCACTGGCGCTGCCTACGCTGTTTATGCAGGAAGGAGGATATAAGACTCAAGTATTAGGCAAAAATGCAAAGGCTTTTTTCTCAGGTTTTTATAATTATTATAACTAATCAGCGTTTGACATAGCAAACTTTGCGGTTAAATAACTGATATCACTCACATTGAGCACAATACAATTTATTATAGCACACTAATTAGTTACTAATTATTTATATGGATTTATCAGCTGATTTTTCTTTTTGGTTCACTTATGTGATTTTGCCATTACTTATATTTTGTTCTCGCGTAATTGATGTTTCACTGGACACCCTCCGTATAGTGTTTATTTCAAAAGGCAACAAACTGATAGCAACCATTCTGGGGTTTTTTGAGATATTAATATGGTTAATTGCCATTACCCGAATAATGCAAAACCTGGATAACATTAGTTGTTTCATTGCCTATGCTGCCGGCTTCGCTACAGGGAACTACGTTGGTTTGATAATTGAACAAAAACTAGCTCTTGGAATTCAAATGTTTCGGATTATCACGCAAAAAGATGCATCATCGTTAATACTCAGTTTGAGTGAAAGTGGTTATGGAGTTACTTCAATTGAGGCTTTAGGCAAAAATGGAATAGTCGATGTAATTTATTCAGTTGTGAAACGGAGTGAAAATAGCAAAATAATTGAAATCATTAACAGGTTCAACCCTAATGCCTTTTATTCGATTGAGGATATCAGGATGGTTAATGAAAACGGCGTAAAACTGAATAAAAAATTTGAATTTTCAGTTCCCCGCTGGTTGCGAAAAGGCCGATAAATAATTGGTTAACAATGTTTATTGATGGCTTAGATACATTATAATTCAGTTATCCTAAGTATGCCACGCTTCTAATATTTGCTCACTTCAATTTCATTTTTAAGCACCATCATGCCGAATGATGCCAGTGCGGCGAAGTCGTTTACTGAAGGATAAAGAGCAATAGGAGCAAGCCCTCCAACTCGTGATTTTACATTTGTCAGGAATTGCTCACTATCAAAAATTATCCCCGTAAGGATAATACAATCAACTTCACCTTTTAGTGTTGCATAATGCGATGCTATTTCTTTTGATACCTGGTACGAAAGAGCATAAGAAATTGCCATAGCTTCTTCGTCGCCATCAGCAATTCGTTGGTTTATCTTCGAAATGCTTGATGTGCTCAAATACGCATAGTACCCTCCTTTTGCAGTGATCATTTCCATCACCTCATCTTTCGTTAATTCACCACTAAAGCATAATTCAACAAGCTGTCCCATGGGCAAAGTGCCTGTACGCGTTATTGAAAATGGGCCGCCACCATTAAACGCCTGATTAACATCTACAACCTTTCCTTTTTCATGTGCACCTATTGAGATGCCTCCTGTGCCAATATGACAAACAATAAGGTTAAGATCTTCGTATTTTTTATGAACCGACCTGGCATATTGATTTGAAACAAACTTGTGATTAAGTGCGTGAAAAATCGACTTGCGCTTAAATCGGGGGTGGCCTGTAATTCGGGCAACATCCGACAGCTCATCAACTACAACAGGGTTTGCCATATATGCTTTTTTGCCAAGTTTTTGGGCCATACTAAAAGCAAGCAATCCTCCCAGATTTGTTGCATGAATACCCATTACTCCTTTTTTCAGGTCTTCAACCATCATGGGTGTAATCTCATAAACACCTTGCTTAACCGGTTTAATAAGGCCACTCCGGCCCATAACTATTTCAATATTATCAAGTTTAATATTATTAGTAGTCAGCTCCTTAAGGATGCTGTTTAACCTGAAATCGATTTGATCGATAAAGTGTTTAAACGACCGAATATCCTCCTCAGAATGAAGAATGGTTTTTAAGAATATTGGCTCCGCACTCCGGTAAACGGCAATCTTCGTTACCCCTACCTCCGGATAAATTATAAGTATGTTTTTATTAATCATGGGAGTTATTTTAAAGATGGTGTTGTTGTCGTGGTTGTCATTGCCTGCCTGCCGGCAAGGCAGGTTATCGTTGTTGTCAAGTTGTTGTTACTTGCCTGCCGACGAAGCAAGTTATCATTGTTGTCAAGCTGCGGAAAACCCGACAACCCGACAACTTTCATTGTTACATATTCCTTCTATACTGTCCTCCTACCTCAAACAGCGCATCTGTTATCTGCCCGATTGAAGAGAATTTGGCTGCATCCATAAGTGCTTCAAAAACATTTTCATTGTTAATTGCACATATCTTTAGTTTTTGCAATGCTTCCTTCGCCTCCTCATGCCAGGTATTGTGAAGCTGATCAAGCATATTTATCTGATATTGTTTTTCCTTTTCCGTTGCACGGATAACTTCGCCGGGAACTACAGTTTTTGAACCGGTGATGCCTAAAAACGTATTAACGCCAATAATTGGCATCTCTCCTGAATGTTTCAGGTTTTCGTAATAAAGACTTTCTTCCTGTATCTTTCCTCTCTGGTACATAGTTTCCATTGATCCAAGTACTCCACCTCGTTCGGTGAGGCGATCCATTTCGCTTAATATTGCTTCTTCAACAAGCTCGGTTAGCTCCTCAATAATAAACGATCCCTGTAATGGATTTTGGTTTTTTGCCATACCCAGTTCGTGATTTATTATCATCTGAATGGCAATGGCTCGTCTTACCGATTCTTCGGTAGGTGTAGTAATTGCCTCATCATAAGCATTGGTATGAAGTGAGTTACAATTGTCGTAAATTGCATATAATGCCTGTAAAGTTGTGCGGATATCGTTAAAGTCAATTTCCTGTGCGTGAAGTGAGCGACCTGATGTTTGAATATGATACTTTAACTTTTGTGAGCGTTCGTTAGCACCGTATTTTAATTTCATGGCTTTAGCCCAAATCAATCTTGCTACCCTTCCTATAACTGCATATTCGGGGTCTTCGCCATTTGAGAAAAAGAAACTAAGGTTTGGCGCAAACTTATTTATGTCCATCCCTCTCGACAGATAATACTCAACATATGTAAATCCGTTGGAAAGTGTAAATGCAAGCTGACTAATTGGATTGGCTCCTGCTTCGGCAATATGATATCCCGAAATGGACACACTGTAAAAATTCTGAACATAATTATTGATGAAATATTCCTGAATATCACCCATCAGTTTCAGCGAAAAATCGGTTGAAAAAATACATGTATTTTGCGCCTGGTCTTCTTTTAGTATGTCGGCTTGTATAGTTCCCCTGACTTGTGAAAGTGTTTCCTTTTTAATTTTTGAGTAAACGTTAGCAGGCAGTACCATGTCTCCGGTTACGCCAAGAAGCATTAGCCCTAATCCATCATTTCCATCAGGTATTTCACCCTGATAAGATGGCCTTTCCGTACCTTTCTTTTCGTATATTTTTTCAATAGTCTTCTTTACTTCTTTTTCCAGTCCGTTTTCCTTAATGTAAATCTCGCATTGCTGGTCGATGGCAGCATTCATAAAATAGCTGACCATAGTAGGGGCTGGGCCGTTAATAGTCATCGAAACAGAAGTCATTGGATCGGCCAGATTATACCCTGAGTAGAGTTTTTTGCCATCATCAAGGCACGAAATGCTTACCCCTGAATTACCAATTTTTCCATAAATATCAGGCCTCATATCCGGGTCTTCTCCATAAAGGGTAACCGAATCGAAGGCTGTCGACAGCCGTTTAGCGGCAAGCCCACGCGATACGTAATGAAACCTTCTGTTGGTACGCTCGGGGCCACCTTCGCCGGCAAACATACGGGTTGGGTCTTCGCCCTCGCGCTTAAACGGGAAAACACCTGCTGCAAACGGAAACTCACCGGGTACGTTTTCACTCAATACCCAATTGAGTATTTCGCCCCAGCTTTGGTATCTTGGCAAACATACCTTAGGTATTTTTAAATGTGAAAGTGATTCGGTGTTTGTAGCAATTTTGAATTCCTTATTTCTTACTTGAAAACTGTAGAAATCACCTTCATACATTTTCTTTTTTGCTTCCCAGGTATCAAGTATTTCTTTATTACGCGGGTCAAGTTCTTTTAAGGTATTATCATAAATTTCCTGTAGGGTAATGACTTCCTTTTTTTTACCTGTTTCTTTTACAATGTTTATCGATTGGTTAAGGCTAAAAAGTTTTTGTGCAATCGCACTTTGGCTTTTAACACGACTATTGTATTTCCTTATGGTTTCGGCGATCTCGGATAAATATCTTACCCTCGCTGGCGGGATAATATAAATTTTATCCGGACTAGGTGAAAATGTTTCTTCGGCAAGAATAAAATCAGCTCCGGTTTTGTTGTTAATTATTTTTAAAAGGTTGGCATATAATTCATTAACTCCGGGATCGTTAAACTGTGATGCTACTGTTCCATAAATTGGAAGCTGGTTCGTATCAACATCAAATAGCATATTATTTCGCTGATATTGCTTTTTAACATCCCGTAATGCGTCCAAAGCGCCACGTTTGTCCGATTTATTTAAGGCAATAATGTCGGCATAATCGAGCATATCGATTTTTTCAAGCTGACTGGCGGCACCGTATTCGGGCGTCATTACATAGAATGATATATCGCTATGGTCGATAATAGCAGTATCCGACTGCCCGATGCCTGAAGTTTCGAGAATTATAAGGTCGAATCCGGCTGCCTGAGCAATGGTAGCGGCATCTTTAACATATTTGGAAATGCTAAGATTCGACTCCCTGGTTGCAAGCGATCGCATATAAACGCGCGGATTATCGATAGCATTCATGCGGATACGGTCGCCCAGCAAAGCACCGCCTGATTTTCTTTTTGATGGGTCAACAGAGATAATAGCAATCGTTTTGTTGGGAAAGTCGGATAAAAATCGTCGTACTATTTCATCAACCAACGACGATTTTCCTGATCCTCCTGTTCCTGTAATACCAAGTACCGGGGCTTTGTTTCCATTAATTTTATTCGATAGCTTTTTTATTACCAGAGTTGTTTGTTTAGGATTATTTTCGGCCGCAGATATCAATTGTGCAATGGCAGCATAATCACGATTTTGTATAGCGTTAAAATCAACATTTAGATTTTTCCCGGTAGGGAAATCAGATTTTTTCAACAGGTCGTTTATCATGCCTTGCAAGCCCATTTCCATACCATCATCAGGAGAGTAAATACGGCTAATTCCATATTCCTGAAGTTCTTTTATTTCTTCGGGAAGGATTACTCCGCCGCCACCGCCAAATATTTTAATGTGCCCGCAACCTTTTTCTGCAAGCATATCATACATATATTTAAAAAACTCCATGTGCCCTCCCTGATATGAAGTTAGGGCAATAGCTTGTGCATCTTCCTGAATTGCAGTATCTACTATTTCGTGTACCGAACGGTTATGGCCAAGATGAATAACCTCGGCACCCGAGGATTGGATAATCCTCCGCATAACATTAATTGCAGCATCGTGACCATCGAACAACGAAGCAGCAGTAACAATACGAATATGATTTTTTGGTTTATATACCTTTTGATCTTGTGTCATTTTCAATGAATTTTCAAGTAGCTGCAAATATAGGGAAAGTTTGAAGTTTAAGATTAATAGAGAGAAGATTAATGAATTCAGGAATCAAGATAAACTATAAATAAAAACAAATCCTGAATCCTGTTTCTTGTCCCTTGTTTCCAATTTTTTCAATACTTTTGACATCCTATTATAATACAGATAAATATGAAAATTAAGTCTACGATTTTAATCTTGTTGATTGCTGTTTTCCTCAGAACAACACTCATTGGTGGTGAAGGGATGTGGATACCAATGCTTCTGCAACAAATGAACGAAAAGGAAATGCAGGAAATGGGAATGAAAATAACTGCCGAAGATATTTATTCAATTAATCATAGCAGTCTGAAAGATGCAATACTATTATTCGGAAGAGGTTGTACAAGCGAGATTATTTCAAAAGATGGACTACTTCTTACAAATCACCATTGTGGATTTGGAAATATTCAAAAGCACAGTACTGTTGAACACGATTATTTAACTGATGGATTTTGGGCAATGAACAAAAGTGAAGAGCTTCCAAACCCAGGCCTCACCGCCACACTATTAATTGAGATGAAGAAGGTTACCGACAGTGTTCTTGCAGGTGTTGATGAAAATATGACTATGAAGGAACGGCAAATTATCATTAAAGACAACATACAAAGAGTAACCACCAATTTCGAAAAGGAGTCCACGTATAATGCTGCGATAAAACCGTTTTTTCAAGGAAACGCATATTATATGATGATTACTGAGGTTTTTAAAGATATACGCCTTGTAGGTGCGCCCCCTTCAAACATTGGAAAATTTGGCGGCGATACCGACAACTGGATGTGGCCGCGCCATACCGGCGATTTTTCACTATTTAGAATTTATGTTGATAAAGATGGTAATCCGGCCGAATATTCTGAAGATAATGTTCCTTATCAACCAAAATATTATTTTACGATATCACTTGATGGTGTTGAAGAAAACGACTTTACTTTTGTATTTGGCTACCCCGCACGCACAAATGAGTATCTGCCTTCGTATGCTGTTGAGATGATTACAGAAATAGAAAACCCCAAGAAGATTGAGCTACGTGAAAAAAGACTTGGAATTTTCAATAAATATTCATCCACCTACCCAAAGGTTCGCATCCAATATGCTACCAAAGATGCCCGCGTTGCCAACTACTGGAAAAAAATGATAGGTGAAACAGGTGGAGTTAAACGAATGAAAGGGATTGAGGCAAAACAGAATTTTGAAAAGGAATTTCACGACTGGGCTGGTTCGTCAGGAAATAATCAATACATAAATTTATTACTCGAATTCAAAAGGCTATATAATGATCTTACGCCGATAAATCTGGCTACCGACTATTTGATGGAAGCCGGAATGGCAATTGAAATTGTGAAGTTTGCAAACTCTTATAAAAAACTCATCGAGTTAAGTGAAAACGACCCTAAAAATGATGATGCTATCAACAAACAAATTGCCCAACTGAAAAACCAGGCTTCCGAATTTTTTAAGGATTATTATCAGCCTATTGACGAAGAAGTTATGGCTGTAATGCTACGATTGTACGACCAAAATATGAGTTCGGAATTTAAACCTGAATTTTTCACCGCAATCCACGATAAGTACAATAATAATTACCTGGCATATACCGATTATGTGTTTTCGAAGTCAATATTCGATAAAGAAGATAAACTGATTTCATTTCTTAACAATTATAAACCAAAGAAATATAAAAAACTCCAAAACGACCCTGCATACAAAATGGCTTATGAAATGGAGGCTCTTTACAAAACAAAATTTGAAACTAAAAGAATTGTGCTTAACAATGCCATCGACAGTTTGCAGCGTATTTACATGAAAGCACAAATGGAGATGAAGCCGGATACCCGATTTTATCCGGATGCAAACTTTACTTTGCGAGTTTCATACGGAAAAGTTAACGGGTATTCACCAAGAGATGCGGTTTATTACAAGCACTTTACTACTCTGGAAGGGATAATGGAAAAGGAAGATCCTGATATTTATGATTATGTTGTAACCGACAGACTAAGAGAATTGTACAACAACAAAGATTACGGTACTTACGCAGATAAAGATGGTACCTTACATGTTGGATTTGCAGCAAGTAACCATACCACGGGCGGTAATTCGGGAAGTCCTGTGCTGAATGCCGAAGGCCAGCTTATTGGAGTTAATTTCGATCGTTGCTGGGAAGGTACTATGAGCGATTTAATGTACGACCCTGAAGTTTGTCGGAATATATCCATCGATATTCGCTATTTCCTTTTCATTGTAGATAAATACGCTGGAGCAGGATATCTGTTGGACGAAATGAATCTTATAAAAAATTAAAAATTTCTTAACTTTTCCAGATCTTTAGATCTGGAAAAGTTGAAGCTGTTGAAGCTGTACTATATGAGCCCAAAACTAAAAATACTACCTCTTAACGACTGGATTGATACCGGTGGCAAACCTTTGGTAATTGCCGGGCCATGTAGTGCCGAAAGTGAAGAACAGCTGTTAAAAACTGCCCGACAACTTGCTTCTGTAAAGCAATTAAATGTATTTAGAGCAGGTATTTGGAAACCACGAACGCGGCCGGGTGATTTTGATGGTGTTGGTGAAGTAGGACTAAGTTGGTTAAAACAGGTAAAGAATGAAACAGGCCTGTTAACAACAGTTGAGGTTGCTGACAGCAGTCATGTGGAATTAGCATTAAAACATGATGTTGACATATTATGGATTGGTGCCCGCACGGTTGGCAATCCTTTTTCGGTACAGGCTATTGCCGAAGTACTAACGGGAGTTGATATTCCGGTTATGGTTAAAAACCCTCTAAACCCCGATATTAATTTGTGGCTTGGGGCCATCGAACGAATAAATGCAGCCGGAATAAACAAGCTGATTGCCATTCATCGCGGGTTTCATTATTTCGAGAAATCACCTTTTAGAAATGCGCCTATGTGGGAAATTCCGATTGAGCTCAAGAGAATTGCGCCGATGCTTCCTATTGTTGTCGACCCAAGTCATATATGTGGACGCCCCGATCTTATAGAATCGATTGCCCAAAAAGCCTTAGACCTTGAAATGGATGGATTGATGATTGAAAGCCATCACGACCCTGAAAATGCTTTTACCGATGCTGCTCAGCAAATTACACCTGACGAACTGCAATATCTTCTTAACAAGCTTGTAATAAGAGTTAAAAGTGGCGACATAAATTTCCAGCATAAACTTGAAGAACTTCGCACCGAAATAGATAAGCTTGATGGTGAGCTACTTCAAATATTGGCCAAACGCATGGAGATAGTTGATGAAATTGGTGATTACAAAAAAGAAAACGATATAACAATCCTTCAAATGAAACGGTGGGCAGGTATTATAAATGACAGGATGTCGATTGGCACACATCTGGGACTCGAAGAAGGTTTTTTAAAGAAATTACTTAACCTGATACATAAGGAATCCATTCAAAGGCAGGAAAATATTTTTCAAAAGAAATAGGCAATTAATGAATTTCTAATACCTGATTATTTAGGTTAATTTGACATTGAGTAATTAAGTCAATTTACAACAATACTGAAGCAAACACGAACGCCTATAGCCACCTTCTTCTCCTGAAATAGGCGATCATCCCTCCACCGATGGAGAACATTACTACTATTATTATCCAAAATGCCAAATTATCCTTTTGCATAGGTAACAGCACATTCATCCCATAAAGGCCGGTGAGGAAGGTAAGCGGTAATATAATAGAGGAGATAAGGGTAAGCGTCTTCATTATCTCGTTGGTTTTGTTGGTCTGCATCGAGTCGAAAGTTGTTGACAAGCCCTCAATTAATTCGCCGTAATCTTCGGTCAAATCCCACATTTTGTCGTAATAGTCAAGAATATTGCCCCAGTAATCCTCCATGTTTACAGCAAAACCTTCAACCTTGCCCGACTCAAACTTGTTAAACACCCGAAGTTGAGGTTTGAACATTGTATTAATGGCAATAATATTTTTCCGTGTAACCGAAAGCCTTTCAATAATTCTTCGTGCCTTTCCACTAAACAGTTCACGGTTTATTAGTTCAAGCTCAAGGCCAATTTTCCGCAAAATAAATACCGATTCGGTCATCAGTTTTTCAAGAATAGTGTATAACAATGCATCGGATGTGCCAATTTCAAAATCGATACCATTTTTCTCCTGCTCCTTGGCCTCTTCAAACATCTTATCAACTATCCAATGAGTTTTACCTACAGTTATTAAAAAATCCTCTCCCCAAAAAACTCTTAACTCGCGTGGTTTAATAAACAGGTTTTTTCTGTCGAAAACAGGAAAATGAAGAATCAAAAAATAGTAATCGTCATACATGTCGATTTTTGGACGTTGGTTTATTTGACGACAGTCTTCAATATCTAACCGGTGAAAGTGAAATTTATGCTCAAATTCATAAAAATCCTCTTCAGTTGGATTGTTGATGTGCAGCCACCTAAGCCTCCCTATTTTAATAACTTCTTTCACGACGCCAAAAGTAATGAAAAACTTTAACTCAGTATCTTAAAATATCGTTTAATCCTTGTTTTAGTATTATCAGTTCTGCTTTTGTAATGCTTCCGATTTTCTTTACAAGACGGTTTTTGGAAATTGATCGTATATGAAAAATCATGATTTCAGATTTTTGTGATATGCCATTTCGCTCATCAGGATCAAGTACAATATTCCCTTTGTAATTTTTAATCCTTGTTGTCAACGGACAGGTAATTACAATAGGAAGAAGTTGATTAAGCATATTCCCGCTTACTATAACTACTGGCCGAAGTCCGCTTTGTTCACTTCCAATTACAGGGTTCAGGTCGGCAAACCAAATTTCACGTTGTTGCATTAATCAAGCTGTTTTAAATAATCTTCCATTCCTTCTTCTGCCATGCTAAATATGTCAACATCGCTACCGGCCTGCTTATAAGACCTTACGTATTCGGCACGGGTTAATTGATCTAAGTAGATTTTTAATGCTTTTTCAATGATCTTGTTTTTTGGCATTGCAAGACTTTTGGCCTTTTCATTTAACCTGTTCAGAAGCTCATCGGGTAAAGTGCTGGTAAAAGTTGTCATTATTTGTGATATATATTTATAATATGCAAATATACATCAAAAATATAAAATTAAATCAGTGAGGCTTTGATTCCAGGAACGATAGTGAACTGGAATTAATTAGCCGAACTGATCCTGAGCAAAGGCGAAGGATCTCTTGGGTCATATTCCCCGCCCCTTGGGGCGTATTAAAAAAGAAACCCTTTGCCGATACCTCGTCCGCTTGCGGCGAGGTAGTTCATTAATTACTTGCATGATAAGGTGCTAAACATCTTCTCAAATTCCTGTATCTCACTTCTTGAAATAGATAAAATTACTGACTCACCATCAGCTTGCAGGTAACATGCCTTTTTACTTCGTTCAACTTTTTGCAAAAACTCAAGGTTGATAATATGTGAACGGCTGATCCTGTAGAAACATTTATAGGGAAGCATCCGGCTAACCTGACTCATATTGGTTGTTACCAGCTCCTTACGGTTGTTTATAAGAAAAAGTTCACAATAATTCCTGCTTGCTTCCAAATAAATAATTTCATACGGATGGATGACAATAAAACCTGTGCTGGTATTAAATTTGAGCGGTTGCGAGCTGTTTATCTTATCGAATAACCGAGCAAATTGCCCAGACTTCGATTCCTTATCCTTCAAATTACTAATTCTGCGTATTGCATTTTCCAATTCAAAAGCATTTATCGGTTTCAGCAAATAGTCGAAAGCAGCATATTTAATGGCTCGTATGGCATATTGTTCAAAAGCCGTAGTGAAGATTACATGAGGTTTATAACTGTTACTTCTTACTGCCTTAATAATATCAAACCCCGTATTGCCAGGCATTTGAACATCAAGAAAAAGAATATCTGGCTTTAAATTGTTAATTTCTTCAATTGCTATTTTGGGGTCGGTAGTACAGGCAAGCAGCTCTATTTCCTTATGTTCTTCCAATAATTCACACAAGTAACTAATAGCCTCCGGCTCGTCATCAACCAGTATAGCCGTTAACTTATGCTTTTCCATGCTTTTTAAGTTTATAACTGAAATTCAAAGGTATTAAAATTCTGACTCTGGTACCTGCAGGATTATTATGTTTATCGTACAGATCAATTATCTCGTGCTTAATTTTACTTACGTTATATTCATTAAAAAGGCGGAAGTAATTATCCATTATTTTTAAACCAAAACCGGTGCTGTCGGTTGCCAGCTCCTTTGCTTTTTGTCTGCCAATGCCATCATCGGTTATTTCAAACAAAACTGCATGAGTGTCCTTCTTTATCTGAATAACTACAGTGCCGCCATCTGTTTTATGTTGGATACCATGTTTAATTGCATTTTCCACATAGGTTTGCAATATAATTTTAGGAATATGTATTTTTTTATCGACATCCTTTTCAACCAGAATAGTATATTGAACTTTATCGGCAAATCGCAATTTTTCCAGCTCGAGATAACTTTTAAGCTGACTTAGTTCATCTTCGATGGATCTGGTAATACTATCAGAAGAGATGAGGGTTTTACGAATCAGGTTCGAAAACTCCATGAAGGCATTATAACTTTCGGGGCTTTCGTTTTTGAACTGATGTGCCATTGTGTTAAACACATTGAATGTGAAATGGGGATCCATTTGATTACGGAAATTTTTTAACTGCAAATTCACAATTTGACTTCTGATCTGGTTTTGCTTTTGGATCTGGATGAGTTGAAGCTTTCGGACAAACAAAATAAAAAGCCATAAAACACAAAATATGCCCAAATAAACAGGAAAACGCAAATAGTACAATGGATTGAATTGATACTGTAGGATAAAATAGAATTTATTATTATGAATATAGAATATCCTGTTTTTCAACCCATTATCAATAAGAGACATGTTTTGCAAATTAATTGGTGAATCAAAGGACAGCAGTACCTGATAACTGAAATCATCGGATATGATTATCAATTCATTATTATTGGTTGTGAAAAGGAATTCAGGTTTACTATCCTTGTTGAGGTCAGTTGGGTAGACACCAGGAGAGATTTTTCGTCCCAGCTCATTTATCCCTGTAATTTCCAGGTCTTTGTTAAAAGAAATAATCTTGCCGTCAGTGTCCACAATATTAAAGAGGAGCTTTTTATTTGTCTCATTAAGAAATAACATTCTGTTTTTTTTATCGGATTTTGGGAAATTGTAATTTTTTACTATTTCACCTTTTCCATCGATGATCATCAATTCAGGATAATTATCGTTTTGGCCAATATGGTTATAGTAAGCAACAATATAATTTGTTTTATTGTTAATGAATGGAAAGACTTCAAAACCGCTTCTGAAACCAGGTCGTTCAATGGGTTCGAAAAGCAGGGAGAGGTCATCATCGAATACAAGTACCCAGGCGCTGTAATCATTGTATGGAATTTTCATTGAATCATGAACATTACCTGCTGCACATGTAAAACCGGTAATCTCAAATTTATTATCTTGATCAAGGTCAGCAAGGTATAAACTGCCTAATCCGGTTCCGATTTTCGCGGAGGAAATTACAGTGTTATTATGCAGATCAATCATATAAACATTTCTGGGGAATTTAGCAAAACCTGAATGAGTTGTAAATATAATATCTTCGTAATTATCATTATTTATATCTGCAAAAATGGGATCATGAATTGAATAGTCAGGTGTACTGTATTCACGGCTGAGTACAAAAAGTTTCTTATTCCGGAAATTCAATTCAGAAAATGTATCACCGGGTTCAATACAATTCAACATAATTGTATCACCTAATTCGCAGAATATAAATATCTCGGATAATCCGTCTTTATCGTAATCACCAATTACTAATATGTCACTATCAATATTATAAGGAGGATGGCCATCAAAGTTCCATTGATCAATAATACCACCATCAGGCCTGAAGACCCGAACAGTATGTATTTCTTCAATATTATCATAGTACGACCTTACCTGCTCGCTATAACCATCATGATCAAGATCGAAATGAAAATACCTGAAGTGATCAATAAGTGGCAAGCGCCCTTCTTCAATTGTTCTGACCTGGTATTTGTTGAAGATAGGAGGTAAGAGAACAATAACCGGTATGCTTATTATCAGTGCCAGGAACCAGGTTTTGAATACGATATTTTTTATTTTCGGGATCATGGATGCAGATTCTGTTACAAATTTAATAAATAAATACCTTTCCAATCAATATATTTCTCTTTCGTACCCTAAAACAATGCTTTAGTACTCTGATTGTTGTGTTTGGGACAATAGAATATCAAATAGTTGAATAAGATAATCAGTGATTGTATTTTTGAAATAAATTAACTAATAATTATATAAAATGAAAATACATAGATTTTTAATTTCATTGGTAATATTTACAATTTTAGTATTTACCTTGCTTGTTATTGAATCATGTAAAAAAGATAATGATGATAACAATGTGCCTACACCACCAGTTTACACAAATGGAGAAGGTGAAATTGGCCCAATTGGAGGTACAGTAACAATTGAAGATCCAAGTTCTCCGTTAAATGGAGTTTCAGTCAACATACCTCAAGGAGCTTTAACCACTGTAGAAAATATTAAAATATCTCTGGCTCCTGAAAATATTAGAATTGAAGAAGACTCATCTTTGCGATTCATTAAATTTGAACCCGAAGGATTAGTATTTAATAAACCAGTTGTAATAGGAATACCATATGACCAGTCTTCTGATACGGCTGAGGTTGCAGTTATTCACTATGATCCTGATTCATTGATAATAGAAGAACTTTGTACAAGGTCATTTGATGTGTCCACAAATATAATTTACGCTGAAACTGATCACTTCTCATACTACACAAGATGGAAAAAAAATATCTCCACAGCTTTTGAAATGCTTAATATCAATGGTCATATAGGAGCAAGACTTATTATTGGAAGCCGTTCAGATAATGATCAACCACTTGGATTACGAGGTATACCAACAACATTTGCATATAACCTTGCTCATTTACTTGAACCCAATGTTTGGTCTGCTATTATTGATGATGATTACTATGGAAATAGCTGGAAAAAGAAAATTAGAATTACTATTACCCTGGTTGAGAAAGGTGTGCCTAATATGTTTCGAAAATGGTATACTATTGATCTAATACGTGGTTATGAAAATATTGGAAGTAATTATTATTACAAAGCTTTTGTCACAAATGCTAATACAGGTACCACTTATTACATCTCAGAAATCCTCCCTCAAGAAGAATGGGGCCTTTATGAAAAATGGTTTTCGTTAGAACCTCTGATCTTTCATTTCGAAGAAGATGCGTCCTTTCAAATAAATCCAAGTAAAAAATATTATATTTTTGTTAACTGGCAATTCCAAAGTGAAGAAATGCCCTTTGCAGGTATGTCAAAACAATTCATTTTCTCCAATAGTAAAAAAGCTAAAAAATTTGCTGACATGATTATTTCAAACGATGATAATGATAATAATTATGTTGATGATTATTGGCAAGAACCTACAAACAATACTCCGCCAGAAGCAGTTTTTTCAGTAAATCCATCATCCGGAACTACATCAACCATATTTAACTTTAATGCAACTTATTGTAGTGATAATGAAGACCCATTATCTGCTTTGGAAGTGATATGGGATTGGGAAGACGATGGAACCTGGGACACAGACTGGAGCACTGTGAAGACTGAGCCCCACCAATATTCTCAGGCAGGTAGTTATAACGTAAAGCTTAGGGTGAGAGATACCGGAGGCATGACAGATGATGCCTCAGTGCAGGTTTCTGTTACCCAGGGTAATCAGGCACCAACAGAGCCAGTCCTGATTTTCCCTCCAAACAATTCCTCACAAGATGTCACAGTAATTGTTCTTCAGTGGAATTGTGATGATCCTGAAAATGACCCAATGGTTTATGATATTTATTTCGGAAATAACAACCCTCCTCCACTATATGAATCTGATCATCCCGATAAATCCCTTGTGGTTGATGATCTGATTGCGGGGGAAACCTATTGGTGGAAAATAGTTGCGAAAGATGATCATGATAATAGTTCAACCGGGCCTACTTGGACATTTGACGTTACAGGTGGAACAGGTATCCCTATTGAACCACATAATGTGTTCGCAGGGTTATTGGCCCGAGGAGAGCGGAACAGGTATTTATTGGAATGATATGTCGTCCAATGAGGATGGTTTTAAAGTATATAAAGCCGTAAACAGTTTTAACACAAACTATAGCTTGTTGGGACAGACAGGAGCCGGCGTGGAATTCTTAACTGATAATAATATTGATCCGGCAAACTACTATTGCTATAAGGTAACTGCTTTTAACGGCGATGGTGAATCCGGCCAGTTTGAACAAGCCATTGTTCCTAAAACACCAGTAAATTTAACAGGAAATGCGAATGTAAGTGATATTTCACTTCAATGGGACGATCCAGGCAATAGTTACGCACAGTATTTTTACATTTACAGGAGTGTGAACAGTACAGGCAATTTCAATAAGATTGATGAGATATATGCAAGTACAACTACTTATACGGATAACGCCGTAAGTTCCGGTAATGAATATTATTATAGAATCGAAGCTATTTGGACAAACAGTTCTGATCATGTATGCCGTTCATTGCCGACAAATTATATTGGCCCATTCACAGTTACAGGTGGCGGCGGAGGCGAACCCTGCCCTGGAACGCCTACTGTTTATTATGAGGGCCAAACATACAATACAGTTCTTATAGGTGGCCAATGCTGGTTGAAAGAAAACCTTAATGTAGGAACCCGCATTGATGGAAACCAGGGAATGAGCAATAATGGTAATATAGAAAAGTATTGCTATGATGATGATCCTGAAAATTGCGAAATATATGGTGGTTTATACCAATGGGATGAAATGATGGATTATACCACATTAGAAGGTACGCAGGGAATTTGTCCTGATGGATGGCATTTGCCGAGTGATGATGAATGGAAAGTATTGGAGGGGACTGTGGATAGTCAATACGGTGTAGGTGATCCAGAATGGGATAATACTGGTTGGAGAGGAATTGATGTTGGTTTTATATTAAAGTCGGATGGGACATGGAGCTATAATGGAAATGGAATTAATACTTATGGTTTTTCAATTCTTGGAGGTGGTTATCGTGAAGTTAATGGGAGTTATCAAAACCTTGGAACCCAAACTTTAATATGGACCTCTACAGAATATGGTTGGGCAAGAAATATTGATTGCTATCAAGATAAAATTATGCGTACAGAATCAAATGGCAATCATGGTTTTTATGTTCGTTGTTTGAAGGATTAGACGTGCACAGAAACCCAGAACTAGTGCAAGTCTGTGTCGGGTAAGCTGGTGTGGAGGGACTTGTGCTAAAGCTTAGCTAATGCATTAAAGCACAAGTCCCAACGCGCGAACCAGCGCTTCAGACTTGCGCTAGTTTTATTGCTGGTTTTGGTTGGTTTTGTGTTCTGGTTTTGAGTTTGATCTGTACTAAAATAATAGTTCTATATCAGCCAAACCTCTCCCCCCTATTAGTCCAAGTCTTCCAGCCCAGCCTTGTGTGTAGGCAGGCCTTGGGCTATTATTTCATTCACGCTATTAAATAAGCTCTCTTAAAAATTGAGTTTTACTCAGGAGATTTTTCGTCGCAATCCGCCTTCCATATGTCACCGAAGCTTTAGAAGAGGTTCAAGGCGGAAAGATTCCCAGAACTAACGCAAGTCTGTCGGGTAAGCCAGGGAGGAGGGACTTGTGCTAAAAGCTTAGTACTGTTGCATTAAAGCACAAGTCCCAACGTGCAAACCGGCGCTTCAGACTTGCGCTAGTTTTGGGTCATGAAATATGGGTTTTCCTCAGTAGATTTTTCGTCGCAATCTGCCTTCCACGTTTCGCCAAAGCTTTAGCAGAGGTTCAAAGCAGAAAGCTTCTCAAAATGACAGCAAGATTACCCTTGTGAGCCGTTAATAGCACCTATTTAACTGCATAAAAGCAATTCTTAGGAGAGAATATCTTCTCTTCTTTTTTTAACGACTTTATTGCCTTGTCAATATCTTTTTTGTCAATGCCGGTCATTTCTGCAATCTCACCTGATTTTAATGGTTTTCCGGCTTTTGCTAATGTTTCAATTACTGTAGTTTCTGTACTCATATTATTATCTTTTATGTTGCCGCAAAAATAACTATTTTTGAGCAAAATCATTATTAATGTCAAGAACCCTTATTTACTTTTTATTATTTATTGTCACCAATAACCTGGTCAGCCAAACATACGACCGGAGCTATTTACACCACGACATTATGGCAAGCTACGGGTTACCAGCTACCGACCTGTTTGTGGATATAAACTCAACAATGTTGAATGAAAAATTCCCTGATAGGCGTTATGTTCGTGATAATTATAGAGGGTCTGGTGTTGTTTCCGTCAGTTACAGGCGCGTTTCAAAAAACGAACTTATGCTATGGGGTATCTCAGCAGCCTACTGCCAGACGACAGGAGATATTTATAACGTTGGCCATTATGAGGGTGAGTTGAATCGGAGGTTTATAACAATTGCTGTTGATGGACAGTATCGTTATCAGAATATGAACAAAATACAGCTTTATTCAGGACTTGGTATTGGTTATTCTTTTGGGAGTGAAACGCTTAATCCATTATCCAACAGTGGCAGTCCAAGTGTTTCTGGTAGCATAAACCGGATAGCCTGGCAAATTAATGCAATCGGTGTCAGAATCGGTGATTCAATTGCAGGTACTGTTGAATTTGGATATGGCTACAAAGGAATTGTGAATGTTGGCCTTTCTATTCAATTATATTAATACACTCATCTTTTAATGCTACATTCCTGAATTGTGATATTAGAAACTTTATTTTGGTTAAAGTAAAGGTGTAGTCAAAAATTCAAAAAATTGCCATCAAACGAAATATAAATTAATCAAAAAAGAAATGGTTTTTGCTTTGCAAAGGTCTCGGTGTGTAATTCAACATCCATTTCCAAACAGGTGTAACAATTATTGTTTTATTACCCTGTACAATCTTATCATCCTGATTCATGGTTAAGATTAGTCCTGAATCTGAATTAAGCTCATCCATGGCTTCATAAAGGCCACTTAATTCTTGTTGCAAATTATCATGGTTTAGTTCAAAACAAACCTGGATAATATTTTCAATCTTTTTGTTTTTTGAAACCACAAAATCACATTCACCCTTATTTCTATAGTAAAGAATGTTTTTTCCTCTGCGCTTGAGCTCGATAAAAACCACATTCTCCAATAAACGTTCTTTGTCATTCGAAAACGACAGGGATAAATTACTAACAAGACCAGAATCAACACCATATATTTTTTTAGGATTCCTGGCTTGTTGCTTTAGAGAATAACTAAATCGGGGTACGGTAAAAAATAAATAAGCATCCTCCAAATAGGATATATAAGAAAGCGCCGTATTTACCGATCCCATCTCAAATGTTTTTGCCAATTTGTTAAAAGAAAACTCCTTACCAATATTTGTTGCAAGGTAAATAACAAGCTCTTTTACTACTTTGGCATTTCGCAACCCATGTCTTACAATAATATCTCTATAAACTATGTCGTTAAACAAGCGAACTAATATGTTTCTGTTTTTTGTTTTCAGATACTCCGGGAATCCCCCCATTTCTAAAAATTCACCGAATGAGTCAATGCCTTCGGTTTTATTTTGACTAGTTAAAAATTCATTATAAGAAAAAGGGTAAAGCTCATAAGAGATTTGTCTGTCAGTTAGGGTTGTCCCGAATTCTGTATTTAACAATGAAGCATTAGAACCTGATATTATTACTTTTATCTTTTTGTCGTGAAGTGAACGAATAAACTGCTCCCATCCATCTATATTTTGTATTTCATCAAAAAAATAGACATCTGAGCCGTAATTTTCTTGAAAAATTTGCTCGAGCTTGAAGAAATCGCTTACTTCGAAATTGCTCAATCTGGGATCCTCAAAACTTAAAAAATTAAATGTACTTACTTGATTTAGAAATTGCATTAATAAAGTACTTTTACCACTTTGCTTAATACCTGAAATAATTTTAATATTGTAATCTTTTAAATCCACGTCAGCAAGTAAAGCTCTGGAGGATCCTAAAGAAAGATTTTTGAAATACTCTTTTTGATATTGATAAACTTCCCGGATTTGTTTTTCTAACATCATAATTATAATATTTTATTGCAAAGATGGTTAATGTGCATTACAAATGCAAATAAATGTGTATTAGTAATGCATAAAGAGTAGTTCGTTTACACACTTCTTACAGAAATTCAATAATTACACTCCTTTATTTACAATAGATATGTTGAAATCAAGAGTTGTATTTTTACAATAAATTTAATAGAGTACTTAAATATATTATTTTTGAAAATCTCCAAAAAATAGATATTTGTTTACTAAGTTTTAAAAAATTGGCTTTCCGATCCTCAATAGTGCAAATTGGCAATGTTGCCCTTGGCGGGAAAAATCCTGTTCGTATTCAATCTATGACAACTACAAATACCATGGATACAACCGCCACGGTTGAGCAGGTTATCAGTTTGGCAGAGGCCGGGTGTGATTGTGTGAGAATTACCACCCAAAACATCAAAGAAGCTGACAATCTGAAAAATATTAAGAATGAGCTTCGAAAAGCTGGCGTGGATATACCTTTAATTGCAGATGTGCATTTCAATCCTAAAGTTGCAGAAGTTGCTGCTCATTTTGTAGAAAAAGTGCGCATAAATCCCGGTAATTATGTTGACAAGCCAGAGGCAGGTTCATCAAATAGTTTTCAGGATAATGATTATGAGGTCAATAGGATTGCTAAAAAACTAATCCCCCTGCTTAGTATTTGTAAACAATGCGGTACAGCAATTAGAATAGGAGCAAATCATGGTTCATTATCCGGGCGCATATTATTTAAATATGGCAATACAGCCCGAGGGATGGTGGAGTCGATTATGGAGTTTGTGCAAGTTTGCCACAAAAATGATTTTCATAACCTGGTGCTATCAATCAAAGCAAGTAATGTTGTTACCATGATTGAAGCCAATATGCTACTTGTTGAAAGATTATCAGAAGCCGGTCTAAGTTATCCAATTCATCTTGGTGTAACCGAAGCAGGTTGCAATGAAGAGGGCAGAATAAAATCAGCAGCCGGAATTGGTTATTTATTAGCACATGGAATTGGTGATACTATTCGTGTTTCTCTTACCGAAGACCCAATTGAGGAAATACCGGTTGCACTTAAGCTGGTTGAATTTTTCGGGAAACGGGAAAACGTAATAAAAGAAATTTCCCCTGAAATAATTAATTTTCCGAAAAGCAAATTTTTTGTAGTACCTCCGGTTGTTATAACATCGGGATATTCATCATTTTCTGATCTATCTGTTGAAAAACAGCATATGACCTATGTCAAACCTACAAAAACTTGTCATTCTGAACGCAGTGAAGCCCGCCTGCCGAACTGGCAGGAATCTAAAGATGTAGAAAATAAGCTCTTTAGATATCCTTCGCTACGCTCAAGGATGACAGCAGCTTGCCGGCTGGGTAGGAAAAATGAGGTTTCGCAAAATTCTAAATGTACTGTAGAACAACATATATTCAATGAAGAGTTATTTTACGTTAGTAAGTTCAATTATACTGGTTTATCATATGATGACTTAATAATGAAAGCAGCTGTTGAAGCTACAGTTACTATTCTAAACCAGAATGTTGATGGTATTTGGATTGAAAATTCAGGTGCCACTTCGTCAGATAACCTCGCAAAGCTTGCTCTGAACATTCTTCAGGTATTAGGTTTGCGAATAACCAAAACAGAATATATTGCATGCCCTACATGTGGGCGCTCGTCAATAAATGTTATCCAACAACTGGAAGAAGTGAAGAAGCAAACATCACATTTGCCCGGACTTAAAATTGCTGTTATGGGGTGTGCTGTAAATGGGCCGGGAGAAATGGCCGGATCTCATTACGGTTTTGTTGGTGTAGGAAAAGGAGAGGTTCATATTTATAAGCGTAATGAAATAATACTTAAAAATGTTCCCCAGGAAATGGCGACTGATGAATTAATTAATATCATTAAAAAAAACGGTGATTGGAAGGAGAAATAGTTAAATGTAATTCGAAGAACTCTGTGAGCAATCAACTACCACTTAATCTCATGAATTTCAAAATTCTTCGACTCGTACTCTCTTATTGCTATCCGTTTTGATTCGGAAGCTTTTTGTATTGTCTCAAAACCGTTCTCGATAATATTAGCCTGGTCAAATTCAACCCAATTTGGAAAATGTTCTCTAACTATCTTATTGAATTTTCGTTGCAATTCATATTGAACGGTTTGTTTTTTTACCGGGCTGAAAAATGCATGATAATTCTTTTTCCCCTCCCCGTTTATATCACAATAACATGAAGCAAAAACATAGTAATAAATTTTTCGTGGCTTTGGTTCTACTACAACTGTGATATTCCAAATATCAGTTACTCCATCATCGCCTTCTTTAACCGTTTCAGTCCGCATGGCATCGTTTCTGTAAACTCTTGAGATGAATTCATAATTATTTGACATTCCGGAAATTACAATATCCAAATCTCCATCGTTATCATAATCACCCCAATGTCCATCACTCATGTACAATCCAATAATATTGGCATTAATATCGGTAAAAAAACCATTCCTGTCGTTACGATAAACTTTTGAAACGGCTCCTGATTTACTTTCACCGGTAAGGAGCAGATCGAGATCACCATCATGGTCCATATCTCCCCAATCAACAGATCCTGATCTTACGGGTATAAAATTTGGTAAGGCCTGCGAAAAAACTCCTTCCTCCAAATTAGAATATAATTTACTTTCATATCTTCCCGATTGCGTTTCACCAATTATTGCAAAATCCAGATCACCATCATTATCATAATCACCCCAAGCAATGTCTCCTAGTTTTAAGTCGGTAAATCCAATATCTACAAAATTGAAAATACCATTGTCATTTCTGAATAACTTCGTTATAACTCTGCCCGAGCTCTCATTTCCACTAATGATAATATCCAAATCTCCATCATTATCGTAATCAGCCCAACGACCTACACCGTAAGAAATTCCAGGTAAATCGGCATTAACATCCATAAATTTGTTGTTTCGATCGTTGCGGTAGATTTTACTGGCAGGACCATTTTTAGTATAACCCGTAATTAGCAAATCATAATCACCATCGCGGTCATAATCGCCCCATTCTACCGAACCGTCTCGAAATCCGGGAATTGAAGTAGGGACGCGCATAAAATTAGCGGTCCTGTTATTGCTATAAAGGTATGAAACAAGATTTCCGTTGGAAGTTTCGCCAATAATGAACAGGTCTTCTACACCATCATTATTATAATCTGCCCAGTCAAAATCACCCCTGTAAACATTAATGGCCGGTGAATGTGTCTCGGTAAACCTATCATTTCTAATATTCTTATAGAGTTTCGTGCTTATCCCGTGACGTGTGTTATTATAAAAGTCGCCGGTTACAAAAATATCAATAGCACCGTCCTGATTATAATCAATCCAGTTACTGGCACTTTCACTAACGCCTGTTAGCCCTGCCTGAATATCAGTAAAACTCTGCCCTCGTAACAACAAGCTGTGGGTAATTATCGCAATAAATAAAACTAGACGGTTCATAGAATCAAATTTTCTACAATATTATTCAATTACTTACTTAAATCAAAATAAAACTTATTTGACTTTATTCTGAACTAAAAAATTATTCATTGATTATTAAATAACTACAAATAAAATTGTCTATTTTTCTAAATTAATTTATAATAAACATTAAAAAATGGAACTGTCACATATTGAGCACGTTGGAATAGCTGTTAAAAATCTGGAGGAGGCAATTGCATACTATGAAAACACTTTGGGGCTTTCTTGTTACGCAATCGAAGATGTTGCTGATCAAAAAGTGAAAACTGCCTTTTTCAAAATAGGCCAAACCAAAATAGAACTTCTGGGAAGCACCCACCCTAATGGGCCAATTGGCAAGTTCATCGAAAAACGCGGTGAAGGAATTCATCACATTGCTTTTGCCGTAAATGATATAGAAAAATCGCTTGAAGAAGCTGATAAAAAAGGCATAAGGCTTATTGATGCAAAACCAAGGAAAGGGGCTGAAGGTCTTGATATTGCCTTTTTACATCCAAAATCTACTTTTGGAGTGCTGACGGAATTTTGTGAAGACAAAAACATATCGAGTGATTAGCTAATTTTTCTAACTTTGGTCCGAAAATAACCTATGTTAATTATTGGTATCGCTGGAGGAAGCGGCTCCGGAAAAACAACCGTCGTAAATAAAATTATACGGTCTCTGCCTAAAAATACTGTGGCTTTCCTGCCTCAGGACGCGTATTATTTCGACAATGGTCATTTAAGTACCGAAGAGAAGCGAAAAATTAATTTCGACCATCCCAATTCAATTGAATTTGAACTGCTTATTGATGATATAAATAAGTTAAAATCAGGACAGACTATTAATCAACCCATATATTCGTATGTAACCTGCGCTCGTGCTAAAGAGTCGATCCCGGTTGAGCCTAAAAGAGTTGTAATTGTGGAAGGGATTCTTATTCTGGCAAACAAAAAATTACGCGATTTATTGGAGATAAAACTTTTTGTTGACACCGATAGCGATGACAGGCTTATGCGTATCATTAGAAGAGACGTGCAGGAACGGGGACGTAATTATAATGATGCCCTTACTCACTATGAGAAATTTGTAAAACCAATGCATCAGCAATTTATTGAGCCTACTAAACTTTACGCTGATGTAATTATTCCCCAGGGCGGGAACAATAAAGTTGCCATTGAAATGATAGCCTCAAGAATTAGATTAAACCTTGCAGATTATAATGTACCTGATTCGAATTCTACAGTTTCGTAGTATATTTCACCTGTTTTGTATCCATTTTCGTTCCTGGAAATATGCATCGTACTTTCGTGTTTTAAAAAAACGATTGATTTACATCCGATTGTGAAAAATGGCACTTTTCTTGCAGAGATATTTGCACTAATTAAAATAATATCAATGCTTATAATACTAATCACAATATACATACTTATTACATTCGTGCTAACGGTTTTGGGTATTGAAAAACAAACAGAAGTGTTAAAAATATTTTTTATAAGCTTGTTATTAACTCCTCTTGCAGGGTTGATTTACTTATATGGAAAGAAAAACAATTCTACTCCAATAAGCTATTATCATTGCCATGAATGTAATTACATCTATCCCATTAAGATGACTGATTGCCCCATTTGCATGGAGAAAGGTATAAAAGTGAAGCTAAAAAAATATCAAAGACCATACACGATTGCAGAAAAAATCGGTATTCTTAATGTGGCATAGAATGCCCTTTGCACGTTTTTAGATCTTACCATCCTTTATTGGTCTCATTCTATAGTTAAAACCCTGCCTTTGCCGGCAGGTTGGTATGCACTTTTAGTGCAAGACTTTCAGTTTCTTTAAATTTCATTGTTTCAAGTCGGAAGTCAGGAGTTTGAAGCTTAAGTAACAACTTCTGACTTCTAACTTCTGGCTTCCGTCCATGATTAGGTAATCTCAAAACGAATTTCATGCGTGCAATAAACCTATGGTACTTTTAGTCCATAGTGGTTTACTTAATCCAACATTATTTTAATAATTTGAGAATTTTGTAAATTTTACTATTTTTGAAGCACAAAAAAAGTGAGATGATCTTGTTATTGAATAATATCCAAGGCAAACTATTTAAGAACATCAAAAAAAGAGATTCTTTTTTGGAAAACCCCACCTTGCCATAAATTTACTTAAGGCATTTTTTAGTTTGTTTTCCTTATAATTAATGAAAAATCAAAGTAATGAAATTACCCTTTGCGGAATCTTATAGAATAAAAATGGTGGAATCCATCCGCCGGACGACTCGTGAAGAGCGAGAAAAATGGATAGCAGATGTAAAATATAATTTGTTTAGTCTACGAACCAGTCAGGTTTTTATAGATTTGCTAACCGATTCCGGTACCGGAGCCATGAGCGACAGGCAATGGTCGGAAATGATGCTGGGCGACGAGGGCTATGCAGGCTCGTCCTCTTACTACAAACTTAAGGACACAATTAAAGAAATCACGGGATTTGATTATTTTCTACCAACCCATCAGGGTCGGGCTGCCGAAAATGTGCTGTTCTCTGCTTTAGTCAAAGAAGGTGATATTGTCCCGGGCAATTCACATTTTGATACCACAAAAGCGCATATTGAATTTAGAAAGGCGCATGCAGTTGATTGTACCATAGATGAAGCTTTTGATACAACCCTTGATCATCCTTTTAAAGGAAATGTTGATGTAGAGAAGCTGGAAAATGTTCTGGAAAACAATTCAAAAGAAAAAATACCCCTGATAATAATTACCATAACATGTAACTCATCAGGAGGGCAACCTGTTTCGTTGAAAAACATGAGAGAGGTTTCGGCGATAGCCAAAAAATATGATATACCTGTATATTGCGATTCGGCCAGATTTGCTGAAAATGCCTATTTCATAAAAATACGAGAGGAAGGTTATTCAGATGTAAGTATCCGCGACATTGTTAAAGAAATGTTTTCGTATGCCGATGGAATGACGATGAGCAGTAAAAAAGATGCTATTGTAAATATGGGCGGATTTATAGGGTTTAAATACAAGGAAATTTTTGACAAAGCCAGCGTTTATAATATACTTTTTGAGGGATTTATTACGTATGGTGGTATGTCGGGCAGAGACATGAATGCAGTCGCCCAGGGTCTGTTTGATGGTACTGAATTTGATTATCTTGAAACACGAATTAACCAGGTTGCATATTTAGGACAGCTGCTTAAAGATGCAGGCGTTCCTGTACAATATCCTTTTGGTGGCCATGCTATTTTTGTTGATGCAAAGCGGTTTTTGCCAAATATTCCCAAAGAAGAGTTTATTGCCCAAACACTTGCTGTTGAACTGTATATTGAAGGAGGAGTTAGGGGGGTAGAAATCGGAAGCATCATGGCCGATCGGGATTTTGAAACAGGACTAAACCGATACCCCGACCTTGAGCTAATGCGCCTTGCAATACCTCGCCGGGTTTATACGAACGACCACATGAATTATGTTGCTGCATCTCTAATTAATGTGTTCGATAGAAGGAAGACTATAACAAAGGGATTCAGAATCACAAAAGAAGCTCCTATTTTAAGGCATTTCACGGTGGAGCTTGAAAGAATTTAATACGATGAGCTGGTTTTTAACTTCAGTCCTCAAACATCTGGATTATGAATACTGATAAAAAACAAAAAAGATACCAAAGGTTGTACACTCAGATAAGAGAACTTATTGAGAAAAGCAGCAATAACCCATTATCAAACATGGCAACTATCGCTGCTGTATTGCACCATAAAATGGAATATTTTTTCTGGACAGGTTTTTATTTGTTACAGGATGGAAAACTACAGGTTGGACCTTATCAGGGATCATTAGCGTGTATAAATCTTGCCATCAATACTGGAGTTTGCTGGTCGGCTATTAACCAAAAGAATATTGTTGTTGTGGATGATGTAAGGGAATTTCCCGGACATATTGCCTGCGACTCACGTTCATTATCTGAAATAGTTGTCCCTCTTAAAAATAGCAATAACGAAATTATTGGAGTGTTGGATGTTGATAGCACCACCTCTGGCAGCTTTGATGAAGTTGATGCGCATTGGCTGGAAAAAATAGTTAACCTGGTTTAGTATCGAATTTTGAATAATGAATGATGAAAGGGAGTCTTTATATAAGGACTTCCGACTTATGTATTCTATTTCCTGCGTAATTATTACTTTTGCAGTTTAAATTTATTAGGATGCTGACAACTATTGTTGTACTAATTATAATATTCTTATCTGTTCAAGTATTTCCAGTAACTTTAGGTATAAATGTTTCAGCTAAACTGGCCAAATCACTATTATTTGTTATAGTTTTGACGCTAACACAGGTACTCACATATTGGCTGGGATTAAAACTTGGCAGCACATTTATGTATCTGATGGATGGGTTTAAAAGCGTAGTTGTTTTCATAGGTTTTCTGCTTATAGGTATCAGGATGCTTATGGAAACTTTTAATATTCGTAAAGGCGAAAGGACATATTCAATTAACAGTATAGGACATGTTGCCCTTGCATCTCTCGCACAAGCAATAAATACTTTTTTAGTCGGGTTGTTATTTTATTATCTTGCTGTGGATGAGCAGTATACTTTAATAATATTATTTGCACTAACGGTCGTGGTTTCTATTATGGGTATTGCAATGAAAACACGGAAACTAACTCTGGCTTTTGCTTCATTACTTTATGCCATTGGTGGCATTATTATGCTCATCTCTGCAATTTATATTTCATTTTTTATTCTATAATTATGGCTTTTGAAAAGCACCTGCTTATAACGTCATTTTTCGTTAGTATTATATTGCTCAATCCGGTGCTTGCGCAGATACCTGCCGGGTATTATGATGATACCCAAGGGCTAACAGGAGATGAATTAAAAGTGGCATTACATAACATTATTAAAGATCATATAGAATTTTCATATGACGATCTACGTGATTTTATTCTTAAAAACACTGATGAAGATCCGGATAACAGTAACAATGTAATATTGTTGTACACGGGTCGCTCACAAGACAAAAGTACATTTGGAGGTGATCCCAACGACTGGAATCGTGAGCATGTTTGGGCTAAATCGCATGGTGATTTCGGCAATGATCCACCAGCCGGTACAGATGCACATCATATACGACCGACAGATGTTTCAGTAAACAGTTCCAGAGGGAATCTCGATTTCGATATTGGGGGAAGTCCGGTTCCGGAGGCTCCATGTTGCTTTAAGGATGGTGATTCGTTTGAACCCCGTGATGCTGTAAAAGGTGATGTGGCCCGTATGATATTTTATATGGCAACTCGTTACGAGGGAGGTGATGGAGTACCTGATCTGGAAGTTGTTGATGCAGTTAATACATACCCCAATCCTCAACATGGAAAGCTTTCGCAGCTGATACTTTGGAACTCTCAAGACCCTCCTGATGATTTTGAAATGAATAGGAATGATATAATCTACTATCAATATCAGAATAATAGAAACCCGTTTATAGATCATCCTGAATTTGTAGATGCCATTTGGAGTGATCCAAGTAATATTTTTTCACCTAACTCTTTAGTAATCTCAGTTTATCCTAATCCTGCAGCTAATCAACTTTACGTTTCTATGTCACACGCCGCTAACTCATATTATTCTATTTATTCGATGTTAGGGAACCCGGTTTCAAACGGAAGTTTATTAGCTACATTATCGAATATAGATATCAGAAAACTTAATAGTGGAATTTATTTCCTGGCAATTACTAATAATTTCAATCAGGTTACTAAAAAAATTACATTTGTAAAAACAGCAAATTAAAAATGAACCCAACAATCAGAATTACCAAGGAGTTTAAATTTGAAATGGCCCATGCGCTTAAAGGCTACGACGGTCCATGCCGTAACATTCACGGCCACTCTTATGAATTGCTGGTAACAATTTCGGGTCACCCTATAAGCGATATCAATAGCCCGAAACTGGGAATGGTTATGGATTTTGGCGATTTAAAGAAAATAGTAAGAGAAACAATTGTTGATGTTTTAGATCATGCACTTGTTTTAAACAGCAGTATGCCCAAAGATTTAATTGAAAAACTTAGTGAAAATTTTGAGAAAATTATACTCCTAGATTATCAGCCCACAAGCGAACTTATGATTGCTGATTTTGCTAATAGAATAGTTGAAAAACTTCCTCCCGACGTTAATTTAAGGTACATGTTACTTCGCGAAACTGTTACTTCTTATGCCGAATGGTTTGCAGAAGATAATGCATAAACCATTGCAATAATATTAATACTTTTTATTCTTACCAATAATTAATTAGTGTATTTATCTGAAATACAGTAATATTATGAAACACATTTGGTATTAATCTATTTGTCAATTAACGAGTTCTCCAATTTAACATGATTAAATACCCATTTCTGGGTATTGTTAGCAAATTATCGCCAATCTATTTTTGCTGTAATTAATATCACAATACCATTAAACAGATGAAAAGAGTTACACATATCATTCTAAGTATAATGTTCCTTTATTTTGGTGGATCATTATTAGCCCAAAACGATTTAGGTTTTCGTGAAAATACAGCATCAAAACTTATGTATAGTGATAAAAAATTTACGATTGGTGGTTATGGACAAATTGATTATAATCAGCCATTTGGTGATAATAAAATTCAAAATGGAAACCTTGATGTACATCGTATTATACTTATGGTTGGTTACCGATTTAATAGTAAGTTTAACTTTATAACTGAGTTTGAAATTGAGCACGTTACAGAGTTTTACATTGAACAGGCCTTCCTTAATTATACTGTAAATACATACATTCAAATTAGAGGCGGACTCATGTTGGTGCCAATGGGTATTATTAATGAATACCACGAACCACCAACGTTTAACAGTGTTGAACGACCATTAATTGATAAATATATTTCACCTACAACATGGCGTGAAATAGGTGCCGGAATTACAGGTACAATTCCCGAATTATCAATTAGATATCAATCATATTTGATGAATGGATTTAGTAGTTTTAATGGAAGACCACTACTTTCCGGATCTGATGGTTTACGCAATGGCAGGCAAAAAGGAGCTAAGTCTATTATAAGAACCCCAGTATTAGCTAGTAGGATTGAGTATTTCGGAGTATTAGGGCTGAACCTAGGTTTATCAGCATACTTGGGTAACACACAATCATCATTGTTTAAAGATTTAGACAAAGAGGATAATAACGAACTTATTACGGCCGATTCGTCTGTAGTAAAGGTAAATATGTTTGGATTTGATGCCCATTATCAGAAACGTGGTATCCAACTTAGCGTTCAAACTTATTATGCAACCCTGTCTAATACATTACAATATAATTACTTTACATCTTCAGATAATGTTGCTAACGATGTTGGAAGTAGTATATATGGATATTATGTTGAGGCTGGTTACAATGTATTTCAGGAAGTAAATAAACTCAAAAGCGAATTAATAGCATTTGTAAGATATTCTGCATTTAATACTCAAAATACTGTTGAAGAAGGTATTTTAAAAAACACTGCTTATAACCGGCAAGTAATAACAGCCGGCATTAACTGGAAACCATTATCAGAATTAGCATTAAAGGCAGATTTTCAGCTACATAAATCGGAACAGGATGATGTTTTCAGTAAAGTATTTAATGCGGGAATAGCAATCTGGTTGTAACTAATAAAACGATGAATAAAAAAGTAATCTTAATAATCTCAATTACTGCCTTTTGTATGTTGGCTGCTAGTTTTACTAATACTAACGAAATTAATATTCCTTTCAGTAAAATTGAAAAGACCATCAAAAAGAAAATGGGTTTTCAGGAATTTTTATTGGAGTCGGTTGATGTGGTAGTAGAGCCTAATTCGCAATCCGAGGTTTTCAGAATACAATCAAATAATCAAACGCTGGGTTATGTTTATGTCAGTCGAGTAAATACATGCAGGGCTGGAGGATGTTCTATTAATCCAGATGATATAGCTGTTGATTTTGAGTATTTTGATTACTTTTTATTAACCGACTCAGTTGGTAATGTGGTAAATGTTAAAGTATATAATTATAGGGCAACTCACGGGCATCAGGTAATGAGCCGTGGGTGGTTAAAACAATTTTTTGGTTTTAATGGTAGCCAAACGTTAAATTATGGAAAAGATATTCAGGCCATTTCCGGAGCAACAATATCGGCGAAAACTCTAATTTTTGATATTCAAAATGCCGAAATACTAATAAGGAGTTTGATTATTGATTAGAGAAAGATCCCTTTTTCACAGGTTTTCAGTAATTTCACGTAAAAGTACATGAGATGAATTTGAATTGTGAAATTGAAAGAAAGCTTACCGAATTCGTTGGTAAAGATGTTGAAATTAATGATTTTTCATCGGTAGGAGGAGGCTCAATAAATAAAACTTTCAAGATAAGTACTAATGCAGGTAATTTTTTTATAAAGAAAAACTCAATTTCTCGTTACCCGCAAATGTTTGAAAAAGAGGCCGAAGGGATAAAGATTCTGCATAAGGTAAAAGAAATTGACACTCCAGAAGTTATAGGATTTGGCGAAAGTGGTGATGAGGCTTTTTTGATTTTGAAGTTTATAAGTACAGGCATTATGTCACATTCCTATTGGGAAGATTTTGGAAAAAAGCTTGCCAAACTTCATAAGCATTCAAATGATCTTTTTGGTTTAAACCATAATAATTATATTGGATCTCTTAACCAGAGTAACAACCATCATAAGAGTTGGAGTGACTTTTTTAGAGAAGAGCGACTAGAAAAGCAGGTTAAATTGGCTCGAAATTCAGGCAGTATAGGAAAAGAAACTGTACTTGCATTTGATAGATTTTACTCAAAGATCGATGATATTTTCCCCAACGAACCTCCCGCTTTATTACACGGCGATTTATGGAGCGGCAACTTTATGACAAATGATAATGGCGATCCTGTAATTATCGATCCTGCTGTTTATTATGGACATCGCGAAATGGATTTGGGTATGTCGCAGTTATTTGGTGGTTTCGATGGGCAATTTTACAGTAGCTATCATCGGCACTATCCATTGGAAAGCGGTTGGGAAGAAAGACTTGATTATTGCAACCTGTATCCGCTAATGGTTCACGTAAATTTATTTGGCGGAGGTTACCTTCAATCTGTGAAGTCTATATTAAGACGATTTTAGATAGGTTAGTAATATGATTGCTTAAATGTAGTTTAAGTCACAAACTTAAATCGTACTAAACTTTAAACCAAAGGAACAATTTACAAAAGAGTGTTTTAAAACAATTGTATATATTTACATCATCATTTAACTAAATATGAACCCAGTTTTTTAAAAATATGGCATTGATGAAGTACTTAAATCCAGCTTTTACTATTCTTATAAGCTTGGTAATTCTTGTTCATGGATGTAAGCAAAACAAAATTCATCAAAAAACAGATGATGTTCAATTGCTAACCAATCTTTCAACAAACAAAATCCCACATAAAATTTACGTACACGCTGATTCTTTATTAATTAGAATCCCAGGAAGGGATGGCATTAAACTCCCCGAAAAGATTTCGGCACCATTACCTGGTGCAGTTGAAGCTAAAGGTATAATTGAGATAACTCCCGGTGCCTCGTTCTTGCCGCAAACCGAGAAGGAAAAACTAGCAGGAGATTTACCTGTAAAAAGCAAAAAGCCGGAAATCATCACAATAGTTCCCTCCAAACATAAAAATCAATCCCCCAAAGAGTACCAACCACCAATTATTTACACTCTTCCACAGGCAATAAATATCCACAACGACAGCCTTTCTATTTATGAAAAAATAGCTATTGAAAGTGGACTAATAACGATTCAACATAACGATTCGATATTTCCACCTATTAGTTTGCCGGCTGTAAAGCCACAACATTTAAAGGCTTTGCCTTTCAAGCATAAGGACGATGCTATATTTGATATACGTTTACTTAATGATGACCAAGAGCTACCTAATTCATTTATCAGGGCAATCGTAAAAGATAACCATGGAAATATTTGGTTTGGCACACATACAGGAGGATTGATATCATACGATGGGCATTTTTTCACTCAATATAAAACAAACAACGGTTTGTCGAGCGATATGATCCTTTCGCTGCTAATGGATAAAAAAAATAACCTTTGGATTGGTACTTTCGCTGGTGGAGTAGTTTATTTTGACGGAAAAAAAATTATCCGGTATACAAAAAAACAGGGACTTCAATCGAATAGCATACTCACCTTACTTGAGGATAATAAAGGGAACATTTGGGTTGCAACAACTAATGGAGTTTCGTTATTCGATGGAAAAACTATATCTACTTATACTATTGACCAGGGACTGGCTAATAATGTTGTGCTATCATTATTTGAAGATGATAAGGGCAATATTTGGTTTGGAACTAACGGCAGTGGAGTTACAAAATATAACGGGAAAGAATTTGTAACTTTTACAAAGAATGACGGAATGGCATCAGACATCATTCTTGCGATGACACAGGATCACCAGGGAAACATTTGGTTTGGTACAAATGGAGGAGGGGTATCAAAATTTAATGGGCAATCGTTCACTAATTATGGCTATTCACAGGGTTTGGGAAGTGATGTCATTTTATCAATTATTGAGGATAGTGATGAAAATATGTGGTTTGGAACATTCGGTAACGGAATCACGCAGTTCAACGGGAAAACTTTTTCACATTATACAACTAATGAAGGGTTAAGTGATGATTATGTGCGAACGTTATTTGAGGATGAAACAGGAAATATTTGGATCGGAACTGACGGTGGCGGTGTTTCAAATTTTAACATACACAGTTTTTCACATTTTACAAAACAGACAGGGTTAAACAACAACCTGATATTATCTGTTTTCCAGGATAACAGGAATAGGTTATGGTTTGGAAGTTTTGAGGGGGGTGTGATGATTTTTGATGAACCCAAACATCCCGGGGCAAAAAACACTTATACTAACATAACCACTGAACACGGCCTCTCCAATAACATTGTGATTTCAATTATGCAGGACAATCAAAACAATTTCTGGTTTGGGACATACGGTGGCGGTGTAAGTAAACTGGATGGGAAAAGTCTGGAAGCAGGTAAACTTAAGTTTACAAATTATTCCACAGAAAATGGTCTGAATAATAACATTGTAAGGTCTGTTTTGCAAGATAATAATGGCGATATATGGTTTGGAACAGAAGGAGGGGCTACAAAATTCAATGGTAATGAATTTGTAACAATGATGGAAAAAAGCGGGCTTGGCAGCAACAATGTGTTATGTATATTTGAAGATCAAGCCGGGGCTCTTTGGTTTGGCACGATGGATGGTGGAGTGTCGCGTTTTGAAAATGACACGCTTTTTCGATATACAAATGAGCATGGGATAGGAAACAATAGTGTTTGGACGATAACCCAGGATAACAATGGGACAATGTGGTTTGGTACAGATGGTGGCGGATTAACTTGTTATAATGGTCATTACTTCAGGACATTTAACACAGAAGATGGTTTGAGTAATAATTATGTGTTTTCGTTGATTTCTGATGACAATAATTCTGTGTGGGCAGGAACTGTTAGGGGGCTTAACCAAATTAAAATACCTGATAGCCTTCCCATTGGAATAGTATCTTTTTTGGAACTTGAACCCAGATTGATCAATTACGGTAAAAAAGATGGACTTAAAGGTCTGGATTTTTATACTAATGCAGTATTTCACGATAATAAGAACCGTTTATGGTGGGGAACCGATAAGGTACTTTCAATGCTGGATTTAAACACTTTTAAAACTCATGAGGAAGCACCAATCGTTCAGATTAATGACTTAATTATTAACAATAAAAATATAACATTTAACAAGCTAAAGTCAAATAATGAGAAGAATTCTTTATCAGGGATTCGCTTTAAAGATGTTTCACCATTTTCTCACAATCCTATTGGTTTAAACCTGCCTTACCAAATGAATCATCTCACTTTTCACTTTTCTGCCATCGATTGGAGTGCTCCGCATCTAATCCAATATCAATACAAATTGCTCGGTTTTGATCAGGAATGGAGTTTGCCTACCAACGATAACTTGGCGGACTACGGCAATATCCCACCCGGGCATTATACTTTTCAGTTGCGAGCTATTGGCAAATCAGGTAGTTGGAGTAAAACACTTGAATATCCATTCGTTATCCGGTATCCATGGTGGCTTGCCTGGTGGGCCATTATTATATATGTAATTGCCTTTGTGTTCTTAATATGGTTATTAATTAGGTCACGGGTAAATATCGTTCAAAGGCAAAAAAACATATTAGAAAACTTAATATTTGACCGAACAAAAGAACTCGACACTGCACTTACTTTGGCCGAACAAGCAGCAGTAGCAAAAAGTCAGTTTATTGCCACAATATCCCATGAAATACGTACGCCTTTAAACGCCATCATGGGTCTAACACATCTGGCGCTAGTTACTTCTGAAAACAATAAACAAGAAAATTATCTTCAAAAAATTGACCGTTCTGCAATTACATTGCTTAGTTTAATTAACGACATTCTTGATTTCTCTAAGATAGAAGCAGGGAAAATGGAACTGGAAACAGTGAATTTCGACATCGAAATTGTCCTTAATTCTATTATAATTATCAATGCACAGCTGGCGCGTGAGAATAATCTGGAGTTTGTGATAAACATCCATCGCGATGTCCCAAGGAAATTAATTGGCGACCCGTTACGAATTGGGCAGGTACTTACTAATTTGTGCAGCAATGCCATTAAATTTACTCCTTCAGGTGAAGTAGTGTTAAATATTGAAATTAGTGAAAAAATAAGTGAAGAAGAAATCCGGTTAAAAATAACAGTAGTAGATACAGGCATTGGAATAAGCGAAGATCAAATTCCACTATTATTTGATGAATTTAAACAAGCCGACAGCTCAATAACCAGAAAATTTGGTGGCACAGGACTTGGTCTTACGATCAGTAAGTTACTGATCGAGATGATGGACGGTCACATATGGCTTGAAAGCAAAATAGGAGTAGGCACCACTTTTTTCTTTGATTGTAAAGTTGGTGTACAGCCAGAGAAGTCTTCACCGGAAATTATTATCCCTGAGGAACTGAAAGAATTTGAAATGCTGGTGTGCGACAACAATACGTCCGCTCTGAAGTCACTCGTAACAACATTACAATCGTTTTCGTTAAATGCGGATGCAATTTCGTCAAGCGAAGAGGTGTTGAAACAACTTGAAAAAAAATCCTATGACCTGTTGCTTATTGACTTGGAATTAAATGGCATGAGCGGCATTGATGTAATAAACTTAATTCAGGAAAACCCAAATCTCCCTACCCTAAAAACCATATTAATTTCAGATTCAGAAAAATGCAAAACAATCTTTGAACAAAAGATCACCGGAATTGATGGTTATCTTACTAAGCCATCAATACCTTCAGTTGTACTGGAAAAAGTTCTTTCGGTTTTTGGGATGGAAAAAATATCGTCGCCTCAGCGAGACACAAAACAAGTGCATTTAAAAAGGATTGAAAAGGCTCTTTCAGGCAAGTGCATGCTCTTAGCTGAAGACAATGAAATTAATCGGCAAGTAGTATTTGAACTTGTTAATAATGTTGGTGTTAAGGTTGAGGTTGCCGACAATGGAGCCATAGCTTTACAGAAGGTCATGGAAACACACTTTGATATTATTTTGATGGATTTGCACATGCCGGTAATGGATGGTTATAACGCTTCTACTCAAATCCGCAACCTTAACATTTCTACTCCGATAATAGCCATCACAGCTGATGCCATGGATGACAGTATAAAATCGAAGTGCAATTTTTCCGGGATTAACGACATCATTACAAAACCAATAGACCCGGATCTGCTATATGACAAACTATTGAAATGGTTATGCCCTGAATTAGTAAGTGCAGATAATGACTATGAGCTAACTGAGATGTTTGAAAGTCAACTATCGAACATTGTCATATCTGATTTGGATATACAATCAGGAATTCGCAGGTTTGGAGGTAATAAGGATCTTTATATGAAAATGCTGAAAAAGTTTCTTTCCACTAACGGACAAACCTGTGTAGAGCTGGGGCAACTAATTCGTCAGGGAGAATTTGAGCGGGCTCAAATAAAAATTCATACTTTGAAAGGTGAAAGTGGTAATATTGGAGCGGTGAAGGTTGCAAAACTATCGCAACAAGTTGAACTGGCTATTATTAATAAGGATGTCCCTGGCTTTGAGAAAAAATTGCTTGTACTGGAAACCAGCATTGAAGAAATTAGGGAAGCATTACAAAATTATTTTCAGGAAACGACTCATAGTATAGAAAAAGATCCGCAATCAATCAGAGAATTAATTAAGGAATTGATGGAATGTTTGAATTTAAAAAACCCGAAAGCTTTCGACCTGATTGACGAACTTACCGAAAACGGGGCAAAAAGGTCGGACATTGATGCTATTACTAAAGCAGTAAATAACGAGAACATAGCTGAAGCACTTTACTTATTAAAGAAATTGTCAGAGAAACATTAACAATAAATCTCATTTATTTCTTGATTTTTAGATTGTGACGATGATTAGTTACAAATACTTCAATTCGAATATATATTTACCCACCCATAAAAAAAAGGCCGTCCTTTCGGGCAGCCTCTTTTTCAGTTAAATGTGATAGATTATTGAACGTAGGCATAGCCCATAATCTGGGCGCTGTTAAAGACAGTCATTCCTTTAGCTACCATAATATCATAGATCATGCCGTTAGCTCCATAAAGGAGTGATTTGGCATCGTATCCCAGTAAACGAAGATAAGCGGCTAGGAAAGAGCTCGTTTGACCGGTATAGCAATAGGCAACAATAGGTTTATTCGTTGGAAGTGTTTTCAAGTCAACCGATAGCTTTATTGAAGCTTTTGGTGTATACTGCATAGCACCGGGAACATGTCCAGGATCGGTGTACTGATCAGCTGGCCAATAGTTGATAATGTAATAGCTTGCAAGGTTATCAAAAACCGTTTTGTTGGCAACCTTGGCCGGTGTGTATCCTTCAGCCAGGAGGGCTTCTACTCTAGCTTTGAGGATTGCTTGTCCGGTTGTTTGCCCTGTCGATAATACCGGCATGTCGCCAATAGGTCCCTTATCTGTGGCTGCTGCTGTAAATTGCGAGGCATACGTATTTCCAATAGCGCTCTCCCAGCCACCTGCAAAATCAGCATTCCAGGAGCACATACCCCATTTCATTGAGAAGACCTTATCATATCCCGTAATCCGAAGAAGGAGGGTCGCAAAACCGGCAGTTTGTCCGGAGTAACATACAATTACCACTTTTTGATACGGGGTAAGATCAACGCCCTCGATGTGCGTTAGAATGTCACCAAGAGCTACATTATGTGCATTTGCAATGTGACCCGTTGCAAAATCAGTTGCGGAACGTATGTCGATGATATAAACCTGACCAGTTTGGTTAAGTGTAAAAACATCTGTAGCACTGGTGATAGATGGCATATCGGTGTTCACATAGTCTTTTGAAAGGGGTGAATTTGTTGATTCCAAGTATGCGGCCAGGACTTCCGATTCGTTAACAACGGGTATCGGATCTTCTTTCTCATTACAAGAAGTAACAAAGAGAAAAGCGAACAGGATACTAATGATCCAAAGATTTGATTTTTTCATAGTTTTACTGTGATTTTTGTTTTAGTTATTTAATTAATTATCTAATTTATAATATTGTTAATTATCTGAACCAGTAAGCCGGTAACTTGCCATCGACCGTGATCTTGGTAGTGGCGCCAACCTCCCAATCGAGCAGGTCATTCTGGAAGAGGTATAGTTCTGAATTTATTAATGTGCCCCCCTCATTCCGTATATGGCAGTTTGAGGAACACGATTTTCCGTTAGTAACTTGTGTCCGGTCTGTCCACTTCAGCAGATTATGAGGAGAGGTATAATTATAAGTAGGGAATGCCTCAAAGTTGGCATATTGTTCCACACCGTACTCTTTCCAATTATCCGGAGCAGCCAGGGTTCGCCGAACAAGGGTAAAATCAAAGCCGGGTACCACTTCGGGAATTGGATTGGATGCAATCTTGAAATCCATATAGGACGGGATGCGAGCTCCATCGCCATGAATGTGACAGCTTCCACAGTTGTTGTAAACCTGGGAATGGCAAACCTGGCAGTTGAAATCGTTTACGTGCATCGTGTGGTAGATATTGCTGGCGTCAATTCCTGTATGGCAATCATCACAGCGGGGTAAATTGGCATATGCATAACGTTGTTCCACCTTGTTCCCATCACCATGAAGGTCTCTTGATGTATGACAATCCACGCAATTGTAACCTGCTTGAGTTAAATGAACATCGGGTTGAGTGCCGGGAGAGACTCCAAGATAAGCATGCCCACCTCGCGAAACATGACAGGTAATACATACACTTTGCATATCTGGTGTTTTGGTAAATGAATGGCCGCTAAGCAAACCGCCTCCGCCCATAACTGGACGAACCACATGGCAACTGCCACAGGTTGCATGACATTGTGCACAATTGCTATTGTATCCTTCTATCTGGTGCTCAGGAAGTTGATCAAACTCATCGGCATTAGCTAAACCACTACGTATGGCTACCTTACGCTTCTGTCCGGTACCATTGTGTAAACTGGTTGAAAAATTTTCTACAATATCCTGGTGGCAAGATCCACACATTTCATTTGCGTATAATGAAGGATGGGATATGAAGTCACCTGAATGTGCCAGGTTTTTATCATCAGTATTGTCGGCCCCATTATGACAGTTGATGCAACCAATCTGGTAGTGTCCAGATGTTTTGAATGCCTGGTAGCCGTCTCCACCCATGAAGACCCGGTCGTATGGTTCGTAATGTGGAGCATCACCCCCACAGCCTCCCGCAGGAGCAGCCGTATCTGGTGTGTATACCGCTTGCAGGTGGGCATAGTTGGTATGACACCCCTCGCAGGAAGCGACCGACGGTAGATCAGGGTCGTCGTTGGTTGTTGTTTTGGAGCATCCGGCAAAGATAAGCAATGCGAGCAAAGCTTGTATCCACAGGAGGTTTGTCTTCAAAAGTAGTTTCATAATTGTTATTTGTTTATCGTTCTTTTTGTTGCCGTAAAGGTCCTGCTTTTCCAGTTGTTAACAGCTAAACAATAGTTGTCATAGGCAGCAAACCCAACTGTCCTTCGACAGAAATAAACCTGATTCAGATCATTTATTTCAGATAAAGTTGTATTTTTGCACTTCTGAATTAATAATCTCGATGGGAATCATTGAACAGTTCACCGGATGTACGATCAGTCCGCATAAATGCAGATGCTTTGAAAAGTTGTCGGACGAAGAGCAAAAAATACTGGCAGAGAAATCAGTAATTGTGAAATACAAGAAGGGCGAGATCATATGTAAGCAGGGCAGTTTTGCTTCTCATGTTATGTACATGGAGAATGGTCTGGCAAAGGTATTTATCGACAATGGTTTCGACACACTTGTTCTGAAAATTATACCTGATGGTAATATGCTTGGACTTTCTTCCTTAAGTGATGAGAACGACAAGTTTCAATATTCTGCCATGGCCTATATCGATTCGGAGATCAAGCTGATGGATATCATCTATTTTAAACAGCTTCTGTCTCAGAATTCGGCATTTGCGAAAGAGATCATTGATATTATGAGCAACAACAGCGTCCAGATCAATGGTCGATTTTTTTGCCTTACACATAAACAGTCGTACGGCAGACTGGCTGATATTCTGATCTGCTTGTCAGACCGCATTTTTAAAACTAATGAGTTTGTGTTACCCCTTTCAAGAAAAGACCTGGCCGGCTTATCGGGGATGAGTTCGGAGACTGTCATCCGGATGCTGAAAAAATTCCATGACGACGGAATAATTAAACTTGAAGGCAAGAATTTCAAGATACTGGATCATTCCAGGTTGAAACGGATAAGTGAGAAAGGGTAAAAGGGTTGAAGTTCGAGGATCGTTGTCGAAAGACGTGGGGCGAGGATTAATGTTCGAGTTTAATTTACAATCCTTAGAGTGCAATTTTTACTCACTAATTCAACATTGCCCTCATCACTATCACTTTCATGAGCAGGCCTCCATAAGGCAGCTTCCATCAGTGCAGCTCAATCTGTTGCAAGCTTTATCACACTTTCAATACTTTCACCCGAAAGTCAATTGACAATTGAAAAAACTCGAAATTTAAAAAACCAAAAGCAATGTCCCGCTTGCGTCTCTGGTCTTTTTTTTATACGCCAAATCTCAAGCGAGCTTGGGCTTGGCTATAAAAAAATCCCTGCACCAACGTGCAATGCTTTTGCTTTGTCGGGGTGAGAAGATTCGAACTTCCGACCTCGTCGTCCCGAACGACGCGCGCTAACCGGGCTGCGCTACACCCCGAAAATTGAATTGCAAAAATAATTTCTATTGTATTATAATTTTTCGGGATGGTGATTTATATCCCGCAGTTTTAATATTATAGAAATATACGCCTTTAGAAAAAAGCATCGTATTCAACCTGTAATTATTTGCATCTGGATTTATTTTTTTTCGATACACTTCTACTCCAAGTTCATTGTAAATTAAAATACTAGCATCCCCTGAAGACTGATTCACCTCATAAGGTATAGTGATAAAGCTAACTGCTGGATTAGGAAAAGCATTTTTTAATTTTATACCCCCTTCGATTTCGTTAACTGAATATGGGACTCCGGGAATACTATAAACGTTAGTGGCTGAGGTAAATGGAACTATGGAAAAATCATAAACATATACCAATAGATTAGCTTCAGCATCATCAACTTTATAAATAGATGAATAACCTCCACCCGGGACATCTAAAAAAGTTACTCCATTTTCGTTTATAACTTTTGTTGTATAATAGTAATAACCACTTGTATCGCTGGTTATTATGTATTCATAAAAAACTACCAAAAGTTCAATATTATTATCGTTATTAAATAATTTTGATGAAACATAGGCTACGTCGTCAATATAGTTGTTTGCAGCGACATCAATATTAATGGATTTCCATAGTGAATGATCCAGGTTATAAATCAGACACTGGCTTGCCTCAAAATCTACCCCAAAGTATTTATAACCAACATCTTCAATGTTAGTAACATATACGGCCTCGTTGTAAGTGTTTATTAATGATATCTGGCAAATAACTTGAGTTTGAATTAACAAAAATGCAATAATTGTTAGTATGAGATATTTTTTCATAATGCAGATTTTTAATTATGCTTTTACAATACAAAATTAATGCTTTTCAAGATACTGTAGATTTTATCAGTATTGATTTTTGTTTCTGCCTTTACAGATTAAATTTTAAACAGAATAAAGAGATTGTACTTGACGAAAACCTGATATTTATATTCTTGATGTACTCAAATCATTTATAGCCAACATCTAAATACATGCAAAAAAACAATTAATTTACTTGCATAATCAATCCTTTTATTGTATATTTACAAAACTCTATTAAATGATTAACCATGCCAGAAAGAATTCAAATACTTGATACGCTTACATACATGAGGGCACAGTTGCTGTGTGCAATGCTTGAAGAAAACGGCATAGAATGTTTCATGACAAATATTAATCGTATTAAAGAGGCCCGGGGAGGCGTTAAGGTGAAGATTAATGAATCGGATGCGAGAAATGCTATGGACATTTACAAGAAATTTAAAAACGCCTATGGGGAGCAAAAAGAACCCGCAGTTAATTACATGAAAAGCATTCGCCGTATTTTAGTGCCTGTTGATTTTACGCCCCATTCCGAAAATGCCATTCATTATGCTTTGATGGTAGCTACGTTTTTAAAGGCCGAGATAAAACTTTTTAATGCTTACATTGACCCCATCGGCAGTCCCCAAACCTATTTTGAGTCGTATGCCTATCATCCTGATTTTGATAAAATAATGAAGGAGATTGAAGAAGAAACTGATAGAAGTTTGCAGGCATTAACACACAGAATAAAAACAAAAATTAAAGAAATGAAAATAGTTGGTGTAAATATTTCTTATGATATGGCAAAGGGAAATGCATTAAATGCTGTATTACTCGAAACTGAAGAATACAACCCCGGGCTTATTATTATTGGAACACGAGGTAGTGAACTCGACGGAATTAAATCTTTTGGCAGTTTCACTTCACAAATTATCGACAAATCACCGATTCCGGTGCTTGCTATTCCATCGGGTTATAACACGCAAAATGTAAGACCTCCTAAACGGATATTATATGCTACTGATTATGACAAAACCGACTTTTCTGCATTAAGCAGATTAACTTCAATTGCTCATCCGTTTAATGCAAAAGTATATTGTGTTCATGTTGCACAAAATGATGTAAAAAAGGAAGATGAATTGCAAATGCTTGAATTAAGAAAATTTCTGTTTGATGTATTGGGAGAGTCAAACATTGAATGTGGATTGTTAGAAAGTGATGAACTACAACTGGGGATTGAAAAATTTATTAAATCTCGTAAGATAGATGTGTTGGCTCTCACAACTCAAAAAAGAAACCTGTTACAAAGGTTATTTAAACCAAGCGTAACGAAAAAATTTCTATTTCAGTCGGATATTCCACTGCTTGTTTTTCAGGCACTACCATAATCAATCAGGATAAAAAGCATCAATAATGTGATGAATTTTCGTTTCTTTATTATTAAAGATTATTGCCACAATATCGAAACGTGCCTCTAAATCAAGGTTCTTTTCTTCAAGATAAGCTTCGGTAGCTCGTATCAGAAAGATTTCTTTTTGTGAGTCAACAGCATCTTCAGGAAATCCGTAGTAGGCAGTGCTTCTTGTTTTTACCTCAACAATTACCAGTTCGTCACCATCTTTCGCAACAATGTCGATTTCGTCTTTATCAAAACGCCAATTAGTATCGATAATAGTATAACCTTTGTCGGAAAGCAATTTTTTTGCGATCTCCTCACCCTTTTTACCAAGTTCGTTATGCCTGGCCATTATAAAAAGTCACTTAATTTACCTGATTTTTTAACCCTTACTCCCTTTGGCGTATCGTGTATTGTGCATGCTTCATTATATAAATCGTGTTCAAAAAAAAGTATGTAATTGTTTTTTAACGCATCTTCAAAAAATCGATCTTTATCTTTAAGTGTTAACAAAGGCCTTGTGTCGTAAGCCATAATCCAAGGCATGGGAATGTGAGCAGTTGCAGGAAGAAGGTCGGCCATAAAGACAACTGTTTTCCCGTTTATTTTTATATGTGGGATAACTTGCCCTTCGGTGTGTCCGTTGTACATTTTAAATGTGATATTGGGAATAAATTCACCTTCATCTTCAATTAAATTAAGCTTGCCGCTTTCTTCGATTGGCAGTATGTTTTCTTTAAGGAAAGAAGCTTTTTCGCGGCGATTTGGATTAATCGCCCAGTCATATTGTTTTCGGCTGGTCCAGTATGTAGCATTTGGGAAAGCAAGTTCATAGCCCGATTTATCGTAATTCCATTTAACACTACCCCCGCAATGATCGAAGTGCATATGTGTGAGAATAACATCGGTTATATTTTCAGGTGATTCACCTGCTTTAGCAAGCGAAGCCTCAAGAGTGTCATCACCATTCAGATAATAATGTGTCAGCCATTTTTCATCCTGCTTATTTCCTATACCATTATCGATCAATATTTTTCTGTCGCCATCAACAAACAGCAAACAACGCATCGACCAGTTACATAAATTATTTTCGTCGGCAGGATATGCTTTTTGCCACATTACTTTTGGCACAACGCCAAACATAGCGCCACCGTCTAACTTTAAATTTCCAGTTTCAATAGGGTAAAGTTTCATATTCAATTAGTTATTAAATGACTTTCAAATTTTCAGTTGGCAAAGTTATGTTTTTTTTGGGGAATAGAGTTTAGGGGAATAGGGTATAGGGGGAATAAGGTATAGGGAATAGGGGGAATAGGGTATAGGGGGAAGGGAAGGGAAATCTTATACTTTATACCCTTATACCTTATACCCAATACCTTTATACCCAATACCCACGTTCACCTCACTACAAAACATTCAGCCTATTTGCATCTTGTTTAATAAAAATAAAAAGTAATACGGTAGTTGCCCATAATGACGAACCTCCGTAGCTTAGAAACGGCAACGGAATGCCCACAACTGGGGCCAGCCCAATTGTCATGCCTATATTAATAGCAAAGTGAAAAAACAATACCGACACTACACCATAACCGTATATTCTGCTAAACTTTGAGCGCTGTCGCTCAGCTAGCACAACAATACGAATCAACAAAGCAAGAAACAATAATATTACTGTTGTTACCCCTAAAAACCCCCACTCTTCACCTACTGTACAAAAAATAAAATCGGTACTTTGTTCAGGAACGAAATTATACCGGGTTAGCACACCTTTTCGAAACCCTTTACCTGTAAATCCTCCAGAGCCTATAGCAATTTTCGATTGGTTAACATTGTAGCCGGCACCTTGAATATCTTCTTCAATTCCAAGAAGTACGTTTATTCGTTTTTTTTGATGAGGCTCAAGCACCTTTTCAAATGCGTAATTAACACTAAAAACGAAAGCTGCTGAAAGTATTAATATCCCTAATATTGATTTCCAATGCTTACGCAGACTTTTAAATAATAGGAAGACAATAAATGAAAGAGCCATTAAAACACCAATAACATATAATTCGCTAAATAAAAGGGTTACAACAAATAGTACCATCATAACTATTCCTACAATTAATATTAAACCCGAAAAACCTTCGCGAAAAAGTACTATCACAAAAGAAAAATAAACCAGTGCTGAACCGGCATCATTTTGCAAGAGTATTAAAATGGCTGGTACTGCCAAAATCGCAAGAGACCAAAGCTTTGTTTTAAGCTTTCTCATGTCAATATTTAAAGTGCTAAGAAATTTTGCCATAGCAAGTGCCGTTGCAAATTTTGCAAATTCGGCAGGTTGAATGGCAATATCTCCAATCTTAAACCATGATTTTGATCCTGCAACAGTACTCCCAAAAAACAGCACCCCAACTAATATCAACAACAACCCAAAATAAAAGAAATAAGAAAACGTACTAAAAAATTTAGCATCAATAACAAGTATTATCAGCGCAAGAACTGCGGCAAGGCCTATCCATATCAATTGTTTTCCATAACGTGTGGTTATGTCGAAAAGAGAGGTAACATCATCACCTGCCGTGGCTGTGAATATACTTAGCCAACCCAATGTTACTAGTAGGGCGTAAATAGTTACCGTAAACCAATCAATATTTCCTGATATTTTCTCGCGCCTTCTCAAAATCTTGTTGATTTATTTTCCTTCTTATTAATTAAATTTCCACTCATAATTCTCTCTTCTAAATTTGGCCGAATTGTTTTACCGGTTAAATATTTTTCAATCAAAAGGCTGGCTATTGGAGCTGCCCATGTTGATCCAAAACCTGAGTTTTCGACAATTACTGACATGGCAATTTTTGGATTTTCTAAAGGTGCAAAGGCTATAAAAATAGAATGGTCATCTCCATGAGGATTTTGAACAGTTCCGGTTTTACCACATTGTTTAATGTTCTTTAGCATGTACATCCTTGCTGTTCCATTATCAGCCTCAAAAACGTCGAGCAT